>DAONAJ010000009.1:74868-89065 GCA_035400945.1 Spirochaetota bacterium
CAGCCCCTTCGCCTCGATGAAAATCCAGGAAAAAAAATTACGCCAGGAACTCATCATACAGGCTGCCGAGCGCGTCTTTGCGAATAAACCTTTCAACCAGGTCAGCATCAGGGACATCGCCCGGGAGGCCGGCATTTCCCATGCCGCCATATACCGTTATTTTCCTGACCAGCAGACTCTTTTTGTTGAGGCTTTTATACGGGGGGGAGAGAAGATAATCCGCTTTTTAGCCGATCTCACAGATAATAACGAAAGTGTGAACATCGAAGCAATAACCGACAAGTTCATCAACTATCTCATTGAGGATGACCAGTATTTCAGAATGATGACGCATTTCATGCTGGACGGGTCCCTTAACGCCGCATTACTGAAAAAGCTCAATGCAACCGAAAGACTGCTGTTGGACCAGCTTGATAAACTCTTTAAAAGGCTAAACGTCAAAGGCGACACGAGGATGCTGTCCCACGCGTTTTTTGCCGCGATGAACGGCGTCCTCATCACCTTTCGGAATTACCCGGGAAGAACCAGGAAAGATGTGGCGCTTCACATGAGAAAGATAGGGAAAATAATAGCATCAAAATTCAGCAATTGATGGTGACGTTCTCCGCCGCCTTCGGCGGCGGTGGAACTCAGCGTCCCCTTTCAACTTCCCCAAGGGCCATGTCCTGGTATGCATGGAACAAACGATGGCAAAAATCGTCCCATGCGCGGCAAACCTCCAGTGTTTTCTCGTCCGGCTGAAAAAGGTTGGGATGCGACAGGAGGGTGACTGCTTCAGCGGCGAATTTTCTGACAGTGGCCGCGTCCGCATCGGATAAAATATCGGAAATGAATTCGGCAGGCGCGTACCAGCTCCCGGCTTTTTTCAGATCATTGAATATCTGCGTCAGGAGCACGTTCCGCGGCCCCTCCCAGAGCTCGTTGATCGCCGAGTCCCTGTAAAGCCGCGGCAGGGAGGAAAAATCCTCCATGACACCGTGCCCGCCGAAAATTGACATTCCCATTCTGATGATGTCGGTGGAATCCCATGCGGCGGTTATTTTCTGGAGCATGATAAGCTCGCGGACCCCAAACTTCAGTTTCTTCTGTTCCATGGAATCCCCCGCATCACCGGGAAGGCCCAGGAATTCTTTATAGAGTTTAAACGCGCCGGCTGTCGTTCTTTTTGTATTGCGCTCGAGATCCTGCAGCTGCATCCTGACAAGGGGAAAATTCCCGACGGGCATGCCGAAGGCCTCCCTGAATTCGCTGTACTTCTTCGCCTCACGCGACACCCTTGACATAAAGGCCGCGGCGCTGAGACCGACGGTAAGCCTGGAATAGGTCAGCACGATGCCCACCACGTTGGCGACTCCCCTGTCAAGGGGCCCCACGGGATACGCGACAGCCCCGTTAAAGGTCAGCTCGGCAGTCGTCAGTTCGCTGGTGCCCATCTTCCATTTTATCCTGTCTATCGTGTGTCCGTTCCGGATTTCCTTTTCCTTGTTTCCCGGGAGCCACGACGGCATGACAAAAAGCGCCACCTTATCCGAACCGGACGGCTTGGCGGTTATGACAACATAGTCCGCGTGGGTCGCGGAACAGAAAAACTTGGTGCCATAGAGTTTCCAGGTATCGCCCTCTTTAACCGCCTCCAGTACGTTGGAAGGGACATCCGAACCGCCGTGTATTTCAGAAAGATACTGGGCGCCGATGGCGAAATCGCCGTCAATACCCTCTTTGCAATGAAGGAGGATATGCCTTGTTTCCGGCGTATCCGCATATTTTTCAAGGAGCTCCACCAGGCCCTCCGTGCAGGTGACCGGGCATGCTATGCAGGCTTCCCCATTCTGATATATGATCATCATGCGGATGAGCTTTACCCAGCGGGAATACTCATCGGAAAAAAGCTTTTCCCCGAATACCTCCCTTTCCATTATTTCCGTTTCCCGTGGGCGGACTATCCTGTCAATCCTGTTGTGATGCCCGTCATAGTGCATCATGAACGGTCTTTTTTCCGGAACGGCTATCGATGCCGCCATGTCCCGCCATCTGAAGGAAGCCTTTTTCGAGGTCTTCCTGGCTTCACGGTCGGCCTCCTCCCAGGCGTCGCCGGAAAAATGTCTGAGTACTTTCTGTAAAAATGGATCATCGGCATAATAATCGACGCCGTTTCTCCATTCCAGGTATTTATTGAAGTTATAGGGATTGTTTCTGTCCGGGAATGACATGTTGTTCTCCTAAAATTTTATTCTACCATGGCTTGATTAATCCGGCTACCGTTATTGAGATATCTCGGCGCCCGTTGTAATTCACCCGAAATAAGTTACCTTTGGTTACTTTTGTTACCATTGGTAACTTTTTGTCAATCCATTTTTTATAATGCCGCGGGTCCACGGAATACGGGCATTACGCCGGTTTGTTTACCCGCGAAATTCCCCATCCGGCGATTCATAATTAATTGCTTCCGCAGCATGTCAGGCAGGAAAGCGGGGCGGTCCCGGATATCGGCGGAGGATGTCAGCGTGATTCCGGATCCCTGCCGGCCCGCCTGTTCCTGATGGTCTCAAGGAGGGCCTCAATGCGGTTGAAGACGGTCTCCTCGCTGTACTTGCGCTCATCCGCATGGTCCACGTCGATCATCACGCAGGGTATCCCCATTTCGCCGCTTATCAGACGCATCTGGTCGATCTGCATGAGGGAGTACACCTTGCAGCTCCTGTTGCTCGCGAAAACAACGCCATCTATGGCGTTTTCTTCCATATCAAAAAGGACAACGGCAAGTATAAAGGACAGAGTTCCGGGATCACAAATTTCTCAGTGTTTGACGAGGTCAGCTGCAATTGACGAGATCATCCGATCGATAGCTCATCACCCGGCCGGCGGAAAAACCGATCCTGGCTGGCGCCATCAATCAGCCTTGAAGACAAAGGGACTGCCGGGTAAACCGGCAGCCCTAATTATTCGGCCCGTCGCATGGAAATTTTTCTCGGCAATCAGGCTGTTTATCAGTAGGTAAATCCGAGGATCCCCAGACCTATGATATTCATCACGATCGGTACCGCGTAGATCACGCCGATGGCCGTCAGCTTTCCCCTCATGGTTTTCCTGTTCAGCATGAAGATGATTGCCACGAAGAACTCGAAGTAGCCGAAGACGAATATCAGCCATACCCCGGTGAAGGTGCGGTTCCACCAGGGGTATTCCCACACCAGGTGTCCGCCGTAGTTGAGAACGCACTCGATGAAGACGCAGACCGCGGCAAAGACCACCGCCCAGAACCAGCGGTTCGGGATCCCAAGGATCTTCGTTTCTTTATCGGGCAGGAGTGAATGGTAGTAGACGATGCCGAGAATGGAGAACATGAACATGATCTCAATGTTCCAGCCGACAGTGGTGCGCAGGGCCGTGTCGCCGGGCGTTGTCCAGAAGGCCGAATACTGGGTCAGGTGGAACACCCATCCGTTCCAGGTCTCGTTGAAGAAATCCATCCCGAAGAGCGTCATCCCTGCCAGGACCGCGTCCCAGACGCCGGATTCACGGGCCTTCTTGATCTCCATGGTGTAAATGTACGCGACTATGACCAGTAGCGGAATCACGTACCACTTGAGCATTGACAAATCCCTCAGTCCCTGAAGAGCCTGTACTGATGCTGGTGTCGGCATAGCGTCCTCCCGTACGCATGGATTTGGTGCAGGCCGGACCAGAGGCCCCATCCGGCCCCGTGTGTCAGGCCGTAGTATAGATGACGCTCCGGACATTGTCAATTATTATATGCCCCGGGTCATATCCCAAAAAATTGCTTGCATGTTACGGCCCCATTGTGAATGATACTGAAATTGGTTCTCGTCCAATCTTTAAACCGATCAATACATTCGCCGTACTATAGAATACCGTACCAGGTGCTCGATCACAGCACGCGGGGGAGTAATGGATTCCGGCAGCGACAGAAAGGCCACCAGGAATTTTTTCATCACACTGAACCTGTTCACAGGCAGCTTCAGCTTTCTCATCGTGGTCCCCGTGGCGATATTCTACGTGTGGACGTCCATCAGGCTCACGGCGGAGCAGTTCGCCTCATTCAACAGGATCTGGCCGCCGGCGCTCCTCTTCGGCATCGCCTTCGTCCTGGTCACCAACTGGCTCGTCCTCCTGCCCGTCACCGGCTATCTGAAGAACATCAATAACGGGACCCCGGTCAGTGACGTTGAATACCTCAGGGCCAAAAAACGGCTCCTGCGGCTCCCCTTCATATACGCCGTCATCTCCTTCTTCCGCTGGCTCATGCTCCTGGGCAGCGTCATCGTGCTCATGACCGTCATGACCGACCTGGCCCGCACCCAGATCGCCACCATGTGGATGGGGGCCGTATCATGCGCCTTCGTCGGCGTGTTCTCCTATTTTTCCATTACCGAAATCGTGGTGCAGAACCTCATCAGCAGCGGCGTCTTCGAACATGGCCCCGGACCGGAAAACCAGCCGCGCATAACCCTGCTGCAGCGCCTGACCCTTCTGTCGGTTTCGGCCGTCATGCTGCCGGTCCTCTTTCTCTCCGTCTTCTTTATCATCACGGTCGAAACGGCCGGCATTGCAACGCCGTTACTCTACGGGAAGATGGCCGTTTTCGTTGTCTTTTCGATGATAATCGGCATCTTCAGCCCCGCGCTCGTCAACAAGACCATCCGCTTCCGGACGGGGATCGTCACGGATTTCCTGAAGCGGATCGGCGGCGGCGACCTCAACGCCGCAGCCCGGGAAGTCCCGATACAGGACGAGCTCAGCGACATCATAGCGGACGTGGATGACATGAAGGACCGGCTCCGCCGGTCCCGCGGCGAGCTCCTGGAGCTGAACCTCAACCTGGAGAAAAAGGTCGCAGAGCGCACGCAGGACCTGGCGGCGACCCTGGAGGAGCTGGAAGCGGCCAACAACGAGCTGGAAGCGATGAACGACAACCTGATCGTCATGAACAGGGCCATGGAAGAGGCGGAGCAGGTCCGCAGGAACGACATGGCCCTGGCGGCGACCGTGCAGGCCTCCTTCCTCCCCAAAAGCGCCCCCCATGGACGTTCGCTTGACGTCGCCTTCGTGTACCGGCCGTGGACCGAGGTTTCGGGCGACTTCTTCGATTTTTACGAGGACGGCGGAGAACTCAAGGGCGCGGGCCTTTTCGATGTATCCGGCCACGGCATATCGTCGGCCCTCCTCACCCTGCTGGTCAAGTCGATCATCCGCCGCAATTTTTATCTCAATAAGGATAAAAACCTCGGGAATATCATGGACCTGATCAACGATATCCTGATCGCCGAGATGGGCGCCACCGACCAGTACGTAACCGGGGTGCTGGTCCGCTTCATCGGGGACAGGGTCGAATACGTCAACTGCGCGTCCCCGGACCTGCTCTTCAGATCGGCATCGACCGGCAGGGTCGGAAGGGTGCTGGACAGCGCCGGCATAAACTGCACCGGCCGCTTTCTCGGCGTGGCGGCCATGAAGGAGCCCATTGCCGCGGTGTCGATAACCATGGAGCGCGGTGACTGCCTCTTTTTCTACACCGACTGCCTGGCGGAGGCTAAAAACCCCCGGGGCCGGTCCTATGAAGAAACGGGCATCATGGCATCATTGCAGAACGCCCCAGCAGGGTCCGCGCGGGAGATCCTGGACCATATCATGAACAATTTCAATGATTTCAGGGAAGGAAACCCAGTCAGGGACGACCTTACCGCGATACTGATAAAGAGAAACTGACGCCCGCCCCTTCGACGCACGTCGTTGCCAATCCGGAAAAAAGCTTGCATCATTTCCAATTCCATGTTTTTATATTGGCTGCCGCCGACCATTATTTTGCACAACCGTCTAACATCGCCATCAACAGGGAGGCTTTAATGGACCAGGGAGCCGATATAAAAGCAATCAGGAACTTTTATATTCTTTTCAATGTCTTGACCGAGGGCTTAAGCTTTTTCGTCGTGGTCCCCATTGTGCTGTTCTATGTCTGGACCAACATCCAGCTGACGCCGGAACAACTGGAGACCTTCAACAAGATTTGGCCTCCCTTCTTCGTATTCGGCCTCGCCTTCGTCATGGTAAACAACTGGATCGTGCTGATCCCCGTCCTGAAATACTTTAAAAAACTCCGGAAAGGCCAGGAGGTGTCCGACGAGGAGTACATAAAGGCAAAAAAACGCTTTTTCAGGCTCCCGGCAATCCATGCCGTCGGCGCCCTCTTCCGCTGGCTGCTGCTCCTTTCTCTTCCGATCCTGGTGATCAATATCATGGTCGACCTCACGGTCCCCCAGGCGGTCAACATGTGGCTGGGGCCGCCCCTCTGCTCCCTCCTGGGGATCATGTCCTACTTCACGATCACCGAACTCTTCATACAGCGCATTATTAACAGGGGGGTGTTCGCCCGGAAAACCAGCGAAGACCTGTCGCCCCGGCTGGACCAGGCTCAGCCGGGGCGACAGGTCTTCGCTGGTTTTCCGGGGGGTGTTCGCCCGGAAAACCAGCGAAGACCTGTCGCCCCGGCTGAGCCTGGTCCAGCGCCTCACGGTCCTCTCCGTTTCTGCCGTGCTCCTGCCGGTCTTCCTGCTCTTCATGTTCATGTACATAACCGTGGAAACCAACAAGATCGGCACCATTCTCCTGTACGTGCGGGTCGGCGTCATAATCGGAATTTCGATTATTTTCGGGCTCTTCACCCCGATCCTGCTTAACATGACGATCCGGGAACGGATGAACGCCGTGGTGACATTCCTGAAACGCATCGGCAGCGGCGACCTCGAGGCCCCGCACCGGGAGCTCATCGCCCACGACGAGTTCAGCGAGGTCATCGCCGAGGTCGATGACATGCGGAACAGGCTCCGCGTCGCCCGGGACCTCCTCCTGGACATGAACGTCAACCTGGAAAAGAAAGTCGCGGAGCGGACCGAGGAACTGGAGGCCGCCATGAACGAGCTGGAGGCGATGAACGACAATCTGGTCCGCGTCAACAGGGAGCTCGAGGATAATGAGCGGATCCGCAAGAAGGACATGTACCTGGCGGGAAGCGTCCAGTCCGGGTTTCTCCCGCGGAAGGCGCCCGTGTACAAATCCTATGATATCGCCTTCACCTACGCTCCCTGGAGCGAGGTATCGGGGGATTTCTTCGATTTTTATGAAAGCGACGGCGAGCTGAAGGGTGTCGGCATATTCGACGTATCGGGCCACGGCCTCTCGTCCGGCCTCCTTACCCTCCTCTCGAAATCGATCATCTCACGCCATTTCCACTTCCGTAAAGACCAGCCCCTGAGCGTGATAGTAGAGAACATCAACAGGGAACTGGTGGAAGAGATAGGCCAGATCGACAACTACATCACGGGAATAGTGCTGAGGTTCCTGGACGACCGCGTTGAATACGTCAACTGCGCCCACCCGGACATCGTGTTCAGGTCAGGGGTCTCCGGCAAGGTGGGGATGATCATGGAGAGGACCGGCAGCGAGAACAAATCGTCCTTCCTCGGCGTGGCCGGCATCGACAAGCCCTTCCCGTCACTTAACCTTAAGCTCGGGAGCGGCGACTGCCTTCTCCTCTACACCGACTGCCTGCTGGAAGCGACAAACAGCAGCGGCGGAAGCTTCGGCGAAACGGGAATCATGGAGGCGCTGCGCAAGGCCCCCGGCGGTTCGGCCCAGGAGATTCTGAACAGCATCATCGTCGAGTTCACCGCCTTCCACGGCAACACCGCCCTCAAGGACGACCTGACGGCCATCGTCATTAAAAGGAAATAGGCGGCCGGCGGACCGCCCGCCGGGTTTACCGGAGAAGTTCCCTGAAGCGTTTCTGCGCCAGGGCGTCCCTGAAGCATTCATCCTTCCGCGCCATGTCGCGGTATTTCTTTTCCAGCCTGATCGATTCCGCCAGGAGCTCATAGGCCTCGTCATATTCCTTCAGCACCGCCAGCGAGCATGACAGGTCGTAGGCCGATCCGGATACCATCGCAGGACGTTTCATGGCGCGCGCCATCTCCAGGGATTTCCTGAAGGGCGCCACTGATTCCTTCACCTGTCCGGTCATGGCGCAGGATATGCCGAGGCCGTGACAGGCGGCCCAGAGTGAGGCGTCGTCGGGAAGCCTGTTCGTTTTTTCATGAATCTCCAGGGCGCTCCGGTAATGGGTCTTTGCGCTGTCCCACTCGTGGGCCATGTAATAGAATTCGGCGAGGAAGAAGTGGCCGAAGCTGTAGCTTTTGATGTCGTCATAGTTCTTTTTCAGGAGATCGATCCCCTTCTTCACGTCCCGGGCGTCATAGAACTTCTGCGCCTCGGCAACCAGCGCCATGAAGCGGTCCTCCGGGGTGAAGAGGTCGATCTTTTTCTTTTCCCTGAAGAATGTCTTGACCATCAGGGACTCCCGGCTCCGGTATCCGAAGCAGAAGATCATCACGACATTCTCATGGATGTACATCTCCTCGGGATGCATTTCGGTCGGGCCGTTGTCTTCGCCCCAGAGAAGGCCGGCAAGGAAGCTTTTCACGCCGAGGGCCTCCCGGCTGCTGCCATACTGAAAAAGGAGCAGGGACCCCCGGGGCTTCCCTTCGTACATGAAGGCCTGGAAATCCTTCTTCACCGGATTCGGCATGAGGCCTGAGGTATCGGGCGTTTTATAGAACGTGACCGGCTGCACGGAAACCGCCATGATCTCCGTGCCGAAGGAGTAGCCCCGCGGCAGGTCCCCTTTCCCGAGCTTCAGGCTTTCAATCGATTGATCGGCGGCCAGCCGCATGGCAGACAGCAGCATTAGCGTTGCCAGCAGGGCTGCATACTTTTTCATAATGTTCCCCCGGGCGGATAAAATGATATTGCATCAGGCTGCTGTATGATTGCTATTAATACAAGAACTATTTCATTGATCATAAATTCAGCTCTATCTATCAGCACACTGCTAGTTCCAATTATTCGGACCGAAATTATCCGCCGGCGCAAATTAATGATTGAAAAATATCAGCTGCAAGATGTAAATGCTCACGGTTAAAAGCGGGTTGAAGTGGGGGGTTCGTCATATAGTCGACCTACGATCAGGAGAGATAACATGACAGAACCAAAAGATTATGAAAAACAGATAAAGAACTTCTTCTTTAAGTTCACTATCCGGACCGAGGGTATAAGCTATTTCACCATAGTTCCCCTGATTGTATTCAACGTATGGTCCAGCCTTAATTTCACGCCCGGGCAGTGGGACCTCTTTTTCATGATGGTCCTCATCATCACGCCGGTCTCCTTTATAACGACCCAGGTCAACAATTATATCGCGGTGGCGCCGGTCTTGCGCTATTTCAACAAGATGTTACGCGGCAAGGAATTCACCGATGACGAGTACCAGAAGGCCCACCGCCGCCTGCTCTATCTGCCCCGCATCCACGGCATCGGCGCCTTTTTCAGGTGGGTTGCCGGTCTCGGCGGAGTCATCATACCGATGCAGATCATAGGCGCCATGACTCCCCAGCAGACCTTCGGCATGTGGATGATGCTTATCATCAACGCTCCCCTGGGGGCCGTGCTCTACTACCTGCTTACCGAGCTCATAGTGCAGAAAATCCTCATAACCGGCATCTTCCCCCGGTGGCCCCGGACCGAGATAAAAAACAGGATGAGCCTCTTCACCAAGCTCACCCTGTCGATCATGATGATCTCCTTCATCCCCTTCGCGATACTCCTTACCTATTTTATCGTGTTCATTACCGATTTCAATTTCGACAAAACCATGACCTACGTGAAAATATCCATAATCGCCGTCATCGGCCTTGCCGGCTCGGTCATGGTGGCGGCCGTGCTGAACAGGACCATCATCAGCAAGGTGAAAATAATTATCGATTTCCTGGACAAAGTCGGGACCGGCGACCTGGTCGCCGCCCCGGCCAAAATAGCCATAATGGACGAACTGACCGTCATCAACATGTCGGTGTTCAAAATGAGGAACAACCTCAAGTCCCTGGTCGAGGCCATATCGGGCACGGTGGAGACCCTTGAGAAGTCGAGCGGCGATATGGTCAAATCATCCTTCAAGCAGTCCGACCGGGCCCGGGAGCTGGCGGCCATCATAGAGGAGCTGACCAGCTCCTTCGAGGAGATGGCGGCCTCGTCCGAATCCAACATGGCCAGCGTCACCCGGCAGGTCCAGCAGTCCGTATCGGTAAAAAACGACATTTCCCGCATAAGCGAGCAGAGCGGCATGCTGGCGAAAGAGACCTGGACCCTGAGCGAAAAGGCCAAAGACTCGGTTTCCATAGCGGAGGAAGGGGAAAAGCAGATCAACAAGTCAGTGTCGACCATATCCAATCTCATCGGCTACATGGATACCATAGACCAGACCGCGGGCATGATCAACGACATCGCTGACCAGATCAACCTCCTGGCCCTCAACGCGGCCATCGAGGCCGCCCGGGCCGGGGAACACGGCAAGGGCTTCGCCGTGGTAGCCGACGAGGTCAACAAGCTGGCGGATAAGACCACGGAGCTTGCAAAGATCATCAAAAAGGAAATAAGCGAACACACGAAGAACATCAACACAGAACTTTCCCAGATGACCCATTCGGTGGACACCTTCCACAGCATGAAAGAGAGCATCGGCGGCATTGACCTCGTCATAGGCAAGGTCTTCGATTTCACCCAGGACCTCATGAAGATGAACGAGGAGATCAAGCTCAAGATAGACGAGCTGAACAGGTCGTCGAACGAGATAAACAACGCCTCGCAGGAGCAGAAGCACACCAACGACGAGCTGATGAAATCGGTTACCTCCATCAATGCCATTTCGCAGTCCACCGCGGAAGAGGCGCACATCATCCAGGACGCCGCGACGAAGTTCGGGGAAAACTCGAAGGAGCTCCAGAAAGTCGTGTCAAGGTTCAAGATAAAATACGACTGAAGAAGGGACTGGCGCTACACGATTTCAAAATCCTTGAATATTGCGCGTATCAGGCCCATGCGTTCCCGTCCGATCCAGGAGCGCATGTCATCGTTGCCGGCATCGGCGGCCCTGCCCAGCATTTCATTCTTTTCAAACCAGAGGGGGTTGTTCTGAAGAAGGGCGACTTTCATCGCCCCCTGCCCCCGGAGAAAACCGGCTATGGCCGACAGGTTTTCCTCCGTGGCGGTGAGCCCCGGTATGAGGGGGATACGGGGCAGCACGGCAATGCCGCCGTCGCGGCACCGCCCGGTGAGCTTCCTGAAATTCTCCAGTATCACGTCATTGGGCTGGCCGCAGTGGCGGCGGTGGTCGTCGCCGTCGATGATCTTGATGTCGTAATAGATCATGGCCAGGTTCGGATAGATCCGCTCGATGAAGGCGTCAAAGTTAAACAGGCCGCAGGTTTCCAGGAGAACCGGGATGCCCTTCCGCCGCAGCTCCGCCGCCAGGCGGGCGGTGAAATCCATGAACAGGGTGGGCTCGCCGCCGGAAAAGGTGACGCCGCCGCCGGAATTCCTGAAAAAGGGGATGTCCTTCTCGACGACGCGGACGATCTCATCAACGGTCATGGCCTTCCCTACGACGGAGAGGGCCCCGGAGGGGCAACCCTTTACACAGTCCAGGCAGAGGGTGCACCGGCCGCGGTCGACGAAAAAGGGACTGTTCCGGTCAAGGGCCTTTGCGGAGCAGAGGTTGACGCAGGCATCGCACCCCACGCATTTTTTCTTATCGTAGGACAGCTCACGCTCACGACGCTTGCTCTCAGGGTTGTGGCACCAGGAACAGGACAGGGGACATCCTTTAAAGAAGACAACGGTGCGGATCCCCGGGCCGTCGTCCAGGGAGTTTCCTTTTATCTCGAAGATGAAAGGCACCGTCTTTTCCTTGACGGATGTTGCCTGCTCAATTGTACTCATGATGTTCAACCAGTCCCTTTTGTATGGCGTCCCGGGCGCGCTGCATGAGTTCATGCATGTTGCCGTCGTGATATCCGTCGATTTCGATCGGCTCGTGGATCACCAGTTTCGCCCGTCCGGGGAACAGCGCGGTGGTGTCGCTCGGCAGGATGCGCCGCGTGTCGACGATCGTCACGGGCAGGACGGGCAGCCGCATATCGAGGGCGAGCCTGAAGGCCCCCTTCTTGAATTCAAGGAGCTCCCCGTCCGGACTCCACGTGCCCTCCGGGAAGAACATCACCGAGGTCCCGTTTCCGATCCTCCTGCGCGCATCGTTAATCGATTTCTTCGCCGCTTCCGTATCGCTCCGGTCGACGAAGATGTGCCCGATCCGGTCGCAGAAATATCCCAGCACCGGGGTATCGCGCAGCTCGGCCTTCATGACCCACCGGAAATCAAAGGGCATCCATCCGTAAACAACGAAGATGTCATATGAGCTTTGATGGTTGGCGACAATGACATATGAGCGGTCCCGGTCGACCGTCGACGTCTGGAGAACGTCGACGAACATCGGGGTAAGATAGCTGTTAAACCGCGCCCAGGCCGCGCCCATGCGGGACGCCGCCCTGTCGCCCGCGAGGGCCCGGAGCAGGAGGCCGCACCCCGCGAAAAACAGGGTCGAAAGAACGAGCAGGGGCAGAAAGGCGCCGTACTTGTACACCTGGTAGAGATAGTAGACCGGTTTCACGTGCCTCATGGCGGATATCCTTTCATTGGCAAACCTTTCAGGATACGGCAAAATTGTCAAAACGAATTTACGGCCGAATTCAAGCTGGACAGCGCGGAAGCGTACCTGCCCATGCCCGTGGGCGTGGAACGATAGAGCGGACCGTATCCGCCGCGCGACGCGCTTCAGTGGCCGGCGACCAAGGCGGAATACCGGCATTGAATAAACCGGAGCGCTGCCGCAAACATGGTGTTACCGTAATTTATTAAATATAAGAATGGGGGTTATCTCACACCCCGTATTCAGCCCGCTCGATCAGCTCGATCTGCATCTCCCGGTTCAGTGTGACGAAGTAGGCGTTGTAGCCCGATATGCGCACGATCAGGTTCCGGTAATTCTCCGGGTGAGCCATGGCGTCGCGGAGGACCGCCGACGAGACCACGTTCATCTGCATCTGCATCCCGCCCAGCTCGAAGTAGGTCTTCACGTAGGAGAACATGTTGTTCACCATGGCCTCGTGGGTCTCGCTCGCGCTCGGCACCACCTTCACGTTGAAGGCGATGTTGTTGTTCATGGTCTTCGGGTCGAGTCTTGCCACGTCGCGGATGTTGTCCAGGAGGTTCTTCGACGCGTTCGGCTCCGGCGTAAGGCCCGGCGTGAAGGCCTTGCCCGCCAGCCGGCCCGACGGCAGGGCGCCGGTCATGTTGCCGAAGATGACGTGGTTCGACATGGACCAGAAACCGGCGGTGTAGCGGCCGCCCCGGTAGTTTTCATGGCCGTAGTAGGCGTCATGGGCGAATTGCGCCACCCGCTGCGCCATGGCCAGGGCCTCGTCGCTCCCGGAGCCGAAGCGCGGCACCCGGTTCATCACCATGGCGTGGAGCTGCGGATATCCCGCGTAGTCGGCGTCGATGGCCTTCTTGAATTCAGGGAGGGTGACCCGCTTCTCGTCGTACACGAGCTTCTTCACCGCCATGAGGGAATCGGTGATGTCTGCGAGGCCGATACAGGCAGCGCCGGAGCTGTTGTAGGTCGCCCCGCCCTTCGTCACGTCGCGGCCCTTTTTCATTGGCCCGTCGATAAGGGCCGACAGGAGCGGTGTCGGCCTGAGATACCCGTGGGCCCTTCCCAGCATGTTGTTATATTCGATGGAATTATCTATCAGAAACCCGAACTGCTTCGTGAAGGCTCCGTAAAACTCCTCGAAGGTGGCAAAGCTCCCGCTCTCGATCACGCCGGTCTCGGGACCGACCTTCCAGTTCATGAGGGGGTGCCGCCCGTTGTTCATGGCCATCTCAAGGGCGGCAACCATGTTCATCATCATGCAGTTGGTGTGGCCGATATGCTTGCCCGACAGGGTCGGCTCCACGCACCCGGTGGCGGACCAGTTGCGCAGGTCCCGGGGATCGTAGTGGAACTCCTCCAGGGAGGCCATGACCGCCGTGTCGCTGTGGAGCGACGGCGTCGCCGCGGTCATCAGGTTCACCTCGCAGAGCCTGCGCAGGTAGGCCTCGCTGTTCTTCTCCCGGTTGTAGCGCGCGTTCACGTTGGGGTCCCTGATGCTGAGCATCTCCGTGACCTTGAGAAAGATATAGGTCATGTCGCAGACCGCGTCCTCTCCGTCGGGGGTGACACCGCCCAGGGTGA
>DAONAJ010000010.1:0-84730 GCA_035400945.1 Spirochaetota bacterium
TCTCATCGGAAAGGCCTTTTATATGGTGGTCTACGGGACGCCGTCGGCGGCCTTTATATGGGTCAACGGCTTTCTCATAGACGAGTCGTTGCTGCACCCCGTGCCCGGGGGATGGACCACGGTCTACGATATCGGTCTGGTATGGATAATACTCTATCTCGCCGCCTATTATCTGATCCTGGGAATTGCATGGTACGTCCTGTACCGCTGGGGGATGAAGAGCCCCTACCGGCGCGTGAGGAAACAGATCATGATCTTTCTCGTCACTTCCATCGTCTCGTTGGTCGGCGCCTCGACATTTGACAATATCCTCCCTTTTGTAGGCGTTGTCCGCTATCCCCTGATCGCGCCGATCATAATACTGGTCTGGATGTTCGGTTTATGGTACGCGATTCACAAATACGGCATGATGAAGATGGATACATCCTTCGCTGCCAGCACGATCATCAACAGCATGAACGATCTCCTGTTCCTGTCCGACCATGAGGGCATTATCAGGCAGACAAACCCGCACTCGTGCAAGATCCTTGCGATGGAACAGGACGATATAACGGGGAAGATGATACATTCCTTCATAAGGGAACAGGAGCTTGTCCGTGACGCCATTTCCCGGTTCAGGGAATCGACCTCCGATCATGGCAGCATTGAAGTCAATTTCATCCCGCGGGCGGGAAGCGATATCCCCGTGCGGCTGTCCATGTCGGCCCTCCGCGACAGCGAAGGCGACCTCCTGGGGGTCGTGTTTGTCGGATACGACCTCAGGGAGAACCGGCAGCTCAGGAAAATGCAGACCATGATGCAGGCCGAGATGGAGATGGCCGCTCAGATACAGTCACGGATGTTCCACAGTACGCCGCCGAATGATACGGCATGGGACATCAGCATCGTCTTCAGGCCTTTATCGCCGGTATCGGGCGATTTCTATGATTTTTATCAGACCGGCAACATCCTCCAGGGTGTATCGATCTTTGATGTGTCCGGCCACGGGGTGTCCGCAGGGCTTATCACGATAATAGCGAGGTCGCTGGTTTTCAAGGGCTTTACCACCCTGATGGACCGGCCGCTGGACGAAGTGCTTTCCGCCATCAATAATGAACTGGTGAAGGAGATAGGCCAGCTGGACGATTTTATGACGGGGATCCTGATTCGTTTCAGGGATGGCTTCGGGGAATACGTCAATGCCGGTCATACGCACCTCCTCATGCGGCGCACCGACGGAAGCGTGAGGGTGATCGACAACGCCGGGCAGGATATACGGGGCAGTTTCCTGGGCATTGATTCCATCGTGCCGAAATTCACGGTTGTCACCTTCGAGATCGGTCCCGGCGACCAGATACTGGCCTACACTGACGGTCTCGTGGAATGCATCGACAGCGCAAAAAACCGCTACGGCATCGACCGTCTAATAGAGGCATTCCGCCAAGCCCCGGCAGGAAGCACCGACGAGACCATGGCCCACATCATAGGCGACATGGAACGCTTTATCGGCAGCCGCCCCCTGCGGGACGATCTCACCGCCATTCTGCTCCGGCGCAGGTAGTTGTTATCATCATCACCTGGGCGTCTCGTTCTTTTCAAATGCCATGAGCACCAGGATCTGGAGCTCGTGGCATCCGCGGCTCGTCCTGCCCATATAGAGGCCGGCCGCAGAACGGGCGCGTTCGGCTTCGAATCCGTAGGCATAATCGATGAAAAGAGGAAGCAGGTTGCCGAGGAGCAGCGAGAAGGAACACGACAGACTGGTATAGAAATTGCGGGAATAGTTGCGCACGAGCCACCGGTTCCAAATAGCGCCCCTGCCCATGCCGATCACCTCGTTTCTTGTCGGCATATAGAGTATGTTGAACCCCGGCTGGATGCGCGCGTCCCAGAAGGGGATCGGAAAGCCCGCCTGCAGGCGCGAGATCACGTAAAAGTGGTGGTAGAAATAGGGCGAGTAATAACCGGGCATGACGCCGTAATCCTGGGGATAGCCGCCGATCTGCTCGGTGTTGTTCCGGTCCACGCCGATAAAATATCCTCCGTATAGGTCAAGCAGTATGTTGTAATCGCCCTTGAAGTTGTAATAGCCGCCGGCGTTGAAATAGAACCGGTGCGTGTTCCTGATGCTGGATTTGTACCAGATGCCCTCAGTGTGTCCGGTCGGCGGGACCCATGTGTTGCCCAGCTTTTCCCTGAAAAAGAGACGGTCGTAGTCATACCAGGTGCCGTATCCGACCCGCCGCGCGTAATTGTATTCAAGGCGGACCATGTAGCCGTGTTTGACGCGTTCCATGCTTTTATCCTTGACGTCGCTCAACAGGACCTCGATGCCCGGCTTGAGCTGCCAGTGCCGATGCGGCACGTTGACGTACTTGTGCTCGTTGGGCGTCAATAACGGCAGGCGGTAGAAGAAGTAGGAGGGATGGAAGAACACCCTGGTAGAAAATATGCGGAACCAGTTGTACTGGAAGAATCCGCCGACGCCGAAATTGTTTCCCCCGATGGAGCGCCGCCTGTCGTCATATCCCTGCTTGTAGGACCTCCAGGCCGCATAGATCGAATGTTCCAGCAGGGGTTTGACGCCGGCGAAGATGCGGTCCGTCTTGTAGCCAAGGATCGCGAATATTCTCGTCGTGGTCAATGTGAACTGGGCGTAGAGGTCGGGGTTCTTGAAGTTTTCGCCGAACCAGTAGTAGGCTATGAGGGGCGACAGGTCGTTGCTGTCACCGGGAAAGGGCTGATCAACGCCAAGGGCGAGATAATGCCGGTATTCCTGTTTTTTTTGCGCGGGGTCAGGTCGTCAATGGCAGGCTCCGTCAGGTCCTGCCCCAGCACTGACATGGCAAAAAACAGGCACAGACAAAAACAGCAGATAGGCATCAATCTCCGTTTCATGGGCAACCTCTGCGCGGTGATATTGTGATAATGTATTCTCACCCTCGTTTATTTTCGTTTCTTGTCTCTGAATATTTATTTTAATAACTGCGAAGTGCCCATGGTAAGACCATGAAAACGATGCGACGGATCGACCCCCTGGCGCGGGCCATCATCAACATAACCATAACCTTCATCCGATCTTTAACAGAATGCCCGAAGGACCAGTCGGCAGTCTCCTGTTTGCCAGCCAGTCCATGAATCGCGTAACCCTTTCCCCCTCTATATCTCCGAGGCAGGTTGCGCTTCGACGAAGTCATTGGTCCAGAACTGCCGCCACAGCGAGTAAACAGTATTCGAACCAGGTTATCGATGATATCCCGGTGGATTTTATGATATGGGTGACAGGACAGTAGTTTTTTAGCTTTCAGCCTGTCTTTTTTTCTTCTTTTCCCGCAAAACAATAGCATGAAGGTCTTTAAGGCCCATTACCATGGCTGTTTTTAACACATTTTGATATCCCATCCCCATGAATCGATCCAGGTCATGCGCGTCCTCGTAGGCTTCGTGAGTGATGTTCATGGTGATTCTCTTGGTTTTTGCTTTATAAACTTTCTTTTTCTTGTCTGCTTTCATCATCATGCCGGATAAGTCGGTTTTATCGTAATATGATGCATCGATAGTTGAAGTTTGACGGCTATAAACAACGAGTATATGCTTGCCTCCGCATTTCCCGAAATAGAGGTCAATGTCTTCATCCCTCGTGCTCGGATAAATAACAACATCAACTTCTTTGTTGAGGATCGATTTATAGATTCCTTGGTAAATTTGCGTTCCTCGAGTCTATTCAGACTATGCTTTGAAAAATTGTGCATACATATAATATATGAATGATGTATGTTAGTGTCAATTACTATTTCAATGATGGAAATGGGGGATGGTTGGTTGATTTATGCTATTAGAGTATACTTATCGAGAAATTCTGAAGTTCGAGTCTTATCGTAATGCTACGGGAATACAGTATTCGAACAGAATATTTTGGCTTTAATTGCTGCAATAATGGTCTGAAAATATAAAAAAGGCGCTTCCCGGAGTCCGAAAAGCGCCCATGCTCCCACGGGAAGTCAGTATTCGAACCAGCTCATAGATGATATCATGCTGGATCTCATGATTTGGATGGCAGAACGAAAGCTATATGTTTAATTCAAATCAGGCTTCACAGCAGACATTGGCCAGAGGCTTGACTCGAGGTTTATGCTGTTTGGCCTCCCATAGAGAAAGTCTATTTTGCATTTCCAGCCAGCTCTCCGGAGTAGTGCCGGTGGCTTCGCCTATCCTTACCGCCATTTCGGGCGTTAGTACACAATGACCATGCACCAGCTCCGATAGGGTTTTCCTGGATATTCCCATACACTCAGAAGCCTTAGTGATAGTCAGATTAAGAGGCTTGATAACATCTTCAAGAAGCACGATCCCCGGATGGACAGGTTTTCTTTTTGTTATATTCATGATGTTAATCCTTGTTGAGTTCAATGATAATCAATGTAATCAACGACTATTGCATCTTTACCCTCAAATTTAAATGTTATTCTCCAGTTGCCGCTAACGCTTACTGCCCAGGTCCTAGCCTTATTGCCAGTTAGTTCATGCAATTTATAGCCCGGCAGGTTCATGTCTTTGGGTTTTTTAGCTGCTGCCAGCCTGTCCAGAATACGTTCGAGTTTAGATGCATGATCGGGCTGGATTCCTTTTTTGCTGCCAGTATCAAAGAATTGCTCCAGCCCTTTGTGTTTAAAACTCTTTATCACAGAACCAATGTAACCCCAAGGGTTACAATAATCAAGAGAAAAATCTAGATTTCTTTAAATTATGAAAAGTGCAGGTTGTGAAGTTCGAGTCTTATCGTAATGCCATAGGAAGACAGTATTCGAACCGGCTATTTTGACTATAATTGGTTCAATATGGTCGGAAAATAAAAAGGCGCTTCCCGGAGTTCGAAAAGCGCCCATGCTCCCACGGGAGTACAGTTATCGAACCAGGTTATTGATGATATCCTGCTGGATTTCATGATTTGGATAGGGGAAGTATGGTAATCATCAATTATGCGCTATCGTATGTATCCTTTTCTTCAACTTCTTATATGAGCTTTCATTGTCCCTGACTGGAAATCTGTGCTTCCCGACATACACATATGATATTTTACCTTCATCCATCATCTGGTGCACCCGTTGTCTGGTCACCGAAAGCTTCTTTGCAACCGTATCAACATCAATGAGGTCAGAGGCAACGATGCGTTTTGAGTCCTGGCGCGCTTTTTCATCGGTCAGCTTTGATGTTATTAATTTGGTCGATCTTATGCTGAACATTCCTTCGCCACAGGAAGAACAGAAATATCCATCAAGATTGGTGACGGTTATTGGCTCATATCCGTGATTTCTATATGTTTCCGAGATCCCTTTTTTATATTTCATGGTTCCTTTCGATCCGCACGATGGGCAATCAATCCATTTTTTTTCTTTCATTTTATTTCTCCTTGAACGAAATTATCACCGTTTCATCATCAAGAATTTGCAGTTTAATGTAAGCTATTCTGGTAATAATCTTTTTGTGATAAACGTCCTGCCACAAGGTTGTATCAAAACGGCTCGTCATTGACTTGTATAAATCCGATGCTTCAAGCCTGAGCACCCATTCGGCAAGTTCTTCTGATAATAGTGAAAAATCCTCAAATGCGCTTTTTATAGCTGTAGCGGTAATGCGATATCGGCCCTCTTTGACCAGGGTCTTTACTCGTAACAGCGAATAATGCGCTTTAAATTTATCCATTTTTAATATCTTTACAATGTCAAGTTATTAAAAATATAGGGAAGGGTCAAGAATAAAATGGTCAATAGGAAGGTCTTAAAGAAGTTCGAGTCCTATCGTAAAGCTACGGGAATACAGTAATCGAACTGAAGATTTTATCTGTAATTGCTACAATAATGACCGGAAAATAATAAAAAGGCGCTTCCCGAAGTTCGAAAAGCGCCCATGCTCCCCCGGTAGGACTCGAACCTACGACCCAGTGGTTAACAGCCACTTGCTCTACCGACTGAGCTACAGGGGAATGTTCAAATCTATCACCGATAAGTTTTCGGACTTTCCCGGCAAGTCACCGGTGATTCAATTCATTGGTTAATAGATTATGTACCATGATAGTGTCAATTATTTTTTAGTAAAATTTTGAGATTTCATTCATTTTTATCTTGATTAAATATTATGTCCCGACAAATATACTTTATAAAAGAACAATCAGTCAGATCATGGCTCCTTCGGCCGGCGGCAGTAGGAGCCATATCGTATACAAGGGGACATGGATATTACACAGGAAATCAAGAGGCTGGCAAGGGATAAGAACGCGATTATCCTCGCCCACAATTACCAGATTGACGAGATACAGGATATTGCCGATTTCAGCGGCGATTCCCTTGAGCTTTCACAGATCGCGGCTAAAAACGACGCTGCCATGATCGTTTTCTGCGGGGTCCACTTCATGGCTGAATCCGCCTCGATACTGTCCCCTCAGAAGAAAGTCATCATACCGGACCCCACTGCCGGGTGCCCCATGGCGGACATGGTGGAGGCGGAGGATGTCATTGACCTCAAAAAGCAGCATCCAGGCGCCATGGTCATCACGTACATCAATTCCACGGCCGCGGTGAAGGCCCACTCGGATGTGATCTGCACGTCATCGAATGCCCTCAGGATCGTGGAGAGAGTCGATGCAGATGAGATAATCTTCCTGCCCGACAGGAATCTCGGCAGCTACGTTCAGCGTTTCACGAAAAAGAAGATAATACTCTGGAAGGGCTTTTGCCCGACCCATGAAAAATTCACGCCGGAGGAGCTCCGGGCCGTCCGGGAGAAGAATCCCGGGGCCGTGGTCATGGTGCATCCCGAGTGCAGGCCCGAGGTCATAGACCTGGCGGACGAGGTCCTGTCAACGGGACAGATGGTGAATTTCGTCCAGAAAACCGATAAAAGAAAAATCATCGTGGGCACGGAAATCGGGATGATACACAAGCTGAAATGCGTTGCCCCACATATCGAATACATACCGGCGTCGGCCTCATTTATATGCCCCAACATGAAAAAAACAAACCTGCAGGTCCTTCTGAATGCGCTCCAGAAAGAGGAAACCGTGGTTTCAGTCGCTCAGGATATACGCGACAGGGCGAAGAAGGCCCTTGACCGGATGCTCGAGCTATCATATTGACAGGATATATACATGACCGATCCCATGCCGCAGGAAAGAATCGATACAGAAAGCATGATGGACGAAGATGCCGGACGTATCCCGCCTCCTACGACGGACCTCGGGTCTCCGGCACAATCAGCCGCAGAATCCTTCGAGGAGGACACGAGAAAACAGCTCAACCTCCTGAGGGAAAAAACCTTCAACCCGGAGCTCCGGCAACTCGTTGACAGGGTGAGGGACAATGAGCCGGCGCAGGGCACCTTTGATAACGAGCAGGAGCGGATTGATGCCGTCTCGGAAGATGAGCTGCGGTTGAGGCTGTACCGGCTCTATTACCGGGCGCGGATTCTCCATGACAACCGCGAGATGAACGTGGCCTTTAATCCCTTTGAGGCCATGGACAGCTCTTCTCCGGTGTCCATCCATGATTCGCTCTCCGTGTATATCATGGACCGCATGATGCAGATGTCCCTGTCTCCCTTCGCGCTGCTGTCCTACAGCATAATCGAGAAAGGATACATCCCCTCGGTACATAACCTTGAGCGGTACCAAGTGGAAAATATCGTTATCGGACTGCGGGACAGGCTGTTCAGGGCAATCCTGGGAAGCGATGAGGGAGTGATAATCGAAGCTGATGAGCTTCAGGATGATCCGTTCATGAGAAAGATATTTTCCCTTCATGAAGGCGAGGACCCGCGGGCCCTCTATTTTGTCTTGCTCAGCTGCCTTTCATCCGGCATAGCCCGGGAGTTCCAGGACCAAAACAGCGATGCCATAACACCGTTCCTCCCCTCGGCGATACTCATGATTGAGCTTCCCCTGCAGACAGAACCGCATAACAGGGGTTCCATATTCAGCATGCTCCGGAAAAGGCTGGCCCTGCCGTTTTTCCTGCTCAATGACCATCAGTCTCTGGTGTTCATGACCGAAGGTTATGAAGACATGGACTATTCGTATCATGTCATGGATTATTTGTTCACGGTTTTTTTACTCGCCCGGGACGGTATCGGCATAAGCATAAAATTGAAGTCAAAGGACGAAACCAGCAGGACTTTTCTCATGAAATACATACTATCACAGCTGAGCTACAAGCTCCATGCTGACTCTGTCCTGCTGCATATGATAAAAGGACATCTTATTATTCTGACCAGGGAAGGCTTCGTTGATCTGATAAAATCCTTGATCGGCGAGTACAATAGGCTTTTCAACGATCAATTCTCTGTCGTTGAGTTCAAGCCCTCGGAATTCAAAGATTCCCTGGAAGTTATCAATAGAATTATTCTGGGCAATTGATGTCAGCCTGGCCGGTAGCGCTTGTTCCCTGATGGGTGCGCACGTGAAAGGTGGTAAAGCTCATCGTCATGATGACGGGTAGTACTATAACTGTTATATGAAAATCATCCCCCTGATAATTGCCATATCCCTCATAGCGGCGCTGGGCGCCGCTTCACGGCTGGATGCCGCCGGCACCGTGGGAATTTCCGGGGCGACATTTCTGGAGTACGCCATCGGGACCCGCGCCCTCGGGATGGGGGAGGCCTTCACGGCGGAAACTGACGATATCAACACGCTCTATTTCAACCCCGCTGGACTCGGATCCCTGAAATATCCCCAGATGGCCCTTTTCCACCACGAGCTGATCATGGAGTCGCGCCTTGAAAACATTACTCTCGCGTATCCGATAAAAAAATACGGTTATATCGCAGTTGCCAATACTGTGTTCTGGACCCCAGAATTCGACAAAATCGACATCAACGGCATCGATGTGGGCAACGTGCAGTTTTACAATGGATGCCTCACCGTCGGTTACGGGTATGATTTTACCTATTTCTACTTCGGCGCGTCCGCCAAATATATATACCAGAAGATCGACACGAAAATGGTCCATGCCTTTGCCATGGATTTCGGCATTATGAAGGGCTTCAAGATGTGGACCCCCTTTGACGCGCCGCTGAGGAACTTCCACATCGGTCTTTCGGTGCTGAACCTCGGGACCAGGGTCATGAGCAGCGAGCTTCCCCGCCATATACGCCTCGGGTTTTCATACAAGCCGCTCCACTGGATGGGGCTGAATGTCGATTTGATTGAAAACTGCGTCAGGGCGGACGACCTTGTCGATTTCACCCACGGTTTCAATGAGAGCTTCAGGATGAACATCGGCATAGAGTTCAACTACCTCGATCTGCTGTATATCAGGGGGGGGTGGCGCTTCAACGATACCGGGACCTATACCGTCGGGCTCGGCTTCAACTATGTCATAAAGAACGTTTCCTTCACCATCGACGCATCCTTCGCCGATGCGGGCGATTTCAATCCGACCTATTCCTTCAATGTCGGCTTCAAGCTGATCCCGAAAGTTGTCACCATAGAAGACCGCAAAAAGGCGGAAGAGCATTATAAAAAGGGGATCAAGGCATACGTCGGTGACGATATTGACGGGGCCATAAAGGAATTCAAGACAACCAAGGATTACAACCCGTACCACCGGAATATCGATAAGAAGATTGACGATCTCGAGGAGATCCTGGAGCTCAAGAGGCAGAACAAGCTGGAAGAGGAGAAGGAAAATGAGAGATAGCGGAAGAAAAAACGGCCAGCTGCGCGACATCAGGATAACCGTAGATTTCTGTCCCGCGGCCTGCGGCTCCGTGCTTCTCGAGCTGGGGAACACCAGGGTTATTTGCGCTGCCAGCGTGGGCGACAACGTCCCCGACCATGCCGTAAAATGGGGGACCGGGTGGATTACGGCGGAATATTCCCTGCTTCCCTATTCGACGCCGCAGCGCACGGGTAGGGATCTCTATCGGCGAGACGGGCGTTCCGTTGAAATACAGCGCCTGATTGCCCGGGCGCTGCGGAGCGTTGTCGACCTTTCCGCGCTGCAGAACTGCCTTGTCACCGTGGATTGCGATGTCCTGCAGGCGGACGGGGGAACGCGCACGGCCGCCATTACCGGAGGATATATAGCCCTGGCACGGGCGGTGAACCGCATGCGCGGAGAAGGTCTGGTGGCCGCTAGCCCCCTCCGGGGAGCCGTGGCAGCCGTTTCAGTCGGCTATGTCGGCGGGGACCTGTATCTTGACCTGGATTTCAGGGAGGATTCCCGCGCCGAGGTAGACATGAACGTGGTCATGGACGGCGCATCTAACATCATCGAGGTGCAGGGAACGGCGGAAAAAAAATCCTTTACGAAGAAACAGCTGGATTCAATGATTGAGATGGCCGAGAAGGGAATCCATGAGCTCATGGAGATCCAGAAGTCTTATATCTGAAACAAGGTGCGTATGAAATATTTCAAACTGTTGCCGGCATTGCTCATGGTCATCATCGCGGCCCTGCCCGTTGCCGGCATTGAAACCTATAAAATAATTATTGTCAATACAAAGGGAGTCCCGGTGCCGCTCCAGGTGGAACTGGCGGACACGGAGCCTCTGAGGATGAAGGGCCTCATGGGGCGAAAAACCATGAGAGAAGACAGGGGCATGCTCTTTGTCTTTGACCGGGAACAGAAGATGAACTTCTGGATGAAAAACACCTATATACCGCTGAGTATCGCCTATATAAACAAAATCGGCGTGATAAACGAGATAAGGGATATGAAGCCACTGGACACATCCGTGACCTATCCCTCGGCCATGCCGGCGCTCTACGCCCTGGAAGTCAACCAGGGCTGGTTTGCCAGGAACAATATAACGAAAGGCTGCAGAATCGTTCTCGATGGATGCGTCAGTAAATAGGATCCCTTCTTCAAAGGATGAGCGGGCGCTGATCCTGGGCATCCGCCTCCACGGGGCCGATGAGGAAGAACTCGAAAATTCCCTCGATGAACTGGAACTCCTGGTGCGAACCGCCGGCGCCATCGTCGTGACCAAGCAGATCATCAAGCGCGACCGCATTGACCCTGCCTATATCATAGGCAAGGGGTTCCTCGCCGAACTGGACGGCATAATTGCCGGACACAGGATTCGGCTGGTGGTTTTTGACCTCAATAATATCCGTCCCGCCCAGGTGCGGAACCTCGAGGACAGGCTGAAATGCCGCGTCATCGGCAGGAATGAAATCATCATGGACATTTTCGCCCGCAGGGCCCGGAGCGCGGAATCCAGGATACAGGTGGAACTGGCCCAGCTCAAGTATATCCTGCCGCGTCTCAAGGGCCTCGGCGGGGTGCTGTCCCGGCTGGGCGGCGGCATCGGCACGCGGGGGCCCGGCGAAAAGATGTTGGAAACCGACCGGCGCCATATCCTGAGAAGGATATCGACCCTGAACGCCAAGCTGGAAAAGATATCGAAGCACCGCGATGTCCTGCGCAAGAGCCGGCGCAGCGAATTGATCGGCGCCGTGGTCGGCTACACCAACGCCGGGAAGTCAACGGTGATAAACTTTCTCGCCCGCGACGATCTGTTCGTCGAGGACCGCCTGTTCGCGACCCTTGATTCCTACACCCGGGCCGTGTATCTCGCCGAGGGAAAGAAGTGCCTGCTCATCGACACCGTCGGCTTCATCCGGAACCTGCCGGCGAACCTCATTGAATCATTCAAATCGACCCTCGAGGAGATCCATAATGCCGATTTCCTGGTGCATGTCATAGATATATCATCCCATGACATCGGTTCCAATATCCGCACCGTAAACCAGGAAATATCCGGGCTCGGCTGCGCCGGCAAGGAGATCATACTGTTCTTCAACAAGGCGGACCTCCTGGCGGACGAGGCGCTGGCCAACAGCGTGAAAAACAACTACCCCGGCGCGATCGTCGGGTCAGCGGTCCGCGGCATCGGCATGGATGAATTGAAGGGCAGGATCATCGAGCTCCTTGACGGCCGTGATTCCAGGATGCATCACGGAGCTTCCCCGTCGGCATCCGCCCACACTGAAGGAGTGTAAAGATGTTCATTGTAACGGAAATCACCGAGGGGGATTTGACGGGGCTGGCCGGGCTCTACGAGCAGCTGGCAAACAAGCCGGTGAACAGGTCTGCCATGAAGGAGACCTTCGAGAAAATCCGGGAGAGCGGCGATTATTATCTCCTCGGGGCAAAGGCGGAGGGCAACCTCCTGGTGGGGACCGCCATGGCCGTAGTCTGCCACGACATGGTCAAGGAGTGCCGGCCCTTCATGATACTGGAGAATTTCATTGTCGACAGGGACTGGCGCCGCAGGGGCGTGGGTTCCCTGCTGATGCGTGAGGCTGAAGCCATCGGCAGGGAGCGGAATTGCCTCTTTGTCCAGTTCTGCTCGTCTTCGTTCCGCACCGGCGCCCACGCCTTTTACCGGGAATCCGGGTATGATCCGGGGGAAGTCAAAGGCTTCCGGAAGTATTTCTAGCGCCAGGGGCTGCCACCCCGCCGTTGCCGGCGGGCGGGCAGTATATTTTGGTTGAAATTTCAACGGGTGATTTATTATTGACGGAAAAGTTTCATGTCAGTTAAATATCCGCGGAATATTTATTGGTAACTTCACTTCTTAAATAATTACTGACAAATAACGCCTATGAGACCTGATCGCAAGGATTAAACCATGATCGATAAAATATTAAGCATATTCTTCGGCACCAAGCATGAGCGGGACGTCAAGAAGCTGTGGCCCATTGTGCACAAAATCAACGCCCTCGAGCCGGAGATGAAAAAGCTCACCAACGACGAAATGCGCGCCATGACCTCGAAGTTCCGCCAGCGCATAGAGAAGGGTGAGTCCCTCGACAGCCTGCTTCCCGAAGCCTTCGCCCTGACCCGTGAGGCCTCGGTGAGGACCCTTGGCATGAGGCATTTTGACGTGCAGATGATGGGAGGCATCGTGCTCCATCAGGGCAGGATCACCGAGATGAAGACCGGTGAAGGAAAGACCCTGGTCGCGACGCTCCCGGTATACCTGAACGCCCTCGGCGGCCACGGCGTACATGTCGTCACCGTCAACGACTACCTGGCCCGGCGCGACGCCGAATGGATGGGAACCATATACAAGTTCCTGGGACTCGAGGTGGGGGTCATCCAGCATGACCTGTCGCCCTACCAGCGCCAGGTGGCCTACCGGTGCGATGTCACCTACGGAACCAACAACGAGTTCGGTTTTGATTATCTCAGGGACAACATGGTGGAGCACCAGAGCCTCAGGGTCCAGCGGGAGCTGAATTATGCCATCGTTGACGAGGTCGACTCGATCCTTATCGACGAAGCGCGGACGCCCCTCATTATTTCCGGATCCACCGAGGAATCCACCAAGAAATACTATCTCCTCAACAAGGTCATCCTCAACCTGAAGGACAGGGTCGATTACGAGGTCAATGAAAAGGACCGTCACGTCACCCTGACCGAGGAAGGCGTCAACCACGTGCAGCGGCTCCTCAAGATCGACAACCTGTACGACAGCAAGCATATCGACACCCTGCACCACGTGAACCAGGCGTTGAAGGCCCACACCCTGTTCCATATCGACGAGGACTACATCGTCAAGGACGGACAGGTCATCATCGTCGACGAGTTCACCGGCCGCCTTATGCCGGGACGCCGCTATTCAGACGGCCTCCACCAGGCCCTCGAGGCCAAGGAAAACGTCACCATTGCCCGGGAAAGCCAGACCCTGGCCACGATCACCTTCCAGAACTTTTTCCGCATGTACAAAAAGCTGGGGGGCATGACCGGTACCGCGGACACGGAAGCGGTCGAATTCCAGAAGATCTACAAGCTCGATGTCGTGGTCATCCCCACGAACATGCCGATGATACGGAAAGACTATCCGGACCGGGTATACCGGACAGAGCGGGAGAAATACGACGCAATCATCCAGGAGATCCGCGAGCTTAACAGCAAGGGACAGCCGATCCTGGTCGGCACCATTTCCATAGACAAATCGGAAAAACTGTCGCGCCTCCTCCAGTCGAAGGGCATCATGCATAACGTGCTGAACGCGAAATTCCACGAGCACGAGGCGCGCATCATCGCCGAGGCCGGCCGACCCGGCGCCGTGACCATCGCCACGAACATGGCAGGCCGCGGTACCGACATCGTCCTGGGGGGCCGCAGACTCTACGTAGACGAGCTGGAATCACACGTGCCGGTCCATGACGCAGGCCTCTGGAACGACTTCAAGCTGGCGGTGCTGACGTCGGATTTCGACAGGGCGGAACAGCTTGCAGAGCGGATGACGGGGCAGGACAAACACAAGGCAAAAACCCTGGTCCGCGAAGGGCGCGAATGGAACATCAACCACAATAAAGTCGTCGAGGCGGGAGGCCTCCATATCCTCGGCACGGAGCGGCACGAAGCCCGGCGTATCGACAACCAGCTCCGGGGCCGGTCCGGCCGTCAGGGGGACCCCGGTTCTTCCCGGTTTTACCTCGCCCTCGAGGACGAGCTGATGCGCCTCTTCGGATCGGAGCGCATAGGCAACATCATGCAGCGTCTCGGCATGGAGGAAGGGCAGGAGATCGAGAGCCCCATGGTGACCAAGGCCATTGCCAGCGCCCAGAAACGGGTGGAGGGCCGCAACTTCGAAATCAGGAAGCACCTCCTCGAATACGACGACGTCATGAATTCCCAGCGTGAGTTCATATATAAGGAGCGCGATGAGATCCTCCTCGGAGAGGATATATCCTATAAATTCTCGTCATATATAGAGGACATATGCAAGGAAAAGCTGGAAGTATTCACCGGAGGTAAGGCCCATCCTGAAGAATGGGATCTCGACGGTCTCGCGAACTGGATGCGCTTCAAGTTCGGCGTCGATGTGGATTTCGCAGAGATCAGCCCTATGGAAATGCGCTACGCTGAGTTCGAGGAAGCCATCATCAACAAGCTGAAGAACGCCTACAAGGAAAAGGAGTCCCAGCTGGGCGAAAAGGACATGCGCGCCCTCGAGCGGATGATATCATTGCAGATTATCGATACCAAGTGGCGCGATCACCTTTATAACATGGACGAGATGAGGGACGGCATCTGGACCCTGAGCTACGGGGAACGGAACCCGCTGGTGGAGTACAAAATCCAGGGTTTCAACCTGTTCCGAGACATGCTCGCCACCCTGAAGGAGGATATACTGGAGTACCTCATGAGGGTCCAGGTGGAGCGTGTTGAAGAGGAAGCTCCCCCGCAGCCGTCGGCGGAAATCATCGGCAGCGAATTCCATGCCGAGGTCGAGCAGTTCGGCGCGGGCGGGATCCCCCTTTCGTCCCAGGCGGCGCCGGTCCGCAAGCCCGCGGAACAGCAAAAGGGACAACACCAGGAAACGGTTGGCGGCGTCAAGCGCAAGAAGAGCCGCCGTAACAGAAGGTAGGCCCATGTCATCGGTATTGATGAAGAGCGTTTCAGGGATCAGGGGCATTGTGGGCGACTCGGTGACCCCGGACCTCATCACTAAAGTGGGATCGGCTTTTGCCGGGTACTGCGGATACGGAACGGTGGTCATCGGCAGGGATTCCCGTCCGACCGGAGCGGCCATTGAGAAGGGGCTGGAATCGGCCCTCATGCTGTCGGGGTGCAACGTCGTGAACATCGGTATAGTGCCGACACCCACCGTCCAGGTCATGGTTGAGCACCTCCATGCCGCCGGGGGGATCGTGATATCAGCCTCCCATAACCCCGTGGAATGGAACGCCTTCAAGCTTGTCGGTAAATCCGGCACCTTTCTCACCGCCTCGGAGATAGAAAAATTCTTTGCCATGATGGAAGCGCCCTTCACCTACCGGCGCTGGGACGGCGTGGGATCGGTCGTTGCCGACGCCGGGGCTAACGCAATACACATCGGGAAAGTGCTCTCCGTCATAGACCGGGACAGTATCAGTAAAAAGAAATTCAAGGTGGTCCTTGATTCGGTGAACGGTGCCGGCTCGGATATAACCACCGACATGCTGCGGAAACTCGGCTGCGGCGTTGTGCCGCTCCATTGCGAAATGAACGGCCTCTTTCCCCGCGGCGCGGAACCTCTGCCGCAGAACCTCTCTTTGTTGTCAAAGAAAGTCCTCGATGTTAAGGCGGATATAGGCTTTGCCCAGGATCCCGACGCTGACCGGCTCGCCATTGTGGATGACGCGGGCAGGCCCATCGGCGAGGAAAACACCATCGCCCTGGTGGTGGAGCACCTGCTGGCCAGGAAGCCGGGGAGGGTTGTCATCAACCTGTCAACCACCAAGGCGGTCGATGACATTGCGGCCGCGCACGGTTCAGAGCTCGCCCGGGCCAAGGTCGGTGAAATCAATGTCGTCGAGGAGATGATGCGCGGCGGCGCCCGCATCGGCGGCGAAGGTAACGGCGGGGTCATTTCCCCCGAGGTGCACCTCGGCAGGGACAGCCTCGTCGGCATCGGCTATATACTGGAGATGATGGCAGTGCGTTCCCAATCGATCTCGGAACTCGTAGCGTCGCTGCCGCGTTATATCATGAAAAAGGGAAGCATCAAGCTTGCCGGGGCAGGCATTGATCCGTCGATACTGAAACGGCTAGAAAAGGAGTTTGATACCCAGAAAATATCGAATATTGACGGTCTTCGCATCGAATTTATTGCACCCCATGAGTTCGCCGGCGGCTGGGTGCACCTGCGGCCCTCAAACACCGAACCCATTTTCAGGATCATCTCCGAGGGTAGGGATGAAGCCCACGCCGCAGCCATATACAGCCATTTCGAGCAGATATTAAAACCCGGGATTTAAACCCCGGGAAAAAAACCCCATATGCCCTCTGATAGGGTGGGGCTTAAACACAACCCCTTCAGAGGGCATTAGCTCCTTCCCACAATTTCAGCTTGACAAATACCCCTGTTGGCCAGAATTAACTTGTTTTGATGCAACGTCTTGATTATTTTATGATTATTAAAGAAGCGGTAACATGTTTAAAAACAGATCGTATTGCGGCGAATTGAAACAATCGGATGTCGGCCGCCGCGTTGAGCTGGCCGGCTGGGTCGAGAGCAACAGGAATCTCGGCGGGATCATATTCATCAAGCTGAGGGACGTTTCGGGCACCGTCCAGGTGGTTGTCGATTCCTCGTCGGCGCCGGATCTTCTCGCAACCGCAGACCAGGCCAGGAGCGAGTTCGTGGTTTTCATAACCGGGACCGTGCGGAAGAGGGATGAAAAGAACATCAAGCCGGACCTGCCCACGGGCCACATAGAAATACTCTGCGAATCGCTGGTCATACTGAACGCCTCGCTGGTGCCTCCGATACCGATCGATTCGAAGGACACGCTGAACGAGGACACGCGGCTGAAATACCGCTACCTCGATCTCCGGCGCGAAGAAATGCGCGACGCAATCATCAAGCGGCACCTGGCGGCGCAGAGCATCCGCCGTTACCTGAACAATAACCGTTTCTTCGAGATTGAAACGCCGGTGCTGAACAAGTCGACCCCCGAAGGCGCCAGGGACTTCCTGGTCCCGAGCCGCATCAGCAAGGGGGAATTCTACGCGCTGCCTCAGTCGCCGCAGCTCTTCAAGCAGATATTGATGATATCCGGGTTTGACCGGTATTACCAGATCGTCAAGTGCTTCCGCGACGAGGACCTCCGGGGAGACCGCCAGCCGGAATTCACCCAGGTCGACCTGGAGCTTTCGTTTATCGACATGGACACCATCATCGGGGTGATTGAGGGCCTTCTGAAAGAGGTGGTGCGCGACGTCAACGGCATTGACATACCGGTGCCGTTTCCCCGCCTGACCTACCGGGAGGCGATGGACCGCTTCGGATCCGACGCCCCTGACACCAGGTTCGGACTGGAGATAAACGACTGCAGCGACATATTCAGGAATTCAGAATTCAGCATCTTCGCCCAGGCCCTGGCGTCAGGCGGCGTCATCAAGGGCATCGCGGTCCCCGACGGCGGGAAGCTGTCCCGGAAGATGACCGACCAGTACGGGGAGGATGCCAGGGTCTTCGGCGCCAAGTCGCTCCTTATGTTCAAGTACAACAACAACGCCGCCGAGAGCGGCATCGCCAAGTACCTGAACCCGGAGGAACTGGAGCAGCTGAAGGCGCGGTTCAACCTTTCAGGCCAGGCCTCGCTCTTTTTTGTCGCCGACAGCTATGCGACCGCATCGAGCGCCCTGGCGAGCGTCCGCGTGAAAATAGCCCGCGACCTGGGCCTCATCGATGAAAAGAAGCTGAACTTCCTCTGGGTCACGGATTTTCCCCTCTTCGAATACAGCGAGCAGGACAGGCGCTTCTATTCCAAGCACCACCCGTTCACTTCTCCCAAGGCGGAGTTCATCCCGCAGCTTGATTCCTTGAAGCCGGAACAGGCTGACAAGGTGCTCGCCCAGGCCTATGACGTGGTCCTGAACGGGGTAGAGATCGGCGGCGGGTCTATACGGATCAACAATCCGGAAGTGCAGAGCAGGATATTTTCCCTCCTCGGCATAACAAAGGAAGAGGCCGATGAGAAGTTCTCCTTCCTGGTTGACGCCCTCAAGTACGGGGCCCCTCCCCACGGGGGCATAGCCCTTGGCCTTGACCGTGTCATGATGATCCTCCTCGGTAAAAAATCGATACGGGACGTCATCGCGTTCCCGAAAACGACGAAAGGGCAGTGCCTTATGAGCAACGCCCCCTCGCCGGTATCGCCGGATCAGCTTCAGGAGCTCAATTTAAAGGTGGTCGGCAAATAACATGGTCGAAAACCGATTTGAAATCGATGATACGTCGATATTCAAGCGAATCTGCGGGTATAAGGACGCCAATCTCAAGAAAATCGAGGAACTCGCCGGTGTTGACATTATCCCAAGGGGCACAACCCTGATCGTCAAGGCCGTAAAGGAGAAGAATGACCTGGTAATGAAACTGCTCCATGTCATGAGCGATTTCATTTATGCCAACGGGAAGGACTACGAGTACGACGAATTTGACCTGAAATACATCATCGCCACGGTAATGTCGGGAAGGAATTTCAAGGCCGACGATATTGGCAGGCTGAAAATATCCTTCCAGGATACCGGCAAAGCCGTGGTGCCCAAGACCCTGAACCAGGCCCATTATATTACCGCCATAAACGGCCACGCGGTCACCATAGCCACCGGCCCCGCCGGGACCGGCAAGACTTACCTTGCCGTAGTGATGGCGCTGAAATATCTCCTTTCCGGCAAGGTTGATCGCATCATACTCACCAGGCCGGCCGTGGAAGCAGGCGAAAACCTGGGCTATCTTCCCGGTGACCTTGTCCAGAAAATAAACCCCTATCTCAGGCCCCTCTATGACGCGCTCTTTGACCTCCAGCCCTTCGAAAAGATATCTAAAATGATGGAAAAGAACATCATTGAGGTCGCCCCCCTGGCATACATGCGGGGCAGGACCCTCAACAACGCCTTCATCATTCTGGACGAGGCGCAGAACACAACCGTGGCCCAGATGAAAATGTTCCTGACCAGGCTCGGGAATAATTCAAAGATCGTCATATCTGGCGATGACACGCAGATCGACATAGAGAAGCCCAAGAAATCGGGGCTCCTCCATGCAATGAAGATACTTAAAGACATCAACGACATAAGCTTTATACGGTTCACCAGGGAAGACATCTCACGACACCCGATAGTTGAAAAAATAGTTGCCGCCTATGAAAAGAGCGGGTATAGTGATTAATTGTATTTACACGGCATGAAATCACTTTTAGAAATAGCGTCGCAATCTGTCCGGCATTTCCTCGGAAGCCAGAATATAAAATTTTCATTATTATCACTCCTTGTCATTGTCTGCATTTCGACGATCATGCTTTCCCTGAATTTTTTCGGGACATCCTACCATTACGAGATCGGTGACATAGCCGACGAGGATATACGGGTCCCCCGGGACATCGAGTATATCAATGAACCGGAAACCGCGGTTGAGCGGAAACGGGAAGCCGAATCAGTTCCCCTCGTGTTCGACAAGGACGCCTCGGTCCTTCAGAAAAAGCTCAATGTGACAAACGTGCTCATAAACCACGCCGTGGAGACGCTCAAGCAGTTCCCGCCGGCCGGGAATGACTTCACCTTCCAGGTCTATGCCATGAAGTCACGCATGCCCCGGTACCTGCAGTTCAACGACACGATTTTGCTCGAGGTCCTCAGGTTTAAGGACCATGCCAGGCTCAAAAAGATCATTTCAAGGATACTGATCTATATCTACGATGATTCCCAGATGGGGATCCTTGACAAGCCCTATGACAACCCGCTGAAGATTTACAACAACAATGTCACGGTGAGGACCATTAATCTTCCCGAAACGGTCGATGAGGTCTCGCGGTCCCTGGATACGCTCAAGACCCTCGACGAGGTAAAGGGCAGCGTTCCCGGCATATGCGGCTCCATGGCCCCGCACCTTCAGAAACAGACCATAATGGCTATCAGCGGCATCGTGTCCGGCATCCTTGAACCCAACATATCCTTCAATACGGAGGAATCAAAACGAAGGATAGCTGAGGTCGTCAAAAAGGTGCCCCCCGTTACCAGCAAACTGAAAAAGGGAATGACCATCGTGAGGGAGGGTGACACCGTCACCCAGGACGTGTTGAAGAAAATTGACATATACAACAAACAGACGGCCACCATCAACATAAGTTTCATCTTCGGCATACTTCTGGTCCAGGCCGTATTCTTCTTCATCTTCGGCTTTTTCCTCATGGAATTCAACAAGGTGTTCATGCCTGACAAGAAATCGACCATCATCATCTTTTCCCTCATTATCATGTTCATGGTCTACACATTCTTCATGTCGCGCATCGAATCACCCATTAATCCCAGGCTGACCTTCGCACTCCTGCTGCCCATATCATTTGCGACGATGATACTGTCCATACTCTACAACCGCTACCTTTCCATCATCGCGGGTCTGTATATGATCTTCTTCACGACCCTGATCAGCGGCAGCAATATTTCGACGGCGATCATTTCCTTCAGCACCGCCCTCGTGGGTGTCTTCGTCAACGAGAAGGTTGAACGGCGGACCGACTTCCTGCGGGGCGGCGTCATTGTCGGGGCGATAAACATCTTCATCATCATCTCGGTGGCCCTCATCCAGGAAATACCGGTCATTTCCATGAGCTTCCTGAAGATACTGGGGATTGCCTTCGCGAGCGGCGTCATCAATTCGATCCTGGTCCTGGGGATTCTTCCCGTTTATGAGAATATTTTCGGGATCACCACCAAGTTCAAGCTCCTGGAGCTTTCCGATCTTAACGCGGAAATATTTAAGGAAATGCTCATGAAGGCGCCCGGCACCTATAACCACTCCATGCTGGTCTCGACCATTTCCGAGGCGGCATGCAAGGAAATCGGCGCGAACCACCTGCTGGCGCGGGTCGGCGCTTACTACCATGACATCGGGAAAATCGCCGACGCCGGCATGTACATCGAGAACCGGGTAACCGATCCCAGGGCGAAGAGAATGTCGCCCCTTGAATACGCACAGCTCATTATCTCCCATGTGGACAAGGGGGTGGAACTGGCGAAGAAGAACTTTCTCCCGGAGTCCGTCATTGATTTTATCCGTGTCCATCACGGCCAGACGACGATGACCTTCTTTTATCACCAGGCCCTGGAAGCGGCCGAAAGCCATGAAAAAATCAACAAATCAGACTTCCAGTATCCCGGGCCGCGGCCCCACAGCAAGGAGACTGCCATCGTCATGCTGGCTGACTCGATAGAGGCGGCCGCCCGGTCGCTCCAGAACCCGTCATATGAAAAGCTGGGCGGTCTGGTGCAGAAGATAATTTTCAACAAGCTCAACGAGGGTGAGCTGGAATCATCGGACCTGTCCATGACCGAGCTGCGCATGATACAGGAAACGTTTCTCTCGCTGCTGAAGGGGGTTTTCCATTCCCGTATCGAATACCCCGAGGATTATGACCTGAAAAAACTGGAAAAGAAGATAAGGCAGAACCATGATACGGATTGACGTATTCTGCGAAGACATCACGCTGCCGTACAAGAAGATCGGCAAGAACAAGATAAGGGGTGCGGCATCGGCCGCTGCCGAAATGCTAGACCTGAAGGACGCCTCGATCACCATCGTCATGACCGGCGATCAGTACATGCGGAAGATAAACCGTGAATTCAGGGGCCATGACGAGCCGACCGATGTCATTTCATTTTCAAACAGGGACAATCCTTTCCCTGCCGTTGATGACACCTGCGAAGAAATAGGCGATATCTACATATCCATCGACCGGGCCGACCGCCAGTCCCAGGAATACCGCGTCACGCTTCAGGATGAGCTGAAGCGCCTCATCGTCCATGGCATGCTCCATCTCATCGGTTACGACCACGAACGGTCGGACGAGGACGAGGAAATTATGCTCAGAAAAGAAGAGGAGATCTGCCGGAGCATTACCTTCTAGGCGGCTGTTATGCCCCTGTCAGACCCATGAGGTCCTTTTTCAGCGCGTCCAACTTTTCCTGCACCTTCTTTTTCGCGTCGGCAAGGTTCCCTGCATTGGCCTCCCCGCAGACGCTGAAATAGAATTTTATCTTCGGCTCGGTGCCTGACGGGCGCATGGTGATCTTGGAGCCGTCTTCAAGGTAGAACTGGATGACGTTGGACGAGGGGAGGTCGGTGATTTTTTCGTCCGCGCCGGTTTTCAGGTTTTTTCGGACCAGGCTCTTGAGGTCGGCCATGGATTCGACCGCGATCGATGATATCGCCGCCGGCGGCGTTGAGCGGAATTTCTCCATGAGGCTCCTGATCTTTTCCGTGCCTTCCTTGCCTTTAAGGGTGAGGGAAAGGAGGTCTTCGAGATAGAGTCCGTGGGCGGCGTATATTTCGTCCAGGAAACCGTAAAGTGTCTTGTTCCTGCTCTTGAGCCAGTCGGCCATTTCTGCGAAGAAATAACAGGAGCTGACAGCGTCCTTGTCGCGCACGAAGCGCACCGGCAGGTACCCGTAGCTTTCCTCGCCGCCGAACATGAACGTTGCCGACCCGGTATCGTCGAACTCCTTCATCTTTGACGCGATCCACTTGAAGCCGGTCAGGACGTCAAAGATTCTGCACTTGAAGCTTTCCGCAATTTTTCGCTGGAGCTCGGTCGTGACGACTGTCTTGATAACCGCCGCGTCGGCCGGGAGGGTGCCGTTCTCCTTTGAGCGCAAAAGGATATAATATTCCAGCATGGTGCCGATCTGGTTCCCGTTTATAAGAATATATCCGCCGTCCGGCCCCTTGAAGCCAACGCCCATCCGGTCCGCATCGGGATCAGTGGCCAGGATGATGTCGGCGTTCTCGGCGCGGGCCAGGGCGGTAACCATTCCCATGGCCTCTTTTTCCTCAGGGTTCGGATATTTCACCGTGGGGAAGTTCCCGTCGGGATGCGACTGTTCTTTCTGGACCAGCACGTCGGTGAATCCAAAATGGTTCAGGATGCGGGGGATGATCCGGTACCCGGTGCCGTGAATAGGGGTATATGCAATACGAACCGTTGATTTACCCTTCGGCCTGAGGGCGGCTTTTTCGAGCTCGGCAACATAGGCTTCGGTGACTTCATCGGTAATCAGCTTGATTGTTCCGGAGGATACGCCGTCCTTGAAGGGTATTTTTTTTATCTTGGAGATTGAATCGACACGGTTTACCTCGGCTATTATGAGATCGTCATGGGGCGGGGTGATCTGCCCGCCATCGTCCCAGTATACCTTGTAGCCGTTGTATTCCGGCGGGTTATGGCTTGCGGTGATGACGACCCCGGCGACGGCCTTGAGGTGCCGGATGGCGAAGGACGCCAGGGGCGTCGGCATGATATCATCGAAGAGAAATACCGGGATGCCGTTGGCGGCGAGGATCGACGCAGTTTCGTAGGCAAAGGTATCGGAAAGACGCCTGGAGTCCCTGGCAATGACTACGCCGGTGCCGGCAGAACCGTTCTTTCCGATGTAATTGGCAAGGCCCTGCGTCGCCATGCCGACGGTATATATGTTCATCCGATTGGTCCCGGCACCGATAACCCCGCGGAGTCCGCCGGTGCCGAATTCCAGGGTCCGGTAGAAGCGGTCCTCGAGTTCATTGTCTTCCTTCTTTTCGACAAGGGACTCTATTTCCCGTATGGTACCAGTATCAAAGGGTGGCCGTGTCCATTCATCGATGCGCTTTAGTATGCTGGAATCCATGTTCCCATCCTGTTTGTAAAGTTGTCAAAAATACGTTGTATTTCGGCGGGCGGGATGAGTCAAGAAAATTAATAGACACCGTACACGCATGGGGATATCTTGATAGCATGGATCCGATAATCACAGGGATAAAGGGTTTTATAAGACAGCATGGCCTTTTCACCGGGAGTGACCGGCTGCTGCTTTCGCTGTCCGCCGGGAAAGATTCCATGTTCCTCCTCCATGTGATTTCCGTTTTGCGCAATGAGATGGGAATTGAAGCGGGAATTTTTCACCTCAATCACAGGATGCGCGGCAAGGATTCGGACCGGGACGAGGAATTCGTGCGCGCCATGGGAGAACGGCACGGTATGGATGTCCATGTGTGCAGCCACGATTTCAGGATCGAACGCACTGCCGGCATATCCTTCGAAGAGGATGCGCGCAATGTGCGATACCGGCTTCTTCACAGGATAGCCGGGGACAATGGCTATAATATCATTGCGACGGCCCATTCGAGGGATGACCAGATAGAAACCGTGCTGATGAGGATAATGACGGGAACCGGGATACACGGCCTTCAGGGGATCCCTCCGCGGCGGGGCAACATAGTCAGGCCGATTCTGGCGGTTTCCGCCGGAGAGATATATGACTATCTGAAAGCCCGCGGCCTTGAATGGCGGGAAGATGCCAGCAATGAAGATACGGCATATTCGAGAAACTACATCAGGAACCGGGTGCTGCCTGTTATAAGGGAGAAATTCCCCATGGCTGACGGGGCAATCCTGTCACTTGTTGAGGTTGCCGGCGAGAGCCTTGCCTTGATTGACGGGCTTATCCATGTACAATACGACCATGCAGTTACAGAAGAAGACAACGATGCATATGTTGACGCTGAAGCGCTGCGGCACAGTTTTCCTCTTTTTGCCCACATCCTATCATCGGTTATACGCAGGAAGTTCTATCATCATGTCAACCGGAGCATGCTTCAGGAAATCTTTTCAAAATTCATGGTTGAGCGGGCCAACATCAATATCTATGCCGATAAAAGGATCCGGATTGAGAAGCTTTTCAGGAGAAAGAAAAGCTGGCTGAGATTATCGGTGCCGGACTCGATCTGTGCCTCGACGGAAAAGTGGATGTATCCCGTGGACCTGGAAACGGCGCCGGAGCAGATTGTCGAAATTCAGGAAATAGGCATATCGGTAACTGTAAAGGCCGTCGATTATGGTTTTTTTGAAAAATTCCGTAAAAATCCAGGTTATATTTTTGTAACAATGGAAAAAAATAATAAATCCTTATATATTAGAAACAGGAGGGAGGGGGATTATATCAGGACGGAAAAAGGGAGTAAAAAAGTTAAGGATTTATTCATCGAAAAGAAGCTAGATAATGCCAGTAAGGATCGGGTCCCGCTATTACTGGCCGGAGATACGGTTATAGCATGCATGACCGGTTTTTTATTTGATGCTCCCAACAGAATTGCCGCGGATTTTCTGGTGGACAAAAATTCAAAAAAAGTGATAGCTGTCATTAAAAATTAACAGTACAAGGATTGATTTCACGGGAGATGTAAATGAATAAAACTGCGAAACAAATCGCCCTGCTTCTTCTTATAGGGCTTATTCTCATAGCGATATTTCAGCTTAACCAGACAGACAAAGACAAGAAATTACTGAGTTACAGCGAGTTCATGGTCAAGGTGGCGAACAAGGATATCTCGCGCGTTACCATTGAAAACAACAAGAAGATCATCGGCTATTACAGGGTAAACAAAATTGACGAGGCCAAGAAGCCAGAGTCGAAGGGATTCGTGAAGAGAGAAAACCCTGACTTTGAAACGGTCATTCCCTATGAAGACCCCGAGCTCATAAAGACGCTCATTGCCAACGAGGTAAAGGTTGAAGGCAAGGAGGATGACGATAATATTTTCCTGAAGGGCGTGCTCAATTTCCTGCCGTGGCTCCTGTTTTTCGGCTTCATATGGTTTATAATGATAAGGCAGATTCAGTCCACCGGGAACAAGGCGCTGTCCTTCGGAAAGAGCAGGGCGAAACTGAATCCTGAAACGAAACGGAAGGTGACCTTTGCAGATGTCGCCGGCGTTGACGAAGCGAAAGAGGAGCTCAGAGAAATCGTTGAATTCCTCAAGGAGCCGAAGAAATTCATCAACATCGGCGCCAAAATCCCGACCGGCGTGCTCCTCATGGGCCCTCCGGGGACCGGCAAGACCCTCCTTGCCCGCGCCATAGCCGGCGAGGCCGGGGTGCCGTTCTTTTCCATCAGCGGTTCAGATTTCGTTGAGATGTTCGTCGGTGTCGGCGCTTCACGGGTGCGTGACCTCTTCGACCAGGGCAAGAAAAGCGCTCCCTGTATAATATTTATCGATGAAATTGACGCAGTGGGCCGTCTCCGCGGGGCCGGGCTCGGCGGCGGACATGACGAGCGGGAGCAGACGCTGAACCAGCTCCTGGTGGAAATGGACGGTTTCGAGACCAACGAGGGGGTCATCATCATAGCGGCAACCAACAGACCCGACGTCCTTGACCCTGCGCTCCTCAGACCGGGCCGTTTTGACCGCGAGGTGGTGGTGGATATTCCCGATGTGAAGGGGAGGGAAAAGATCCTGGCGGTCCATTCCAAGAAGATCCCATTGTCGCGGGAAGTTGACCTCAAGATAATTGCCCGCGGCACGCCCGGTTTCACCGGCGCCGATCTGGCGAACCTTGTTAACGAATCGGCCCTTCTCGCCGCACGGAGGGGGCGGAAGCGTGTCACCATGGAAGACATGGAAGACGCAAAAGACAAGGTCCTGATGGGGCCGGAACGACGCTCGATACTTATCTCCGACAAGGAGAAGGAGATCACCGCGTACCATGAAGGCGGCCATGCCATCCTGGGCGTTCTGACGGGATCGGACCCGGTACACAAGGTCACCATAATACCGCGGGGAAGGGCGCTGGGCGTAACCATGCAGCTTCCCAAGGAAGACCGGCGTCTCTATTCCAAGAAGCACTGGCTTGACCAGATCACGGTGCTGTTCGGCGGGCACCTGGCCGAAGAGATGAAATTCAAGGAAGTGACGACCGGCTCGAGCAGCGACCTGGAACGGGCTTCGGACATAGCGCGCAAGATGGTATGCGAATGGGGCATGAGCGAAAAACTGGGGCCGATAACATTCGGGAAAAGGAACGAGCAGATATTCCTCGGAAGGGAGATATCACAGCACCGCGACTACAGCGAAACAACGGCGCAGCTCATCGATGAGGAAGTGAACGCCATCATTGATTCATGCAAGAATAATGCGATGAAGCTTCTGAAAAAGAACATGACCAAGCTCGACCGTCTTGCGCAGAATCTCATTGAGCGGGAGACCCTGACCGGGGAGGAGATAAACACCATCATGGCGGGACAAAAACTGCCCCCGGTCCATAACCATGATGAAAAATCCAAACCGTCGGCCGCGGAAAAAGTAACCGCGGAGACGCCGGAAACCGGCGAAAAATAAATCCGGGTGCGCCCATGAACGAAATTGATCAAATTCTTCTGAATATCGACAAGGATGACGATGATAATTTTTTTCATGGTAATGAATCAGAAAACAAGCGCAACGATGAATTATCCCAATTAATAGAATCACTGGATGGCAAGATAGCAAAAAATGAATCAATCCAGGAGGGGGAGCCGCCTGAGGTCCTGGACGCAGAGAAGAGCGGGCACGGCAGCGATGCGGCGCACGGCGCCGTTTCAGAGGCGGAGCAGGAAGCTGAAGTCAGAGCCAATGAAGCGTTTGCCGGCGGGATGTTCACCCTCAGGGGATCAAAAAGCTGGAACAGAAGGGAGCCGTATATTATCGCGGTTGACCCTGACGGCTACCGTAACGACCTCGAAAGCCTCCAGAAATCATTTTTCTTCGTTGAAGCATCTTCCGACCATGAAGCAATGAAACAGAAGATTAAACAGGAAATCGTGGCTTTCCTGCGCAAGCCGTCAGGCCATATCACGGAACAATATACCGATTTTATTTTCAAGAAAATATCGGTTGCCGCCGGTACGCTGTCTGAGAATTTCAAGCTGGATCCTGAATCGGAAAAACTTTTCATCTATCACATCGGCCCCCTGACGGTTTACAAGTATTTGAAAGATGATTTCTACCAGAACAAGTACGGGTATTGCTACAAGTATCTGCCCGGCAACAAGGCCGCGCGGTTTTTCCCTGATGAATTCATAAAGACCACGGTGCTGAAGTGGTTCGAGCAGAACATCAACATCCTGAACCTGCCTTTTGACAGCATACAGAGATACGAGGAAATGAAGAAAATTGCCTCAAGGAAATATTATAACGACCTGCGCACCTTTAATACCCGCCTTGACCAGCTGAACTCTAAACTGGGAGCGGAAAAATCGATCAGCAGGATGAAGCTGTTTCAGGTAAAGGGCATCCAGTGGTTCGGTCATCTCAATATTGAGGTATACCGGCGGTTTTTCGGCGGCACCATCTTCATGTAAAAGCCGTTACCGGGGCACGATCAGGACAGTATGGTGAGAAGCTTTTTGTTCCGGATACCGTTAAGGAGCGGGCTGTATTTCCTGTTCCTGAACTGGTCCCAGAGAACCCGTATGTCCTCGATGCCGGAAACCAGCCGCTCGGAGACCTCCCTGGCGTACAGAATAAGGTCAATGTCAAGGGACAGGTCGGTAAATTCGAAGCTACCGCCGTGCCCGTGCTGCCGGAAACCTATCAGCTCGCCGGCCCCGCGCTGTTTGAGATCCTCCTCGGAAATGGTAAATCCGTCATTTGTTGATACAATGGTTTCAATCCTTGTCTTGCTTTCCTCCGATATTTCGTCGGGGCTTATGAGAACGCAGAAGGACTGGTGCTCGCCCCGTCCGACGCGGCCCCTGAGCTGGTGGAGCTGCGACAGGCCGAACCGTTCCGCGTGCTCGATCACAATGACCGTGGCATTGGGCACGTCAATCCCGACTTCAATGACAGTGGTGCACACCAGGATGTCTATTGCGCCGTTCTTGAAACGGTCCATGACCTCATCTCGTTCGGGCTGTTTCATCCGGCCGTGAAGGAGCCCGACGCGGCGCTCGGGAAAAATGTCATTCTTCAGGTGGTCAAAGACCTGCATGGCAGATTTGAGGTCGATTTTATCCGAATCCTCGATGAGGGGCAGGACATAGTAAATCTGCCGTCCCTGTAAAATATACCTTTCCAGGGAATTGTAAACGCCCTGGAGCCTCGATTCCGGGAACGACATGGTCTTGACAGGGAGCCTGTTGGCAGGCATCTCGCGTATGGAAGTAAGGTTCAGGTCGCCGTAGAGAGTGAGGGAAAGTGACCGCGGGATGGGCGTCGCAGTCATGACAAGAAGATCGGCCGTTTCCCCTTTTTCCCGCAGGGCTGAACGCTGCTCGACGCCAAAGCGGTGCTGCTCGTCAATAACAATGAGACCGAGATCCCTGAATGCAACTTCATCCTGTATTATCGCATGGGTGCCGATGAGAAGGTCGGTGCCTCCCACCAGGACGGATTCATATATTTTTTTCTTTTCGCTTTTCGGCGTGCTGCCGGTCAGGAGATCAATCTTCATTGAGCCGCCCATCATCTTCAGGGCATTGCCGTAATGCTGGTTGGCAAGGATCTCGGTCGGGGCCATGAGGACTGCCTGGCGTCCCTGTTCCAGGACCATTGTTATCGCGGCCAGGGCAACGACGGTTTTCCCGGATCCCACATCGCCCTGGAGAAGGCGGTTCATCGGGCTGGGAGAGGTGATGTCGCGATACAGGGTTTCAACTGCAGTCTTCTGATCGGTTGTTAGTTCGAAGGGAAGCGATGACAGGAAGGCGCGGTACTTCGAGCCGTCAATTGCCGTTATTTTCTTCCGGTTCACTTCCCTGGCGTACCTCCGGGAAAGGGAGAGATAGTATTGATGGAAGAACATTTCGTTAAAAGCAAGCCGCCTCCGGGCCTGTTCGGCCTGTTCGAAGGATTCAGGAAAATGTATGGCGAGCACGGCATCGCCGATACCCATGAGGCTGTGACGCTGCAGGATGTCGGCGTCAATTGTCTCCCTGATGCCGGAGCGGTATGAATCCAGGGCGGTTCGAATCGCCCGGCGGAAACCCCGCGAGTCGAAGCCCAGGGCTTTCAGCTTTTCCGTTGAACGGTAGAGGGGGATTATCCTGCCGGTATTGATAGCCCGGATCCCGGATCCGGAGGTGTCATCGATAAAGTCAAAGTCGGGATGGACCATCTGCTTTTTCCGGTAAAAATTTATTTTACCGGAAAAAATTACATTGTCGCCGATTGAAAAGAGCCTGGCGAAATACTGAACGCCGCCGAAAAAAACTCCGGTAAGGGTATCGGTTCCGTCGCTTATCTCCACCTCGAGGAATTTCTTCCTGTTGCCGGTAATGGAAACGTTCTGGATAGTGCCTGACACGGTAACCACGTCATTAAGGAAACAGTCTTTCAGCAGCTTGAAAAAAGAACGGTCTATATACCGGCGGGGAATGTAGTAGAGGAGGTCCTCGACGGTTTCAATACCGGCTTCGTCCCTGAGCACCTGCGCCTTTTTGGGCCCTATCCCCTGTAGAGCGGTGACATTGTCTCCTAACACGCTATTCCTCTTCGGCGATATACCATACCGAGTCGGGTAACTGCACGTATTTCCCATCGCGGGTATAGAAATAAGTGTAATTTCGCTCTCCTGAACCTCCCCGTGAATAGCCAGAGGTGATCTTCTGTATGCCTACCCACCGTTTGATGATTCGTCCGTCATATCCGAATACGGTGACGGTCATGTTCTGTCCTGTTACCGTGTCGATCTTTCTTCTGAACTGCTGCCGCTGTTCATAGGTGAAAAAGTACCTGAAAAAAATAAAACCACCGAGAACCAGGACAACCAGAAGCAGGACGCCCAGTATTTTCGTTTTTATTGATCCGGCCATATATATCTCCTGTAATTGATTATTTTTATTTCCCAGATTATGTAAGTGAACTCTTCTCTTTTATAAAGCATATTATAACATTATATCGTGAGAAATCCAGGTCAGGAATTTTTACAAACCTTGCAGCGGGGGTTGCGTTTAATGATTATGGCTTCAAATTTCATGGCCAGCCCGTCCCAGAAAAGCAGCCTGTTCTTCAATGAAGGAGAAAATCCTGCGAGATACTTGATTGCTTCAACGGCCTGGAGCGAGCCAATGACGCCGGGTGTCGCCCCGAGAACCTGCGGCTTCTTGTGGGGTGATTTCAGGTCCAGGAAACATGCCAGGCACGGTGTTTCGGGCGGATGCGTGAAGGTGATCTGGCCCCTTAACTCGGCGACACCCGCATGCACCATGGGAATCCTGTTTTTCACTGAAACACGGTTGATGATGTGACGCGCCTCGAAATTATCCAGACAATCGATGATTATATCCGGTTTGCCGATTATCGACTCAGCGTTTTTTCTGGTCAGCTTCTCCTTCACCGGTATGATGGTAATAAAGGGATTGAGTTCGGTCAGCGCTTCACGGGCCGAATCCACTTTCAGCTCGCCTATTCTTTTGAATTGATGGAGAATCTGCCTGTTTAAATTGGTTATTTCAATTTTATCATAATCGCAGATAACAAGATTGCCCACTCCTGCAGCAGCAAGATAAAACAGGACAGGGCTGCCAAGTCCGCCGGTACCGGCAACAAATGCCGTAGAATTTTTTAATCGTTCCTGGGCTGGTGCGCCCCACGAAGGAATGCCCATTTGACGCGTATAGAACAACAGTTCTTCTTTTGACAGCATTGATATATACCTGAACAGTTGACTATTAAAGCAGGGGATCAATAAAAATAACAAGCAAAAAAACGCGGCGTTTTTGGCGCCGCGTTTCATGCCGCTGTGGTGAGGGATGGATTCGAACCATCGAAGGCTACGCCGGCAGATTTACAGTCTGCTCCCTTTGGCCGCTCGGGAACCTCACCAAATGTGCTGCTGAGCTGGCGAGAGGAATTGAACCCCCAACAAGTTGATTACAAATCAACTGCTCTACCGATTGAGCTACGCCAGCAGTACTGGAAATCCTTTATTTATTCCTGGAGGACAACTGTCAAATATTTTTTTATTTTATTGAACATAAATGCTGATATCATCAAGATAGAGTGATGAGATGCGAGATTGTGAATAGTATGGGGATGGCGTTGAAGAGGACCACTGACCTCCATAATCATCCAGTTAAACTTTTCATATTTGGCACTCAATGACCAAGGGGATTTGCAACATTTTGCTGCCTCGGTATACTAATTACATGACCTGCGGGAATAAGAAGGTGCCCATGTCCATGCATGGTCGAACCGTAAAATATACATGAATAATAATAAATGCTTGAAATCGGATACTTGCATGATGTGTCAATGTTATTGATAATAATGACGAATAATTAACTAGATTTAATTTCTTGACAGTATTTAGTATAAATAATTAAATGATATGATTTAACTACATTAATTTTAACACTGCATTATTCATTATCGTTGTATGTGGTTCTGACAGATGGATTAAATAAGACACTATTTAATTGTTGTTGCAGAATCATGAAATAGGAAACTGGATGAAACATAGAAGTTTGTTATTTTTTGCGTTGTTATTCGCAGTTCTGAACATCTATGCGGATGAAGCTGAGCCGAAAAAAGTATTAACCCTGAAAGAATGCATCAACATAGCTGTTGAGAATAACACATCGATAAAAGCCTCGGAAGAAGACAAGAAGAAAGCCAAGGCGGATTACTGGGTTGCAACTTCGCAACGGCTTTTCTCTATTGACATGAGCATTAAAACTGACGCGTATACGAAAACAGGTTTACCTACAAAATATGTTGATGCGTATTCCTGGATACCTTATCTGCCTACTTCCGCAGAACAAGCTACTGCAAAGTATCTTCTTGATAAGGCACAGCCTCAACCAAGCCCTTTTATTAAAGCTCTGACAAGGGATTATGATATTGGTATCACCCTGGGAGTGACCGCTTCGATCAGTCTTTATAATGAAAAAAAGGCCAAAACTCAGGAAATGGCAAAAAAAAATCTGGACATGTACAAGCTTCAGAACAAAAAGACAATCAATGAGGCCATATACAGCGTAAAAAGCGCCTATTGGTCATTCCTGCTTGCCGGTGAGACTGTCATACTGAAGGAAAAAATGCTTTCCAGCAATAAGGATAAACTCAGGATGACGGAAATCCTGTATAAAAATGCGGGGAAATCACTGTTGGAATTAAGCAGGGCGCAGTACGATTTCCAGAATTCCCAGATGGAGCTGCAGAAGGCAAAGAACACCGAGCGGGCGGCCAGGGCCGAGCTGTTCAGGATAATGGGCGTTGATGATCCAGGAACAGATTTTACCCTCGAGAAATTCAACGAGCTACCTGAAATATCCTACTCGATTGAGCAGATTCACAAGCTTGCGGAAGTCAATTCGGCAGATTTGAAGCTGGCGAAGATACAGACGCAGCTGGCCAAGGCGAAGATTGACATTGAAAAAGCAAGTCATTATCCGGATGTGGATATGCAGGTTCTGGGAGGATATAGAAACAGAAGGATCGATTTTGCTTCGGCAAAGAATAATTTCACTTCTGATGCATGGGATACAAACCTAGGGGTGAATTTTATGGCACGCATGAACCTCTTTTCCAGCGGCCTGATAACGGCCAAGGTCAAGTCCGCACAGGCTGACTACAACAAATCACTCTACAAGGAAACAGATGCCATAAATGCGACACGGACACTGATGAACAACCAGTACCAGACCCTCCAGGAACAGAAAAAAATGATTGAGCTGTCAAAGAAACTGATGGATGACGCTGAAAAGAACTTGCTCATGGCAAAGAAATTATATGAAAACGGAACCGGGACACAGCTTGAGATCAATGAAGCAATCATGTCCTACCAAAATGCCGCACTGGGCTACCATAAAGCAAAAAATGACTACCTGATGGCATTGGCGAAAATATCAAGCATTGTCGGCCTGGGAGAGGATTCTTTATGCAAAAAATGACGAAGAAGAACGTAATAGCTATCGGCGCGGGTGTCATTGCTATTATACTGGTTATAAGCATCATCAGAAGCTGCGGAAAAAATTCGGGAGATAAATTCGAATTCCAGGAAGTCTCGGTCGGCAAGGTGGAAAAGACGATTTCAGTGACCGGCGTGCTTGACGTCTCGGGGAAAAAAACAATACTCAGCAAGACTAACGGCGTTATATCGAATGTTGCGGTTGATTTCAACCAGGAAGTAAGGAAAGGGCAGGTGCTTGCAGAAATTGATACTTCAGACCTCAACCAGGTGTTGAAGAAAATGGGGGCACAGCTGGAAAGCGCCAAGCTGGAGCTCGCTATTGCCGAAGAGGACCTCGAATCGAAGAAAAGCATGCACAGGGATAACTTGATATCCGACAAGGGATTGGAACGTGCCCAGTACAACTACAAGTCGGTTCTTCTTAAATACCGGCAGTTCATGGTTGACTATGAAAACACAAGAACACAAAAGGCCAATGCCAGAATTGTTTCGCCAATCGATGGCATTGTCCTCAATATAATGGCAGTCGAGGGCGCGCCGATAGTCATAAACACGCCGGTATTTGTTCTTGCGCCGAGTCTTAAAAAAATGAGCCTCACCATAAGCATTGATGAATCGGACATAGGTATCGTCAAGAAGAACCAGAACGTGACATTCTCCGTGAGCGCCTTTCCGGAAAAGATATTCCGGGGAAAAATCGACAGGGTGCGGATAAACCCGGTAGTCAAAGGCGGACTGGTGACCTATGACTCTATCGTGGCATGCGACAATGATGAACAGCTTTTGAAGCCGGGCATGACCGCCACGGCTACCATTGAAATAAACAAGCTTGACAGGGTAATACGGATACCAAACCAGGCATTGCTCGTGAACCCCCTGGAGGGACAGGAAGAGCTTGAAAAAAACACGGTGTGGCGCAAAAGTGATAAGTTAACCGGAAAAATCCCTGCGGAAAAGGTCAAAATTGATGTCGGCCTGCGCGGCGATACCTATACGGAAATTAAAAAGAACCTTAAAAAAGGCGACAAGATCCTCATCAAGTATATACGCGGCACGAAAGCAGCCGGCAAATAGCATGGAAGATAAAGTAATTGAAATTATCGGGATAGAGAAGACCTTTGTCCTGAGCGAAGAAGTACAGGTGAGGGCGCTGAAGGGAGTTTCTTTCTCTGTCAGGCGCGGCGAGTATATAGCGATCATGGGGGCTTCGGGTTCCGGGAAATCGACCCTGATGAACATCCTGGGGTTCCTGGATACGCCGACCGGCGGGAAATACATACTGGACGGCATTGACGGCAGCAGGCTTGATAACGATGAAAAGGCCGAAATAAGAAATACAAAGATCGGGTTTGTTTTCCAGGGTTTCAACCTCCTGGCTCGCACAAGCGCCCTCGAAAATGTCGAATTGCCGCTGTTCTACAAGGGCGGGATCACCCCCAAGGACCTATCAGTCAAGGCAAAACATCTTCTCGCCCGTGTAGGGCTTTCCGGCAGGGAAGACCACTATCCAAATAAGCTGTCAGGGGGAGAGCAGCAGAGGGTGGCTATTGCCAGGGCCCTTATCAATGACCCGGCGATAATTCTGGCGGATGAACCCACCGGCAACCTCGATTCGCATAATACTAAAGAGATCATGGAGCTTTTTACCAGACTTAATAAAGAACTCGGCATAACCATCATCATGGTCACCCATGAAGCGGATGTTGCCGCCTATACCGACCGAAAAGTGGTCTTCAGGGACGGCATGATCATTGAAGATGCACCCATCAAAAAATCAAAAGCAAAAACCGTTGCGTCAAAACACAAAATATCCTGATTCGTTCCCATCCCGGCCGTTTTACATGAGCAATGTTAGGTGACATAACCGATGAATCCTGCCCAATAAATGCTTTCGGAACAATCAAAGTTGAATATATAAAAAAAATTTTAAAAAAAATTATTTTTTTTATATAAAATTAAAAAAAGCCCGCAATAAATAAAGACATAATCTTGTATGACCGATAATTAATTTGTAATTATACAGAATACGAATACATTAATTAATATAACATACCTGGTGAATTTTTTTCATAGAAAGAGAGTAGGAGTGGAAAAAATAACCACTCAGGAGATCAGACGTGAAAGAAGTTCAAGCAATCAATCGGTTCAAAAGGTTTCTTCAAGTTGAGAAGGGGCTGTCGGAAAATTCAATTTATTCTTATACGTATGATTTAAAAAAATTCAGTGATTTTCTGTCATCCAACAACAAGGATATCCTCTCGGCAACACAGGAGGACGTCCAGCAATTCCTGAATTTTGAAAAAACAAAAAAGAAAAATTCGACACGCACCCTGGCAAGATCTCTTGCCGCAATCCGGCAGTTCTATAACTTCATCTCCGACAAGTTCGATGAAATCGACAACCCGACGACAAAGATTGAGTCGCCCCATGTCGAGAAGACCCTGCCTGATTTCCTGAATATTCAGGAAGTAAACACTCTTTTCAGCTCGATTTCCGAAAACGACGTGTATGAACTGCGAGACAAGACGATCTTCGAGCTTTTATATTCATGCGGTCTCCGTATAAGCGAGGCAATAGAAATCCTCCACAACCAGGTTGATTTCGAAAATTCTCTCATACGCGTCATCGGGAAGGGGAACAAGGAGCGCCTGGCGCCCATAGGTGATGAGGCCAAGCGTCTATTGAAGAAGTACCTCCAGGAATCCAGGCCCGATATCTGCGGGAAGAGGGAAAGCGAATACCTGTTCATCAGCAAGAAGGGCTCAAAGCTCAACAGGAAGAGCGTATGGCGGCTGCTGAAGAACTATGTTGCACGGACCAGGATAAAGAAGAACATTACGCCCCATACACTCCGTCACTCCTTCGCCACACATCTCATCGAGAACGGCGCTGACCTCAGGTCAGTTCAGGAACTTCTGGGACATATGGACATATCCACTACGCAGGTATACACTCACCTCGCGAAGAGAAAATTACAGGATATACACAAGAAGCATCATCCCAAAGGCTGATAACCTGATGCTTTTAAAACCGAGCGCAACATGCACCGGGCTGGTCATGATAATTGTTTTCATGATCAGCTCGTGCGGTCCTTTCCTGGTCCGGGATTATCGCGGCGACGCTGACAATTATCCCGTCAGGATACTGATTGTAAAGGCAGCAGGATCAGTGACAATATCCTCTAAGAGCGCCATGAAAATTTCCCGAAACAGCATGGCTATTAATGCTCCGATTGGATCCGTTATCTCCGGTACGTATACTCCCTGGATGATCACCTGCACGTTGAAAATAGAACCGGGCAATGACCCTATACTTGTCAACGGACAGCCGTACCGCGGATCAATGATACTGCGGCGCCAGAACGAATCGCTGCAGGTCATAAATCTGACGGTCATAGACGAATACCTGTTGAGTGTTGTGCCTGGCGAAATCCCCGCCAGCTGGGATCGGGAATCGCTCAAGGCCCAGGCAGTCGCAGCCCGGACATTTACTTACTACCACCTAAAATCCGGAAATGACCGCGATGAAGCCTATGACCTGGATGCAACCGCTGCGACACAGGTGTACCGCGGTATGAATGATGAGAAACCCCAGACCACGGAGGCGGTACGGGCAACAGCCGGTCAGATCATGGTCTATGATGGCAAGCCGATCCTGTCGTATTTTCATTCCACCTGCGGAGGGAAGACCGTCGATGCTAGATATGTATGGGAAAAAAGCCGGCTGCCGTACCTCCAGGGGGTCACGTGCGGCTTCTGCAAAGATTCCACGAAGTACAACTGGGAAGCGACGCTTAATATTGCCGAGATTCGTTCTGGCCTGATGAAAAAATACCCCGCCATCGGATCTATCAGCGCTGTTTCCTTCAGGAAAAAGGATGACCGGGTGGTGGAGGTGGCGATTGCCCATTCACGCGGCGTTATCCGAATGAACGGGAATGATTTCCGGCTTCTCTTTCCGGCAGAAAAAATCCGGAGCCTCTATTTTGTTTCAAAGAAAGAGAAAGACAGGCTGGTCCTGAAGGGACACGGCTGGGGCCATGGTGTCGGGCTGTGCCAGTGGGGCGCCCGCGGCATGGCGATGCGCGGATATGATTACAAGGATATACTCCGCCATTATTACACCGGCGTGAGCATAAAGAGCGTCAGGACCTCCTACATCGCCTCTAAGCAAAGAAATCTGTCAAGCTACCAGTAGACCATGCCTTCTGATCATTTCACTTTGGATGATTTTGATTTTGAGCTGCCGGCTGAATTGATTGCCCAGTATCCGGCTGAAAAGCGTGATGAATCGCGCCTGTTTGTCCTTGACAGAAAGAGCGGCACATATCTTCACAGCGGATTTTCATCGCTCACGACTTTTTTAAAGAAGGGCGATCTGCTGGTTTACAATGACGCAAAAGTCATAAATGCCCGAATACCCTGCAGGAGAACAAGCGGCGGCGCGATCGAGCTGCTTTTGACCGGAAGGATCAACGAACGGAGATGGACTGCCATAACAAACAGGACGAGCCGCATTGCCTCCGGTGACGTCATTTATGCCGTTGAGAATTCGGCGATAGCCTTCAGGATCATCGATAAAACGGAACAGGTTATTGAAATTGAAGCAAATACCGAACTTGATGACGATTTGCTGGCAACTATCGGGCAGCTCGCATTGCCTCCGTATATCAAGCGTGAGATGACTCAGGAGGACAGGACGAGATACCAGACTGTTTTTGCCAGGGAGAGCGGAGCCGTGGCTGCTCCAACGGCCGGGCTTCATTTCACCCCGGAGCTGGTGGAAGCTGTTACGTCAATGGGGGCCCGTATGGTTCCACTGACGCTGTTTGTTTCCTGGGGGACTTTCCAGCCGGTCAGGGACAGGAATATAGCCTCCCATCATATGCATAGCGAGAGATTTATCCTCGAAAGCGATAGTGCTGAAAAAATAAATAACGCACGAAAAAAAGGTGACCGCATCATTGCCGTGGGGACAACATCAGTAAGGGTGCTTGAATCTACTTTCCGGGACGGAATGAATATTCCCGGCGAAGGTGAAACCGATATCTTCATATATCCACCGCGGAAGGTGACGGCAATTGATTCTTTGATCACTAATTTTCACACGCCCAGGTCAACTCTTCTCATGCTCGTGGCCGCCTTTGCCGGATATGACGTCATTATGGAGGCGTACCGGGAAGCTATCAGGCAGAAGTACCGGTTTTTCTCTTATGGGGATTCGATGCTTATACTGTGACGGAACCGCTTTTTTATTGACATATCTCCGGGGATAATTCTTTATTCAATTGATGCAAATGCTTTTTCCGGCTTCTGTGCAGGGCACTTTTTTACGTACCAAAGAAAATTTTTTAATAAATTTTCATCTCAAATCGTTTACCGGAATATGAAGATCGACACAATCATAACGGCCCTTGACGGATGCCTGTATCCATCGATCCAGGAAGCGTATGACAATTCAGGCGCCCAGATCATATTTCGCGGCACCGATGTCACTTCGATTCTTGTTTCCCTTGACCTGGATTCAGCGGTCCTGGAAGAGGCATTGAAAAAGAAATGCTCACTCCTCATCACCCATCACCCGCTCTTTTTTAATAAGATAAGCAATATTGACACCTTCGAAACCGGATCATCACTGCTGGTGAAGCTGATAGACAACAGGATAAACGTATACTCCGCCCATACCAACCTTGATAAGCTTTTCTATGATAAACTTGCAAAGGTCATGGGATTCGGTCCTGTAAGTCTAATCTATCCCCATGAACATCCTTTCAAAGGCATTATCGCGGGGTTGGGAGCCCTTGCCACCCTGGAAAAGGATATTGAATTGCGTGAAATACTCGGTATCGTAAAAAAGTCACTGGGTCTTGAATTCGTTATGTACAGCGGCGACCCGGGGAAAATCATTTCCCGGATAGCCATGGTAAACGGGGCAGGGGGGAGGTCCATTGAAAAGATCATCCGTGATACAGGAGCTGACTGCATAATCACCGGCGATGTGGGATACCATCATGCCAAATACGCCTCTGCTTGCGGAACAGCTGTTATTGATGCCGGACATTTCGGCACTGAGGTAATAATGCTCGGTTTTTTACGTGATCGCGTAATCGACTGCTTGACAAACGGGGAGTCTGCTGCAGATATACCCATATACATTTCCGAATCAGAACAGAATCCATTCAAGCTTTACGGCACGGCCAATGAATAGTAATATTAAAATAATGGTGGAACTTCAGCAGTACTGGGACAAGGTACTGCATTCCAGGACCGTCATTGATAAAATACAGGCATCGTTGAAGGCCTTTGAAAAGGACCTCGCCGCTGCCAGGTCAAGCTTCGATTCTCTTTCGAAAAAGACAAAGGAGCTTAAGAATGCGATAAAGCTGGATGAATTGGCTCTTTCCGAGATGAGCGCCAGAATCAAGAAGCTTGAGGACAGGAAGAAAATAATCCAGACCGAAAAGGAGCTTCAAGCGCTTGAAAAAGAAATCGATGTTATCAAATTCGAAACTGGCAATCTCGAGGAAAAGACCCTTGCCATGATCGATGATCTGGAACTGAAGGAAAAAGAATTATCGCGCCTCCAGGCCGAGATTGATGAAAAAGCTGATAATTTTGAAAAAGAAAAGGCGAAGACCTCATCGGATATAGCGACGCACGAGGGTATTATTAAGGAAAACAATGACAGGTTCGATGCCCTGACCGACCAGTTGTCAACGTTATATAAGGCGAAATTTTTAAAGATGATTAACGCCCGTGAGGGGAAGGGCATTGCCCGGGTGGAAGGGGAAATCTGCGGATTCTGCAATTTCAAAATCCCCTCGTTTCTGGCAATCGATGCATCAAAGGATGATAAGGTCGTTAATTGCACCAATTGCGGCAAATATATATACAAGTAGTCTGGCGAGGTCGGCGTAACGTCATCCGTGGGCCTGAGAAGATCAGCGGTTATACGGTTGATATATTCTATTAAGGATGGGTATATGTTATTAAGCATTGACAGGGTCCTGAAGCTACTGGCGGAGGGAAAGAGCCTTGAGAAGATCGCCGAGCTGGCTCACTGTGAACAAAAAGACGTGGTCGAAGTAATCGAAGAGGCTATAACCATAATAAACAGGCATGAAAAGCAGTTCGCGAGGAAGAAGATAATCATAAAAAAAGGACCTGAAGGCCATGAAGGTGAAGGGCTCGTCGAATCCGGCGATCAACAGTCCATCGAGAGTCAGCTATTCGAGGGCGCCGAACTTTCGACCATCCCGCTTAATTCAACCCTGACAATGTACATCGACGGCGCCTCGAGCGGCAATCCCGGACCGGCCGGAATAGGCATAGTGATACTGGATCATGACGGCAGGCAGGTCGGGAAAATATCTTCATACATCGGCACACGAACGAATAATTACGCCGAATACACGGCGCTGATACGGGCCCTCAAGATTGCCATATACTTCAAGGCAAAAGTTGTAAAGATACGCACCGATTCCGAACTGGTGGTGAAGCAGATTTCCGGTGAATACAAGGTGAAGAACGATCAGATAAGGAAACTCTATGACCAGGCGGTTACTCTGCTCAAGTCAATAAGCAATTGTAAAATAGAGCATGTTCCGCGGAGTCAGAATGACAAGGCAGATTATCTTGCAAAAAAGGCTACGCAGTAGACCATGCACACCGTTACAGCCAGTGCCGATCATGACAACAGGAACCTCAACGACCACGCAACACTATTCGGCATAAATCCGGTCATAATGGGGATACTCCATTCCCGTGGATATAACGATACCCAAGGCATCGATGCTTTTTTGCATGGGAGCCTTGCGGACATGCACAGCCCCTTCATGTTTGAAAGTATGCGTCAGGCGGTAACCAGGATCCGAAAGGCGATTGATGACCGGGAGCGCATCGGGATATTCGCCGACTCGGACCTTGACGGCATAACATCCCTCGCCCTCATGCATAACCTTTTCAGCAGGATGAAAATAGAGCCGTTTCTCCGCTACCTCAAGGATGATGAAAACTACGGCATAACCAGGGACATTATCGATGAATTCAGGGGAAATGCCATAACCCTGATTATTACCGTCGATTCAGGCACGCGGGACGTGGCGGAAATAGCCTATGCGCGATCCCTCGGTATAGACGTAATAATTACCGATCACCATGAACAGGACAGGGATCTGCCCGAAGCGATAATAATCAATCCGAAGTTAGAAGGTTCCAGGTACCCCTTCAAAAATCTTGCCGGCGTAGGAGTGGCCTTCAAGCTCACACACGCGATCCTCCTGAGTTATCTCCCTTCATACGGCAGACTTTTTCTGATCATCGACGGAACCGGAGAGAAATACAATGTCTCCTTCATCCGGGACTTGATAATCGAAAAAATCGAAAGCGGTATCGATGAAGAACGATTGAAGGAACTTGCCGGTTCCACCGAATCAGATGATTTCATCCTGGTTCATGACGTACAAGCCGCTGAAAGGATAAGATCCCTATGCCCCGGCAGGAACATCCATAATTATGTCGGATTTATCACGGGAATTACCGGCAGGAAGGCTTCCGATCTTGATGAAATACAAAGGACGATGACAATCAAGCGTAAGTTTTATCCCGATGCCATCGACCTGCTCAATAAAATCTTCATGGAAACGCATATGGCTGGTTCAGAGAAAGTAATGGATTATATCGAATCAGCCATCGGTCTTGTCGCCATCGGCAGCATAGCAGACGTGATAAGCCTTACCGGTGAAAACCGGATACTGGTCAGGGCCGGCATCGAGAACCTGGCCAGGACGAGGCATCAGGCACTGGGAATGCTGATCAATGGAGAAAAAATCGATTCCCGTTTTATAGGGTGGACCATCGCGCCTCTTCTCAACACACCCGGCAGGCTTGGGAAAACCGAACTGACCGTGGATTTCTTTATCGAGAAGGACCCCGCGATTCTGAGAAATCTCATCTCTGAAATAAGGGACTTGAACGAGGAGCGCAGAATTTTCGTGAAGCAGTTCTGCGGTACGGTAATTGAAAATATCGAAGCCGGGTCCCAGGAGTCAGCGGGGAGGCTGATACACATAAAGACGGACAGGATCCCGGATGGTTATGCCGGGCTGATAGCCAACCGCATCGCCGATGTCACCGGCAAGCCTGTCATCGTTACCGTCCTGCCCGGCAGGAACGGCATTGTTAAGGGCTCTGGGCGTTCCCGCGGCGGGTCCCAGTTCTTCAGCCATTTCGGCAAGTTTACGGACAGGTTTGAGCGGATCGGCGGTCATGAGAATGCCTTCGGGTTCACGGTCCGGGCGGAGCAGGTTGATGAAATCGTGCGCCTGGTGGAGCGGGAGCTGGGTGAAGAGCCGGCGCATCCGGAAGATGAAATGGAAGTTGATTGCGAGCTGGATATAGCCTGTATTACTACAAGGTTCATCAATGACCTCCAGCTCCTTGAGCCATACGGGAACGGCAACCGGGAGCCGCTCTTCATGGTGCGTAATATCATCTTTGAGGCCTTCCAGCAGTTCGGGAACAACCACGGGAAGTATATACTGTCGGACTACAATACCCTTGTTGCCATCGGCTGGGGAATGGGGTCGGAAATGAAGAGTTTATTCGAAACAGGAAAGCCCCTTGATCTGAAAGTCAGACTTGAAAATAATTATTTTAACGGCAAGGTGTCGCCCCGTATGATTATCCTGGACATGGGCATATCCGGTTAAACATGACGCTATTTCAAAAAAATCATTAAATATCATCTTTTTAAGATATTTTGACAAATTTATGTTTGACTTGATATTAATACTTAAATATCATTATACAAAATTGGCTGGGAGACTATCATAATGGATATTGAAATCAGAGAAGAACCCGATATCGTACATGTGATTGTCAACGGTGATATTGAAATGATGACCATCAAGAATTTCAAGGAAAAGCTCTTTGAAATAGGTCATAACATTAACAAGGACATCGAAATTGATCTCTCCCATGTCGATTATATAGATTCATCCGGCGTCGGTGTCCTTATCAGTCTTCTGAAACTCCAGAAGAAAAAAGAGAAAAACCTTCATATAAGCAAAGTAAGCGCAAAAGTCCTCAATGTCCTCAAGTTGAGCTCTCTTTCTGACGTCTTTGAGATGTAGCTTTCAATGGTCAATCTGCGTATCGGCAACGGCTTTGATGTGCACCAGTTTGTGACGGGCCGTGACCTTGTTATTGGCGGGAAAAAAATCGATTACCGGTTCGGGCTTCATGGTCATTCCGACGCTGATGTGTTGATCCACGCGGTCATTGATTCGCTTCTGGGCGCGGCGGGGCTCGTGGACATAGGGCGGATGTTTCCCGATTCTGACAGCTCGTATAAGAATATCAGCAGCATGGTGCTTCTTGGTAAAGTGCGGGAATCCCTGGAGGCCATTCCGGCCGCCATAATAAATATAGATACCATTGTTATCTGCCAGGAGCCTAAAATATCGCCGCATATAGAAGACATGAGAAATAATATATCATCAGCTCTTCGCATTGATGTGACCCGCATCAATATCAAAGGCAAAACAACAGAAGGTCTTGGGTTTACCGGAAGGGGGGAAGGAATTGCCTGTTACGCTGTATCTCTTGTGCAGATGGGAAACACGAATTAGCGGCTCCCTGTCGGGAAAAATCTTAATGAGACATAATATATCTTATCGGAAGCTAATTGTTATTCGCACTGGGCACTGCGGGTCGACATGGCCCAGGTTTATCCTGTGGCGGCGTAATCAACGGAATCTTCCCAATAGTTAAATGGCAGCCGTGTCACGCAGACCTGTATAACGTCCCTGTTGCAGGTTTCATCAGGCGACCTGCAGGGGGATTGCGTTCCAGTTTAACTGTGTGATCAGGGAGTTTTCATCGGGCCTGGACAAACTCATATCGTCACAGGAGATAATGAATAGAAACAGGATGCTGAACAATATCAGGGAGAGTTGTTAGAATATGCTGCTATTCACGGTGTCCAACAGGTTTGTTAATTGCGCAACAAGAACCGAACCTCTCGTGAGGGCCGGCAAATTAGGTTGGGATTCAACCCCGCCGCAGTTTGCCGAAAAAGCCGTTCACCACATTGGTAAGCCCGACCAGCATAAGGGCGCTGATTGCAGTATCGATATACTTGTGGACATGAATGCCGGTGCCGGAAAAGAGGCTCAGCAACTCGACCTTATAGCACAGGACAAGAGCCAGGATCACGACAAAGGTATCACGGGCAACCTGTACCGGCCTGTTTTCAGATATGTCTTTCAATGCGGTCAAGGAAAATATTGCCATCGCACAGGATTCAATGATAATGGCGATAACGAACAGGATGAAAACATTTTGGATCAGGATGTCAAATTTCATATCTCACTCCACATCGATATTTTTTAAGAAGCTCCCTCCCGCACCATGACTTCACTGCGCCGACTCATATTAATAATACTAAAAAGTGCCCAGAATATATAATTATTTTACAAAATAATTATATATTATTGAATATATAATAATGTATCCTTAAAAATCAAGCCGATTTTTACCGTTACAAAAAAACTCTTATGGTTATATGTCTCCTGAGCTCTCGAGGTTGGCTTTATATTCATCTTCATTCATGAGTTCATCGAATTCCCTTGGTTCTTTAACATCTATTTTGTATATCCAACCTTCTCCATAGGGATCGCTATTGATGAGATCGGGCTGGTTCTCGAGTTTTTGATTTGTTTCAGTAATACGGCCGGAAACCGGAGATCGGTATTTGTAATAATCAATAACTGATTCGAGGAGCGCCACATCCTCTCCCCTCCTTATCTCGGAATCAACATCGGGGAATTCGACAAATTCGACAATATCCAGTTTGGCCAGGTATTGTTCGGATATGCCGCACCGGCCGATAAATTCATCCTCCATCTCGATCCATCCATGGTAGCGGTCAAACATTCTCTCTTCGGGAATAGATTTCATGGTATTTTACACCGTGTTATTTGACATTTCCACTATGCCAGGCGGCACCGGGAACGCAAGTCAATTTGTCCATTGGACAGGAACTGGGGTTTCCATTTATGAAAAAAAGATTCTTGACTTATTAATTGTTATAGTTTATTGTTAACAAAAATTCCTATTTGTTCTTTACATAGCGATTTTTATTAGATAAATAAAATTTGCGTTTAATCCTCCCGGTTCAAAATGTATAAGGGGTTATGCAGGGGGATTGGGGATTTAATTTATTCTGCGTCCGAATGGATGATGTACGATTACAGACCGCGTGATTTTGATTGTTCCAGGCAGATTTTCCCCCCGTTCTATCGGCCAATTATCTTTGGTTTTGCATATATATCATATTTCACTGGCGTATATTAATTATGCCGTCCTGTAAAAAGGTCCGGTGTAATTTGTATATATCTTTTTTGTTTGAGGTGAGGTATGTCTAAACAAATCTACGCGGGTAATCTGTCATATCAGATGTCTGATGAGACCCTCCGGGACCTGTTCCAGCAGCATGGAGAAGTCACTTCAGTAAAAATCATCAGGTATCCAGACTCCGGGAAGTCCAAGGGATTCGGTTTTATTGAAATGGCCAATGATTCTGAAGCCGATGCCGCTATCCAGAAACTGAACGGGGCTGAAGTACAGGGGCGGAATATCCGTGTAAATGTTGCCAGGCCGAAAAAGAATGGGGAGTGAGAGTATTCAGCGAAACGCATTTCGCGGGTCCTCGCAGGTTGTTTAGGGGTTATGCATCAGCAGTTTTAAGTTTTAACAGCATTTTTTTCACTGAATCATTCTTGAAGGAATCGACTAGTTCGCCAAACAGATCGTCGTCGAGAACGATCTGCTTGAGTATTTTTCCGCGCCTGTCCGAAGACAGATCGGCAAAATCATTGTCTTCACGAAGCAACATGCGGGCCTGCTTGAGCGCGGAAAGGGCGTCCTCGATGTCGGCAGGGATGTTTTTTTCGATGTCACGCCTTATGCGGGCTGATAACGACGGTGATATCCCGCTGGTTGATACAGAAACCACCAGGCCGTTGCGGTTAAACCATGACGGCATGAAAAAAGAGCAGTTGGGCGGATCGTCAACCGCGTTGACGAGAATGTTTTTACCCGCCGCCTCGGCATATACTTCCCTGTTGACACTTTCATTATCCGTTGCAGAAAAAACCAGCATGGCACCGTCGCAGTCCCCTGAACGGTAATGCCTTCTTTCGATAATAAGATTGCTTACGTGGGATGCGGCTAGACTGTCGATATCGGGATGTATCTCGGGGGCTATTACAGTCACCATGGCGCCGCATTCAAGCAGGTCCCGGACCTTCCGGAGGGCAACGGTCCCTCCGCCGACAACAACGGCCTTTTTGCCTTCAAGATTGATCATGACGGGATACAGTTTCATTTTCCTGACAGCTCCATCGGCATGGGGAATACCTCGCCCGCCTGCGCGAGCTCTTTCCTCTTCTTTTCATCAAGTCCGATTTCTTCATCGGACAGGTAGCATTGGGGGTCGGGAGCCCAGGGATCGTTGTAGGTCCTGAAGGCGCGCACCCTCATGGCGCCGGTGCAGAGGTCGCGGTAACGGCAAAGCCTGCAGCGGCCCTTGATGTAATCGGCCTTGTGCTTGAGACCACGCATGAGCGGGTCGCTCTCATCCATCCAGATATCGCCGAAATTGCGTTCGCGCACATTTCCCAGGGTATAATCCTGCCAGAACTGGTCGGGGTGGACATTGCCGAAGAAATCGATGTTCGCAATCCCGACTCCGGTGGAATTGGCTCCGCCCCCGTTCCAGGCAAGGAGCCGGTATACCTCTTCTGCCCGCGACGGGTCTATTTCCTTAAGCTTCATGTAGAGGTACACGCCGTCGACATGGTTGTCGACCGTAAGAATATTGATGTCGAGACCGCGCCGGAAATAGTCTTCGGTGCGATTAATAATGGTGTCAATGGCCGTGCGGGATTGCCGGTGGGTCAGGTCATCCTTGTACATATCGCTGCCCCGCCCGGAATAGACAAGATGATAAAAGCAGGCCCTGTTTATTCCTTCTTTCTCAATGAAGTCGAAGATACGGTCAAGGTCTTCGTAATTGCGCCTGGTGAGGGTAAGGCGGAGCCCCACGCGCTGGCCCGCGGCCGTGCAGTTCTCGAAGCCTTTCATGGCCCTGGTAAAGGCCCCCTGCACTCCCCTGAATTTGTCGTTGATGTCCTCCATGCCGTCAAGGCTGATACCGACGTAGACGACACCGGCGTCCTTGATGTTCTGAGCCGCCTGCCGGTCGATGAGGGTGCCGTTCGTCGAGATGACGGGACGGATGTTCTTGTTTGCTGCATATTCGATGAGGGTGAAGATGTCCTTCCGCAGGAGCGGCTCGCCCCCGGAAAAGAGGAGCGATGGTATCCCGAAGGCGGCAAGGTCATTGATGAGCGAGCGGCCCTCAGCAGTCGAGAGCTCTCCGTCATATTTCATATTAGTTGAGTCGGTATAGCAGTGGACGCAGTTGAGGTTGCAGGTCCTGGTTGTGCTCCACACGACGATGGGCCTCCGCTCGCTGGCAAGCCGAACGGGGTCATGGGGCCTGTTGCCGTGGCAGTCCGGGCCGGCCTCGGTGCCATACCTGAGAGAATCTCCGGTCGATTTTCCGCCGCAGTATAATTTGCCGATATCAATCATAGTCCAGCCTTTTTCTCCCATTCGTCGAAGCGCGGGGAATAATAGACCACGCGCTCCTTCTTGAATTCCTTCAGGGACCGAAGTACCTGGTAATCGTCAATTCCGGATTTGCCGGATAAATCCTTTATTATGCCATCGAGAGCCTCGTCGGTGCGGGCATGGATCATGGCGAAAAGGGGATACTCCCACCTGCCCGGATGCAGAGTCCGAAGGTAAAGATGGGATATCTGCTGAGAATCATGGAAAATCCTCGCAATCCGGTCGATGTCTGAACCGCTGCGGGGCTTCCAGACCGTCATGGCATTCGCCGTGTAGCCGGCTTCCCTGTGACGAAGAACAGCGGCGTATCGCCTCAGGATATGGTCATCCTTCAGTCGTTTGAAAATGGTCATGAGCCCATCTAGTCCGATGGCGCTGGTATTGGTTTCGAGGAGGATGGCAAAGGGGTTCCTTTCCAGGGGAAGATCTTTCTGTAAAATGCGGACGGATTCACGCTCATCCTCTGACAGCGGCCTCGGCACAGGGGATTTCCCGTGACCGTTCCCCCGGGAGGGCCCGTGTCCCTGGTGTTCCTCGTCGCCGATGCTGAGCATGAGGCCGATTTTCAAAAGCTTTTCATTGCGAAGTATGATGTAATCTGAAGCAGAGGTCTGCTCCGCGAGCCTTTTCACCGTCTGTTCAAGGCGGGATTCGGATTCTGCTGCCAGGGTGAACCAGATGTTGTAATGGTGGTCCCTCTGGTAATTGTGGCTTACGCCCGGATGGGCGTTAATGGCCATTGCGGCCCTCTCAATGTCCCTGTCCTCCACGCTGAAAGCGACAAGGGTCGTGACGTAGCCGAGGCGGTCTGCGTTGAATATGCCGGAAATATTCCTGACAATCCCGCGCTGTTTCAGGTCGCGGACAGCGCCGAGGAAATCATGCTCAGGGATTGATAGTTCTTCGGCCATGGCGCAGAGCGGATCAGGCACCACGGGAAAATCCTTCTGTACCCTGTTGAGGACCTTTGTTTCAACGGGGGTGAAGTTCATCTGCACCTCTCCCTGGCGGGAATATAGGCGCAGTACGGCTCGTCGGACAGGTAATCGCCGTTTTCGTAATAGGCACGGGCCCTGCACCCGGCGCAAAAGGTCTTGTATTCGCAGTAGCCGCACTTGCCGGTAAGGTTTTCCAGCTCCCTGAGGGACCTGAAAACAGGCGCATCTTCCCAGATTTCATGGAAAGGACGCTCTTTAACGTTGCCGACGGCAATCGGCAGGTAACCGCAGGGCTGGACGTCTCCGCGATGTGATATGAAGCAGACTCCGGTTCCGGCAAGGCATCCCCGTGTGACTGCCGCCATGCCGTCGTTTTCGAAGGTAAGTTTTCTTCCTTCGGCCTTTGCCCGCTGCCGTATGATCCGGTAATAATGGGGCGCGCAGGTTGCCTTTAGCTCGAGATCAGTTTCTTTAGATTTATCGTAAAACCAGTTGAGCACGCTTTCGTATTTTTCCTTGGATATCATTTCGGATTCCGCGATCTCGACGCCGCATCCGACCGGGACCAGCATGAAAATATGAAGAGCTTTTGAACCGATTTTTTCGGCCAGCTTCATGATGTCCTCAATTTCATCGACGTTCCGGCGCGATATGGTCGTGTTGATCTGGAATTCTACCCCTACCGACCTGAGATGGTCAATGCCGGCAAGGGCCTGACCGAATGAACCGGGTATGCCGCGGAACCCGTCATGGGAAGCAGCGTTGCTCCCGTCAAGGGATATGCTGACGCGCTGTATCCCGGCCTCTTTGATGCTGCGCGCAATATTTTCGTCAATCATGGTGCCGTTGCTGGCAAGGGCCGTTCTGAGGCCTTTGCTGCGCGCATACGAGGCGATCTGGAAAATGTCATCGCGGTAGAGCGGTTCGCCGCCGGTAAGAACCAGGATCGGCTTGTAATGGGAGGCTATGTCGTCGATAACGGCGGTGATCTCGCCCAGGGCAAGTTCACCGGTGAATTTGACGTTTTCAGCTTCTGCCCTGCAATGGATGCAGTTGAGATTGCATTCCTTGGTCAGTTCCCAGAAAATAAGCCGTGGGACATGGTCCATTTTCATATTTTGAAGAGTTCCTCGATGATCTTGATTTTCTGTTTGATTTCGTCCTTATCGTGATAGCCATTCAGGTGGAGGGCCTTGTTCTGCTTGATCGCCATTATCGGGTTGTGAAGTATCTTGGATATTATCTGCCTGGTGAGATCGTCGATGTGCTGCATGTCCTCTTCGGAAAGGTGCTTGAGCTGCCGCCTGCGATATTTTGATACTTCGGTGCCGCGGATTTTGTCGAAACTCTCCTGCATGTGGACGATCATGGGCACCAGCTCAAGGCCTTCATACCAGTCGATCAATTCGTTGGCGTCGGCGTTTACTATATCAAGGGCGCATTCAACTTCTTTCATGCGGTTTTTCAGGTTCTCGTCCGCTATACCCTTAAGGTCGTCGATATTGTACAGGGAAACGTTGGGCAGGTTAACCACGGACGGATCGACGTTTCTGGGAACTGCTATATCGATAATGAAAAGGGTCTGGCCGTCCCTCCTGGCTGTCGCGGATTCGATCAATTTATATGTAAGGAGATAGTCATGGCAGGTTACAGACGTTATGATAATGTCGACCTGCTGCGCGGCGGCAGCGATATCGCCAAGGGATATTATACGGGCTTTCTTGTTGATGCGCTCAACGATGGCTTCGGCGTTATGAAACGAGCGGTTGGCGATGGTAATATCCTGGATATTGTTTTTGGTCAGGTACTTGAGTATGAGCTCGCCCATCTCGCCCGCCCCGATGAGAAGAGCGTTGCGGTTTGAAATATCTCCGCTGAATTTTGAAAGGGCAAGTTCAACGGCTATATAGGCAATTGAGAGGGGATTTTGCGATATGCCGGTACAGGTGCGCACTTTCTTGGCGGTGTTGAAGGCCTGGTGAAAGAGCCGGTTCAGCAATATCCCGCTGTTCTTGTGCAGCACGGAATCGCGGTATGCCTGCTTGATCTGGCCGAGTATCTCATTCTCGCCGATCACCATCGAGTCAAGGGACGAGGCGACGGAAAGGAGATGCGTCACCACCTCGCGCGAGTATTTCTTGTAGATGTACTGGGAAAATATCTCCTGGGAAAGGCCGGTAAACTCCTCCAGCAGGGCGGTCAGTTTGTCAATGGTGCGGTGGATCTCGCGCGCGGAAAAATAAATTTCCACGCGGTTGCATGTGGCCAGGTAGACCATTTCATCTATGCCGCACTTCTTTGCCCGTTCGTGAAACTTGAGAAGTACCGGCTCTTCAAAGGTGAATTTTTCCCTTATTTCAAGGGGGGCTGTCTTGTGGCTCAGCCCCACCATGATGATCTCGGATATTTCGTCGCGTTTGTTCATTATGATAACTAGCTATGTCTTCAGTTATAACGTCAGTAATTTCATTGAAAAATTGCGTCAAGGCTAGCGGCAACGGCAGCGGCAGTCTGCTCGATGTCCGCGTCGGTATGCGCCGTGGACAGAAAACCCACTTCGTACCCTGAAGGGGCAAGGTAGACGCCCCTGCCGAGCATTTCGCCGTGGAACCTTGCAAAGGCGCCCATGTCGCAGGCTTTCACGCCGGCAAGGGAATCTATGCTTTTTTCCCGGGTAAAGTTAAAGGCGAAGATTGATTCGATGCGCGTGAACAGCACCTTTCCGGCGTGCCTGTCCAGCGCGGGTTTCAACAGCTCGTCGAGCTTTTCTCCCTTGCGTTTCAATTCGTCATAGGCATTGATCTTTTCGAGTTTCTTCAGGGTCTGGATGCCGGCTGTCATGGCAAGGGGGTTGCCTGAAAGTGTCCCCGCCTGGTAAACAGGGCCAAGGGGAGAAACATGCCGCATTATTTTCCGTGAAGCTCCGTAGGCTCCCACGGGCAGGCCGCCGCCGATAATTTTGCCAAGTGTGGTAATATCGGCTTTCACGCCGTAGTATTCCTGGGCGCCGCCGGGAGCGAGGCGGAATCCGGTAATGACCTCATCGAAGATGAGAAGGATGCCGTAACGGTCGCAGAGGGCGCGCACCTGCGGCAGGAAATTGACGCCGGGCAGGATGAGCCCGTAATTGCACGGCACAGGCTCCAGTATTACGGCGGCAATAGATCCGTGCTCTTTTTCAAAAACGCTGCTGACAGCTTCAAGATCGTTGAAGGGAACCACGATCGTGTCCCGTGCCGCACCGGTCGTGACGCCGTTGGAATCGGGTGTTCCGAAGGTGGCGAGTCCCGACCCGGCGGCCACCAGCATCTGGTCGGCATGTCCATGGTAACAGCCGTCGAATTTGACGATTTTCTCTTTCCCGGTGAAGCCCCTGGCAAGGCGTATGGCGCTCATAACGGCCTCGGTGCCGGAATTGACGAAACGGACCATTTCTATGGACTTGAAGCGTTTGACAATATACTGCGCAAGCAGTACTTCGTATTTATTTGATGTGCCGAAGCTGGTGCCGCTTTTGGCCGTCTTTCTGATTGCATTTATGACGGAGCGGTCGGCATGGCCGAGGATCAGCGGTCCCCAGGACATGCAGTAGTCAATAAAATCGTTGCCGTCTTCATCGACCATGTGGGCCCCCTCCCCTTTTTTCATGAACAGGGGGTTCCCGCCTACGGCTTTGAATGCCCGCACCGGGGAATTGACTCCGCCCGGCATCAGCCGCAATGCTTTTTTCTGCAGCTTCTGTGATTTTTCAATATTCATCGCTAAAACCAGTTGTTCCTGAATATGTCACGGGTATGATAGGATATGATCATGTCTGCGCCGGCCCGGAATATCGACGTAATGATCTCCTTTGTGAGGCGGACTTCGTCGCTGAAACCGAGTTTAGCCATCGCCTTTACCATGGAGTATTCGCCGCTTACGTTGTAGGCGCAGACCGGCACGTTGACCAGGTTGCGCGTGCGGTATATGACATCCAGATAGGATAGAGCCGGCTTCACCATGACGATATCGGCGCCCTCGGCTATGTCGAGGAGTATCTCCTTTTCAGCTTCCCGGCTGTTTCGGGAGTCCATCTGATAGCTGCTGCGGTCGCCGAACTGGGGAGCGCTGCCTGCGGCTTCCCTGAAGGGACCGTAAAACGCCGAGGCATATTTTGCCGAATACGCGAGGATGGGGAGATCGTCAAATCCGCCCGCGTCGAGAGTCGCCCGTATCGCCCCGACGCGGCCGTCCATCATGTCTGAGGGGGCGATCATGTCAGATCCCGATTCGGCGTGGGAAAGGGCGACCCGTGAGAGTATCTCCAGGGTCGGATCGTTAAGGATGTTCCCGCCGTCCACCATGCCGCAGTGGCCATGGCTGGTATATTCGCAGAGGCATACATCGGTAATGACCAGTACGCCGGGCAGGTGTTTTTTTATCTCGCGGAGCGCTTTCTGCACGATGCCATTCCGGTCATAGGCGCCGCTGCCATCTTCGTCTTTCTTCTCGGGGATTCCGAAGAGGAGTATCTTGTCTATGCCTGTTTTGTGATCGGCCTCAATGTCTTTCAGGAGGTTTTCAATCGAAACCCTGCTGATTCCCGGCATCGAAGCGATCGGTTCCCGGATGTTTTTCCCCTCCAGCACAAAATGGGGCATGATAAGCTTACGCCGGTCAACAATGGTTTCCGCAACGAGGTCCCTGATAAGATATGATGCCCTGTTTCTTCTGGGGCGCTGGTTTTGTGTCATTGGCGGTTCCTGCATATTCAACTGGTGGTACTATCCTATAATAAGAGTATATTTGGCAAGAAAATATTTGTTTGATCCAGGTCAATTGTTGGCAATAATTGTCGCAAACATGGCATGATTTCTTCTCGTCTGTAACTGCGGGACAGGTAGGGGGCATTAAGTGATTATGTTCCGGGGAATAATGCTTGATTTGTACCGTCGGTTTTATTTATCTGAACAATGTTTCTATGAGTGGAAAAGGTACAGGTTTATGACTACAATCAGGATCGGAACCCGCGGAAGCAGGCTTGCCCTGGTGCAGAGCGAACAGGTGCGCGACATGCTGCTCCGCAGCCATCCCCATTATAATTTTGAGCTTGTCCCCATAAAGACAACCGGCGACAGGATCCTTGACGCGCCCCTTTCAAAAATCGGGGACAAAGGACTGTTTACCAAGGAGATTGAAAAAGAGCTCCTGGAGGGCACTGTTGACCTCGCTGTCCACTCCATGAAGGACATGCCCACGAGCCTACCGGAAGGCCTGGTGATTGGTGCGGTAACGAAGAGACTGGATCCCCGCGATGTCTTTATATCTCGCGATGGCAGAAGGCTCGGCGATCTCGCAGAATCCGACACCATAGCCACCAGCAGCCTGAGACGGAGGGCGCAGCTTCTGGCATGGAGGCCGGGGTTGAACATCATCGATATCCGGGGGAACGTGCAGTCACGTCTGAGGAAGATGCAGGATAATTCCCTGATATCAGGCATTATCCTTGCCTATGCGGGACTGGCCCGCCTGGACATGCTGGACAAGGTGACTGAAATCATACCTGGGGATATCGTGATTTCGGCTGTTGGCCAGGCGGCCCTGGCCATAGAAATCAGGGAGAATGACCGACGCGCGCAGGAGATCGTGGCGCCACTTAATGATGAAGACACCCGGCAGGCCATAGCCTGCGAGCGGGCCTTTCTGGCCCGTCTCGGGGGCGGCTGTCAGGTCCCCATTGCGGCCCTGGCCATGGTTTCCGGAGACCGGATCACCCTCAGGGGCATGGTCGCCGGCCTGGACGGCGGTGAAGTGTTCCAGGGCACGCTTGACGGGGCCGTTTCTGATCATGATGCCATAGGCAGGGAACTCGCCCTCAATCTTCTCAATAGGGGCGCGAAAAAAATCCTTGAAGAAATATACGGACGCCCCGTGTAATATTGTCAGGCGGCAGACATAAAGTTCCGCATAAATGGAGCAGAGCATGAACAGGAAGGGAAAAGTTTACCTTGTAGGGGCGGGCCCTGGCGATTTCGGTCTCCTGACCCTGCGCGCAAAGGAACTGATAGAGCAATGTGACGTGCTTATCTACGATAACCTCGTAGGCGAGCGTGTCGTGGATTCCCTGGCCTCGCCGGGCTGTGAAAAAATCTATGTCGGGAAGAGCGGCGCGTCCCATACCATGGAACAGGAAGACATCAACGGCCTCATCGTGGAAAAGGCCAAGGCAGGCAACATGGTCGTCCGCCTCAAGGGCGGAGACCCCTATATATTCGGCCGCGGCGGAGAGGAGGCCCTCTTCTGCGTTGAGCGCGGAGTCGATTTTGAGGTAGTCAACGGCATATCCTCGGCCTACGCGGTGCCGAACTACGCCGGCATCCCGGTTACCAACCGCGGCTTCAGCTCGTCGGTGGCCTTCATCACCGGTCACGAGGACCCGACCAAGCTTGAAAGCGATATACGGTGGGACAAGCTGGCTACCGGCGTGCAGACGCTGGTATTCCTGATGGGAGTGAAGAACCTGCCGCTGATCATAGAGAAGCTTGTTGCCAACGGCCTTGATCGGTCCACTCCTTCGGCGGTAATACAGAACGGCTGCCAGCCGACCCAGCGCTCGGTATCCGGCACCCTGGCAGACATCGCGCAGAAAGTGAAAGAAGCCGGGATAAAACCTCCGTCGATCATCATCGTGGGCGATGTCGTCGCCCTCAGGGAGAAGATCAACTGGTTCGAGAAACGCCCCCTCTTCGGAAAAACCATAGTCGTTACCAGATCGCGGGACCAGGCGTCGGAGCTTACCTCCCGCCTCATGGAGCTTGGCGCCGGTGTCATAGAAACACCGGTGATAAAGATCCTTCCCGCAGCTGACGGCGAAGACATGGCCGGGGCTCTCAAGCACATCGCCGATTATGACTGGATCATACTGACATCGGTGAACGGCGTCGATCATTTCTACCGCCATCTCTACGGCTCCGGTCTCGATTCGAGGGCCCTTGCCTCGTCGAAGATCTGCGCCATCGGGCCGGCCACGGCAGAAAGGCTGTCTGCATACGGCATAAAGGCTGATCTTGTGCCGAAACGGTTCGTGAGCAGTGATATAGCTAAAGAACTTGCCGGACGCGGAGAGATAGCCGGGAAATCATTTCTCCTTCCTCGGGCGGATATAGCTCCCCGTGAACTTTCCGATGCGCTCCTTCAGGAAGGGGCGAAGCTCGTGGAAGACATAGCCGTCTATCGAACTGTCGAGGAGGACCTGTCGGCAAAACCGGCGCAGATGGAGCTGCTGCGGCATATGCGCTTCGACCTGGTGACCTTTACCAGTTCCTCGACGGTGCAGAATTTTGACCGGTTGATGAAGAAGGCCGGGGTTGAGGCGAAAACGGCCATCAGATGCGCGGCCATTGGCCCCGTTACCGCCGGCACGGCGAAGGAACTCGGGTATCAGGTAGAGATTTCCGCCAAGGTGCATACCATCGACGGCCTTGTGGAAGCGATTTTGAAATATTACGGCAATTGATTATTGACCGGCGGAGCCATGGCGGGGCTTTAATACACTATCAGGTCATCCCTGTTAATTACTTCCGGGAAGACGTTGTCGCCGAGGATTTTCTTGATCTCGCCGGTTTTTTTGCCCTTGATCATGGCAAGCTCGTCGCTGCTGTAATTGACAATACCCTTCCCCACTCTTTTTTTTGAGCTTTCGGTTATCTCCACGACATCACCCATGTTGAAATCGCCGGATATCCCGGTAATGCCGGAAGCCAGCAGGGATTTCTTGCCAACCTTTATCGCCTTGACCGCACCCTCGTCAATGACCAGGGCGCCGGTTGTTTTTCTCAGCGCGAGCCATTTCTTTTTTCCCAGGAGCGGCTTGTCCTTGCCGATGAATATGGTCCCTATTTTTTCTCCGGACATGATTCGGCTCAGCACGCCCCTGGTCCCGGCGTTGGCGATAATCATTTTTGCCCCAAAGCGGATGATGATCTCCGCGGCGCGGATCTTTGACATCATGCCGCCGGTGCCGTAATCCGAACCTGAGCCGCCGGCCCGCTGGTATATCTGCTCATTGATGGCGTATAGTTCCTCGACGGGCTCGGGATCGTTCATGTTCATGTAAAAGCCGTCAACGTCGGAAAGCAGTATGAGGAGGTCGGCGTTGATGAGGCCGGCCACATGGGCGGAAAGCATGTCGTTGTCGCCGAACTTGATCTCGGTAACCGCGACTGAATCGTTCTCGTTGACGATGGGTATTATCCCAAGGCGGAGAAGCGTTTCCAGGGTATGACGGGCGTTCAGGAACCTTGTGCGGTGCTTGACATCGTCCTCGGTCAGGAGTATCTGCCCGACGTGGAGGCCGTGTTTACTGAACTTGTTCCGGTATTCGTTCATCAGGATGGTCTGGCCGACAGCGGCAAAGGCCTGCTTTTCAGGAATGGTGAGGTTCCTGACGCTCCGGTCGAGGGAGCCGGCCCCGGAAGTTATGGCCCCGGAAGTGACGATGACCACCTGGTATCCACGCCCGCTCAGTTCGGCGACATCCGATACGATCGCGGAAATCTTTTTCCCGGATATGATGCCGTTATCGGTCACTGAAGAAGATCCGATCTTGACGACGATCCGTTTGACATTCCGTATGAGATTCTTACGTGGCACTGTTCAGCTCCATGAGTCTTTCAATAACGGCCAGAAGTTCTGTGATATTCCTGCCAGTTGCCGCAGAAATGGGAAGGACATGCCTGTCCTTCAGGCCCTTGATTTCCTCTTCAACGTGCTCGTCGTCGACAAGGTCTATCTTGTTAAGAAGAATGTAATACGGTTTTTCTGTCAATTCACTATTGTATGTGTTGAGCTCTGACCTGAGGAGATCCAGGGTGTACCGGAGATCGGCGCCGGTTACATCGAGGATGAACAGTATGGCCTTTACACGCTCTATGTGCTGGAGGAATGAGAGTCCCAGCCCGTGGCCGCGATGGGCCCCTTCAATGATGCCGGGAATATCGGCGATCTTGAAGATGGTGCCGTCATCATTCTGGATAACGCCCAGGTTGGGGACCAGCGTGGTGAAGGGATAATCGGCTATTTTGGGCCTGGCATTGGTGATCGCGGCAAGTAGGGTCGACTTGCCGGCGTTGGGAAGACCCACGAGCCCTATATCGGCTATCAGTTTCAGGTTGAGGCTGATCCTTTTTTCTTCGCCGGGCATTCCCGGCTGGGAGAATCGCGGCGTCTGGAGCGTCGAAGATTTGAAAAAAGCGTTTCCCTTGCCGCCGATACCGCCCGGAGCGACCAGATACCGCTGGCCGTCATCGAGGAGGTCGGCCAGCACTTCGCCTGTTTCAAAATCAATCACCTGGGTGCCGGCGGGGACCTTGACGATGCAGTCTGTGCCGTCCTTGCCGTGCCGGTTGTTGCTCATGCCGGGATGCCCGTTCTCAGCCTTGTATAACCGGTCTTTGAACAGATGGGAGAGATTATGGAGCATTACCTCGGCCTGGACATAAACATCGCCTCCCTTTCCTCCATCGCCACCGTCGGGTCCGCCCCAGGCAATGAATTTCTCCCGGTGAAAGGAGACCGCTCCCTTCCCTCCGTTGCCGCCCTTGACCCGTATAAATGTTGTATCTGTGAATTTTGGCACCTGCGCGGTTTCCTCTTCTGGATGGTTCGTGATGTTTTTGATAGGTCCGGACCCGTCTGCATGAAAACCATGAAAGACGGTATAAACAACAAATCGCGTATCATTATTATACGCGATTTGTAATCCGACAAGTATTTTAACTAAAATTACGCCTGGGGGTAAACAGAAACCTGCGTTCTTTTTTTATCCTTTCTTTCGAACGTTACCACTCCGTCTATGAGGGCGAACAGGGTGAAATCCCTGCCGCAACCTACGTTATTGCCCGGATGGATACGGGTCCCGCGCTGGCGGACGATTATGGTGCCGCCCTTGATGAGCTGGCCGCCGTAACGCTTTACGCCGAGCCGTTTTGAGTTGGAATCGCGGCCGTTACGTGTAGAACCGCCTCCTTTCTTATGTGCCATGACTTACTCCTCTATGATCGTTACTTGTTTTCTGCAACTGTCTGTATTGCGATTTCATCCGGGTACTTCTTCTGCATGTCCAGCATGCCGATTAAAAACGATTCAAGAAGAACCCGCGTGATAGTCTTCTGCTCGGCGCCCATGGCATCAAAATGAATCCGGATAGTCATGATGCCTTCCTTGATGGTATAGTCAGGGTTGATGCCGGCTATTATCGTTATCGAACGCAATAGCGTAAGCGCTGAAAATGACACTGCCGCGCAAATCAGGTTGTATCCCCTGGATCCTTCCTTTTTGGCGGTTGCGCTTTTAGTGCCTTCGGCACTGAATAGCGCGTGACCCTCGATGGCCACTTTTATTATTCCGCTGCCGTCAACATTGCAGCGCAGTTCGTTATCATATTGAATGTTATGATACGTTACTGTTATCAATTCAGCTGTTAACTGACTGTCAGTTCGTTAATTTTTATCTGCGAATAATTTTGCCTGTGGCCGATGGTGCGCTCATGGCGTTTCCGTTTCTGGAACTTGATGCCCCTGACCTTTTCGCCCTTGAACTCGCCCAGCACTTTTGCCGTGATCTTCACGTTCTTGAGGTAAGGCTGACCGATCATGACCTTGTCGTCGCCTGATACCATAAGAATTTTGTCTATGATCAATTCATCGTTCGCTTTTTTTTCAAGCAGGTCTACGCTGATCGTAGAATCTTTTTCAACTTTGTACTGCTTTCCTGAAATTTCAACTATTGCATACATACCGTAATTATCCTTCCACTGATTCTGTAAATAAATGGGCCCAGAAGGAATCGAACCTTCGACCCCCTGATTATGAGTCAGATGCTCTAACCGACTGAGCTATGGGCCCTGTTTAGAGTGTCAATAGACACAACTAGTCAAATTATGTCAAGAAAATATTTGAAAAGAGCGGTTCCATCTATCTTAAATTGAATAAACATATAGCATAAATGTCATTTTAATAAGTCGGGAATGAAGTGGCTGATGTTTACAAGAAAGAAACGAGGTTGCGGCCGTTTCGTTTTGACATGTACAGGGCCTTGTCAGCCCTTTCAATGAGGGTGTTTTTCGTTTTATCTAGGTCTGCATCGTACTGGGTGACGCCGATGGAAATAGTGGCCCTGAGCTCCTTGTTGTCATACACCACACTGGACTTTTCTATGTTCTGACGGATCCGTTCGGCCACGACCAGCGCTTCATGTATCTCTGTCCCGGGCAGGATCACAGAAAATTCCTCTCCGCCGTACCGGGAAGGGACATCGTTCTGGCGAATGCTTTCCCGGATAATTTTGGCCACATTGATGAGCACCATGTCGCCGGCCTGGTGGCCGTAGGCGTCATTAAGCTTCTTGAAATGGTCTATATCGGCCATGATGACCGACAGGGGCCGGCTGAGCCTGTTGGCGCGGTTTATTTCCTCGATGAGCATCGTATGGAAATAGTGATGGATCTTCAGCTTGGTCATCATGTCGGTGGTGGCCATTTCATAGAGGGACGCGTTGTGTATGGCGATACCCGCGAGGGAGGCAATGTCAAGGAGGTATTCTTTTTCGGTTTCGGTGAATTCTTTGGTGTTGATACGGTCACCGAGGATAATAAGGCCGTTGAGAATGCCCTTGCACATGAGGGGGACGATCAGGTTGGGCTTCAGCATCTTCAGTATGGCCAGTGATTTCTCGTTGTCCACGCCTTCCTCGAGCTCGGAAAGGGAGTAGCACTTGAAGTTTTTTTCCATGTGGTGGATAACGTCCGAATCAGGTTCCAGCTCGTAATCAATGGAATGGTCCACCTCGAATCCCTTGTAATTGCGGTGGAGGGCGAAATTTTCATGGCCGATGCCCTTCTTGAGAAAAATACCTGCCATGAGGAGCTGCATCTGCCCCATGCAGGTAAGAAGTATGGAATCGATAAGAATGTTGTACTCGAGTGTGGAGTTCAGCCCCTTACTGATCTCTATGAGCTGCTTGAGGTCGTATATCTTGCGTTCATACTGCTCGATTTCCACCGGGAACTGTATAACAAAATTTGAATCGTCTTTATGTGCCATCATGCAACCTTACATGAAGCGGGCGATTGCTTCATGGAGATTTATCCTGCCGTCATAGACTGCTTTGCCGGTAATGCATCCCTTCAGGCCGGAACCTTCGAATCGGGAGAGAGCCTCTATGTCGCTGATCGAAGAGATCCCGCCTGATGCAATGAGACCAATATTCTTAAATTTTTCAAGTATTTCTTGAATGGCGCCAAGATTTGGCCCGGTCAGCATGCCGTCAGTGGCAATATCGGTATAAATGACATCCGTTATGCCGTAGCCGCTGATTTCCCTGATGAGGTCCATTGCCTTCATGGAGGAGGCCTTTTTCCATCCATGGGTCGCCACCATCGAATTTTTCGCGTCAATGCCGGCAACCAGTATATCGCGGAATTTCCCGGTCATCGACTTGAAGGACTCCTCGAGTATGACCGTGCCCACGATTATGCGCCGTATGCCCATGTCCGCGTACATCGAAACGGCTTCAGCGGTGCGGATGCCTCCGCCTATCTCAACCGGAACTGAAACGGCTGAAGCGATGGCCGAAACGATGGCATGGTTTACCGGCTTCCCCTCGAATGCGCCGTCCAGGTCCACCACGTGAATGAGCTTGGCGCCGGCATCCTCGAAGCGCTTCGCGACATCGACGGGACTGCTTGAGTAAACGGTTTCCTTGTCGGGATCGCCCTGCAGGAGCCTCACGCAGTTGCCGTTTTTTATATCTATGGCCGGAATGATCAGCACACGGCCCTCACAAAATTCTCGACGATTTTCAATCCCACGGTATGGCTTTTTTCGGGGTGGAACTGGGTGGCGATGATATTCCCCTTTCCCACAATGCAGGGGAAGCTCTTCCCGTATTCCACTTCACCTATGACCCAGCTGCGGTCCCTGACCTCGGGATAGTAGGAATGAATGAAATAAAAGTAGCTCCCCGAAGGGATGCCGTCAAGGGCCGTCGATTCATGAAGGAGGTCTACGGTGTTCCACCCCATGTGGGGAACCTTCAGGTCTTCATCGTTGAATCTGACGACGTCGCCGGGGATGATGTCGAGGCCGCGGTGCGATCCGAATTCCTCGCTCGTGGAGAAGAGAAGCTGGAAGCCGAGGCATATGCCGAAGAAGTGGCCGCCACCGGAAATGAAGTCGTGGATCGGCCCGATCCATCCCCGGGCGGACAGGTTCTCCATGGCCATCCCGAAGGCGCCGTCGCCCGGCATGATGAGTGCGTCTGATTTTTCCACCGAGGATGGGTCGTCGGAGACCGCCACACGGTCGGTATACTTTTCAACAGCCTTGACGACAGACCTGAGGTTTCCCATCCCGTAATCTATAACCGTGATCATAGCATTCCCTTTGTGGAAGGGACCTCCCCTTTCAATGAATCATCCCTGCAGGAAGCCTTGTACAGGGCTATCCCCAGGGCCTTGAATATTGTTTCGTGCACATGGTGCTTGTTCTGACCGTAATATACCATGACGTGGAGGTTCAGCCCGGCATTGACGGCGAAGGCCCGGAGGAATTCATCGGTCAATTCTTCGCTGTAGGTCGCGATGGAGCCGTTGAGCAGTGGGCCGGTGTACTTGTAAAACGGCCTTCCGGATATGTCGACCGCCACCATGGTAAGGGCGTCGTCCATCGGGATTGTCGCATCTCCGAAGCGGACAATGCCGGCCTTGTCGCCCAGGGCCTGCTTGAAGGCCTGGCCGATGCATATACCGACATCCTCAACGGAGTGGTGATCATCGATTTCATTGTCTCCCGTGCAGGCAAGGTTGAGGCGGAACCTGCCGTGGCGGGACATCGCTTCCAGCATGTGGTCAAAGAAGGGGACGCCGCTGCTAATTGCTGATTTCTGGATGCTGTCCAGAAGCAGGTCCACCGTTATGTCCGTTTCCTTTGTTTTTCTTGCTACCGATCCTTTCCTTTCCATGATGGAACCGCCTAAAAATCAAATCCGATGCTCAATAACATGTTTGTCTGCCTGATTGACTTATTATCAAAGGGCCAAGCAAAGTCAAGTTTTAAAATTAATAGGGGGCTGACCGCCATTCTGAGGCCGGCCCCGAAATCCATTTTTAAATCATCAAGGCGCCCCGTCTTTTTGTCAACAAATCTATACATTCCATCCCAGGCTGATCCTGCGTCAAAAAACATGACGAAGGCGAAATTTCCCAGGCCGCCACGAAGGGGTAACCCGAACGTGTTCCAGTCAACGGGCGTGAGAAGCAATTCGGCATTGAACAAAAACATGTTCCTGCCGGATATTGAATTCAGCTCGTATCCCCGAAGGCTGCCGAACCCTCCCAGGTAATGCTTGAATTTGCCATTGTCGGTGCCGACCAGGGTTCCTCCGGCCCCGTGAAGGAGCAGGATAACATGCCTGTCCAGGAAAAAATGGTGCCTGAAATCGGCCCCGAGGCGGGTATAATCCTTTTTACCGATAAAATCAAAGGCATGCTCGGCTGTGATTCGCAGACGTGAGCCCCTGACCGGGGCCATGAGGCCCCTTCGTTCCGTGTTGTATTCCCCTGTGCAGGACAGAGCCCCGAAGGTCATGCGGAGATTATGGTTCATGTCAGGATAATGGTATGACTTCTCATATCTTCCCGCTGATCCGGTAATGGTAAAATCGAAGGATCTGTGTAGACCTATGCGGGCAGAAATATGCCCGCCATAATGCTCCATGCCATGAACGCCGAAGGATGGATTCTGCGAAAGGCCGTATATCGTCTCAAGGGTATTTGCATCCAGGGGGCTGCTCTGGCGGAACAGGCCAAAGCCAAGCACCGCGCGGGATATCCGCAGGTAATATGCAAGGCTTGCATTGACGTCATTCTTATGGGGCTCCCGGATATAACTGGCTTCAAGGACCAGCCGATGACGCCCCATGTAATCACCCAGTCCTGCCCGCAGATAGCAAAGATATCCGTCGTCCATAGTCCCGCCAGAACCGAGTTTGAGGTATTCCGGCCTTATAATAGGTTGATACTGGTGGAAGACATACTCCCGGGGATCGACATAGGATTCCCTGTATAGAGCCGGCGATAGGACAGCTTCGCCCCTAGAGAGATCGTAAGGCAGTGTGTCGCCAATGGTTCCCGCATAGATATAATTGTCAGTGCCGTTGGGTGCCGTGAAAATAAAGGATTGTGATCCTTTCAGCCACCGGGGATTGTCAGCTTTAGAAGGATGATCCTTCAGTTTCATGAGGGTTCTGGCGGCGAAATCATAGACGCATAGGCGGCGGAATCCGTTCCCTTCTGAAATAAACAGCAGCTTTTTGCCGTCAGGGGAAATCTCACCCTGGATATTGCTTTCCCCTGCGGATATCAGCTCCGTCCGCCTGCCAGTTCTGATGTCAATCTGATATATGCGGTATCCGACTGACGAAGGGTTGCCTTTCGTGTTCCAGTTGGATGAAAAAATGACGCTGCCGCCGTCTGGAGAGAGAACAGGGTAACGGTCGTGGAAATCGTCATCCGTTATCCTGCTGATTGTGTTCCTGTTTCGGTCCAATATGTAGATGTCTTCGGCGGTTCCGGCAACTGCGGAGAAGACCAGATACTTACCGTCTGCTGAAAGTGACGGATCCTTTACCAGAGAAAAGGGAAGCGGTTTTGAGTCTACTATCCTTCCCGATACCGTATCGAGAAAAGCAAGGCATGGACTGCCTTTCTTTTTTCCCGCCAGCACGATGGTTCTGCCATCCGGGCTCCAGGAAAGCCTGTTGTATGGATGGGCAACAGGAGTGATCCCGTTGCAGATTCCGCCTTTCAGCAGGGTCCTGGCATGTCTCATGCTGATGATATGCCCGGACGGTGCGTCCAGGATCAGCAGTTCCCCCGTGCCGTTATGTACGCGAAAGGCCGCGATTTTTGTTCCGTCCGGGGAAGCTGCAGGTATCATGAAGCGCGCGGATGTCCCGGCCGTGATGCAGGTCTTCCCTGGTTTTTGAACCGGCGCGCCTAGGCGGTAGCGTTTCTTCAGTGAAGAACCCCAGTCGCGTTCAAGGTCTTCTATGGTTTTACCGGTTGCGTCCCTGATGGCATCATCTGGATTTGAGGTGTTGAGAAAGTTCCTTGCCAGTTCTCCGAGGGCTGTTTTCCCGAAGGTGTTTTCGATATAATAGCAGAAGGCCTGGCCTTCTGCGGATGCTTCATCGGCGCGCTCGCCCTTAAGGTCATTCAGCTCCCTGATCCCGAGAAAAAGGTTCCTCTCCATGATGTCCCTGACGGCTATGTCAGCCTGCCCGTCAAACCCGCTGGCTAAATACCGGGCCATGCCTTCAGATATCCAGTAGGGCATCCTACCGGTCCGAAGAGCCGCATAATGTAAAGGACCGTCCCCTGCCATTGAGTAGAAAAAGGACCGTGTCATACCGGTGACAATCGATCTCTGCAATTCTGCGTAGGATCCATTGAAATATACATGGATGCCGTGGCCGGACGCCTCCAGGCCCGTTGTGCGGTTATCAGCCTCGGACATATCGGGAATGTGGCCTGCGGGATATACGGCTAGGGGTATTGTTGCGGTAATTTCATGGGCAAGGCGGTTGGCAACGCGGATGTACCCGCTTTCAGCCAGTTCCGCGGCCCTGACTGCCAGCGATTCCATGCCGGCGGGATAATGCACATCAAAATGCCTGGTGGAAAGGGTGTTCCATGTGCGGATATCTTCTTCAACGACGCCGGTTTCTATGGGAATAGCCGGGCTTCTCAGGAGCAGGATGGTCAGAAATACAATGGTTGCCGGCCTGAAGATCAAAGAACCGAATCATCCTTGCCCAGAAAATATAATGATTTAATTTCTTCGGTGGATACCCGGCCCTCGTTGATAATGGTGAGGGTACCCTTACTGATGTCCACGACGGAGGGAAGCGTATGTTCTTTGCAGAATTCATCGATCAGAAGAAGACAGTCGATTTTTCCTTCCAGCGCGGCGATTATTTCCTTTTTCCGGAAAACCGGCTTTTTATCCTTGTCAAGAAGCGCGGCATAGAGGCACGGTTTGCCCACATGCTCGATAATGTCCTGCTGGTATTTGCTCCTGGGCATGCGCACCGGTATGGCTTTCCCCCTTGCGCTGCTATCCTCCACGTAAACAATAAGCTCACCGGGCCATATCCGGTGCATGAAGTCGAATTCCAGTTTATCGATGTTGGCGATTTCGTTGAGCATTTTGAACGAAGATATCATGCGCACAATGTGCTCATCGGTGTCGCCGGTTAGCTTTTCAATATGCTCGCGGTGGGAGGGTTCATTAATGCAGACAAGGCCGTATATGGCGTCCACCGGCATCAGAACGGTCTTCCCGCTTTTAATCATGTCAGATAAAGAACGGGTGATGTACGGATCAATAGTGCCGTCTTTTTTGAGTTTCTTGATCGATATGATTTCAGTCTTCATTGTCGCCCCACCATCATTGACAGTAGTACAGCAATCATGTGTTTTCTGAAAACTTTCTTCCGAACACTATCAATCCTGCGATAATAAGTGCTGACAGAGAAATCCACAGTATCCTCAGATATGGCAATGGAACGTGAAAATATTCTTCCTGCTTTTTTTTCGGCTTCTTTGACCCGGACATCTTACCGGTGTCCCGAAACAGGAGAACACTGCTGCCGTTTTTGATATAACCGGAATCGGCGATCTCTCCCTCGGGATATTCCCCTGCCCGGTATTTTTTCAAAAGGCGCTGCAGGTTCTTGTTATCCGACTTCAGCGCCTCAATGCCGGCTTCTATACTGCTTTTTTCTCTGTCAAGGGCAATGCGTTCAAGCAGCCCGCTTTCACTAAAGACGAAGAAATATACAGAAGCAAGCAAAAAAACAATAATGAAAAAGGCCCAGCGGTAGTGCTGCCTATCCAATGTTGTAAAATACTCCCTTGCCGGAAAATCTCGCCATCACGCCGAGTTCCTCCTCGATGCGGATCAACTGGTTGTATTTTGCCAGCCTGTCAGTCCTGGACGCCGAGCCTGTTTTTATCTGGCCGGCGTTCATTGCAACGACCAGGTCGGCAATGGTCGAATCTTCAGTTTCACCTGAACGGTGCGAGACTACGGCGGTATAGCCGGCCCGCTTGGCCATTTCGATGGCCCGTATCGTCTCGGTAAGGGTCCCGATCTGGTTGACTTTGATGAGGATCGAGTTCGCGATTCCCCTGTCGATGCCCTGCTTCAGGCGCTCGGTATTGGTCACGAAAAGGTCATCGCCGACGATCTGTATTTTATCGCCAAGCTTGTCGGTCATTATCTTCCAGCCGTCCCAGTCATTTTCGGCAAGACCGTCCTCTATGGAAATTATTGGATAGTTCTTGACCCAGTTGGCGTAGAAATCGACCATCTGCGCGCTGTCGCGCTCGCTCTTGTCGCTCTTGGAAAATATGTATTTCTTTTTGGAAGCGTCATAGAATTCGCTTGAGGCCGGGTCAAGGGCTATCATGAGGTCGGTACCAGGTTTGAATCCGGCTTTTTCGATTGCCGTCATGATAAGCTCGAGGGGCTCCTCGTTTGATTTAAGCGACGGAGCGAAGCCGCCCTCGTCTCCGACGCTGGTGGAATAGCCTTTGGATTTAAGGACCGATTTCAGTGAATGGAAGGTTTCAGCGCCCATGCGGAGCGCTTCCCTGAAGTTGCTGGCTCCCACCGGCATAACCATGAATTCCTGGAGGTCGACGTTGGAGTCGGCGTGTGACCCGCCGTTCATGATATTCATCATGGGAACCGGCAGCTCAGAGGCGCTTACGCCGCCGATGTACCGGTAGAGGGGAAGACCCAGGGCTTCGGCCGCGGCCCGCGCGCACGCAAGGGAAACGCCGAGGATGGCATTGGCGCCGAGCTTTGACTTGTTGGGCGTTCCGTCCAGCTCGATCATGACGGTATCGAGCTCAACCTGGTTAACGGCGTCCATTTCGATGATGGCGCCGGAGATGATCTTGTTTACATTGTCGACGGCTTTCAAAACTCCTTTGCCGAGGTAGCGCTTCTTGTCACCGTCGCGAAGTTCAACAGCTTCATGTTCGCCGGTAGAAGCTCCGGACGGAACGGCCGCCCTTCCGATAAAGCCTGATGACAGCTCGACGTCGACTTCTATGGTCGGATTTCCGCGGGAATCGAGTATTTCCCGTGCATGGACATCGGTTATTATGGTCATGATGCATCTCCTTGTGAATCACACCTCACCGCGCGGGGCGGTAACGAGTATTAAAATTATTCCATATAAAAAAGAATAACTATATAATAAACCATTGGCTATAATATCAAGCACATTTTGGGTCGGATGCAGAACGAAGACATGGGGATATGATTCCGCACCGGACGAATGGACGGACATGCGTCTAATAATGAATATGCTTTAGAGTTGAAGACGCTCAGAAAGAAAATAATATTGTTATTTCAATGATTTCAGAAAATCGATGTAAAGCGCTTTTGTCTTCGCCGGTTGATCCATGTATATCATGTGGCCGCCGTCAAGGATTTCCATCCTGCTGTTTTTAATCCCGCGTCTGATTCCCTCGCCTGAAGAAACGTCAATTATCCGGTCATTCTTTCCCCAGACAATCAATGCGGGAGCGGTAATCCTGCCCAGGCGGTTCTCGAGAATGTCGATGCCGTTCGAGATCATGTCATCAAAGATTTTCTTGTTGAAAGCATAATTCTTTTTGCCCTGGTCTATCAGGTGTTTCACAACAAACCGTGGCATTTTTGGCGGACGGTCAAAGCCCCAGTTGATGGTCCTGTTAAACTCTTCTTCCGTTCTCCAGCACAGGCATGTGCTCTTGTCCTTCTCATATGCGTCCAGGGCCGGTGTGTTTTTTGTTCCTCGCACGCCCGGGGCCCCCATGATCATGACGCTTTTCACTTTTTCAGGGTGGTCCCCGGCGTAATAAGCTGCAATCTCACCTCCCATTGACTCGCCGCACAGGTGAAAGGATTTGATACCGATCAGGGCGACGAAACGATCGAGCCATTTTGACTGGTTCGGGACATCGTAGGTCTCGGCCTGTATCCGCGAATTTTCTCCATGGCCGGGAAGGTCCGGGATGATTACGCGGTAATTGTCCTTGAAAGCGACGGGGAAATCAGCCCATCCTTCCTTGGTGTCACCGTAACCATGCAAAAAAATGATGACATCGCCCTTCCCGCCGTCAAGGTAAACCCACCGGTGGTCATCCACCTGTACCGTGTCGCGGCTGAATCCCGACGAGATCCTCGATAGGGTCACAACCGATTTAACGATGACACCAGGGTAAAAGAAATACATAACGATGCCTGAGGCTACTAAAATGCCAAGAAAGCAAACAATCCTTACCAGCGACTTTTTCATATCTGCCTCCGCCATGATGATAACTATAGGATGATGTGATAGATTACACAGTTAATGTAATTGTTTTGGGGTATTCAGACAAAATTTTTTATATCCCGGAGGGCGGGTTAACGGTTTTTCGAGGCAGGCATCAATAGGCAAGGCATACCAGGTAGTAGGAATTATCGCAGGTCGAGGTTATTTCGCTAATCCCTGCTCCACCGGCCTGCCCTTGCTGGGTGCTGAGGCTTTCATTCCATGCGTTGCAGGTGGAAGAAGCGCTGCCGTCGGCATTGCTGCCCGACCACCAGTAGTTTGTTACTGTCATGCCGAGGGCGGTATTGATTGGATTATCAATAGAGCCGTCCCAGAGGCCCGCCCAGGTGCCGGACAGCGGCGTCAGGGCCAGGGACGGTGAAATGCCAATGACCGGGTATTGCCAGTATTGCGACGGGACCATAAAACGTATTTCTTCTGCAACGGAAAAGCTTCTGAATGCCTTGACCGTTGAGGCCCCAGTCAGTGAAAGATATGCCAGTCCCCTGGAGTAGCAATTGCTGTTGGCGTCGTTATCGCTGCCCGCATCGCCTGAAGAGGTCCCTATCTGGTAGAGGTATATGGCTGTTTTGGGCGGTACGCCATACATGGCCAGGTTGAACATGTCGCTTCGCTCGCAGGTGGCAAAGACAAGGAATGCCATGAGCGTCATAGTTGCACCGGCCAATCTCTTCATGGATAGAGTACCTCGCGTTACGGGTATTAATGTATCATGGCGCCGGCGCCCCGTCCATCCAAAAATCATTCCCCGTTATATATTTTTTTTACTTGCCGGTTGTGCCGCGGCTGTCGAAACGGCTTTTTTTTTCGCATCGGGCGATGCAGTTGTCCCTGACCGGGCCGTTGAGGACGCTGCACCTGATTTCGCAGGGAGAGGGGTTGTCTTTGGCTGCGGGTTCTTTTTTCTTGGGAGGCGTATATCGTTTGTTGTCGAGACACACGCGCCGGCACGTGATATTATCAATTCCTTTATACTGTTCACATGCCGATTCGCAATCCCGTATTTTGTTCTTTACCATGTTGTCGCCAACAGGGGTGTTTCTTTTCCTGGTGTTGATGCAGGTCCTGAGGCACTTGTATTTTGCGTCGCCTTCAAGAATCGAACATCGGGAATCGCAATCAACTTCTGGGCCGGATACGGAACGACCCTGCACCGTGTTCATCGTTGAGAGCGGCAGGAGCAGGATTGCCGAGGAAAGGGCAATACAATACAGGTTAATTTTCATTTCAAACCTCCATGTCGTCCGGACCCGAGAGTATTCATTTTTCTCCCGCAATACGCTTGAATAATATGAGAATCTTGTCCGGGGAAAACCGTGTATGCATCCTGCGAAAAATCTCAAGTTTGCCCCGGTGATTGGTTATTGTATATGAGAACATGTACTGTTTTTTTCCTTCGCTCCCGGCGGCAAGGCTTCCATAGCGAAGGTCGTTAAAAATAAGCGTATCTTTTTCCGGTTCTATCGTATAAAAATCCTTGGCAAAGGAAATAAGCTTCTGTATCTGGGAATATCCGCTGAGGTCGCTCAGGTATTCGTGGTTTTTTCTCTCTTTTTCAAAACGTATGACGGTAGTGCGGTCAAGGTTCGAATAATACCCGGTAAAATAAAATTCATCGCCTTCGGCGATGCCGACCCACAGAAAATTCGTAAAGGGCATGGGGGTTGTCATGAGCCGGGAAAACCTTATGTTTTGATCAGCGAGGCTGTGCCTGAAGACGGAATCAACGTGTACCTTGTTTGCCGCTGTCGCCGCCAGATAGAACAGGCCCAGGATTAGACCGGCAGCGAAGACCCTTATTTTTACCTTTTGATCATGTTTGAAAAGGAAGAGAGAGAAGGCAGACGCTACTATTGGAATGGAAAACAGGGGATCGACAACTGCTATGGTTCCCCAGGCCGCTCTGTAATCGCTGAATGGAAGAAATATTCTGGTTCCATAGGATGTGAAGCAGTCAAGTAGAATGTGCGACAGAATCCCCAGAAGAACGATAAACATCCAGGAGGTAAAACTCCTTGGAAAGGCTCTCTTCGCGTCAAAACGATAGAGGATGAAGCCCAGAAGCGGGGATATCAGCGCGGCAAAGAGTAGTGAATGTGTGAAGCCGCGGTGTATGTCCAGCTGCGACATCGGTCCCAGGAACAATGTCGGAATGATGTCGATATCGGGAAGTGCCCCGGCAAGGGCACCGCAGGCGGGGGCGCGCATATCGCTGTTTTTTGAGGTTAGTAACCCTGCGACAGCGGCTCCCAGGGCGTAGTGGGTAAGAGGATCCATGGCCTCGCCTATCCCTTCTGCCACTTGAAGAGAAGTGAACCTGTGACGAGGAAAACCAGGGACATGGCGGCAAGGATGAGAATGTTTGATTGAACCTCCCTTATACCTGCGCCGTCGTTCATTATCTTCCTGGCTGCGTCGATCATTTGCGTCAGGGGGAATACCCGTGAGGCTTTCTGCACCCAGGGCGCGGTGCCTTCGAGAGAAAACCAGACCTCGGACAGGAACATCATGGGCCAGGTGATGAGGTTCAGGATTCCCCCGGCGAATTCCTCGCTGCCGCTGCGGGAGGCCACCACCAGGGCAAGGGAAATCATGCTGAACCCGCCCAGGCAGACCACCAGGAGAAGGGTCAGATAGGAACCGCGCACATGGAACCCGTAGATGAGCTTGCAGCCGATAAAGACGATGGCCGTTGTGAGCAGGAGGAGATACATGCGGGACATTATCTGCGACGTGAGAAATTCCCACGGCCTGAGCGGCGTGACGCTCATCCGCTTCAGGACGCCGTTCTTGCGGTAGGTGACGACGACATACCCGACGCCGAAAAGCGCGCTGAACATCATGTTCATGCCCAGAATGCCCGGGAAGAGCCACTCGATGTAGGGAACCTCGACGCCGCGGACCTCTTCCTTCCGCAGATCTGTCCTGGGGATGTCGGCGCTGGACTTGAGCAGGCGTTCGGCGACATAGCCTTTCGGAGAGGTGCTGCTGGTCCAGTACGTTCCCTTGTCCTTGTTTATTAACAAGTCGATCCTGTGGTGAAGAAGCTTGTCAACGGCCTGGTCTTCCGATGCGAAGGGTATGAAATCGATATACTTCATTTTTTTGAAGCTCTCCAGTTGGGCGTCACCGGCGGTTGCGGCCGCCGGCCTGGAGCCGATTATCCCCACCTTGTAAAGGATCTGGCGCTCGTTGTTGAAGATGAGGCTGAACCCGACTATGACGAAAACGGGGAAAAGAATGTTCCATGCAAAGGCGGAACGGTCCCGTAAAAATTCGAGGTTTCGGGCCTTGAAAAGGGTCCATATCCTGTTAAACATCGCGTTCCTCCTTGGCGGAGAGCATCCGTATCATGACCGTGTTCCTTATGCCCTGAGCTCATGCCCGGTCAGTTTGAGGAAGAGGTCCTCCAGGTTCTGGTTCCTCACATTCATCGTTGAGAGATCGACGCCACGTTCCACGAGCCGGTAGAGGCACTCGTTGGGCGATGCGGTCTGGATCTCAACATGGTCCTCCTTGCGGAACCACTGGCAGGGAAAGTCCCTGAGTATGGCATCATCAATCGGCGCGCGCAGGGTTATGGTGACGCCGGCGCAATGCTCTTGAAGGAGGCCCCTGGGTGTTCCCATGGCAATTATTTTCCCATGGTCTATAATGCCGATGTAATCGCAGAGTATTTCAGCCTCTTCCATGTAGTGCGTTGTCAGGACAATGGTCCGGTTCATCGACTTGATACGGCGCACGATGTCCCAGAGGTGACGGCGCGCCTGAGGGTCAAGGCCGGTCGTGGGCTCGTCCAGGAACAGCAGCTCCGGGTCGTTGGCCAGCGCCATGGCAAGGAGGAGGCGCTGTTTCTGCCCGCCGGAAATCTTGCGGTTGTCCCGCTTCAGTATGTCCTCCAGGCGGCAGGTCTCGATCAGGTATGAGACTTCGGCCCTGCGGTCGTAAAGGTCACGGAAGGTCAGGAGTGTCTCTTTCACCGTGAGGAACTGGGGGAGCTCGGTGTTCTGGAACTGGATGCCCACCTCGTTTTTAAAGGAATTGCCCCGCCGCTTCCCCTTGTAGAAAATTTCCCCTGCCGTCGGCTGGAGTATCCCTTCGATGACTTCGATGGCGGTTGTTTTGCCGGCTCCATTCGGCCCCAGGAGGCCGAAACAGGTCCCCGCTTCGATGGAGAAGCTTATGCCGTCCACCGCCCTGACTTCGGGGAAATTCTTCGCGAGGTCTTTTACTTCAAGGATCGGGTTCATATCGTATCGGCGATGCGCTCCGGATTATGTAAGACTTGTGACGTGACGGCACGTGCAATGTTACATCAAAATATCACTGCCATAACGGAATCGATTTTTACAAGAGTTCTTTTAAGCCCGGCAGCATCGGTTTTTGTCATCAGATTTTTCATCTTCTCCAGCCTGCGGAGGCCATCGTATATTTCGTCAAAGGCCAGTCCTATACTCAGGTCATTGTCCATGTTTGCTTCGAATGACCGTGCCATGCCGCAGATGAGGTCCCGGACCCGCTTGTCCGCCCTGCCCGGATTTGACCGGGGAGTGACGCAGAGCTTCCGCGCAAGATTCCTGAAATCCTCCATCTTAGCGCATGACTTTTTAAACTTTTCAGCGGTGAAATTAAGCTTTTTGCGATAATGGGTGTAAAAGAGGAAGAACCTGAGGCCGCGGTTCTTGCAGCCGTGACGGTAGATGTCCTCCGGGTAAACAATATTACCGCGGCTTTTTGACATAGGCTTGCCGTTGACAATCAAGTGGGCCCCGTGCATGTAATAGTTCGCGAAGGCGGCGCCGGTATATGATTCGACGATGGCTATGTTGTAGTCATGATGGCGGTAGATGTTGTCTATGCCGCCGCAGTTGATATCTATCATCCCGCCCAGGTGCTCGATTATAACGGAGGGGTCCTGGATATTCCAGGAAGGGCGTCCCTTCCCTATGGCGGTGTCCCACCATTTGATGTCACCGTCACGGTAGCCGTGCCAGAGGATGAAGTCGCCAAGGTTCCAGCGGTTGCCGTTATAGGTGTCGCGCCGGAAGCGTATTGTTTTCTTCGGCCAGCGTTTCTTGTCAAGGCGGTACAGCTTGCCGAAACCGCTGAATTTCATCGGATTGAAGAAAATGTCGTTTCCGTGACGATAGGCATGGCCGGATTCGATCAGTTTTTTAATGAGCCTTCCGGCGCACTGGACGCAGAGAGATGACCGCTGGATCTTTTGGGGCATCAGAATATTCAGAGATCTCATTTCCGAGAGGAATATTTTCTCTATATCGCCGGTAAGCTCGTCGATTTTCTTGTTTTTCTTTATGGCCTCGAGGATCGTCTTGTCCTCTATGTCGGTAAGGGGGATTGCCCGGTCCACGCGGTAACCTTTATACTGAAGGTAGCGGACAAGGATGTCCTCGTACATGAAGGTCCGGTAATTGCCGATGTGAGGGCGGCGGTATATCGATGGGCCGCAGGTGAATATTTTTACTGTCCTGCCTTTCCGGGGCCTGAACTCCTCCAGCGAGCGCGACATCGTATTGTAAAGTTTCAGCATAGAGTATCCTGCCGCCAGTTAGTGACAATATTGGAGCGCTTTAATGCGCCTGAAACAATTGTATAATTGACTGTTAAATTGTCAATTGAAAGTGATGGGCAGTATACAATAGTCAAATAGTTATTGACTTTTCATGGATGATGGATCGTTACATGTTTTTGATTTTTTTATACCTTTTGACCCATTTCTACAGAAGGCTGTGGAATGTAATTGTTAGATAAAAAGAATCCCGGGGGAAGTAATACTTTAATTCACAAAAAATATGGCAAAAATATCGAAACTCTGGAAAAGAAAAAAATTCGCTGATTATGACTCGATTTTCGAAGCGGAATTCGACCGTGAAATCATGGTCGGTGAACGGAAGCGCGCCGTTATCGTATGCATCATATCGTGTTTTGTAATCCTCTGGATGATGGCAACCCAGCTTTTTTTCAAACACCTTTTCCCCGTATCGGCGTTAAGCAAATTTTACGGCCACAACCTGTTCAGCTGGCTGGCGATAATTTTCGGTGGCCTGGCCCTGTACGAGCTTTCATATGCCATCGTTCTTATCTTTTTCCTTGCCCGGAAAAGGATGTTCCCCCTTGCCCCCCGTTTTTTCAATGCGCTGGTGGAAATCAGCGTCCCGACGGTCATCATCTACTTCGCCTTCAAGGTGTTTTTTTCGATCCAGGCCCTGTTTACGCCGATATTATTTATCTATTTCATATTCATATCCCTCAGTTCTATGCGCCTCATGTTTACCCTCTCATTTTTTACCGGAATAGCCGCAGGCATTGAATACATACTGCTGGCCAATTATATCACTATGCATGTGAAATATGATGATGCGTACTCATCGCTCTATTACCCGGGCATGCACATTTCGAAGGGCGTCCTTCTCATGGTCGTTGGACTGGTGACCGGCCTGGTCTCCATCCAGATAAAAAAGCGGATGAAAAAAACAATAAAAGCGTCAGAGGAAAAAAACAGGATTATCGGCATGTTCGGGCAGCACGTGTCGCCGGCGGTCGTGAATAAATTGCTCAGCCAGAAGGGCGATATGGGCAGTGAAACGCGCTACGTCTGCATGATGTTCCTTGATATCAGGAACTTTACCAGGTTTGCCGAGCACAGGGAACCGGAAGAGGTCGTCAATTACCTCAACACGCTTTTTGACTTCATGATTGATTGCATCAACGAAAACAGGGGTATTATCAATAAATTCCTGGGGGATGGCTTCATGGCTGTGTTCGGAGCACCTGTTTCTGACGGTGAAGACTGCCGCAACGCGGTCAATGCCGCGATGGGGATCATAACCCGGCTCAATGAGGAGATCAAGGCCGGGAGGATCCCGGACACAACCGTCGGGATAGGCATCCACGCAGGGCCGGCGGTTACGGGCAATGTGGGGTCGAGCCAGCGGAAAGAGTACACGATCATCGGAGACGTCGTCAATATGGCTTCAAGGATCGAACAGCTCAATAAAAAATACGGATCGCAGATCCTCATATCGGACGAGGTGTTCAAATCGATAGAAAAAAGCTCGTACCGGATCCATGATCTCGGTTCGGTGGATATCAGGGGCCACGCCGGGACGGTTCATATTTACAGGCTGCTGTAGAGGCTCAATGCCCCAGCTGGGAGGTAATTTCATGTCAGCGATGCTATCATTCATGGCCGGGCCGCGGGCCCTTGAGATTATTCGGAATGAAGGGCTTAAACCGGACAGGGTCAGTGTCATGGCCGGCGCGGCGGGAGGCCCCAAATGGCTCGTGCTCGGCGGGATGGACCGTTACCTTGCCGGTGAATTTTTCAAGAATAGGAAAAAGCCCCTGCACCTGCTGGGATCTTCCATCGGTACCTGGCGTTTTGCCGCCATTGCCCAGAAGAACCCTGTCGCGGCCATTGACGCCTTTGAAAAGGCGTACATGAAGCAATCCTATTCACCTGTGCCGACGGCGGACGAAGTTACCGGGGAGAGCCTGAAGATCCTTGATGCATATCTCCCAGACAGCAGGAAATCCCAGATACTCGATCATCCCTATTATCGCCTTTGCATCCTGGCGGTCAAATCAAGGCATCTCCTGGCCATTGAGTCACGACCGGCCATTGCCGCGGGCATGGTGGCGGCAACTATCACCAATATGGTTTCGCGAAGATCCATGGGACTCCACTTCGAGCGAGCCCTTTTTTATGATCCCCGGGATATAGCGCCGTTTCATGGCATGATGGGGTTTCCCATACACAGGGTGCAGCTTACCGGAGCGAACCTCAAGGCGGCTATTCTTGCATCGGGATCGATCCCGATGGTAATGAAGGGGGTATCAGGCATCCCGGGCGCCCCGGATGGCGTGTACCGTGACGGAGGCATGATCGACTATCATCCGGACATACCCTTCGATGCGGATGCGGACCATATCGTGCTCTATCCTCACTACACGGACTCTATCATTCCCGGATGGCTCGACAAGCACGTCCCCTGGCATCATGCACACCGGAAGAACATGGACAACGTGTTAATCGTATGCCCGTCGAAAGAATTTATCGCCGGCCTGCCCTACGGGAAAATCCCTGACCGGAATGATTTCATGAAGTTCAAGGGACGGGATAGCGAACGGCTTGTTTACTGGAACAAGGCCATAAAAGGAGGGAACATCCTAGGCGAAGAGCTGCATGAAGCAGTGGCATCGGGGAGGATCAGATCAATGGTATCCGCGTATTAATTCTGGGATGTAATTGTCAAAAAAAAAGTCCATGCCTGTTGAAAAGACATGGACTTTTTCATTCATTTCATGACTCTACTTGCCGCCTTTCAGCGCCGGATATCCGGCCTTGATGGCATCATTGATCATCTTGTTGTATTTCGAAGTCTTGGCGCTTTCTATATATTTCGGGTGCTTGACCATCAGCCTCATTTTTTCCATGGATTTCGCGGGAATTCCCTTGATGGTCGCGTTCGCAATCCCAACCGGAACTCCCTTGCCCAGGTCCGGATCGATCATAAAGGTTACCCTGGTATTTTCACGGTCAACCCATTCCAGGAGGAATTCGCAGTTGAAATGCGGCATCCTGACGTACCCTTTTTTCGAATCATAGGCGATGTCATTTGTCGAAAAGGCTTTTATGAGACACCATCCCTTCGGGTAATTCAGGGTGACATCGGATTTGAGCACCATGTCCCTGTCCGTGAGAATCGGAACGTGCTGCTGAAACCAGAATATAAAAACATCAGCCTGGTCGTTGACGATTTTCAGCATCTTGGTGTCTTTGCAGTCAGACATCCACACCGGATAATTTATGATGTCCCTGATGACCATGCCAACGACTTCCATTTTTGCCGGAATGACGCATACGGCCTTCGCTGCTATATATTCCTTGCCCGGTGACGGGCTGGTGAATACCTGGCAGCCGTGTTGTGTGCCGTCGAGCTTCCATTGATACTGGACTCCGCTCTGTGAACCCGTTGTTATAATTGCCACAAAGAATAACAGGGCCCCGATGATAACCGTATTTTTTTTGAACATAACAACCTCCAAAGACTATGATAATAGTGATAATCCGCCATTAAAATTATCAGACTGCAGCGTGAAATTCTTTTCAGCTGCAAACCTGATTTAACCGTCCGGCCGGATTATAATATGGAGCCGGGTTTATCCCCTCCATTATCTACTTATAGCAGATTGTGGTTATGTACAATAAGGGCCCTGATCTGTCAAGAAGTAAACTGACATGTCAGTTTTTAATTATGCGTTTAATAAAGGACGCCGTCCTTTACCGGATATTTTTTATAAGAGTTCGCTGATTGGCCTGTATGGCAGGTCATGGGCTTCGGCGACAGATCTGTATGTCACTGACCCGTCGGCCGTATTGATCCCGAGTGCTATGGCGGTGTTGCCACGGGCCGCAGCTTTCCAGCCAAGGTCTGCGATCTCAAGACCGAACGGTAATGTTGCGTTGGTAAGGGCGAAGGTGGAAGACCTGGGGTATGCGCCGGGCATGTTGGCGACGCAATAATGGATGATGCCGTCTAATTCAAAGACCGGCGAGGAGTGTGTCGTGGGATGGGAAGATTCGAAACACCCTCCCTGGTCGATGGAAATGTCGATGAGTACCGTCCGGGGGGCCATCATACCGAGCATCTCCCTGGTAACCAGTTTCGGTGCCCTGGCGCCGGGGATAAGCACGGAGCCTATGACGACGTCCGCCGCGGGAAGTTCCATTTCAATGTTAACCTTGTTCGACATGATCATCTCGCAGTTTTTCGGAAGCACGTCCTCGAGGTACCTCATGCGCTCAAGGTTGATATCCATGACAACCACCCTGGCGCCGAGTCCCGCAGCGACCTTGGCCGCATTGATGCCTGCGGTGCCGCCGCCGAGAATGAGGTAATTGGCGCTGTGGACACCCGCCACTCCTCCGGCAAGGATGCCCTTCCCGCCATGGGGCCGCGCAAGATAGAAAGCACCCATAATGGCGGCCATCTTGCCGGCGATTTCGCTCATGGGCTCCAGGCAGACAAGTTTGTGATCAACCTCTATGGTCTCGTAGGCAATCGCGATCACCTGTTTTTCGACAAGGCGTGCCGTGAGTTCTTTGTCAGGTGCGAGATGAAGGTAGGCATAGAGCACCTGCCCTTTCCTGAACAGATCCAGTTCAGAAGGCTGCGGCTCTTTGACCTTTATGATCATTTCCGCGTCACGGAAAAGGTCCCGGACGCTATTGATGATTACCGCCCCTTCCCGAACATACTCGGCATCGCTAAAGCCGCTGCCGGTTCCCGCGTTTTGCTCCACAAGGACGCGGTGACCCCGTTTGACGAATTCATGGACACCGGCCGGGGTGATGCTGACGCGGTTTTCATCAGGTTTTATTTCCCGGGGAACGCCTATGATCATAAGCCATCCTCACATCATTGACCGGATATGTCATACAAAAGCGCATTGTTAGATAGTGATACCGAAATGCTTTTTATAAATCCAGCCATAAATATATGACACGGGAAAAAAAATATGCTATATTTAACTTATTCCCCTGCTCTTATGAATATACAACACCCAGACCGGGAGCGTTTTCCTGTCGTGGACTTCGGGTCATGCATACACTGCTACTGCTGTGAATCTTATTGTAAACAGAATGCCATTAGCATCAGGGGAAGCGCGGTAAATATGCTGATGCGCGGTGTGCGGCAGTTGCTGAAGCTGTAGCTCCGGACGTTCGATGGAGTTTTACATCATGGAAAAGTAATAGTTCTCGATCATCTCGAAGTTCTTTTTGACGGCTTTTTCCCCGCTGATAATGTTCATGTGCCCCGGAAGCAGGTGCTCGATTTCCAGTTTTGATATCCGCTTGATGCTTTCGATCAGCTTGTTGCCGTCTCCTCCGGGGAAATCGACCCTTCCCACGCTCTGTTCAAAGACGACGTCCCCGCAGACAAGGGTCTTTTTCTCTTTCCAGTAAATGCAGATGGAACCCGGCGAATGACCCGGAGTGTGATATATCTCAAGGTCGGTCCCGGCGACGTTCCACACCCCCTCCTTCATAACGAGGCTGAACTCGAGTTTGGGAAAGGTCATGCCGAACATCTGGAAGAACTGCGGTCCCAGTTTGTTGTAAAAAGCTATCTCCTCCTCGTGCATGCCCAGGGGGATATTTTTCGCTGCAAAGTCAAGGGAGCCTTCGAAATGGTCCGGATGGCAGTGGGTGTTAACGCAATACTTGATATCCTTCGGATTGAGGCCATCTTTTTTCATTTCCTCGAAGCGCATGTCGAGGTAGTTCTTCAGACCCGGATCGAAAAGAATATTGAGGGGTTCGCCGAAATAGAACATGTTTGCATTGTTCACAAAATATCCTTTCCATACGTACGAGTATACGCCGTCACACACTTTCATTCTGGTACTCCTATGCTTTTTTAGGAACCGGCCGCCCGAGTTTCTCCAGCACCTTTTTGATGTCATCCCACACCTCGCGTCGCAGGGGGCTGGCATCGCCTCCGTTACGGAGGACGTAACTGGGGTGGTAGGTCGGCATGACCGGTATGCCGCAATATTCACCCCACCTGCCCCTGATCGCCGTTATGCCCTTGACAGTATCCAGGAGAAATTTTGCCGAAGGGCTCCCCAGGGCCACAATGACCCGGGGCCGTATTATTTCCACCTGCTGTCGTATAAAGGGCGAACAGGCCGTCAGTTCATCCCTGTCAGGCGGTCGATCCCGCTCCATTTTCATGTCCACCGTAGGCCTGCATTTAACCAGGTTTGCGATAAAGACGCCTGACCTCGGGATACCCATGCCGAGCTCTATGATTCTGGTCAGGAGCTCTCCGGCGCGGCCGACAAAGGGACGGCCGGTAAGGTCTTCCTGTTTTCCGGGTCCCTCGCCTATGAACATGACCTCCGCATCGGGGTTACCTTCCCCGAAGACGGTCTTGGTGCGGGTGGCCGCAAGGCGGCACCGGGAGCAACGCTCGACCTGATTCTCCAGGTCCTGGAGCATCCGCTCTTTTGATTCCATGAGTCAATAATCAGAGTTATTTTGTATTTGTCAAATCATCCTGTTTTTTGTAACATGAAAAAATAGCTGTTTTGCGGCGGGACTATCGTCTCGTACGCGCAGGGGCCGGGGGACATCGAACGGCTTGGCCACACAACCCCTTCCGGTCATTGCTGGTTAAAAAAAGGATACTAAATCTGGAGATATGACATGAGTTATTTCGATTCCTTTAAGACAAAAGGCGGCGTAACCCCCCTGAAGGGATTCCTCATCAAGGAAGCGCACCTGGAAAACGTAATGGTCACCTGGGTGGAGATGCAGCCAGGTTCCGTGCTGCCGGAGCACAAACATAACCATGAGCAGATCAGCCTTGTTGTGGACGGAGCCCTTGAACTGACCGTAGGAGGCGAAACAATGCTTATGAAGAAAGGCGACGTGGCTGTCGTCCCCTCCAATGTGCTCCACAGCGGTCGGGTTTTTGAGGAATTCACTGTCGCCATTGACGCCTGGAACCCGGTCCGGGAGGATTATCTTTATAAAAAATGAGCGAAGAAGATAGTGAATATTATCCGGATCCTGAGGATTTTGCCTCAGAGCCACCGCGGCCCCGGGGTCCCCTTACACATTTTCCGTCATTACGCCACGGGATACCGGCGGTTATATCATTTTTTGTTTGTTATATAGCCACAGTGGTATATTACCGGTATCCTGCCGGAGAATATCTCTGGGTGAGCGGCAACGCTATTTTCCTGGGCCATGAATACTGGAGATTCATTACCTCAATTATTACCCATGCGGACCTTTCGCACCTGCTTGCCAATGCCCTGATATTCCTTGTCTTCGGATGGATGCTGAAGGCTTATTTCGGCTGGATCCTTTTCCCTTGTATTTCAATTATAATCGGCCTGATAACCAATGTTATAACCGTTGCCCTCTATAATCCGGGGATCAAGCTGCTGGGAGCATCGGGCATGGCCTACGGCATGGTCTCGATGTGGCTTGTTTTTTACATCCGACATGATGTTGACCACCGGATCCCTTTCCGCATAGTGAGGGCCGTCGGGTTCGCACTGGCCATGATGTTTCCGGCGACATTTGATCCCCAGGTGAGCTACCTTGCCCATGCCGTCGGGTTCGGTGTCGGTCTCATGGCGGGTTTCATTCTTTTACCGTTTATTTCCGTCCGTGAGCCTGTTTGATATCCCAATCCCGAAAAAGTTCTTGTAAAATAACAGTTATATTTTCGATTTGATATCAACATGCTTGTCCATGCGGTTTGTTTGTAATGACGATATTAATTTGCGGAGCATCCCATGTACGGTGAAATGCACCTGTCTCGCCGGGAATTGCGGTCCTGCATGGATCTGGGCAAGGCCTTGACTTCTGAACTGGACCAGAACAGGCTTTTTGGCACGATCCTGAAGAAGCTCTCGGAACTGATCCCGGCTGATATCTGGTCACTCCTGCTGGTCGAGCGCGAGAGGAACGAGCTGGTTTTCAAGCTGAGCGTTGACCTCAATATCGAGGAAGTGAAGGATGTACGCATCGGCATGGGCCAGGGCATTGCGGGTCAGGTCGCCCTTACGCAGGTACCCATGGTGGTTGACGACGTGAAAACCTGCAAGTACTTCAATGATCAGATAGACCGCATGTCCGGCAAGGTAACCAAGTCGGTAATGTGCGTCCCCCTTATTTTCGGCAGCCAGACCGTTGGCGTCATCGAGGCCATCAACCCGTACAAGACCAACAAAAAGGCCCTTTCCCTCCTGATGTTCGTGGCCGATTATGCCGCCATCGCGGTAGAAAATACCCGGAGATACCACTATATTCAATCACTGGCCAACAAGGACAACCTGACCGGCCTGTACAACACACGTTACCTTTATAACAGGCTCAATGAGCTGTTTGAAGCAAGCAAGGTTTCCGGGGAGCCGATGGGACTTATATTTATGGACCTTGATAACTTCAAGAAGGTCGTCGATGCCCATGGCCATCTTAACGGCAGCCAGGCCATACAGGAGGTGGCCCATACTATACGGGACTGCCTCAGTGAACCGTCCTTCGCGGTGAGTTATGGCGGTGATGAATTCGTCATTGTGCTTCCGCGCCATGACAAGAAAGCAACAATACAGAAAGCCGAACAGATACGGACGCTGATGGATAAGACCGTGTATCTTTCTAACAAGGGGATCAATGCGCGGTTAAGCGCCAGTTTCGGTGTGGCATCGTACCCCGAAGATGCCACTAATATAACGCGTCTCCTCTCGGTTGCTGACAAGGCCATGTTCAGCATCAAGGACAGGGGAAAGAATGCCGTGGGTACTCTGTTCTAAGGAGTCGTAAACAGGCGGATGATCTTCTAACAGTTTCCTGAAAACCTCCATCATGGAGTTTTTCAGTGACGGTTTTACGAAGTGAATTCGTAAAACCTCACGTTTTTCTCGGCTGATGCCTC
>DAONAJ010000011.1:0-82244 GCA_035400945.1 Spirochaetota bacterium
AGTACTTGATGTCTCCGGTGAAGGCACCACTGCCGACATTGTTTCCGGCATTCAATTTGCTATAAATAACGGGGCGAAAGTAATAAACGCGAGCTGGGGCGATACTGAATATGACCAGGTATTATACGATGCCATAAAAGAGGCCCGTGATGATGGTGTGCTTTTTATAGCCTCTGCTGGTAATAACCAATCAGATAATGATACCTATCCACATTATCCGTCGAGCTTTGATCTTGAAAATATTATTTCAGTAGGGGCCATGGACCAGGATGGCTTGCTGGCATATTTTTCCTGTTATGGGCCCACAACCGTTGATATTGTGGCTCCGGGAGCGAATATTTTGAGCGATTATCCAGCCCAGATAGTTGATACGCCGGAATATTTTTCAACTTGGCACCGTGGACCCGGCTGGGAGTATGAGGTGATCTGGAGTTCAATACCTGGGGGGTATTGGGGATATTATGGTGAATTAATTAATTATGATACTCATAATAATACAAACAGTCACGCTTATCGGGTTTTTGATCTCACGGTCAATAATCCTGATTATATTACCTTAATGCATTCAAGGTGGAAATATTACTTACAGGATGGTGTTAATTTCGTACACTTGGTATATGATACGGATGGTCATAGACCGGATAATATACTTGGTACTATGAGTAAAGATGTATATTTTTATGCATATGATTTAACACCATACGCGACCAGCAATACCAGCATCGGCTTCAAGTTCGTTACAACAACCGTTATTCCCAATGAAGGACTTACCATTTCTCCTTTCGTGATATCCCGATGGTACTATTATAATAATGCGACAGCCTGTCTGTATCAAGAGGGGACCTCCATGGCAGCTCCCTTTGTATCCGGCGCTGCCGCTCTGGTCTGGGCCGCCAATCCCGGCCTCACCTATAACCAGGTGAAAAGTAAGCTATTAAACGGCGCCAGGGTCAACGCAAACCTTGATAACAAGATCGCCGGGAACAGGATGCTCGATGTGGCGGGGGCCCTCAGCGCAGCTCCCTGATAGAGGTGGTTATGCAAATCAATTACAATACTATAGAGTGATACCGTGATATGAAATTGAAAATACAAATCGTTGTTTCCTTTATCGCAGGTATGCTGTTATTTCCCGCTTTCTCGCAGGCTGCCGGCATCAGCCTGGGGTTCGCCGCCTGGTATACCAAGTGGGACCCCTATTGGGCGCAATATAAACCACAGATGCAGCCGCTGGAGATTGGGAGCCATTCTTTTATTTATCCTATACCCAATAATAACCATATAGAAATAAAGCCGAATTGCATGTATGGCCCTGTGTTGTCTTTTCATCTGCCGGCGAATATTTCCATTACAACCAGATTCCTCTATGGACAATTTACCGCCAATAAAAAAGAATACTATTCTGGTATTTTTTTAACACTGGATAATATAGGTCTCATGAGAAGGTATGATGCGGATATCATGCTCCGATATGGTTTTATCGAACTGCTATATCTCAAGGCCGGCTTCAAATATGTCCATATTAATTATAAAGTACTGAGTTTATCAGAGAGTCTTATAGAGTATTACAGGGCTGCAAGAATTGAAAAAAACAATAAATTCAATGAGTACGCGCCGGTCATTGGTCTTGGCGTTTCGATTCCGGCTATAAAGAACATCCTTTCCATCGACATTGATGCGGTTTTTCAATACTGCTTCGCCATGGGATATGTCAGGGAATCCATACTTACCAGGACAGAGCTTACCAGTCATATTACGGTAATACCTCCCTTTTCTACGTTGAAGAAAGTTAAAAAAATGGGAACTGAGGCCAATCTGAATATTGTTTACCATGTACCGGTAATACCCATGAACCTGTCCGTGGGCTTCAGGTATAACATGTACAAGAAGCTCCAACATGAAGCGGATAATAAATTAAAATACGAGCACCAGTACGGTCTTACCGCCATGGTGGATTATCGTTTTGATTTTTCGAAAAAAGCGACTGAAGCTTCAAATGAGATAAAACCGGTTGATGGCAAAGCGACGGGGCCAGAGTAAATCAGTTAAAAGTCCTGTTAGGCCGATAGTTATCGGTAAAGGTTTTACTCTGACCCCGCGAGCAACCCGATCAGGTTGATGTTGTCGCGTTTCTCCATGCATCCCGGAATGTATTGAGCAAAGACCATCCATAGCGGTAACCGCTCCCTCGGTTCCCTGTACCGTGTAGCTGGCAATGGCTGAATTTCGTTTATTAATACTTTCCCGCCATCGCTCCGGATACCCCGTGACTTCCCTGTAAAAAACCAATCTCATTGAATATTATTTATCAAACCCATGTTCCCGTTCGTATATGCAATAAGGGCGAAGTTTCACATATTCAGTTCTTTACGGAAATAGTGATGAAAGATATTATAACATCAGATGCCATTGAGGGGAAAATCCATATCATTCGTGGACATAAGGTCATGCTGGACCGGGCCCTGGCGGAACTCTATGGAATCGAGACAAAACGGCTCAAGGAGCAGGTAAAACGGAATATTGACAGGTTCCCTGAAGATTTCATGTTTGAACTGACGAAAAGTGAGCGCGATAACTTGAGGTCGCATTTTGCGACCTCAAGTTGGGGAGGGTCACGATATGCTCCAATGGCCTTTACCGAGCAGGGTGTAGCCATGCTTTCCAGCGTGCTAAACAGCGAGCGTGCCATTCAGGTGAACATTCAGATTATGCGGGCATTCACCAGGCTTCGTCAAATGATTTCATCCCATGATGAGCTGCGTGAAAAGATCGAGGCCATGGAGCGGAAGTATGACGGTCAATTCAGGGTCGTTTTTGAAGCCATAAAGGAGCTCCTCGACATCAAAGAGAAACCGAAGAAAAAGATCGGTTTTAAGTAGTAGTGCTGGACCGTTCGTGATATAGCGATATTGACTTTTCAGCAATAAAACACTCAGTAAAAAAAATTATTATCCCACCGATACTCCCGTTCGTATATGCAATAAGGGCGATGTACGGCATATTCTGTTTTTGGGGATATTGATGAAAGATATAATAGAGTCAGACGTCATTGCGGGAAAAATCCATGTCATTCGCGGGCAGAAGGTCATGTTGGATCGGGACCTGGCGGACCTGTATGAGGTTGAAACAAGGGTGCTGAACCAGGCGGTCAGCAGGAATATCACCCGGTTTCCCGCTGACTTCATGTTCCAGCTTGATGATACGGAGTTTAAATGTTTGATATCACAATTTGTGATATCAAACCGGGGAGGGACACGGAAGCTCCCCTATGCCTTTACCGAGCAGGGTGTGGCCATGCTTTCCACTGTTCTTAAAAGCGAGCGCGCCATTCAGGTGAACATTCAGATTATGCGGGCATTCACCATGCTACGGCAAATGATATTTTCACATGATGAGTTGCGTGAAAAGATCGAGGCCATGGAAAAGAAGTATGACGGTCAGTTCAGGATTGTCTTTGAAGCCATCAAGGAGTTGCTCGACATCAAATCGAAGCCGAAGAAAAAGATCGGGTTTAAATAGAACGGTGGTCGCCATTGCATCGGAGCTGTGAAATTTCTCCGTAACCGACTGGTGCGCAAGCCCTTGCGCACCAGTCGGTTATGTGTCTACTCCGGATACCCTGTGACCTCCCGTATCCTTTTAAACAGCGGCTCCAGGCGCGGATATATGTCCAGGTACACCTTCCGGTACAGGTCGTCGTAGAGTCGGTGGTTCGCCGCGATCGGCTCGAACACCTCCTTCACCCTGGTCATGGACTTCACCGCGGAGGCGAAGTCCGGGTAGAGGCCCAGGCCCACGGCCGCGTCGATGGCCGCCCCCAGGGCCGAGGTCTCGTAGGTGTGGGGGCGCTCCGCCGGGAGGCCGAAGACGTCCGCCGTGATCCGCATCGCCATGTCGCTCTGCGATCCCCCGCCGGAGACCCGGAGCTGGGTTACCGGGACCCCGGTTTTCCGCCGGGTGTACTCCGACCCCTCCCGCAGGGCGTAGACCAGTCCCTCGAGGATGGCCCGGTACAGGTAGGCCCTGTTGTGCACGTCGCCGAAACCGATGATCGATCCCTTGGCGTAATGCTCGGTGTTGATGCCGGGCGACCAGTAGGGCTGCAGCATGAGTCCCATCGAGCCGGGAGGAGTGTTCCGTATGAGGGCGTCGAAGAGCTTTTCCGGGACCAGGCGCTTCTTCTTGGCGATCTCCCGCTCGACCAGGCCGAACTCCTCCTTGAACCAGCTCACCATCCAGAAGCCCCGGAACACCATGTACTCGGTGTAGTAGGAATCCGGCACCGAGAAGGGATAGGGAGGCCTCATCGAAAATATCTCGATGTACTTTTTTGTGACGGTGTTGAAGGTGGCGGTCGTGCCGAAGCTCAGGCACCCGGTCTCCGGCGTGAGGCAGCCCGCGCCGAGCATCTCGCACCCCTTGTCCGTGCCAGCCGCGATCACGGGGAGCCCCTCCGGTATGCCGGTCTCTCCGGAGGCGCGGCGGGTGATCCGTCCCAGCACCTCGGCCGGCTTCACCAGGTCCGGGAGCTTCTCCCTCTCGACGGGGAAGAGGAGGCGCTTGACGTCGAACCTGCCGATGTCCCACCGGTAGGTCCTGTTGTTGAAGGGCAGGTATCCCACGTTGCACCCGACAGAGTCGGCGTACTCCCCCGTCAGCCGGTGGGTGAAAAAGCCGGAGAGGAGCAGGTACTTGTGGGTTTTTTCCCATATCTCCGGCTGGTTCTGGCGGATCCAGTTCGCCTCACAGGTGGCAAAGGCCTCTTCGATGGTGTCAAGGAGGCCCGCCGCCTTCAGCAGGGGCCTCGCCGCCGCCGGGAGCACGCGCGACGGGTCGGCCATCCGCTGGTCAAGCCAGGTGATCGCCGGCCGTAGCGGCTTCCCGTCCGCGCCGAGGTTGATCACCGTCGCCCGCTGGGTGGTCAGCGTGACGCCGGCCAGCGACTCCTTCTCTCTGCCCGCTCCGCGCAGGAGCCCGCGGCAGGCCTCGCAGACCGTCTTCCAGTAATAGTCCGGGTGCTGTTCCGCCCAGCCCGGGTGATCGGAGAAATAGGGCTCTATCGGCTTCTTGACGATGCGGCGGATGTCGCCCTTCGCGTCGATCAGGGCCGCGCGGATCGACTGGGTGCCCGCGTCTATAGACAGGATGAGGTCGCTCTGGGTTTTTGTTGCGTTTTTCATTTCGAGTGTTCTCCTGGTGTCACCCCCATCCCCCCGGAGGGGGCTTATTTCTTTATCCTGAAGGAGAAAGTCCCCCTCCGGGGGATTTAGGGGGGTATTCGTCAGATACCGGGAATTTGAACCAAAGTCAGTCCAGGTCCAGTATTCCGCCCGGGTTCATGATCCTGTTCGGATCGAAATGCTTCTTCAGGGCGCGGATGACGTTCATCTGGGTCTTCCCGATATGGGGCTCAAGCCAGGGCGCCAGCATCCTTCCCATGCCGTGGTGGTGGCTCGGCGACCCGCCGTGCTTCGTGATGGCGTCGACCACCCCGCGCTGGAAGGCCAGGTAAGACTTTACGCTTTCCATCTTCATGATGAATATGAAGTAGAGGTTCGTCCCCTGGGGATAGAAGTGCGACGCGTGGGTCATGCAGATGGTGCCGGGCCGCTTCTTGATGAAGGCCCGGACCCCCTGGTGGAGCCGGTGCAGGTTGTCCCAGGTCACGGCCGACTCCAGGGTGTCGACGACTATGCCGAAGTCCTGGAGGTCCTCCCGCATGTACGGCTCCTTGTAGCGGGTCTTCTCCCATTTCTTCGTGGCGTATCCCGTGAGGGACATGGCGCCGTGCTTCCTGAAGATTTTGCCGATCATCTTGCGCACGTGCTTCGCGTATCCCTTTTCGCCCTCGGCGGTGCCGATGAAGAGGCACCGCTCCATCGGCCTGTAGCCGCGGAGACGCATGAAGGTGTCGACGGCGGTGCCGTGGATGCCGAAGAGCTTCAGGCCCACGTCGGTCTCCTCAGGGTCGGATATCCGGTAGACCGCCGGCATGCCGAACTCGCCCTGCATCACCTCGCGGCTCGCCTCGACCGCCGCCTCCCACGTGGGGAACATGTAGGCGTAGCGCTGGCGGTTTTCCGGCATGTATCTGAAGATCCTCATGGTCACCTCCACGAGAATGCCGAAGGCGCCCTCGCTCCCCTTCATGATGTCGTTCACCTTGGGCCCCGTTGCCGTGCCCGGGTAGTCGAAGGTCTTGAAATCACCCACCGGCGTGACATACTCGCCGCTCAGCACGATATGATAGGCGTCGCCGTAGTAGGTGGACGCCTGGCCGGAGCCGAGGGTCACGACCCATCCCCCCACCGAGGAGAATTCGAAGGACTGGGGAAAGTGTCCGCAGGTGTAGTTGAGCCTGGTCCCGAAGTTTTTGCGCGCGTTGTTCAGGGCCGCCTCGTAGGCCGGGCCCATCATGCCCGGCTGGACCAGGGCGGTCTGGTTTATCTCGTTGATGGCGAGGACCCGGTTCATATGGGTCTGCAGCACCAGGGTCACGCCGGGCTTCCTGGGCCTGAGGCCCAGGGTGACCGACGAGCCGCCGCCGTAGGTATACACGGGGATTTTCCTTTTATTGCAGCGGGCCACGACGGCGCGGACGTCCTCCTTGGAGCGGGGGTGGAGCACCACGTCCGTCACGGTGCCGATCTTCCCGCTTCGTAGCTCCGACGCCTCTTCCATGGTCTTGCCGCGGCTGTAGCGCAGGCGGCTGTATCCGTCGAGGGCGACGTTTTCCTTCCCGACGATGGCCTCGAAGGCCCTGATATCGGATTTCCCGATCCGTATCTTCTGCGTGACCGATACCGGCTCCAGGCCTTCGAGCTTCTTCACCCTGAAATCGTTGTCGGTCATGCCGAACTCTTCCTTCATCATCTCGTACCATTCGTCGCTCGGGTGCTTGAATTCGTCCGGCGCGCCCCACTTGAAAATCGAACGGTATGATCCGGCGGGGGCCGCTGTTTCGGTCCAGTCCGGTATGAATCCTTTATGCTTGGTCATGTGTTTTTCTCCTGTTATTGTGATGGCACGGTCACGTGACCGCGCTTACTATATCATACCCCATGCGCCACGTTGGGGGCACGGTAACAATTCATCTCATCTTAAACAAATGGGACGCGGGATTGACCAGCTTCCCGTGTGTTTTGTTCATGAATGCCCTGGCGATGCAGTAGAGTGATATGACGGGATTTATCGGCGCCATCTTCATCGGGTTCACCTTCATCAGGCGGCACATCGATTCCGTCGTGGCCTGGAGGTCGTTGCAGACGCCGCTCCGGTAGACCAGCTTCGCGCCCAGGCGGCGGACAAGACCGTCGCCGATCTCCTCGATGGCGCAGTGGCCCGCGATGAGGACCGGTCCCCGTATCGAGTCTATCTCCCGCCGGTCGAAACCCTTGCCCATCACCAGGGTCCATCCTCCCCTGCCGTGGAAGTCTTTTGACAGGGTCTGAAGAACGGCGAGGGGGTTGTTGACGCACCCCTCGCGGCACGCCATCTCCTTTCCCTTGATTATCTTCACGTCCGCCGGGAACTCCGGGTACAGGTCGAAGGGATACTTGCCGCCGAATTGTTTCAGGTCCCCGATGACGTCGAAGTTCTTCATGTCGCGGTAATCGCCGCATATCGTGATGTCGGCCAGCTTCGCCACGCCGAGGCCGAGCTTCCGGTCGACGGCGAGTTTGATATGGGGCACGTCCTTCACGTCGTAGCCGAAGACGCGGGCGCCGGCGATGTCCGCGGCCACCACGTTGGGGCTCCCGATGAGGAGGCCGAAGGGCCTGACGCAGGTGTCGGCCAGGGCCTGTGCGTTATAGTGCCCGTAGATGCTTCCCTCGACCCCTTCGATCAGGGTGAAGTCCGGCCTGATCCGGGCAAGGACATCCACGAGCTTGCCGTGGAGGTTGTAGTTGTGGTCGTAGCCGCGGTCCTCGTGGCGCGGAAAGGCCCACTGGTTCTTGATGCCCAGGGTCACGACGCCCATGGAATGGGTCTTCAGCTTCGGGAGGTTGATGTACAGGACCTCGTTTCTGCGGGCCATGATGTCCGCCACGGTCTTCGATATCCGGTAGGTGTTCCGGTCGTAGGGGCCTGAGGGTCCTCCGGGTCGCGGTTTGCCGGAGAAGGCGACTTCGACGGTATCCTCCTCATCGAGATATACCGGGATGGCGCCGAGCTTCCGGCATATCTTCGCGTAGCCGGTGATTGCGAAGACCAGGCGCGTGATGTTGCACTGGGTCGAGTTTTCAAAGACATAAATGTTCCTGGCGCCGGCGTCCTTCCAGTAGCGGACCGCCGACTCCAGGACCTCCGGGCGGGTGAAGGCGTAGGGCTTGGAGTCGACGGCGTTCGGCTTGATGTAGACGTCGCCGCCGGACTTCAGCATTTTTTTTCCGCCGTAGAAATCGAAGATCTCCTTCACGCCGGCATCGACCTCCTTCCGGAGAGGTTCCGGCAGCGGCCGGAACTCGGTGAAGGTCTTCTGGCCGTGGCTGGCCCCGAGCTTCTTTATGTAGGCGCTTTTCATCGGGTCGAAGGATTTTGTTCCCATGTCAGCCTCCGATGTGTGATCATGCTGTCGAATTTTTCCCCGGTCTACCGCGGCAGCGCCAGCAGGGCCGAAGCTTTTTTTATCTCATCCGCTGTTTTCGCGCTGTCCCACCCCAGCTCGGCAGCGGCGACATCGGCGACTTTCTTCAAAACGCCTTCGCCGGGGTTCCCCAGGGTGCCGATGCCGGTCCGCCTCATGATGATGTCCGTGAGGGTCCGCGCCATCTCACTGCGGACGGCATAGACGACTTCCGCCAGTGTCTCGCCGTCGGCGTTTAGCGGCTTCGAAAGCTTCGGATCGGTCCTGGCTATGTCGACGACGGAGCGGTATTCTGTGCCGTAGGCCGTGCCCAGGTATTCCATGCCCGGCATCGATTTCTCGGAGCGGAGGGATGCCATGAAGGCCCTGATGTCCGGGATGTCGCACCCGGCCAGGCGCTGGCTGGCGGTAACGCAGGGGCCCTGTTTGCGGCCTGATTTTCTTCTGACCAGCTCCATGACCTTCTCGGCGAGGTTCCGGCTGGTGGTGTACTTGCCACCCTCGACCGAGATCAGTCCCTCGACACCGTCGCCGGCGTTGTCGTATATCTCGTAGCGCCTCGACTGGGAATAGGTGCCCGCGGTCTGGTCCTCCACCAGGGGCCTGAGGCCGCCGTAGACGTGCTGTATGTCTTCGTGCCGCAGGGTCCCGTCGCCGAAGGACTCGTTCACCTCCTCGATGAACTCCGTGACGCTCTCCCGCGACACGCGGTATTCGTCGGGGTTGCCCACGTATTCCCGGTCGGTGGTGCCGATGAGGGTGTGGCCCCGCCAGGGGATGAAGAAGATATGGCGGCCCCGGGCGGTCCTGAGGCCCACCATGTGGTCGTTCACCATTTTTTTCGTGATGAGGTGGATCCCCTCGGAGCGGCGGATATGGCGCTCGGCCTCGCGCTTCAACGCCCTGGAAAGGACGATGTCCGCCCAGGGGCCGCTGCAGTTGATGACCAGGGACGCTCCGATTTCCAGGGAGGACCCGTTAAGGATATCCGTCACCGCGAGGCCCGTTACCCTTTTCCCGGCAATGACGAAGTCGTCGACACGGGCGTAGTTTGCCGCCCGCGCGCCGCGCGCCGCCGCGGACTTGATGAAGGCCAGGGTAAGCCGCTCGGGGAAGGAACTGATGCAGTCATAGTAGACGAATCCGCCGTTGAGCCGGTCGGGGCGCACGTTTCCCTCGCGGCGGAGCACCTCCTTCCGTGAGAGGGCGCGGTGGAGGGGAAGGGCCTTCCCTTTGTCCCAGGTGCGCCCCTTGTCGTAGGAAAGGATATCATAGAGCACCATGCCCGCCCTCATCGCCTCACGGCCGTTCATAAGGCCCTGGCCGGCGTAGGTGGCGATGAGCGACGGCAGGGGGTGCACCAGGTTGGGCGCGATGTTCTCGAGGGTCCGCCGCTCACGCAGGGATTCCCGCACCAGGCCGAACTCGGCGTTGGCCAGGTAACGCAGGCCGCCGTGGATAAGCTTCGACGTCGCCGAGGACGTTGCGCCGCCGAAGTCGCCCTTTTCCAGCAGGGCCACGGAGTAGCCCCGGGACGCGGCGTCGTAGGCCACGGCGGCCCCGGTGATGCCGCCGCCGATGATCGCCAGGTCAAAAACTTCGCCGTTGTACTGCTCGATGAACCGTTTCATTGCATTCCGTCCTTGTCCAGTTTTTCATTGATGATTTTTATCGTCCTTTCTTCAGCGAAGGATAGGAGATCGAACATGATCTTTTTCGATTTTTCCGGTTTCCGTTCCCTGATCGCCCCGACTATCTCGCCGTAGAAGCGCGTGGTGCGCTTCACGTTGGCCGGATCGGCGAAGTAGAGGGTCAGGAGCTCCGCGACCAGGCCGCTGTTGTTGAAGAAATTAAGGATTATAACGAAGGGGATGTTCCTGCTCGCCCGGCCGATGGCGCTGTACAGCAGCATGTCCCGGTCGTTCAGGGAGAGGCCGCTGTCGCCGATGACCCGCTCCATCTCGGCCAGGTCCACGTCGGTCCTGTTCAGGGCGGCCTGGCAGGCCACGTCGGGGAGGATAAGGCGCCGGAGGTCCAGGAGCCCCTTCAGAATCGCGACGTCGTAATTGCCGCCGCTCCTCATGAGGGCCGGGAGCAGCTCCAGGCTACCGCTATCAAGGTAGTCCTTGACGTATACCCCGTCGCCGTGGCGGATCTCCACGAGGTCGAGCATCTCCAGCTTTTTGAAGGCTTCCCTGAGAGTGGACCGGTTGACGTTGAGGCTTTCGGCAAGTTCGCGCTCCGGCGGGAGTTTGTCTCCGGCCCGGAATTCTCCGGAAAGTATCTTTTCCTGGAGCTGCGCCACGATGCCTTCGTGGAGCCTGGTTTTCTGGAGGGGGCTGATAGTTGTCATTCTGGTCCTGGCTGTTGATACCCGTCAAACATATAGTGGTCGGGTGGTCCGACCAATTTTAATATACTATATAATAATCCTGGCGTCAAGGGGGAGGGAGAATTTTTTGGATATTGTGCCTTAACCAGGGCCTTCTTTTTTCATCGTTCGTTCTTCTTCATGAACCTGCGAACGGATGAGACCCCGCCGCCCTACCGGCCCGGCATGGACCGGAAATCAGCATATAAAAGCGTATGACAGAGGCACTGGCGCGTCTCCCGGTCGATATATCCTGAAAGGTTCTCTCACCGTTCCGGAAGCATGCATGCCTGGAGTGCGGCACGGAAATGGTCGGATCCGCTGTTTTTTCTTACAACGCTGATAATGAGTGGCATAAACTCTGGAAAATACACCTTCTGATCGGCAGCTATTTCAGGATGAAACGGGGTCCGTGAGTACGTAAAGACCCTGAATGTGCCAAATTTTTTCTATTTATCGTACCATTGTCGCTGTTAAAAATACGCGGGAGTTGATTTTTTACGTAACCGCCGCGATTGTTCCCTCTTTTTCGCGTCGCGCAAAATTTTAAGGGCCCTGTCCAGAATTTTTCCGGTTGACATATGCCTTTTTGCTTCACATAAACGCCAGTATGTCCCCTGGTGCGGCACCGGAGAGGCGGCAGATTCCTATAGAATTATAGAGTAATTATAAACCCCGCCACTTTTCACGCAAATCCCCCCATCACATTTTTTCCAAAAAGTGCTTGCAATTTTTTTGTAAGCAGCATATTATGTCACATCAGCTATATTTCGATACCTCCTTTTGATAACTTTTTTAACTTATCCCCCCTTGGGGCACGGGGGGATTTTTTAACGCGGTAATCCAAAAAAAATCCTGGAGATGCGGGCCGGTTCGGACGGGGTAGTGATTGCATGGATGAAACACTTTCAGAACGGAGCGGCGAAGAGGCCGATCTTTTTTCGTACCGCGCGCCGGTCCTAGACACAGAAGATGACGGCATAACCGGTGAGGCCTTCATCCGCCGGCTTCTCGAGAGCGGGGCCCCGGCCTACAATATCAATTTCCTCCTCCGCCTGGAGGCGTATTCACTCCAGCTTGCCTATTCGCACAACAAGATCCTGTCCCTTTCCAATTCGCGGACCCGGATCCTCGCGCACCAGGTGGAGAGCACCCACCGGGTCATGAGCGCCCTGAACCAGCGCTTCCTCATCGCCGACGAGGTGGGCCTCGGCAAGACCATCGAGGCGGGTCTCATCATCAAGGAGCTCGAGTACCGCCATCAGTACCGCCGCATGCTCATCGTGTGCCCGGCGTCACTCATGTGCCAGTGGCAGAACGAGATGCAGAGCAAGTTCAACGACCGCTTTGCCATCATGGACCGCAGGGAGCTCCGGCGGATCGCACAGTCGAAGCGGGGAGTGAACCCCTGGGAGGCCCATGACAAGATCATCTGCTCCCTCGACTTCATCAAGAACCGCCGCTACCTGAAGATGTTGCAGGAGACGTCGTGGGACGCGGTGATTTTCGACGAGGCGCACCGCCTGCGGAGGGACGGAAAGCGCGCCACCCTTGCCTACGAGGCGGCCCAGGTGATAGCCGAGCGGACCAGGGCGCTCCTGCTCCTCACGGCGACCCCCTTCCGGGGCGTACTCGAGGAGCTCTATTACCTCATCGCCCTCCTGGACCCGAATATCCTGGGCCCCTTCCAGTCCTATTATTATGATTACTGCATCGAGAACGCGGACCTGTCGACCCTCCGCGGGAAGATAGCCCCCGTGCTGATACGCCGCACGAAGCAGGAGGTGGGGGGGTTCACCCGGCGCTGCGCCCGCACCGTACGGTTCGAGCTCTACCCGGACGAGCGGGAGCTGTACGACGCGACCACCCAGTACGTCGCGGAGGAATTCAACCGCGCCATGCAGAGCGAGAACCGCGCCGTGGGCTTCGTCATGACCATATTCCAGAAGCTCCTCGATTCCTCGACGCACGCCCTGGGGTGCGCTCTGGAGCGGCGGATGAACCGGCTCCGGGAGCTCGCGGACAAAGTGGAGCTCTCGCAGCGCCTTGACGGCGCGGCGGCCATCGACGAACCGGACCTGATCGACTGCGCCGAGGAGGTGGACGACCTGGTCTGCATGACCTCGCGTTCGACCGTCGCCGAGATGCGGAAGGAGGCCGACACCCTGGAGCGCCTCGTGGGCCTCTCGAGGGCCATCGCCGTCAACAAGAAGGCGGAGAAGCTCGCGGACCTCATACGCTCCCTCAAAAGAAAAGGCTTTAAAAAATTCCTCATCTTCACGCAGTTCAGGACGACGCAGGACTACCTGTCGGAGTTCCTGAAGGGCCATGACATCGAGGTGTTCCACGGCTCCCTGGGCCGCGACGACAAGGAGCGGGCCATCGCGCGCTTCAGGGACGAGGCACAGATACTTATCTCCACCGAGGCGGGCGGCGAGGGGCGCAACATGCAGTTCTGCAATATCCTTATCAACTACGACCTGCCCTGGTCTCCCCTGAAGATCGAACAGCGCATCGGCAGGCTCCACCGTTTCGGCCAGGCCGACGACGTCTACATCTATAATTTTTCAACCAAGGACACCGTGGCGGAGCGCGTGCTGGAGATCCTGGCGCGCAAACTCAGGCTCTTCGAGGAGTCGATCGGCGCGCCCGACGTGCTCCTGGGGCAGATCGAGGACGAGCTGAAGCTCGGGTCCCTCTTCATGGAGATGGCCGCCGGCCTGCGGAGCAATGCCGCGGTGGATGACGAGGTGGAGCGGCGCCTCGAGCTGGCCCGCAGGGGTTATGAGAAGATCTCGGAACTCGCGGTCGCCGACCGGATAGATTTCAATTACGACGAGTACTACCGCGTCACCCTGAAGGAGCGGAAGTTCTCGAACAGCAGAATCGAGAACTTCGTGAACCGCCTCATGGAATCAGACGATGGAGCGGCGCGGTTCCTCGCCAGAGACCGGGACGGCCTCTATCGCGTCGCCTGCGAAAACGAGGGGGGAGAGCCGGTGTGGCGCGCCGGGACCTTCGACAGCGTCACCGCCCTTGACCGGGAACAGCTGGAGTTCCTCGCCTTCGGTCACCCGGTCATTGACCGCCTGGTGGCGCACTGCCAGGACCGCGCCTTCGGCGGCTTTACCGGGATACAGTCCGTTCGTCACCCGGTCCCCTTCACCGGCATGGTCTTCTATTACCTGGTGACCTTCACGTCGGTTGCCCGCACGCGGGAGATCATACCCGTGGCGGTGGTCCCGGATGCCGGGCTTTCCCCCGGGGACATTGATGCCATCGAAGAGGATCTGCTCGGCCAGGAATGCAGCGGCCGGCATGCCGGCGCCGATGACGGCGCCGTTAAGGCCATCGCGCGGCGCGGCTATTGTTTCGCGGAAGCACGGGGGCGGATCAACAAAAAGATCGAGGCCCGCAAGGCGGCGCTGAGCGAGGGCCTTGACGTCAGCATCGACCCGGAAATCGAAAAGATACGCGAATCCTACGACCGCCGGATAGCGGAGCTCGCGGAAAAACTCGAGCTCCTCGAAGCCCAGTACAAGTGGTACGGCAGGAACCTCAAAAGCACCATCACCCGCACGAAAAACCTCATTGAAAAGGCGAAAAACGACCGGGATTCCCTTCTTTTAAAATACAAGGGGTTCCTCGGCATCGGCCATGAAATCGAGCTTCTCTGCGCCGGAATACTGGTTTCAGACCAAGATTAAGGAAGGCGCCATCCCCTATTTTTTTATTGACAATGAAGCTGCTGGTATTGTATTGCTTGTTATCTTTTTTACCGGGGTTCGGTTCGAACAATGTCATTAATTTCGTTTCAATATCTCGTTTTCTTCGTGATCGTGGTGGCGGTCTTTTTCGCCGTTCCCCATCGCTTCCGGTGGATCTATCTGCTGATCGCCAGCTACATTTTTTACATGTGGTGGGACCCCAAGTACGCGATCCTGATCCTGACAACCACGGTGACCGTGTACGGCACCGCGCTCCTGATGCACAACCGGCCGGCTACAATCAAGAAGCTCTGTGTCGCCCTGAGCGTGGCGGTCAACCTGGGCATCCTTTTTATGTTCAAGTATTTTGTCTTTTTCAATAACAGCATCCGCGACCTGATGGCGCTTTTCGGCCAGACCTACACGCCGCCGGTGCTGCACCTGCTTTTCCCGGTGGGCCTGTCCTTCTACACCTTCCAGGCCCTCTCCTATACCGTCGACGTGTACCGCGGCACCAGGGAGCCGGAGCGGCATTTCGGCATGTTCGCCCTGTACGTGAGCTTTTTCCCGACACTCCTCTCAGGGCCCATCGAGCGCTCCACGAGGCTCCTGCCGCAGCTCTACCGGAAAGTCGAGTTCAACTATGACAGGGTCGTGAGCGGCCTGGTCCTCATGGGATGGGGCTTTTTCCAGAAGCTCGTCATCGCCGACCGGCTCGGACAGTATGTGAGCATGATCTATAACCAGCCCCAGTATTTCAACGGGCTCCCGGTGCTCATGGCCATCTATTTTCTGGGCATCCAGGTCTACTGCGATTTTTCAGGCTATACCGACATCGCCATCGGCACCGCCCTGGTCATGGGATACGAGCTCATGCCCAACTTCAAGAGGCCCTTCCTCGCCGCTTCCATCGGCGACCTGTGGCGTCGGTGGCACATATCGCTCATCTCGTGGTTCAGGGACTATCTCTACATCCCCCTGGGCGGCAACAAGGTGAGCAGGTTCCGCTGGCACCTGAACACGGTCATCGTCTTTACCCTGAGCGGCCTCTGGCACGGCGCCATGTGGCCCCTGGTTGTCTGGGGGGCCCTGAACGGCGTGCTCATCGTGATAAGCCGGGTATCTTCCCGGTTTCGCTCCATGGTCAGGGAGACCGTCTTCGGGGCCCTGGCGAAGGTGCACCCGGCGGTCTATTTCGGCGTCTTCGCGCTTGTCGCTGCCACGGCAGCATTCGGCAAGCAGATCGGCCTTGGCCTTGGCGGCAGGATAGGGACCGGCTTCGTCGCCCTCCTGGTTCTGCCGGTGGCGGTCATGAGCACCAGGAAGGACAGGTTTCCCCGCTTCCTCGAGGGGCTGAAGAGCGCCCTCATGATAATAATCACGTATCATCTTTTTGTCTTCGGCGGCATCTTTTTCAGGGTCAAGTCCATGTCCGACGGATGGTACATGCTCACCCATTTCTGGGGCACCAATTTCATACAGCTGCCTCTCTTTTTCGGCGTCGACGAATTCATCCTCATGCTCCTGCTGGTCCTTTTTATCTGCGTGGTGAACTATATACAGGAGAAGCGCGGCAGCATCAGGGAGATGATCCGGACGAAGCCATGGCCGGTGCGGTGGGCCCTGTATTATCTCCTGGCCATGTCGATAGTGGTCGGCATGCAGAAAACATCGCAGTTTATTTATTTCCAATTCTAAGGGAAGGGACGGGCGCAGGGTTCACACATGAAAAAGTTCATTATCAAAGCCATTGTATTCTTACTGCTCATCCTGTCCACGATCTTCGCGGTCATTTATCTCCAGCCGGTCGACCCGGACAAGTACCTCATGGTCATGCTCGACAAGCACAAGCTGCTGCGGACGACGCCGCAGCCCCGGGTGATCCTGGTCGGCGATTCCAGCCTTGCCTTCGGCATGGACAGCGCCATGATTAAAAAGGCCACCGGCTACAACGTCGTCAACATGGGCCTTCACGGCGGCCTCGGCCTCATCTATATTATGGATGAGCTGAAGCCGTACCTGAAGAAGGACGACATCGTCATCTTCGCCCTTGATTATACCCATTACATGGGGATCGGCACCGGCGATAATACCCTCATCGAGGTGACCATCGTCATGCCCTGGATCCTCAAGTACTATTCCAGGGAGAACTGGATGCCCTTCATCAATAATATTCCCCTTACCTTTCAGCGTCGCCTCAAGGGCCTCTTCAGCCCGAGCAGGGAGGGCGTCGGCCACCGCAGGTCCGGCTTCAACGAATACGGCGACAATATCGGCCATATCGGGCTTAAATCGGATTACTTCAAGGGCATGGATTTCATCGCCAAGTATGTTCCCCAGGCCAGGGAGTTGAACATGACCCGCTTCCTGCCGGACTGCGTGAACAAAGTCGTAGTCGACAAGCTGAACTGGTTCGCGTCGTACTGGGGCAAGCGCGGCGTGAAGGTATACCTCGCCTATTCGCCCCTGCTGGAGAATGACCGGCCAAAACAGGAGAAGATACTCAGGAGCCTGGACAGCGATATCAGGAAGCGCGTCAGGATCAGGGTAATCGGCAGTCCCCTGTCGTATATCTATCCCCAGAAGTATTTCTTCGACAATGAATTCCATCTCAACGGTGAAGGACGGGAGCTCCGTTCCAGGCAGATGGTGGAAGACATGAAGAGCGACCCGGTTCTCTCCCATGCGCCCGGCCGCTGACAGGTTTCAGAAAAATCCAATCTAAAACGCTGCATTATATCCGGTCATCTGTGCTGCCGCATCGGCATGTTTTTTGACTAAATAAGCCGAACTGTACAGTAATTGAAAATATTTGAAAACTTTTCACGCTTCGCCACGGTCAAAGAGGCACAGGTATGAAAAGAAGGACCCGTGCTAAAAAAATACTTTTTTGATAAAAAATGTTTGCCTGCTGATAATTTTATATTATAAGGAAATTTCTAACGGACGGCTCAATACTAATAAGGGAAAAAACGCCAGGCCGTCTTGAATTGGCGATAAAATCCATGCAAGGGGAACGATTATGATGCGAATAGCTGCCAAGAATTATCGCTTTATGGTCATTACAGCCGCAGCGCTGGTGCTGGCCCTGTTCATGAGCGACACGACCTGGACCGGAACCAGGAGCGGAAATTCCCCGGCTCAGCTGCGGGCGCAGACAAACATAGAGAAAAAGAAGGAAGAGATATTCAAAAAATTCAACGAGAAGAAGGAGCAGCTTGTCCGCAGTCCCGAGGAAATGAAACAGATGCTTGCGGACGTCCAGAAAAAGATAAAAGAAAAGAACATGAGCTTCGTGGTCTCCATCAACGAGATGATGAAATATAAAATATCGCAGATCACCGGCGCCCAGGTGCCCAGGAACATAGAAAGGGAAGCGAAGGTTCAGTCCGAGATGGGCGACAAGCTGTGGGAGGAATTCCTGAAAAAATACCGCGACTACCTCGAGGGGAAAAAGCGCGGCCGCGACCGCGATACCTACCGGAAGAAAAAGCGCGATGAGTACTACGAGGACATAGACAGGGACAGGCGCGAAGAAGAGAAAAAGGAAGAAGAGAAGAAGCTGGACGAGTACACCTACAAGGAAGATAAGAAAAAGGAAGAGGAAAGGCAGGAAGAGAAAAAAGAGGAAACCGATACCGACATAGAAAACGCACCGTCGCCAGGCGCCGTCTCTTTCACCTGGGTCAACCGCAACAAGGTGACCCCGATCAAGTACCAGGGGATCTGCGGCAGCTGCTGGGCCTTCACCTCGGCCGCGGTTCTCGAATCGAATTTCCTGATCCGGAGAAACTGGAACCTGGACATCTCGGAGCAGAGCATCCTCGACTGCGCCGAGGCGGTGCAGCCGGTGTACCGGGGCGGTCAGGTGGTGAACATGAAAAGCAAGGCGGGGAGCTGCCAGGGCGGATGGTACGGCCCGGTATTTGAATATTACAAGAGCAACAGCGCGGCCCTGGAGAGCCAGACGCCGTACCAGTTCAAGGAGGCGTACTGCGTGCCCTCGAGGACGACGCAGTACAAGATAGTCGCATGGGGATACGTAAAACCCAACGCGGGCATCCCCGAGGTCCGGGAGATGAAGGAGGCCCTGTGCAAGTACGGGCCCATAGCCGCGTGCGTCAAAGTGACGCCGGCCTTCCAGGCGTACCGGAGCGGGATCTTCGACGAGTTCGCCGATTGCAGCGGAGAACGGGACATCAACCATGCCATCACCATCGTCGGCTGGGACGACAACAAGGGGGCCTACCTCGTGAAGAATTCCTGGGGCACCCAGTGGGGCGACAAGGGGTACGTGTGGATCAAGTACGGCTGCAACAACATAGGCTATGGCGCCGCCTGGGTCGTGGTGAGCAGCATGGACTAGGCGCCGGACCCCGGCGCGGTGAAAGGTGACGCGACAATGATAATCGAGGATATGGGAGGCGGTATGATCGGCACAGCATCTATGTATAGATTCCTTATGCTGGCAATGGCTGTCTGCGTTGCCATGGTCTTTTCCTGTACGATAAAGCCGGCGCTGACGGTAAGCGACGCCGATAACGGGACAAGGGTCGAGGTCAGGAGCGGGGAAATCCTGGCGGTCCGGCTCTCTGCCCAGCTCGGGACCGGCTACGCCTGGAAGGTCGTTGCGGCGGGAAAGAACGTCGAGCAGAAGGGCGAGCCGCAGCAGATGGCCGGGGAGGGACAAAAGCCCGGGGCGCCCGATTACCAGGTTTTCAAGTTCAAAGCCGTGGAGAAGGGGGAGTCGGAACTGAAGCTCCAATATGCCGAAGGCTGGAAGAAGGATGCGAAGCCCCACCGCGAGTTCGCCGTTACGGTTGTCGTCAAGTAGACAATAACAAAGGGGCTGTCCCCCAAGCCCCCCTCCTGATGAGGGGTGTCTGAGGCAGCCCCGCTACGCAGCAAACCATGCATCAGAGGATGACCCCGGTCATCCTCTTCGCGTTTTCAATCACGCATCTTTTTCTTTCGAAATTTCCTTCATGAGTATTGTGAAGATCAATCCCGCGCCAAAGAGGACCGTGAGGGCCCACATGTTGAAAAGGAGGGTGAGCACGATGCCGCTTATCTGTCCGCTCAGCATCAGGAAGCCGTTGGAGGTCGCTTCCGGAACGGGATGGGTTTTTTCCACGGCGTAGGTGAGGCCTATGGGAAGCGCCGACACCAGGAAGAACCCGAAGATGAAACCGGCGATTCCCAGGAGAATTATCGATGAAAGGTACTGGAGCAGTATGACCAGCGGGACCGCCGTCGCCATGGTTATCATGAGGAAGAGCCTTCTCTTGCGGTACTTGTCTGAAAGGGCCGAGAGGATTACGGCGCCGAATATCCCGCCGACGATTATCAGGCCGCCCACGATGCCGGGGGCCACGGACGGATCGATATCCAGCGGGCGGTTGAATATGGTGTCTATTTTCGACGATATGGCGTTGAAGGCGCCGAGGCCGATGAAAAAGGCGCCGCTGAGAAGGAGAAAGTCCCTGTTTTTCAGCAGGGCTTTCATGCCGGTGAGCATGGAGACTTTTTTCTCGGCGGCGATCGGGTTGGGCGGGGTCTTGGGCCTGTCCCTGACAAAGATCAGGTAGAGGACCATGCCGGCCAGGGAGAATATGCCGTATATGATCAGTATGAGCCTGATGCCGCCCGCGGGATCGCCCGCGCCCTTGAAGTAATTCATGATGAAGTCGCCGGCAAACATGGCGGCGGTCAGCCCCAGAAAGAGCGACATGGTGGCGAGCCCGGACGCTAGCGCCTCTTCCTCCCGGGGGAACCAGTTCGCGGCAACCTTGGTGAAGGAGTTAAGCACGAAGGGCTGTCCTATGGCGCAGCCGATCTGGAACACGAGGAGCCAGGTGTAGTCCGGGGCGAAAATCCTCAGGAATCCGCACAGGCCAAGGATGACAACGCCGATGCCGGTGCCTCTCTTGAGGCCGAAGCGGTCTATGCACCATGAGGCGGGAAAGGACACGGGGATGTAGACAAGCATGAATACCACCGCCATGAGGTCGACCGAGTCAATATTGCCGCCGGTATAGACCGCGGCAGTGTCTTTTGCGATGGGTGCGAAGGTGATCCACTGGATCTGGGTCGCGATGGCGGGCAGCATGAAGAGGACCAGTACGACCCACCGGTACGGGGAGACGGCGCTTTCTTGTGTTTTCATTAAGCCTCCTTAAAGTGGGTTCTGATGTGGTTCTATCCCGCGCCTCCATGACGCGGGGTTTTGCAACGTATGTTTGAGAATTATATTCGGGAAAGCCGGTATACCGTGCCATATTCAATGCGATTTGTCAAAGATAAATCATCCGGATGAACACTTTTCATGGGAATTAGGCACCGCGCTGCCTTAAAAAGCACTTGATTGTTTCGTATCCTGCCGTTATCATAGGTTTTCATCGATCGGGAGGGCTCCCCAGGGCGGAACCGGGTCCGGGGGCGGTTATGCGCATCGATATTAACTATAGGACGGCAGCCATGGCATTTGGAAGAGACGGTTCCGAGCTGGAACTCCAGATATATGACCTCCAGAACAAGAAACTGACCCGCGCCCTGGAGGATATCATGGAGCAGAGCGGCGACGCTGAAATCGTGCGGATCGCCAGGGATGCCCTGGCCGAGGCCGAGGCGGTCAGGAAAAAATTCAGCGATGAATGAAGGTTGCAGTGCCTGTCCCGGAAAGGGGTGCAGGCACCCGGAAAAGGCCCGCCCTTCCATGGAGGCGTGCGGCATAGACGTGTATGCCACGGCCGCGGCAACGGATTTCCCATCGAGGTCGTGAAAGATGAATCGAGCGACCAGAACTATTACGGGGTCGCGCTGATAGCGTGATCCGCCCGCCGGTCTCCCTGTTTTAATTCAAGCAGTTTGACTTCAACGCGGTAACAGGTGGTCCACCAGTTCGGCTTTTCAACCCTGGTGACCTGGACGGCGTCGGCGCCGACCTCCCGCGCCTTTTGACGCGCCAGGTAGAGCGCATCGTTATAGCCGCAACTCTGGGAAAATCCGGATTCGCCAAGCCACACTGTGCCAAGTTCGATATACCCGGTTTTGACGGGATCGCCGATTTCATAAACGGTTATTTTATCCGCAACCTTTTTGTCGGGCGTCGCTTTCCGGATCTCGGTATACGTGACCGAGTGGGCGCAGGAAACGGCGAAAAGCATGACAGGGCAATGATTGATGCAATCCTTATTTTCATGGGCATAAACCCTCCTTATATTTAAGACTTCATGAATGATGGTATAGCCTGATACAAGAATATGACAAAAAAAATGATGTGCCGGTTCTTGAATTTTCATGGCTGCGCGCCGCCATCTGCATGGAATTGCCGCGCCGTATTGCAAATCCTCGCAGTATGCCAAAAAATGCTTGTTTAAACATGTCTGTTCCGTTAAATTCATCATGTGCGGTTATTAATCAGCACGAGGAGCCACCAGTGACCTACGACTGCATCATCGTCGGCGCCGGGCCGGCAGGGATATTCACCGCCATGGAGTACCTGAAACGCAGCCCCGGCAGGAAGATCCTCATTCTGGAAAAAGGGAAACGCATCGAGAACAGGTCGTGCCCCATGCGCGAGACCGGATGGTGCCATAACTGCAGGCCCTGCAACATCACCACCGGCTTTTCCGGGGCAGGGGCCTTCAGCGACGGCAAGCTGATGCTCTCCCCGGAGATCGGCGGGATGCTGAACGAATATATGCCGGAAGAACAGCTGGCCTCCCTCATCCGCTATGTCGACGACATCTACCTGTCCTACGGCGCCGACCGTACCCTCTACGGCGTAAACCTGGACGAGGAGGCCATGCAGGACCTCCGCCAGAAGGTGATCAGGAGCAACCTGAAGCTTGTCGATTCGCCGGTGCGCCACATGGGCACCGAGGGAAGCTACCGGATCTATACCCAGATCCAGAAGGAGCTTCTCGACAGCGGCGTCGAGATGAGGTTCGAGACCGAGGTCACGGACCTCATCCTTGACGGCGAGTCGGCGGCGGGCGTGAGGACTGACGGAGGGGAATTCCGCTCCGGCAGCGTGGTGCTCACCGTGGGCCGCCGGGGCGCCGAATGGCTGAGGGCTATGTGCGTCAGGTACGGCATAGACACGAAAATCGGCGGCGTCGACATCGGCGTTCGCGTAGAAGTGCGCAACGAGATCATGAAAGAGGTGAACGACCGGATTTACGAGAGCAAGCTCATCTACTACACGCCGACCTTTGACGACCGGGTGCGCACCTTCTGCCATAACCCGGCGGGCATCGTGGCCACCGAATACTACCACGACGACCTGGCCGTGGTGAACGGCCACAGCTACAAGGCGGACCATCTCAAGACCGGAAACACCAATTTTGCCATCCTGGTCTCCAACTATTTTACCGATCCCTTCAAGGAGCCTATCGAGTACGGGAAGTATATAGCCCGCCTGGCGAACATGCTTTCCGGCAACAAGGTCATGGTGCAGTGCTTCGGCGATTTCCGCCGGGGAAGGCGCACCAACGCCGAGCGCCTGGCGAGGAACAGCCTCCGCCCCACCCTGAAGGACGCCGTGCCCGGCGACCTCTGCCTGGTGTTCCCCTACCGTATTATGCTGGACATAAAAGAGATGATCGCCGCACTTGATACCATCTTTCACGGCCTGGCGAGCGACGAGACGCTCCTGTACGGGGTGGAGGTGAAGTTTTATTCGAACATCATCGGGGTCGACGGGAGGTTCCAGACCCGGTACCGCGGGCTCTACGCCGGCGGCGACGGGGCGGGCATCACCCGGGGCCTGGTGCAATCGAGCATCAACGGGGTGCTCATAGGGAGGATGCTAAGCGGTCATGAGGCTTATTAATTTCATCGTGTTTCTCAGTATCGTGCTGGCGGTCCACGGCGCGGTTAACTATTACATTTTTATCAGGGGCTGGCAGGCCCTTCCCAGAGAGCCGGCCGTCAGGGTCCCCTACCTGGTGATCTTCCTCATCTTCGCCCTGTCGTATATCGCCGGGCGTGTCCTGGAGCGCTTCTCCATATGCGCGGTCAGCGATTACCTGATCTGGATCGGCTCCTTCTGGATGGGGATGATGGCGTACCTTTTCTTCGGCGTGCTTCTCTGCGACATCCTCCGCCTCGGCAACTGGATCGCCGGCGTCGTGCCGGTGCCGTCGGAACTGTACGGCCGCATCAGGCAGATAGCGGCCCTGGCGGTGGCAATCGTCGCGACGGCGACCGTGGTAGCCGGCTATTATAACACGCTTCACCCGCGCATCAACACCGTGGTGGTCGAGGTCCCGAAAAGCGCCGGCGGCCGCCGGACCCTCGATATCGCCCTGGTGACAGACATACACCTGGGGACCATCATCAAGAATTCCCGCCTTCAGACCATGGTGGACATGGTGAACGTCCTCCAGCCTGACGTGGTGCTGCTGGCGGGGGACATCGTCGACGAGGACCTGGCCCCGGTCATCAAGAACAACCTGGGCGAGCTGCTCCGCACGATCAGGTCGCGCTACGGCACCTACGCGGTGACCGGTAACCACGAGTACATCGGCGGGGTCGAGGCGGCGTGCCGCTACCTGGCGGACCACGGCGTGACCGTCCTGCGCGACCGGTCGGTGCTCATCGATAACCGCTTCTATCTGGTGGGAAGGGAAGACCGGAGCATCACCCAGTTCGGCGGCGGACGGAGGCTGCCCCTGGATGCGATCATGAAGGACGTTGACCTGAAGAGGCCGGTCATCATGATGGACCATCAGCCGTACCACCTGTCCGAGGCAGCCGAGCACGGCGTGGACCTGCAGGTCTCGGGCCATACCCATCACGGCCAGCTCTGGCCCTTTAACTTCATTACCTCGCTGATATACGAGGTGAGCAGGGGGCTCAAGCGGATCGGGAAGGCCCACGTGTTCGTGTCGTGCGGCTACGGCACCTGGGGGCCGCCGGTGCGGGTGGGGATGGTCCCGGAGGTGGTGCACATCCAGCTGCGCTTCAGGCAGTAGGAGGCGGGAGCGTCACGCCGCGGCCTTCGGCCTTTTCCATGGCTTCATCACAGACAGATAAACGGCGAACACAATGGTGGCGGCCTGAAAAGTGCCGAAGCAATACAGCATGTTAAGCGTGCCGGTATAGACGGGATCCGAGAGGGCCTGAATCCCCATATCGCGGGCCAGGGGGGGCAGGCTGTTGAGCCACGGGCCGAGGAAGAAGGTGCCGAAAATTACGCCGTAGAGGTTGATGAGCCATTTTACTGTTATCCACCGGTGCTTGAACCATCCCCATCCGGTGAACATGGAATACAGGAGACCGGTCGCGAATGAGCCGATCGCCCCGGGGATGATAATGAAGTCATCAATGAACTTCATCGAAAGGGTGATGCCGTAGAGTTGCATCCCGTCCTCCGCGCGTAGAATGTAACCCATCAGGTTGATGCCGATGGCTCCTCCGACCCACAGCGATGCAAAGATGACATGGAATAATTTCAGCCATCGCTGACCACCCGGTCCCAGCTGGATCATGCGCTCCTCCGAAAGTGCCGCTGTTTTCCGCGATGATTGATAACCGCGGTATATGTCAAAAATAATCTGATCACGAGGGGGTTGCTGCCAGGGAATGCGGGCGTATCATGGCTTCACCAAGAATGGTATCGCTTCCGCGATACTCCGCTTGAGCTTGTGCCGGTCAATCGGCTTCGCGAGGTAGGATCTGCATCCCAGAGAGACGAATTTATTCTCGTCTTCCGCCATCGCGTAGGCCGTCTGGGCTATGATGCAGGAGCCGGCGAGGAGCCCCTCTTTTTTCAGCGCGGCCAGGACTTCTTCCCCGTTCATGACCGGCATCTGCATGTCAAGAAACACTATGTCATACCGCGTTCGCCGCATCTTCTCGAGGGTGTCTCCGCCGTCAACGGCAAGGTCGCAGGTGAGCCCGATCTTCCGGAGAAGGGCGTCGATGAATTTCCGGTTGATGGAATCGTCCTCGGAAACGAGGATTTTCAGCTGCCTCCCTGCGGCAAGGTAATCGCGTATAATGGCATCGGGATCAGGGACGTTCCCGCCCGCTGCATCTGCGGGCCGTCCTGCCTCTCCGGTTCCGCCCGGGTCTTTTGCCGGCGGGAGCGCTATGGTCACGGTAAAAACCGAGCCGCGGCCGGGCTCGCTTTCCACCGAAATGGAGCCGTTCATAAGGGAGAGAAGCTTTCTGCAGATGGCCAGGCCGAGACCGGTGCCTCCGTATCTTCCGGAAATTGTTTCATCGGCCTGGGAGAATTCGGAAAAAATGACCTCCTGGTGTTCCTTCTCGATGCCGATGCCGGTGTCCTCGACCCGAATCGTCGCGGTGCCGTCGCGGTAGTCGCACCGGATGCCGACCGATCCCTTTTCGGTGAACTTGAAGGCGTTGCTGGTCATGTTGAGTATGACCTGCCGCATCCGCTTCTGGTCTCCCATGACCAGGCCAGGCAGGCTCCCGGATACGGTGACCGTGAAGTCGATCCCCTTTTCGCGGGCCGCCGACTCGAACAGGGAGCGGACCGAGGAGATCGTCTCTTCGAGAGAAAAGGGCGCGGTCACTATCTCGTATTTTCCAGCCTCGATTTTTGAAAGGTCGAGTATGTCGTTGACCAGGTCCAGGAGCATCTTCCCCGACTGGTATACCAGTTCGAGGCGGGCCTTTTTCTCGGGGCTGGCTTCCTCGTCGATGAGCATTTCCGTGAAGCCCAGCATGGCATTGATGGGGGTCCGGATCTCATGGCTCACGGTCGCCAGGAAGTAGCTCTTCAGGCGGTTCGCCCGTTCAGCCTCGTCCCTGGCCTCCTTCATCCTCATCTCGGCGTTCTTGAGCTCCGTGATGTCCGTCATGAGGCCGATGGTTGCCATCGGATGGCCTGCCTGGTTTTTCATGAGCACGGTGGTGCAGGATGTGGGGACATAGGAGCCGTCCTTGCGCTGGAAGAGCAGCTCCCCCTTCCAGTAGCCCCTGTTCATGACCTCCTCAAAGGCCTGCTCGCGTTTTTTCCGTTCCTCGGAGGAATATACGTCCTTGAATTTCTTGTTGATGAGCTCTTCGCTGGTGCATCCCCGGAGCTTCTCGTAGCTTTTGTTGAAGAAGATGTAGTTGCCGTTCAGGTCCATCACGGCGATCGATTCCGCCGCCTGTTCAACGATGGAAGAGTAGAGGCCCAGGCGCTCGGAGAGCTGGTGGGCGTCTGTCAGCTCCGACTCCATGGTGTGAATGATGTTGATGAGGTTCTCTTTCGGCTGTTTATCGTAATCCATAGCGGGACAGTTCCTTCAGATATGGTGAACTATGAATTGGTCTGCCTGAACCGGTGCTCATTACATTTACCGGGGATTACCCAATCTGTCAATACTATTTGCAGGTGGTTACGATGGAGAAAGCCGCAAAAAAAAATCAAAAAAATGATTTGCCCTGCGGCGGCTATTCTCTGCTAGCCTGTCAATAATGATGAAACAAATCGGTGTCCAGGCCCGAATTTTTTTATTGATGCGACAGGGTGCATCCGAATATTATATTAGTGGGATCTGAATTGATGAAAAACGGAATGAATTATCTCATAAAGACCGCGGCAGTGCTGCTCGTTGCCGCGGCGGTTTCCCAGTGCGCCCGGGAGGCCCGAAAGGTGGAGGTCCGGCGGTCCCCCTGCCGGTTCCAGGAGGTATGGGCGTACCTCATGAAAGGCGAGGAGCTGAAGATCACCGGCCGCGAGCCCCTGACGGACCTTCTCTATTTCGGCTGCTCCGTGAGCAGGGATGGTCATCTGAGGGGCTCCACCGCGGCGCCCCAGCTCCCTTTCGCCGGTCCATTGCCGCGGATACACCTTGTCGTGTTCAATCTTTCAGAACCGGCGCTCCTTCATGCATGTCTTGATACAAAGGGGCCGGCGCGGGAAGTCCTGATCGGCGACATTGCCGCCGCGGCAAATAATTTCTCAGGGGTCCAGATTGATTTCGAATCTCTTCATCCCGATGACGGCCAGGCGTACCTGGATTTTCTTGCTGATCTGAAGAAGCGGATGCCGGAAAAGACCCTGAGCGTGGCCGTTCCGGTGCGCCTGAACGGCAGCGTCAAGAACGCCTATAATTACGAGGCCATTGCCGGCGCCGTGGACAAGGTGTTCATCATGGCCTATGACCAGCACTGGGAAACCAGCAAGGCGGGGCCCATATCCTCGCTGTCATGGTGCGATTCGGCGGCGGGGTATGCCACCAGCAACATTCCGCGGGAGAAGCTCGTCATGGGCATCCCCCTCTACGGCAGGGCCTGGCAGGATAAAAAGATCAACCGCGCTGTAACCTACAACCAGGCGGTGGAGCTGGCAAAACAGGCGGGGGGACAGTCAAGCCGGTCCTTCGACAGGGGCCCTTCATTTGAATACACGGAAGAAGTCAAGGTCAGGGTCTATTACGAGGACATTGCATCAATCCACGCAAAACTCAGGCTCTATAAATCGTATAATATCCCCTCGGTGGCGTTCTGGCGCATCGGCCAGGGGCCGCGGGAGCTGTGGGACACGATAGTTATCGGTGTCCAGTAGGGTTGCGTTTCACACCCCTCAAGCCCCCCTTCAGGGGCCTTTTTAGTCGGGCTCCTGCCGGGTGCCCGATAATAATATATCCTTCAGCTGTTCCACGGTGTCAACCAGATGGGTTGGTTGCGCGCGCGTGATATCGTCCCGCGATCCGTATCCCCAGGTCACGCCGATCGAATCAATGCCGTTGTTCCGCGCGCCTATGATGTCCAGGTCCATGTCCCCCACCATGACGATATGGTCTTTCCCCGCGTCCCCCCGGCCCGCGATCAGGCTCCCGATCACCTGGGTCTTGTTCATCACCGTGCCCCCGGCGTCGCTCCCCCCGACCGCGCTGAAAAAATGGCGTATGCCGAGGAGTTCAAGCACGCCGGCGGCAATCGAATCGAGTTTTGATGTGGCCAGGAAGAGCCGGCGGTCCATCCGGTGAAGGTCCGCGATGAGCCCCGGTATGCCGGGGTAGGGGTGGTTTATGCCCATGCCATGTTTCCGATAGTGGTCCCGGTAATGCAGGATCGCGCGGTTTATCGCATCATCGTCCCCGGGGAAATAGTCCCTGAACGATTCCTGGAGGGGCGGCCCGATGAAGTTCCGGAGAAGCGAGACGTCGGTGACCGGTTTCCCCATTGCCGCGAGGGCGTGGGAGACCGATTGGATTATGCCGTCACCAGGGTCCGACAGGGTGCCGTCCATGTCGAAGAATATATGACGGTATTGTTTCATCGGTCCGTAACGGTCCGCAGGGGGTCCGCGCGTCGGATCCCGGTCGGGTCCCGGCCCTAGACCTTGAAGTAATCAACGCGCTGCGAAAGACTGCCGGCTATCTGCGCCAGCTCCTGCGTGCCGGCTGTCATCTCCTCGGAGGTGGCCGCGTTCTTCTGCGAAAGCTCGTTGATGTAGGACACCGACTTCACGATCTCCTCGGCCGCGATCTTCTGCTCCTCCGTCGCGGTCCTGATCTCGCTGGCCCGGGTCTGCACCTTGCCGGCCTCGCTGTTCACGGTTTCGTTGGTGGAGAGCTGCCGCTCCATGTTCTCGTAGATCACGTTCATCATGCGGCTGATGGTCTCGACGCCGTCTATGATGTCGCTGATGACCCGCACGGTGGCGCCAACGTTGGCGATGCCGGTGCTGATCTCCTCGTTGTTGACGCGGATCAGGGTGTCGATGTCCTTCAGGCTGGTGGCCGTCTGGTCCGCCAGCTTCGATATCTCGTCGGCGACAACGGCAAAGCCGCGCCCCGCCTCGCCGGCCCGGGCCGCCTCGATGGCGGCGTTCAGGGCGAGCAGGTTGGTCTGCTCCGAAATGCCGTTGATGATCTCGATGATGTTGGTCATCTGCTTCGTGCGGCCGTCGATGGTCGACATGCTCTGGTTCATGACGGCAAGGGATTCGCTCCCCGACTTCGCCTTGGCCGAAATCTGCCCGGTCAGGCTCAGGGCGTCCTTGACCCGGGCCGCCATGCCGTTGATCGTGTCGGAAAGCTCCTTCATGATGGTGCCGAGGGAATTGAGGCTGGTGAACTGGTCATGGGCGCCTTCGCTCACGTTTTCAAGGCCGGAGGAGAGCTCCTCCACGGTGGACATGATCTCCTCGGCAGAAGCGGCCTGGCGCTGCACGTTCTCGGTGAACTGGCCCGATGACGCCGACATCTGCTCCGAGGCAGACGCCAGGGCAAGGGATATCTCCTTCACGTTTTTCACGATGTAGGATATGTTGTTCAGGAACTGGTCGAGGCTCTCCCCGATGTCCGCGACGTCGCTCCGGGCATCGACCCCGGTCCGTGCCGTGAGGTCGCCGGTGGTCATGACCTTTATGGTGCCGATGATCCTGTTGATGGGCTTCATGATCCGGTTGAAGTTCCAGAAGGCCAGGAGAAGGATCACGATTGAAAAGATGAGTCCCGTGAGAAGGTAGAAAACAGAGAGGGTCTTGACCGACGAGAGGGCCTCACCCCGGTCAAGTTCGATGAGGAACACCCATTCGAAATAGCTGTACCATTTCCACGCGGCTATGACCGGGTTGCCCAGGTGGCCGGTGTAGGTGTCGCTCCCGTGATGGGTTGTCCTGATGCACTGCGCCACGCTGGTCACCAGTTTTCCCGTGGGGCCTTCGACAAGGCGGTATCCTTTCCCGTTGTTTTTATACTCGAACCCTCCGGTTGAGGCCACGACGCGCCCCTCCCGGTCAACCAGGTAGGCGTTGCTCCCTTCGCCGAGATCTAGCATGTTGAGGGAGTCCTCGACGATCTGCAGGTCGATGAAGGCCACGATATAGCCGGTGATGCGCCCCTGTTCGCCGGGCAACGGGTAAACCGGATAGCTTACCGGCTGGCTGTTGGATTTCTCCTTTTCGCCGTTCTGCACGATGCTTTTACCGATATGGATATCGTCGGAGGTCCCGATCTCCTTGAATTGTTCCTTGACCGCCTGGGCTAATCGCGGCGAGGTGGAATATATAACCGCGCCCTGGCGGGATATGAGGACTAAGCCGTTGTATGAGCCCTGCTCCTTCATGATTTCATCCATATAGGCCCTGACGGCGCCCGTGGCGGCGCCCTGGTTCATTGCCCCGATGACCTGCGGGTTATGGGCGACAAGCTCGAGGATTTCCACTCTCCGCTCCATCCAGTACTCGACAAACTCGAATTGTTTCGTCGCGGTATCCTGGAGGTTCCGCTGGACAATGCCGCTTATGATCTGCCTGCTGAAGAAGAAATTTATGGTCATGAAGAGGAGCAGCATCGCGAAGATGGTGCTGATGATGAGTATCATGTGGCGCTTTTTGCCTAACAGTTCGCCGGCCCTGGCTTTTAGATTTACAAGAATGTTTTCCATTGTGAACCTCTCGATTGATGCCTTTTTCACTGGTGCCATGTATGGCGGTTTCAACGCTTCCCGTCGTGGTGGCACCTGCCGCACCCTTTGGGTCCCGAAGACTTCCGGTGGCACCCGAGACACTGCTGGTGAAAGGCGCCCTTCAGGTTGATGATGTTCCCCCGGTCATGGCGGAGGTGACAGGTCGAGCACTTGACGTTTTTCCCGGTGTGATGGCATTCAATGCACTTCGCGCCGTAGTCATCCGTGTGTGCCCGGTGGCTGAAGGTTATGGGGGGCTTCCGGTGCCCCGTTTTCGGCAGGACTATCACGTCCTCAACAGAATATGCTATTCCAGCGAGAAGGAGGATGCCCAGTGCCGTTAGGGCGGGAATACCTTTGGTCTTGGTGATCTGTTTCATGTCGATTATGCCTCGAAAAAATTGAATCCGTCTATGCCGGAGTCCCGGCGGCCGCTTTTCTGTGGCGGCGGTACGAGACCTCCAGTATGATGGCGACCACTGACGGTATGACGGTAAGGATGATGCCGCCTGCTATGAGCTCCGGAATTCCGGCCTGGGCGTCTCCCGGGCCTTCCATCATGCCGATGACCAGGAGCGCCCAGAAGCCTGTGCACAGGGCAAAGAGGATGCGCGCTATGACCGCCTTGTAGGTTCCGCTGCCCCGGGGTGCCGGCGCCGCCGCGTACGTAGCGGATGGTGCCGGTGCGGGGGTGTCCCCGGCCGGTGCGGTACCGTTCCATCTGCTCTGGGAGATGGCGGCCCCCTTCTTCAGATAGATGCCGCCGAACACAAACAGGGCGATCACCAGGGGAATGATCAGGAGGGCCGCGGCGGTTGCCGACAGGACCAGGGTGTCGTACACGGCATGGATCAGATAGGCGATTATGAAACCCTTCCGGATCGTCCTGCTGCGTTTGCCGGCATCCGGCGCGAACTTGGCGATGCCGACGAAGTAGCCCATGAGAACGCCCGTAAAGGTGTGGAGCGGTATGGACGTTACCGCGCGCATGATGCCGGTTCCGAATCCGCTCTGCAGGACATACATGATGTTCTCGAGAAGGGCAAACCCGATGGCGGCGGCGCCGGTGTACACGATGCCGTCATTTTCTTCATTGAAGTTGACATTTTTCCAGATGAAAAGGAGCACGACGCCCAGCTTGACCGTTTCCTCGATGGGGGCGATGACGATGAATGATTTAATCGCCGCCCCGACGATGCCCCCGGCCGCGAAGACCGGGATCATGCTCAGGAGAAGTTCAACCAGGGCGGCCGGGATGACCGCTGCGGCGCCCAGGACCATGGCCTTTATGATAAGTCCGTGCGGCTCCGGTTCGATCCGGTCCAGGTGGTGAATATAAAGCATGAAAGCGACGGGGGGCAGAATGGCGATGCCAACGAGAATCAGTAAATCCATGGGGCCTTCCTTCTTGACGCCTGTTATTCAAAAATCATATATTGAGTGATCGATGCAGAAAGTCAAGAAATATAGAACCGCCGGCGGGGGCTTTTGCAGAAATGTGCCGGTTAATCCTTGAAGAGGTATCCTTTTTCCCTGAAGAGAACGCAGCAGGCGTCAACAACGTTTCTATCATACAGGATGCCGCTGTTTTTTTTGATCTCGTCTATGGCGATATCCGTGCCGATGGCGCGGCGGTATGGGCGGTGCGACGACATGGCTTCCACCACGTCCGCCACGGCGAGGATTTTCGCCTCAAGTATGATGTTTTTATCCGTGATCCCGGAAGGGTAGCCTGACCCGTTGATACGCTCGTGGTGCTGGTACACCGCCATCGCCACGGGCCAGGGGAAGTCGATGTTTTTGAGAATGTCATAACCCATCTGGGGGTGCGTTTTTATCAGCTTGAATTCGATCGCCGTGAGGGTCGCCGGCTTGCTCAGGATTTCGGACGGTATGGATATTTTTCCTATGTCGTGGATCGATCCGGCGATGCGGATGCCGTCGATCCGGTCGCGCGTGAAGCCCATGATCGAGGCAATGGCCCGGGCCAGGTCGGACACCCGGCGGTGGTGGCCCGCGGTGTAGGGGTCGCGCACCTCCAGGGCAAGGGAGAGGGCCTGCACCGTCTGGCCGAGGGCCTTGCGCATCGTGTTGAAGCTTTCCTGCAGGTCCATGTCGCGGAGCCGCTCGGTAATGTCACGCATGATGCCGCGGAACCCGATAGGCGTGCCGGCGGCAGACCTCATGAGGGTGACCGATATCTCAACGATCCGCTCGCTTTTATCTTTCCGGATGATTTCGTATACCACCGTCTTTTTTTCCGCTTCGGAGCGATAGACGGCATTGAAATGGTTGGATACTTCTTTCGCCGTTCTGGGGTCCATGTAGTCCCGGTGGTTCATCCCGAGGAGCTCCTCGCGGGAGTATCCCGTGATGCGGCACAGGGCTTCGTTGCAGAAGGTCGTGTTGCCCCTCAGGTCAACTTCCCAGTAGGCGTCATCGATGTCCTCCAGGATATGGCGGTAGGTGGTTTCCGTCACGGGAACATGCAGATGGTGATTGTCATTCCTGGCGGAAAGCAATTCATCGCGCTCCCTGCGGACCGCCTCCAGCTCCTCGATGAGCTCATTCTTTTTTTTGTTCTGATATGGATCCATTGCCGGAATGACGCCATTCTATCAGTGGAGAGGGTTAATTTCAATGATTATTTGCTGTCTGCTGCCATTTGATTCGACAATAATGAGTGTTATGTCTCCGCCGGGGTTAGAATGTTTTTTTATTTGACATCCCCGTTGCCGATGGGTTATATAATGGTAGTGATCCTTGCAGTGGATGTCGTTCCTTTCATATAACAAAAGAGGGGTGGATTTACTTATGGAAAAACGGAATACGATCAGGGTTCCCTTTCACGTCCGTTCTGTTATCAAGCACGGGGACGCTGTCATTGAAGGAGACGTGAAGGACCTCAGCACGGGGGGCATGCTGTTTGAGACCGTGGGCGACATTCCCCTTGATGAGATCGTCCAGATTTCGCTTTTTCTCTACGGCACCAGCTCAAACCTGTCGCTGAACATCTCCGGCAGGGTGGTGAGAAAGTCCGACTCCGGCACCGCCATAAAGTTTACCGAGCTTGATCTGGATTCATTCATCCACCTGAGAAACATCGTCTCACGCAACGCCTTTGACGAACAGAAAATCATCAGGGAATTCCAGGAATTCAAGACCGAGGAAGCTTCGAAGGATTAACCCAGGCGGGACCAGGCCGTTTCCAGGCGCTTGCTCCGGGCCGTCCCGGCCACGTTCAGGAGCGCGCGGTCCCGTTCCCACCCGGCCCGGGTTTTATCATCAACCAGATCCCAGCACCCCGCCGTGCTTTCGAGCAGCGCCATGATCTGCCGGTGCAGTCCGCCCAGCGCTATGTGGACCGCCGGCGAAGACGGGTCATCCTGGGAGAGGGCCCGGCAGCACGCGATGAGGGCCGCGGTCTCCTCTATCACGGTCCGGGGCCAGCCGTAGAGGCAGGCGATGCGGAACATGAATCCCCCGATGGCGGCGAACATGTGGAGGTCCTCAACGGTGCGGAATGGCCTGATGTAGCCGCTGTATCCGTCTCCCGGGAGCAGGGATTCCCTTGTTACCGTGACATCGCTGAAGGAGACGGTGCCGTGGCTGATCTCCGGCACGAAGGGAAGGCTTTTCATGACGGATACCGTCACGCCCGGGGCGTTCCGCTCAACCAGGGCCATGCGGATGCTGTTCTTCCCGTCCGGGGCCAGGCCGGTGGAGGCGGCAACCAGGAGGAGGTCCGCCTCGTTTGCCATGGTGATGAATTTCTTGCTGCCGGTGAGGGAGTAGGGGCCGCCCGGGCCCTGTTCTGTCAGAGCGGACCGTATGGTCGACGGGTGCCCGCCCTTTTTTTCGGTGACGCAGAATGACACGATGGCCTTCTCGGGCAGGGCGGGGACGAGGCGCCTGAGGCCTGATTCATAACCGGCCGCGAAGGCGTAGGCGGTCCGGTCCGCCAGGAAACCCCCGATGACCGCCCGGTCCACGGCTGCGTCCCAGCCGGAAGAGGCAGCTTCAAAGACCTTCTTCCATGCCGATACGGATTCGAGCGGTGCTGTATCGATATGCCCCCGGTTCTCAAAAAGCCAGTCGAGTATGGAGATGTTGGATTTCTGTTCCGTCATGGTTATTCCCTGCTCGAGGATCGCTCTCTATCCGGGAATGTCAAACCTAAAATTCCTCTGCTGCCCGCCAGCGGCCTGCTTCAGATGGCGAAGACTTCCATCAGGACCTGGTAGGCGTGGTTCAGTCTTTTCATCTCCGTTTCGCCGCCGCGGTTCAGGTCTGGATGGAGCGACTTTGCCAGCTCGTGGTATTTCCTCTTTATGTTTTTCATGGTGGGGCGGGACAGGCCGAAGAGTTCAAGGGCCCGCTCCACCTCGCCCCGCCGGAGCGCGTAGATGACGACCCCCTTCATCAGCTTTTCCAGGAGCGCGCTCGTTCCGAAGGAGAGATTGTCCGGGTTGGTGTAAAAATCCAGGAGCGGGTCAAAGGTCACGGCCGCGTCGATCCCGGGGAGATGGTGCAGGGCGCAGTATCCGCCGCCGCCGGTATCGCGGCCGCAGTGCGATCCCGTCTCCGGGTCGTAGTGCTGGCATGAGCCCGCGCCCGGGACCCGCACCATTCTGATCCTCATCGGGTCCAGGTGGAGGTAATAGCCGAGGGCACCCGCTTCCCGCTTCAGCCGGTACAGGGCGTGGTAGAATGAAAAGTGGAGCTCGAAGAGCTGTTCCCTGCCGGAGGGGATCCGCGCCTCACCGGTCACGGTCCGGAGGAGGTCCGCCTCCATCACCGGCGCGGCATGGGACTCAAGGAGCGCGAAGATCTTCCCGGTGTCGAAGTCTATGAGGCGGAGCCCGGATTCCCTGTGGCGCGGATTCATCCGTTACCGGCCGGTGAAATGGGGTGTCCGCCGCCGTCCAGGGAACAGGCGCCGGATTGCTCCAGGTCGCGCCGCCAGGCCCTGCCGCGGAAGGTGTTGTTGAAGTAGTTGGCGAAACGCATCATCCGTATCAGCTTCAGGATGTATGCCCGTTCCTTCCGGGTGTAGAGGGCCATGAAGTCTTCCATGTATCTTCCGGCTGGCTCGCCGCCATCGAGGGCGATCCAGTCCTGGGCGTATTTGAGGGCCAGCCACTCGCGGTGTTCAAAGTCCTTCGGGTCAAGGGCTATGAGTTTCTCGATCTCGTCGCCGGTGATTCCGAGCCTTCCGCCCACGGCGGAGTGGAGCTTCATTCAGCCGAAGCAGTTGTTGGCCACGGTGACGGCGAGGAGTATCTTTTCCCTGAACTTCGGATCTACCCTGAGAAAGGTCATGAGGAAGGTGGGACCGCGGAACACCGCCGCCCCTTTCATGAAAAGATCGCGATACGAGGTGAAGGTGCGCATGAATATGTGTGTCAAGGTATAACCATCCTGTCAGTAAGCGCGGTCACGCGACCGCGCCCTCATGAAATACATGCCCTCTTATCAGTACCGGAGCCGGACGATGGTGACGCCGTCCCCGCCTTCGCCGGAGTCGCCCGGCCTGAAGCCGTCTGCATAGAGGCTGTTCCGGAGGTTCTGGCGCACCGCCTCCTTCATGGCGCCGGTGCCGTGGCCGTGGATCACCACGGCCGTGTCGATGCCGCCGCGGACCATGCGGTCGAAGTCCTGCTCCATGACGCGCAGGCCCTCCTCGACCCGCATGCCGCGAAGGTCAATGGTGTTGTAGCTCGCCTGGACCACGGCCGGTACGTCGCCCTCGTGGCTCCCCGGGTGTTCCGCCTGCTTCTTCTTCACCTGCTTCCGATCCGCTGAGGGCCGTTGCTGCCCGCCGCGGGGCTGGTACAGGTCGTCCAGCGGGAAGGTCGACCTGATGGAGCTTCCCAGGAGCACTGTTGCCGTTTTCCTCGGCAGGTCGATCCTTTCAAGCGTCCCCTCCTTTTCGAGGGAAATGATGAAGACGCGGTCCCCGGCCCTGGCGCCATCCGGCTCAAGGGGGGCGTACCTGTCGCGGTAGAGCTTGCCCTTGTCCCGGCCCAGGTCCGCCCGGACCGACTCCTCGATCTCCCGTATCTTCTCCTGGACCTTCCCGGCCTCCTTCATGCTCATTCTCTGTAAATCGGTGATGCGGCGCGCGACAAGGTCGCGGTATTCCGAAAGCTCCCGGAGGAACTCGAGCCCCTCCTTCTGCTTGATCTGCTGGGATCGTTTTTCCAGCGATTTCATAAGGCCGTCGTACTCGGTCTTCTCCTTTTCCAGGCCGGCGGCCATCTCCTCCAGGTGAACCTTCCTGTCCGTGAGTTCCCGCTCGTGCTTCTGCATCTTTTCGATCAGCGCCTCAACGCTGAGCTCCCTGCTGTCCAGGAGCGAGCGGGCCCGGCCGATGACCCGGTCCGGGAAGCCGTAGTTTTTGGCTATCTCGATGGCGTAGCTCACGCCGGGGAGCCCGGTGATGAGACGGTACGTGGGCCGCAGGGTCTCCATGTCGAAGGAGACCGATGCGTTCTGGAACCTGCCGTCGATGGTGGGGAGGTCTTTTAGCTCGGAGTAGTGGGTGGTGACCACGATCCTGCTCCCGGTTTCGATGAGGGACTCCAGGATCGCCTGGGCAAGGGCCGCGCCCTGGCGGGGGTTGGTCCCCACGATGATCTCGTCGATGATGACCAGGGTGCGGTCATCGGCCTTTGAAAGCATTTCGTTGATGACCACGATCTGGCCGGAGAAGGTCGACAGCGACTGCGACAGGCTCTGGTCGTCGCCGATATCGGCGAGGATGCGCGAGAACACGCCGATGCGCGAGTCGGGGCCCGCCGGGACATGGAGCCCCAGCATCACGAAGAGGGCGCACAGGCCGATGGTCTTCAGGAGCACGGTCTTTCCGCCGGTGTTGGCTCCGGAAATGATGAGGCACCGGTTGTCCCCTCCCAGGTCGAGGTCGTTGGCCACCACCGTGGACGGGGACATGAGGTAGAGGATGGGGTGCCGCGCCTGGTAGAGGATGATCTCGCTCGATTCGGATATTTCCGGCTCCGATCCCCTGATGTCGATGCTGAAGCGCGCGGCGCCGTGGAGGAAATCGAGGTCTCCGATCACCGCGAGGTTCCCCCGGAGGGGGTCGGCGCTCTCGGCGACGCGCGCCGAAAGGTCGCGGAGTATGCGCGCGGTCTCCGCCTGCAGCTCCTTGTCGAGCATGAGGGCCCGGTTGTTCAGGGGCGTGATCTCCTGGGGCTCGATGTAGTAAGTGGCGCCGCTGGCGGATATGTCGTGGACCGTGCCCTTCACCCGCTCCTTCATGGAGGACTTGACCAGGACCACGTAGCGGTCGTTGCGGGTGGTGAAGATCTTTTCCTGCAGCACCTGGTCCATGGAGGGGGCGTGGATCATCCTCCCGATGCTCTTTTCCATTTCCTGCTTCGCGGAAAAGAGCTCGCCCCGGAGCCGGCGGAGCTCCGGGTACGCGGCGTCGTTCAGCTCGTTGTTTTCGGTTATGGCTTTCGAAAGGACGCCGGTGACGGCCTCGAGCCTGTCGAGGCGGCCGTGCTCCTCCGCAAGGGAGGGGAATTCATCCTTCTGCTCCCTGAGAAAGCGCATGATCCTGCCGGAGGCCATGACGAAGCTCCTGACCGCGGCCAGGTCCTCGAGCTTCAGGACTCCATCCCGCTCCGCCAGGGCCAGATGCGGTTCGATATCGGAAACGCCGGAGAAATCCGGCGCCCTGTCCCGGCCGATGATCTCTTTAAGGGCCGTGATTTTTTTTATCCGCGCCCTGGCCGCCTCCAGGCCCTGCGGCCTGAGAACGTCCGCCAGGGCCCGTCCCACCGGCGTGGCGCAGCGGCGCCGGAGCTCTTCCCGAATCACGGGCCACTCCAGTATTTCCAGGACGCGTTGTGAGATGTGCTCGTTCATTGGTTGCGTTATGCAGCAGTATGAATATCTCTTAAACCGGAATATTTATAGTGGAGGCATGAAGTCGGAAGGCGTCAAGAACTTATTGGAAACGGCACCGGTCATTGCATCAACGGCTTCATCAGGGCCGGAAAGTCCCGGTGTTTAAAGTATTGACAGTTCGGGGATGAAGGATTATCATCCGGGCATGACTGCACAGGCCCATGAGATACTGATTCTTGACGGGGAACCTGCTTCAATGGCATCCGTTCCCCCCATACCTGCGGACCACCCCCGTATAGCGCCGGTGCCTGAGGAAGAAGTATCCGCGGCCGTTACAAGCGGCGCGATACAAATGCCAGTCCTGTCAACCGCCTGCTGGCGCAGGTATGTTGCCACCTGGGAGATCAGGGACCGGAGACTCTATCTGCTCTCCATAGAGGGTGTCTATAGGGTCATCGGCATAGGCCCCGTGCCGGCGGACTGGTTCTCCGGCACTCTCCGCGTACCGCGGGGGAGGTTGCTCTCCTGCGTCCATAGGGGATTCGAGAGCGTATACGAAAGGGATCAGTATATTGATATCGAGGGGGGCCGCGAGACTGGCCGCCGGGAGATCGATAACAATGTCAGGGATGGCGAATACCGTTCCCCGGCCCGGCCTCCGGAACGATAATTGAATCGTGGTCAGGGGTCATCCCGGTGCCGGTGATGCAAAAGGGAGGCAGATATCATTGCAGCGAGTTATGAAAAGAATCGCGAGGTACATCAGCATCCGGGAACTTGTTTTCGACGTCATCATAGTGCTCTTCACGGCCTTTGTCCTGCGGCAGATAAATCCCGATGGGAAGAAACTCCTTGAAGTGATGAGCCCGGCCGGTGTTCTTGTCCTTGGCCTGAGCATCAATTTTGCCATAACCCTCTTCATGGGCTCCCTCTACCGGAGCTATAGCGAATACTTCGATACAGGTGTTATGACCGTGCTTGTCAGGTTCGTGTTTTTTCTCGGCATCACCGGAATGTATCTCGCGTTCATTCTTTTTTTCGCAGCCTATCGCGTCATGCCCTGGCCGGGGTTGGCACGGGAGATGGATATCCTCATCGTGCTAATCCCGGCGTACCCGTTATTCTGGGGAGTTTCCTGCGCCTTCTCCATGGAGGAAATCAGAAACATTAAGTATGTTCTCTACGTTCCCATGACCGTTACGGTCCCGTTGGTCCCTATCGGCGCGGCCATCATCGGGTATCATACCCGCTGGTTTGTCGGTCTCATCTTCTTCGTCATTCTGGTGCTCGCCCTGGTCGTTCCCTTCGTGGTCCGGACGATTATTGAAAAAAAATCGAATGCGCGGCTGCTCAGGGAAATGCGCGATCAGCGGGAAAATTATCAAACTGCCCAACAATCTCCCGCAGGGGTTATGGCGGAGAAAGGTATTGCCGGCATGACGCTTCATGGTGCGATAGGAGCGTGGAATGAACTGGTACTCCCCGCCATGGCGGCCCTGGCAATGCTTTTCTGGCAGAATATGACCGTGGAGATGCTTGCCAGGGCATACCGGAACTGGAACATGATACCGGACACGAATGTCATCTTCTGGTCCCTCATCCTGAGCGGAATCGTTCCGCTGCGGGTCATCCTGCAGTTTGCTCCTCCTCTCAAGCCGGTCAATATGGCAATTTCGGTCGCGTCCCTGGCGTACTACATTTTTTCGCTATTCCGATTCAAGCATTGATCCCCACGGGCATCGCTTATCAGTGACGATAGAGTACAGGCAAAAAAAATGAACTGGTTGCTGACCAATTCCTGTTTTCATTGACATACCGACCTGACTTCACTATGGTAACCAACAGTTACCAAAACTCTGTCCGAGTCATTTGCCCGGGCCGGTAACGACTGATTTTTCCAGAACAGATAAACATATCAAGGAGTGTTTACCCTATGATGCCGTTAAGAAAACCGCTGCTCAGAACCTTTAAGACCATCATGGCCTATTCCATGTATATTATTCCGCCCCAGAAAAGCGAAGTGGTGCAGGGGCCGGGAAGCATCAAGCAACTTCCCGCCCTGATCAAGGCGAAGGGATTACGGAAGCCCCTGGTGGTCACCGATGCCATCCTGATGAACATGAACCTCCTGAAGGGCCTCTTCAGGGAGTTCGACGCCATCGGCATGGATTACGCCGTGTACGACGGCGTTCTTCCCAATCCCACCATTGAAAATGTCGAGGAAGCCTACGCGTTGTATGTCAGGAACGGCTGCGATGCCATAATCGGCTTCGGCGGCGGCTCCCCTATGGACACCGCGAAGGTTGTGGCCGGAAGGGTGGCCAGGCCCAAACGCACCGCGGACAGGCTGGGAGGGTATTTCAAGGTCATGCTTCCCGTGCCGAAAAGGCTCCCCCGCATATTTGCCGTGCCGACCACGGCTGGTACCGGGGCGGAGACGACCAGCGCCGCCGTGGTCACCGATGTTAAGAAGAACATCAAGTTCACGGTCAACGATTTCTCAATCCACCCCCATTACATTGTCCTTGACCCGGAGTTGACCCTGGGCCTGCCGCCGTTTTTCACGGCCATCACGGCCATGGACGCCCTCTCCCACGCCACCGAGGGCTACATCGGCGGCGCCCACTGCAAAGAAACCGACGCGTACACGGAAAAAGCGGTCAAAATGATCTTTGAGAATATTGACCGGGTCTTCAAAAAAGGGACGGACGCGGAGGCCAGGAACCAGATGCTCCTCGCGTCCTATTACGCGGGCATCGTCCTGAACCGCGCCCTTACCGGGTACGTCCACCCCTTTGCCCACAAGATCGGCGGCCTGTACCACCTTCCCCACGGGAGGGTGATCGGCGCGGTCATGCCCCTGGTCTTCGAATATTACGGCGGCAGGGTCTACAAGCGCCTGGGCAGGCTTGCCGATGTCATCGGGGTCTCACGGGCAGGCATGGATGACGCGCAGAAAGCGGCGGCGTTCATAGAGGCGATCAGGAATTTCAACAGAAAGTTCGGCATCGGCGAAACAATACCGGAGCTCCGGGAAAAGGATTTTCCGGAGATCGCCGGATCAATACACAGGGAATGCATCCCCTATCCGGCGCCGAAGATCATGGACGATAATGATGTGTTCGGGATACTGGGACGATTGATAGCCGGGCCGGGATCAAAAACAAAAAAGTAGAAAGAAAACGGGCCATCTCAGAATACCCCCCACCCCCCCCATAGGGGGGCTATTGAGGGGTGATCATAGAAGTCCCTCTTCGGGGGATTTAGGGGAGGGGTCATGTCGGAACCTTTCGTAATAAGTACGCTATATCAGAATTCCTCGAACCCCTCCTGCTCCAGCAGTTTCTTCATGCTGCCCTGGTCCTCAGCAGACGCGGCCGGCTTGCGGGCCGCGGAGGGCCGCGCCTTTCCCTGGCCGGCCGTTTCTTTTTTTATGTTTTTCTGCGCCGCCGGGCGTGCGGTCCGGGGCTGATTCATGCGTTCCGGTTTTACGGCGGTTGCGGTCCTTATCTTGAATTTCTGCATCATGTCAAGGAGCTCCTGGGCCTGGTTCGCCATCTCCTCGCTGGCCGAAGCCGTTTCCTCAACCAGGGACGCGTTCTGCTGGGTCATGTTGTCCATCTCGATAATGGCGGTGTTGATCTGGTTGATGCCCTGCTTCTGCTCCTGGCTGGCCGCGGTGATCTCGGTGATGATCTGCGCCGATATCTTGGCAGCTTCCGCGATCTCCGTCAGGGCGTTGCCGGTCTTGTTCACCAGGTCGGTGCTGTTCTCCACTTTTGCCACCGTGTCCCTGATCAGGGACTCGATCTCCTTGGCCGCGTTCCCCGAGCGCTGGGCGAGGTTCCGCACCTCGCCGGCCACGACCGCGAATCCGCGGCCCTGTTCGCCGGCCCGGGCAGCCTCGACCGCGGCGTTCAGGGCCAGGAGGTTGGTCTGGAAGGCGATCTCGTTGATGACCGCGATGATATCGGCCACCTTCTTGCTTGATTCATTCATTTCGATTATGGAGCTCACCGCCTCGATGGCCACCCTGTTCCCCTCCATCGATTTCGTGACGCCCGAATCGGTGAGGTCCCGGGCGCGGGCGGCGTTCTCGGCGTTCTGGTTGATGGTGGCCGTCGCCTCCTCGATCGTGGAGGCTATCTCCTCGAGGCTTGAGGCCTGCTCGCTGGTGCGCTGCGACAGGTTCTGGTTGCCGCTCGATATCTCGTTCACGGCCTGGGCCAGGTTCTGCGACGACTCGATGATGCGCGTGATCAGTGTCTCGAGATCGTCCGCGGCCCTGTTGAGCGCCTTTGAGAGCTGCCCCATCTCGTCTCCCCGGTCGTCCCGTATCCTGCCGGTGAAATCGCCGTCGGCCAGGCTCCCGGCAAAGGCGATCAGCTTTTTGATCGGCCTGGTTATGGAGCGGGTGATGCCGAATATGATCGCGGTGACAACCGCCGTGACCGCGACGATTATGGCGATGATCCCGATCGTGAAGCTCCGCATGGTCTCCCGCACATCCTCGATGTACACGCCGGTGCCGATGATGTATCCCAGGGGCTTGAAGAGCTGCACGTAGGATATCTTGGGAACGATCCGGTCCTTCTCGTCCTTGTACTGCCACTGGTAGTCAACGAAGCCGCTTCCCTGCCGGCGGCAGATATCCGCCATCTCGATAAAGAGCTTCTTCCCGGTCGGGTCAGCGTAATCGTTGAGGTCCTTGCCTTCAAGGTCTGCTTTGAAGGGATGCATGATCATCTTCGGGGCCAGGTCGTTGATCCAGAGGTAATCCTTGTTCTCGGGACCGTATCTCATGTTCCGGATGCGGGTCTGGATCCTCTTTTCCATTTCCTCCCTGTCGAGGATCCCCTTTTCGTAGTCTTCATAAATGCTGTTGCAGTAGCCTATGGCGATGGAAACGATGTTCTTGAGGGTGTCCTTCCTCTCTTCCACAACCTTGTTTTCCAGGGTCGGGATGATGTAGAGAATGATGGTTCCCGCGAAAACCACTACCGTTGCCAGCAGCACCCCGAATATCTTGTAAGACAGAGAAATGTTTTTCCAGGACAGTTTCATCTGCTTGCCTCCTTCCCCCTTCTGTATCTGATATACCGTCACATCATATCAGTAATCGGTCGCTTCCCATAATTCCCTAATTTAGAAAATAATTTAATTGTGGTGAAAAACAATAGTTATAATAATGATAAAATCTTCAAAAATGGCGATGTTCCATGTAGTGGAATTCCCTGAATGGTAGTTTAAATAGACGATGACCGCCGGTCTCTCATGGCATTCAGTCGTGGGCATAAATTGATTATTTATTTCTTGATATATCCTTTGCCATCCGGTTTCATGCAGGAGATCAGCGGATTGGCGGGACTTCATGCGCGGGACAAAACAGGTGATCATCCGTAATGCGGCATTGAGCGACAGGGATGACGTAAGCAGACTCCATGTCATGGCAGGGCCTAATGTGTATACATACTGTTTCGGCTGTGACGAGGAGAAGGCCGTTGCCATTAACCGGCTCCTTTTTGAAACGACGGACACGTTCTGCTCGCGGCAGTATTATTATGTCTGCGGGTCGCCGGCCGGGGCCGAAGGCCTTCTCGGGATCTATCCGGGCAGGGACAATGAGGCCCTGGGCAGGAATGTCGGGAGGTATATCCGCGGCATAGCGGGCATAACCGGCCCCCTGCCCATCCTGAAAATGATGGTCCGGAGCGGATTATCCCGGCGCATGCCGGCCCTGGGCGATGATGAGCTGTATATCGAGGCTCTCGCAGTCTATCCGCAATACCGCGGGCACGGCGTGTCTTCGGCTCTGCTCAACTTCGCTTTTGAAGAATGCGTCCGGATGAAACTATCGGCGGTTTCCCTCTTTGCCGAGATCAACAATGATCGGGCAATAGCCGTATATCATCATAAGGGCTTCCGGGTCGCTGATTCGGTTGAGCTCCCGCCCCGTTTCCGAAGGCATAGCCTCTACGGCTTCCACAAGATGACGGCGCCGGCCGCGGCAAAACCACGGTGATGCGCACCGGAAATTAATTTGTTTCTTATATGTCCATTGCTGTGTAAAGAATGATAGAGTTTTATGTTTCTGTTTTTTATTGACCTGTCTTGTATAGTTTTTCAATAATTCATTGAAACATGTACAAAACATGACCGAAATGTCAGTTTTGTATAATTAATTATTAATTCGTGTCCAATTCATACATCGTTCTTGACAATTTTATCCCTGCACAGAAGTTTGATCAATACATTGATCGGTGATCGGTCTATTGAACTAAATTCGTAATATATAGACAATATACAGTACCGATACCCTAACCTGGTACAGTGCAGGCATTGCATATCGGTTCCATGAAGCAGGTGCCTCTAATTATAAAAAAATATTAAATTACGGGGAATACTATCATGTTTGAAAAGTACAATCTTACAAAACCGGACAACCTTGTAGGTCTCTTTGAACAGAGCGTGAAAAATTATCCTGACAGGCCCTGCCTCGGGACCAAGAATAAAAACGGCGAATACGAATGGATCACCTACCGTGAGATGGGGCGTCGCATCGATAACCTCCGGGGCGGTCTGGTCAATGCAGGCCTCAAGAAGGGGGATGTTGTCGGCATCATCTCCAACAACTCCGTAGACTGGGCCGTTATCCACTTCGCCGTGGCCGGCGTCAACGCGATGCTGGTCCCCATGTATGAAGCGGAACTGCTCCATATCTGGGAATATATAATAAAAGACAGCTCTGTCAAATTTCTCTTTGTGTCAAAACAGGAAATATATGAGAAGATCAAGGATTTTCCGTCAAAGATATCCACCCTTGAAAAGATCTATCTCATGACGGGTGACGGGGACAACACCCTGGCCGCCCTCGAGAAGGCAGGGGAGAAAAACCCTGTCGCGCCTGTCTACCCCGCGCCGGAAGACGTCGCCGTACTGGTCTACACGTCGGGAACCACCGGCGATCCCAAGGGCGTCCTGCTCATGCACGGCAACTGGACCAGCAACCACCATGCCCGGACCGTGGCCTATACGAACTTCAACCAGGAGGACCGCACCGTCTCCCATCTTCCCTGGGCCCACTGCTACGGCCTCGGCGAGCTGCATACTTTTACCGCTGTGGGCGGTTCCCTCGGTTTCCTTGAAAGCCCGGCCACCATCGTGGAGGACATGGCGAAGATACGGCCCACGTTCCTCATCTCCGTGCCGAAGATATTCAACAAGGTTTACGATACCATCGTCACCAGGGTCAACGAGGCCGGCGGCGCGAAAAAAATGCTCTTCGACATGGGCGTCAACGCCGCGAAGAAGAGGCGCGCCCTTGCGGAGCAGGGGAAGTCGAGCGCCGTCGCCAATTTCAAGTTCAACCTGGTAAACAAGATCGTGTTCCAGAAGATACGGGACCTCTTCGGCGGGCGCCTCGAGGGCGCGGTCACCGGCAGCGCGGCCATGAACCCGGACATTTCGAAATTCTTTTTTGACATCGGCATCCCCCTCTACGACGTGTACGGCCTTTCTGAAACGTCGCCGGGGATTACCGGCAACAGGCCGTCCTGCTATCGGATCGGAAGCGTAGGCCAGCCCCTTGATAAAATCAGGGTGGTCATCGACCAGTCCGTGGTGGAGCCCGGCTCCCAGGACGGCGAGATCGTTGTCTACGGTCCCAATGTCATGAAGGGCTATCATAACAAGCCCGCCGCGACCGCGGAGATCATGACGCCGGACGGCGGGATCAGGACCGGCGACAGGGGACGGCTCGATAGCGACGGGTTCCTCTGGATTACGGGACGGATCAAGGACCAGTACAAGCTGATCAACGGCAAGTACGTGTTCCCCGCGGCAATGGAGGAGGACATCTGCCTGAACCACTATGTCCAGAACGCCATGGTCCACGGCGCCGGGTGCGAATACAACGTCTGCGTCATCGTGCCGGACTTCCTGGCCCTTGAGAGCTACGCGGAAAAGAACAACCTTCCCAGGGACCCGGAGTCCCTGGTGGCCAATGAGGCCGTCACGAACATGATCACCGGCGAGATTCTGGACAACCTGAAGAAGAAATACGGCAGCTATGAGATCCCGAAAAAATTCCTCTATATAACCGAACCGTTTACCCTTGAGAACGGCATGCTGACCCAGACTATGAAGCTGAAGCGCCGCGTTGTCACGGAAAAATACAAGGACCGGATCATGGCCCTCTACCAGTAAGCGCGGTCCCGTGACCGCGCCTTTCTGCTTTCGTAAAGAATTCCATACTACCCTGTTTTGAGCGCCCTCTCCATTGCCTGGAGAGGTTTTTTTTATTTCCCCCTGTCCTCCTGGGAAGGGGGTGAGGTCATACCGCCATTATTCCCCCAATCATTCCCCATTTCCGGTTGACAGGCCGTCCAGCGCGGTGATAGATTCATCCCGAAACCACGACCAGGAGAGGCGACATGGACCAGACCATCAAGAACGCCGAGCTGTACCTGAAGGCGCGGCTGGCCGAAGGGGCCCGGCGTCCAGACCTGCACCGTAACATCAACCCGGTATACGAGCGGTACCTGCAGGTCCTCCGGGAGAGGCCCCGGGACTACGCCCGCGAAGCCGGCGGCATGTTCGCTGTTATGAGGGCTCCATCATTTTCAAATAGATTTGACGTACCAGCCTCTTCCTGCACTGATTGTCATTATGCGGAATGCCACACGACATACATCTGATGATAACGCGAAGTCCATCAGCCGGGATATGATTAAGATGTGCGCTGTCGGACTCTTTGAAAAAAACGGGGTGACAGGCACCTCCGTCAATGATATTGTCAGGCAGGCGGGCATAGCCAAGGGGACCTTCTACCTGTATTTTCAGAACAAGGACGACCTGATCAATTTCGTTTTCGAAAAATTCGGCGAGGAGTTTTTCGAGGAAATTATCATGCAGAACAAGGATAACCCCAAGATCACCAATATCGCCGAGTCGGTCCTGCGCTACTTTGACAAAAACCGGATGTTCCTGATCGAACTCAGGAAAAACATGAACGCCCACCGCGGGTATCCCTATTTCAAAAAAACGATAGCGGCCTTTTCAAAGGTCATACTTAACTTCCTCAACCTGGACGAGCGGTATCCCATAACCCAGCTGGATGCCTATTCCGAGATCCTGATGAGCACCATGTTCGATATCTGCTACAGGCTCATCATCGAGGAGAGCATAGAGAGCAAATCAGAGGCCAAGCTGATGCTCGAGGATTTCATGAAAAGATTTTTCAATTGTGAACCAATTTTTACTTGATAAAAATGACCACCGGTCATTATAGTGGCCCAGTTCTTAATTTTTTTTATCTATCAATGACCGATGGTCATTATTTAGATAAAATAATTATTATGTAAATTTTATCACTATGGAGTACCAATGAAACCAACCCTGGACATCCCGACAACCATGCTTGATAATGACAACAGCCCGGTGTTCAAGAATGATTTTTTTGAACGATTCACCCTGAGAACGGCCGCCAGGCCCCTGCAGTTGACCGACAGGATATCAAAGCATTATCAGTTCCCCACGTTCTACGGGGACGTGACCTGCGCCATAGGCATCTTCCTCTGTTCATATAAAAAGGCTGAAGCCCTGGTCGCGGAACAGCTTCATCCGAAGATACGGCCGGTCAGAATGACCAGGGGAAGGGCGATTATAGCCTTCTCATGCTATGAGTATAAAAACGTCATGAATGTCCCTCCCTATAATGAGATCGCCATGGCGGTTCCGGTCATGGTAAACGCGGCCTTCAGACCGCCCCTGCTGCCGATGATCATGAATTTCAGCCATTTCGGCTACTACATAGCCGGAATGCCGGTGACATCCCATGAAAACCAGATCAGGGGGAACAGGATCTGGGGTCTCCCCAAGGTCACCCAGAGGATTGATATCGAGAAAAAAGGGGATGACTGCGTCACGACAGCATATGAAAATAGCGGTGAGCCCTATCTGACACTGCGGGTCCCGGTCAATGGAACCGGGACGGCATTCGATGAAACGTCCAACCTGTATTCGCGGCTTGACGGGAAGCTGCTCCAGAGCAAGACGAGTTTCAGGGCCACGTTCAATGTCAACAAGCACATGGACCTGCTCTTCAGGAAGGGCGTGAAGCCGGACAGGGCCTATATCGAGATCGGCCGCAGCGGTTCAGCGAAACTGCTGAACGACCTGGAGATCGAGGAGCACCCGTTCCAGACGCGGTACGCTGAACACATGTCCAGCTGCTTCGATCTCCCCAGCGCAGACACGCAGAAATGGTTTGAAGATCTCAACCGGTAACGGAGGATAACATGAAGAAGGACATGAAGATAGTGTTTTTAGGGGCCGGAGCGATCGGCCAGTCCGTGGGCGGATGGCTTGCGCCGCACCATGGCAACCTGTATTTCCTGGACAGGGGCGAGGTTGCCAGGAATCTGAAGGAGAAGGGGATCACCCTTTTTGAGCAGGATAAAAAAGATGAAAAGAGCCATGTTAAGGTGAACGTAATCGATGATATCAGCGAGGCGAAGGACGCCGATGTTATCGCCCTGGGAGTCAAGAATTTCAGCCTTGATGCCGTGGCGAAAATGACCAGGGAAAAGGTGGGGGACGGGCCGATCATCATCGCCATGCAGAACGGCGTTGAAAACCAGAAGATACTGCCCGAGTATTTTTCAAAGGTGATCTACTGCGTCATCGGTTACAACGCATGGATTGACGAACCCGGTGTCGTGGGGTACCAGAAAAAGGGACCCCTGGTTTTCGGGACGCGGAACAACGAACTCATGGACGAAATGAAGGAGATCGCCGCCGTCTTCAACAGGGGCGTTGAGACCGTTATCGTCGACCATCTCCAGGATGCCGCCCATTCAAAGGTGATCATCAATCTCACCAATTCCCTGACGACCCTTATCGGCCACGGGTTCCGCCCCGTTTCGGATGAAGGCCTCTTCCAGAAGCTGCTGACGAACCTGCTGTATGAAGGGACAAAAATAGCGAAGGCGGCGGGATACCGGGAATGCAAGATCGGCGGCATGCCCCCCTGGCTAATAATGAAACTGGGGGCGACGTTGCCGCAGTTCCTCACCAGGGGCATGTTCCGCAAGAACGCGAAGAAGATGGTGATGAGCAGCATGGCCCAGGACATTATCCAGAGGGGGGGCCATGATTCCGAGCTGGAGACGATAAACGGGTACATGGTCGGTCTTGCCGAAAGGAACAACGTCAGCGCGCCGTACAACAAGGCCATTTATCAGCTGTGCAAAAGAGAATTTTCCCGGGAGAAGTTCACTCCCCTCGATGTCAGGGATGTATGGGCCGAGGTAAGCGCACAATTGTGACCGCGGCCGGCATCGGTGATCAAGGTGGCCAGCCGGGAAGGCGCGAGCATTTCGACGCCGGAAACGCTGCTTTCCATCGAGAGCTATCCCTTCCTGCGCGGGACCTTCCTCTACCTGTACACCAAATTCAAAATCAGTTCTAAACCAGAACCCTGCATTGACCGCGGGCTGACCATCCTTACCGTGTCGGAGCGGCTCGTCATGCCGGCTTCACTCCCGCCGGGCCGGGTACCCCGCCATCCGCGGATAAAAAATATCGGTCCGGGCAGCGGGTTTTGTCCGGAACGCGGCCAATCCATTCATTTTTCCCCCGTAAAAACCGATTAATTACTTGATATCTTTTCAGAAATTTTTATTTGTGGTTACTTGCCTGAGGGTGTTGAGCCCTTCTTGAGGAGGAAATCGTTGGATATTGATGATTCAAAACGCCCCTGGGGTTATTTCGAAAACCTTGTTGATGCCGGCAATCATAAAGTGAAACGCATTACCGTCTTCCCGGGGAAGCGTTTGAGCCTGCAGAGCCACGCGAAGCGGGCTGAGCACTGGTTCGTGGTGGACGGCCGTGCCCTGTTCACCTGCAATGATACGGTAATGGAAATACGCCAGGGCCAGGCGGTCGATATCGGCCGGGGAGACCGGCACCGGATCGAGAATATCGGGACTCAAAACCTGGTGTTCATCGAGATCCAGACCGGTGATTATTTCGGAGAAGACGACATTACGCGCTATGAGGATGATTTCGGCAGGGCAAAGGCCTGAGATCATCGGCCGGCGCGTGTAACAAGACAGAAGTTTTTTTCACAGATAAATTACAGCTTCAGTTTACAGTAAACCTGTTTCACTCTGCCATTCAGACGAGGGGGCCGGCGGGAAGCAAGGGGCCCCCCGGGGGCATGCCTGCAGCGGGCAGGGTCGCGCGCCGCGCCCATGATGAACCCCGGCGGCAGTTTGACGGGGACCGTGTCCCGGCATTCATGTTCGTAAGCCGGAATATCATACACAGGAGTTGTACATGATAACCGTACAGGGAATAACGAAAAAATTCGGGGACATCACGGCGGTCAATAATATCTCCTTCAGCATCAGGGACGGAGAGATAACCGGCCTGCTGGGGCCCAACGGCGCCGGCAAGACCACGACGCTGCGGATGCTCACCTGCTACCTGAAGCCTGACGACGGGGCCATTTCCGTCGGCAGGTACAACGTCGACGACAGCCCCGTCGAGGTCAGGAAGATCATCGGGTATCTGCCCGAATCCGCGCCGGTCTACGGCGACATGCTGGCCTATGACTACCTGGAATATATCGCCGAAGTGAGGGGCATCAGCGATAAAAAACGGATCGCAGAAATCGCCGAGCTCTGCGGCATCAACGAGGTGATGCACATGGGCGTCGGCGAGCTCTCCAAGGGATACAAGCAGCGCCTCGGCCTGGCCCAGTCTATGATCCACAACCCGGATATCCTCATACTTGACGAGCCGACCAGCGGCCTGGACCCGAACCAGATCATCGAGATACGGAACCTCATCAGGGAGATCGGCAAAAAGAAAACGGTCATCCTTTCCACCCATATACTGCCGGAAGTGGAGGCGACCTGCGACCGGGTCATCATCATCGATCACGGCACCATCGTCGCCGACGACCGGACGGAAAACCTCCAGAGCATGTCCGGCGGCGAACGGCTGGTTCTCGTGAGCGTATCGGGCACCGATTTTTCGACCCTGTCTGGCGAAATATCAAGGCTCCCCGGCGTAACCCGCGTCGAGGAGGTGCCGGGCGGCGAACTGGTCACCGCCAGGGTCACGGCGGCCGGGACGTCTGACGTGAGGCCGGAGCTCTTCAGGCTGGCCAACGCGAAGAACTGGACCCTCTATGAACTGACCCAGGAACAGCGGAGCCTGGAGCGCGTGTTCAGGGAGCTGACCGGAGGAGGAGTGAAATGAACATACGGGATTTGAAAATAAAGGAAATCATCGCCGTTGCGCGGGAAAAGGCCATCGTATACTCCCATGAGCCCCTGGCCATCATGAAAAAGGAGCTCATGACCTATTTCTATACCCCCATCGCCTATATCGTCATAACGGCCTTCCTGGTCGTCACGGGCTTTTTCTTTTTCAAGGATTTCTTCTATTTTAACCAGGCGGAGATGCGGGGATTTTTCCAGTTCCTCCCCCTGGTGCTCACGCTGGTGGTACCGGCCATCACCATGCGCCTCTTTGCCGAGGAGATCCACAGCGGCACCATCGAGACGCTCATGACCCTGCCGGTGACAACGGCCGAAGCGGTGGTGGGGAAATTCCTGGCCGCGACGGCCTTCGTGTCCATAATGATGGCGCCCACGCTGATCTATCTTATCACCATAATCATCGTGGGATCTCCGGACCCGGGCCCCATCATCGGCGGATACCTGGGGTCTGTCCTGCTGGCCGGCGCCTATTCGGCGGTGGGGGTCCTCACGTCGTCCCTGGGCAGGAACCAGATCATAGCCTTCATAAGCGGACTCGCGGCGTGTTTCTTCCTCTGGCTCATAGATAAGATCACCATTTTCCTGCCGGCGAAGCTGGCCTTCATCGAGTTCCTGGGAACCGACTACCATTTCAGGAACATTTCGCGGGGGATCATCGATTCGAGGGACCTGGTGTATTTCCTTTCCATCATCGTCATCTCGATCCTCCTGACGACAAAAATCCTTGATGACCGGAGATAGAGCCCATGAAACCTAAGGATATCGCCACAGCAATAACGGGACGGGCCGCCGGGGCCGTCGCCTGGGTCGTGTCATATTTCAAGGGGAATGAGCCGCAGGCAGGGCCCGAACGGCGGCGCAGCGTGCAGTTCGTCCTCTATATCGTCATTATAGTGCTGATCAACCTGGTCAGCGCCACCCTGAACTTCCGGTGCGACCTCACCCGCAACAACACCTTCTCCCTGTCGGAGCGCAGCCGGGACATAGTCTCGAACCTCAAGGAGAACCTGAAAATAAAGGTGCTCTTCTCGAAGGACCTCCCGGCCCAGCACACGTCGATTTACCGTTACCTGAAGGACCTTCTTGAAGAATACGACTACTACGGCAACCAGTACTTCAGCTACGAGATCGTGGACGAGAAGGATATTGAAAAGCAGGCCGGCGACTACGGCATACGGCCCGTCCAGAGCCAGGAGTTTGAAAACGACCAGGTCAAGGTGCGCAGGACCTACATGGCCCTGGTCATCCAGCAGTCGGACATCGTGGAGAAGATCGAGGCCATCACCGAACCCACCGGACTGGAATACAACATCACCACCCTCATGGAAAAAATGTCAGGCAAAATAGACGGACTCCTGGGCCTCAAGCAGCCGATCCAGGTCCTGTTTTACATGGACAGCTCCCTCAAAGACCTGCCCATCGAGGGCATCGACCAGCTCGGGGAGAAGGTGAAGGAGGCGGTGGACAAGTGCAACGCGGCCAACTACGACAAGCTCCGGCTCCAGTACATCGACCCTTCAACGGACAAGAGCGCCGGCATCTCCGCCGAGCTCTACGGCGTGACCAGACTGAACTGGAAGGCCGGCATCGACAGGAACGGCAGGGCGATCCCCGCCGGCGAGGCATACCTTGGGATCGTGCTCAAAAACCAGGACAGGGCCGAGCGCATCGAGCTTTCCGTGGCGCCGACCATCCTGGGCAAGAACGTGATCACGGGCATTGACAAGCTGCAGGACCGGATCAACAACGCCGTCGGGAACCTGGTGAGCTCCAATCCGCGTATCGGCTACATCACCGGCCACGGCGAGGTCGAGCTGAAGGACCAGCAGTCGCCCCAGGGCGGCGCCATCCTGAAGCAGGTCCTCTCCGACGTGTACGAGATCCAGGAGATCGACCTTACCAGGGAGGAGATCTCCTCCGACCTGGGCCTTATTATCGTCAACGGCCCCCGGAAAAAATTCACCGAGCCGGAGCTCTACAAGATCGACCAGTTCCTCATGAAGGGAAAGGGCGCCATCTTCTTTCTTGATTCGTATAATGAAATCAGCATGGGCCAGCAGAACATGTTCGGACGCCAGCCGATAGTCATGCCGGTCGATACCGGCCTTGATCCGCTCCTGAAAAGCTACGGCATTACGATGAACAAAAACATCGTCCTCGACGCGAGCTGCGCCAAGACCCCGGTGGGGGGCGTCGTCAAAGAGGTTTACTACGTGCCCATCATCCGCAAGGCGGGCTTCAACCAGGACAGCTGCATAACGAAATACCTGAAGGGGGCCGCCTTCATCAAGACCTCGTCCATCGATGTTGACGCGAAGAAGGTAAAGGACCTCAAGCTGACCAAGCAGGACCTCGTGTCGTCTTCCGACGAGAGCTGGCAGATGGCCGGACAGGTCAACTTCAACCCCTTCCTCCTTGCCCCGCCGGAGAAAAAGGAGGATATGAAGAAGTACGCCCTCGCCGTCCTCCTCTCGGGAAAGTTTGAAAGCTATTTCAAGGGCAGGGACATCCCTCAAGAGGAGGATCCGAAAAAGGCGAAAGAGGTTAAGGAAACCATCAGCGTGGGTAAGACCGACGGCACGGTGCCTGCCGGCACCACGAAGGTAATCGTGGTCGGTTCGTCCGAGATCACGCGGTCCGGCTTCCTCATGAATTCCCGGAGGATCATGTCGAGCGTCATGGCCCAGGGCGAGGAGCAGGACAGGGTCTTCTCAAACGGCTTCCTCATCCACAGCATGGCCGATTGCCTCCTGGGCAACTCGTACATCCCGGAAATGAGCAGCAAGAGCCTTGACTTCAACCCCCTGGAGAAGACCGCCGACGGCACCAAGATCGTCCTGAAGGCGATCAACATCGGCGGCGTCCCGATCTTCGTGGTGCTGGCGGGAATTATCATCTGGAAACAGCGCCTGCGGCGCAGGAAGGCGATACAGGAGCGCTTTTCCCGGGAGGCGGCCCATGAATAGAAAAATTGCGATCAGCGTGGCCGTCATAGCGGTCCTCATCCTTATAATCATCATCTCGAACGTGAAGCATTCGCCCGAAGTGCCTGACCTTCCTAAAATAGACGCCTCGGCGGACGAGATTCTCATCAACCGAGAAGCCGGGGTCATCAGGCTTTTCAAGAAAGACGGGAAGTGGGTGGCCGGCGAGAAGGCTTATCCCGCTGACGCGAAGAAGGCCGCGGAGATCGAGAAGCGGTTCAAGGAGATGCGCCTCACGGACCTGATTTCGTCAAAGGGATATTATTCGAGGTATGACCTGACGCCGGACAAATACGTGGAGGTAATCCTGAAAAAGGGCGATACGATCCTCAGGAGATTCAAGGTGGGAAAAAAGAGCCCGACAAACCGCCACACCTTTGTCAAAATTGACGACCGTCCCGAGATATACCTGGCCGAGGGCACCTTCGACATGGTGCTGAACAAGGAGCTGGACGACTTCAGGGACAGGGAAGTGCTGAAGGTCGGGCGTGACGCCGTATCGGCCCTCACGGTCGAGTACCAGGGCATGCATTTTGCCTTCACCAGGACCCGCGAGGTGAAGAAAGCCGACGAAGCCGGAAAGAAAAATGAAGCGGAAAAGCCGCATGTGCCGGCCTGGGGACCCTGGACCTGCCGGGGATACGAGACCGTCAAGCTCAATGATTCCATGGTGGACGGCCTGGTCCAGGCCCTAGACCCGCTCCGGGCGGCGTCGTTCCTGGACATGCCCAAGGAGGCGTTGACCCGGCGGGTGTGCTCGGTCCAGGTCAAGGCCGGCGACAGGGAAATGATCCTTACCGTGTACCGGCACAACGACAAATACGCGGCAGCCACTTCCGAATACCCCTATGTATTTGAGGTGGAAAAGTACGCTATAGAGAGATTCTTCCTCACCGGGATCGACAGGTTCAGGGCGGCGGCCAAATAGGCGTGAGGCGGATGATGCCGCCCTGCCGCTAATTGTATTGACAAAATAATATTTTATAGCATTATATATCTTTGCTCCGGAAAAACCGCGGCGCCGCATGGCCGCGCCTGGGGCCGTCAAAATCATTATTATTAATCGGGTACCAGGAATGGATAGTGTAAATAATTCTGGCAACAGCAACGGGGGCAATACCCCTGAAACCGGGCAGCTGATAATCGCGAAAGAGATACTCCCCGAATTCCTCTTCGTGATACCCATTTCGCACCGGCCCATTTTCCCCGGGATGATGATCCCCATCGTCCTGACCGGCGACTTCATGATCGACACTGCCAATAAGATCCTCGAATCCGATGCCAAGATCGGCGGCGTGGTGCTGGCCAGGGAACTGCACGAGGGCACGCCGAAAACCGAAGACATGTACACAGTCGGCGTGGCCGTCAAGGTGCTGCGGGTCACGCCCATCGACGAGAAAACCATACAGATGATGATCAACGCCCTGGGGCGCTTCACCATGAAGAAGGTGATCCAGGACGGTCCCCTGATCCAGTGGCAGGTGGACCACCATATCGAGGAGGATTACTCCGGGTCCGAGGTGATGAAGGCCTATTCCAAGGCGATCATCTCGTCGGTCAAGGACCTGATCAAGTCCAACTCCCTCTTCCAGGAGGAGCTGAAGCTCTTCCTTAACCGCTTCACCGTCGAGGACCCCGGGAAGCTGGCAGACTTCGTCGCTTCCATGACCTCGGCCGACGCCTCCGAGGTGCAGGAGATACTGGAGACCTTCGACGTGCGCAAGCGCGTGGAGAAGGTGCTGGTGCTCATGAAGAAGGAGATCGAGCTTTCCAAGCTGCAGGAGAAGATCACCAAGCAGATCGAGCAGCGCATTTCCAAGCAGCAGAAGGAGTTCTTCCTGAAAGAGCAGCTGAAAGAGATCAAGAAGGAGCTGGGCCTGGAGAAGGACGAGAAGACCACTGAGATAGAGCAGTTCGAGGAGCGGATCAAGAAGCTCAAGCTCACAGAGGAGGCGGCCAAAAAGATCGACGAGGAGATGAACAAGCTTAAGCTCCTCGAGCCCCATTCGGCGGAATACGGGGTCGCCCGCAACTACCTCGACTGGCTCACCACGATCCCCTGGGGCGTCTACTCCACCGACAACTACGACATCAAGAAGGCGAAGAAGATACTCGACCGGGACCACTACGGCCTTGACGACATCAAGGACCGGATCCTCGAGTTCATCAGCACCGGCAAGATGAAGGGGAACATCACCGGCTCCATCATCTGCTTCGTGGGCCCGCCGGGGGTCGGCAAGACCTCCATCGGCAAGTCCGTGGCCGAGGCCCTCAACCGCAAGTTTTTCCGCTTCTCCCTGGGCGGGATGCGCGACGAGGCGGAGATCAAGGGCCACCGCCGCACCTACATCGGCGCCATGCCCGGCAAGATCATCCAGAGCCTGAAGACCGTCGGCGTCGCCAACCCGGTCATCATGCTTGACGAGATAGACAAGATCGGGGCGAGCTTCCAGGGCGACCCCGCGTCGGCGCTCCTCGAGGTGCTCGACCCGGAACAGAACAATAATTTCCTGGACCACTACATCGACCTGCGCTTCGACCTGTCCAACATCCTCTTCATCGCCACGGCGAACCAGATGGACACCATCCCGGCGCCCCTCCTTGACCGGATGGAGGTCATGAAGCTTTCCGGCTATATCATGGAGGAGAAGCTGCAGATCGCCACGCGCTACCTGGTGCCGAAGCAGATCAAGGAACACGGCCTGAAGAAAGGCGACGTGGACATCGACAAGAACTGCCTCCGCATGATCATCAACGGCTATGCCCGGGAGGCGGGCGTGCGGAGCCTGGAGAACAACATCAAGCGGATCATGCGGAAGTCGACGAGGCGCTTCGCCGAGGGTGACACGAAGAAGATCAAGGTCACGACCAAGAACCTGCCCGATTTCCTGGGGAACCCGCGCTTCACCGACGAGTCGCTTTATGACAAGAGGATGGCCGGCGTGGTCATGGGCCTCGCCTGGACCAGCATGGGCGGCGCGACCCTCTACATCGAGGCCACGGCCGTGCCGTCCAAAAACAAGGGCTTCAAGCAGACGGGCCAGCTGGGCGACGTCATGAAGGAGTCGTCTGAGATCGCCTACACCTACGTGAACTCGCGGATCAAAGACTACGGCATAGCCGAGAACTTCTTCAACGAGAACATGATCCACCTCCACGTCCCGGCCGGGGCCACGCCCAAGGACGGCCCGTCGGCCGGCATCACCATGGCCACGGCGCTCTATTCCCTGGCGAAAAACAGGCCGATCAAGCTCCACATCGCCATGACCGGCGAGCTTACCATCACCGGCAAGGTGCTTCCCATCGGCGGCGTGAAGGAGAAGACCATCGCGGCCAAGCGCGCCGGGGTGAAGACCATCATCTTTCCCTTCGAGAACAAGAAGGACTACGACGAGCTGCCGAAGTATATCGTGAAGGGCCTGAAGGTCCACTTCGTGAATTACTTCGATGAGGTCCTGAAGATCGTGTTCTGATGAAGGATCGTTTGTGCAGATAATGAAGAAGGTGCGGTCAAAAGACCGCCCCTTTTATTTCGCATTGTATTACTCTACCCCGTCCCAGCAGTAGGTGCAGATGTTCTCCTTGGAAAGGCCGATGGCCTTGACTAGGTCGTCCAGCTGCTGGTACTGCAGGGTCGTCAGCCCCAGGCGGAGGCGGATCCGCTCCACCATCGCGCTGTACCGTTCCCCCGTGCCCGAGGCGTATTCCTCGAGATGGGCCTCGTCGTTCCCTTCCAGTTCCTTGATGGCCACGCGGCCGGCCAGGTCAAGGGCAGACCGCGACCGGGAAAAATTCAGGAACTTGCATCCGTACACGAGGGGCGGGCAGGCCGGCCGCATATGGACTTCTTTGGCGCCGTAATCGTAAAGCCTCTGTATCGTGTCCTTCAGCTGGGTGCCCCGGACAATGGAATCGTCACTGAAGAGTATCCGCTTCCCCTGGATCAGCTCCCGCACCGGGATCAGCTTCATTTTGGCGACCAGGTCCCGGATCGACTGGTCCTGGGGCATGAAGCTCCGGGGCCAGGTCGGCGTATATTTCACGAAGGGGCGCTGGTATGGTTTCTTTGACTCGTTGGCGTACCCGATGGCATGGGCGACACCGGAATCGGGAATGCCCGCCACCACGTCGATGGGGGTGGTGTCGTTTTTAGCCAGGGCCGCGCCGCAGCGGTTCCGCACGGCCTCGACGTTGATGTTCTCGTAACAGGACGGGGGATACCCGTAATAGACCCAGAGGAAGGCGCATATCTGCATCCTGTTCCCGGGCTCTTTTACCGTCTTGATGCCGTTTTCCGTCATGAGGATGATTTCCCCCGGCCCCAGGTATTTCACGGTCTCGTAATTCAGGTTGGGGAAGGAGCAGGTTTCAAAGGCCGCGGCAAAGGCCCCCGGCTTTTTGCCTATCACAATGGGGGTGCGCCCCACGCGGTCGCGGGCCGCGTAGATCCCCTGATGGGTCAGGAGCAGGATGGAACAGGATCCCTCGATGGACTCCTGGGCGCGGGTGATGCCGTCGACGAAATTCGCCTCCTGGTTGATGAGCGTGGCCACCAGCTCCGTGGGGTTGATCTCACCGCCGCTCATCTCGGAAAAATGCGTGGTGCGTTTCCCGAAGGCGGCCTTTATCAGTTCTTCGAAGTTCTTGATGACGCCGACCGTGACAATCGAATACGCGCCGAGGTGCGAGTTGATGATCAGCGGCTGGTCCTCGAAGTCGCTGATGACACCGATTCCCTTGCGGCCTTTGAACTTCGGGAGGTCGTCATCGAATTTTGAACGGAACGGCGCGTTGGAAATGTCATGGATGCTGCGCTTGAAGCCGTTTTCCCCCAATACCGCCATGCCACCCCGCTTGGTGCCGAGGTGGGAATGGTAATCGGTCCCGAAAAAAAGGTCATTCACGCAGTCTTCCCTGGAAACCACACCGAAAAATCCGCCCATATGAGCACTCCTATTGAAATGTAATGTGCAGCGGGGATGCGGTCCTCTTCAGTGCATCCCGGTACAGTTCTTGCCGATTCGTTCCTCCTGTAAATAATTATTTTTGGTTTTTTGGAGAACCCGTTTTTTATGGGGGACGGGGCCCTGGTTAACGGGATGAATCGGCAAGGCCGATGATATTGCCTTCGCAGTCGGCAATCCTGGCATAGGAGCCGTTCGGGATAGGCTGCTTCGGGGTTAAGACCTTTCCGCCGGCCGCGACGACTTTCCTGATGGTGTCATCGATGGACTTCACGCCGATTACGATCATGGGCTGTTTCGCCTCGTCATTCCTTAAAAACATGCCGCCGTTGATCGCGCCTTTTTCGGTCACCATATGGTTTTCGTCGGTTTCGGCGGCATACACCAGGGTGTAGTCCATCTCCGGGACATCCATGAGCTTCCAGCCGAAGATTTCCGAATAGAATTTTGAAGCGCGGTCCTTCCTGTCATAGGGTATTTCAAAGTGAACGACTTTGTCCATGGGCAACCTCTTGATTGATTTTGTCAAAGCATACCGGGACTCCGGGAATAAGGCAAGCATCTATTGCACGGCTGCGGCTGAGCGAAGAAGGAACCTGAAAACAGAACGGGACGCCCGGGCGCCCCGTTCTGCCGGTATTGTTGCAGTTGCGGTTGCGGTGATTATTCCTTATACATGCCCTCGATGAGATCGCCGTAATTTTTCATGACTACCTTCCTCTTGATCTTGAGGGTGGGCGTGAGCTCCCCGGTCTCCTGGGTGAAAACGCGGTCGATCAGCCTGAATTCCTTGATCTGCTCCACCCGGCCGAGGGGCTTGTTCAGCTCATCCACCGTGGCCTTGAATTTTTTCACCACCTCGGGATTGGCAATGAGCTTCTTCGGGTCGGTCTCGCTTATGTTTTTCGATTTCGCCCACTTGATGAGCTCGGGAAAGTTTGGCACGATCAGGGCCACCAGGTATTTCCGCTGGTCGCCGATGATGGCGATCTGCTCGATGAGCGGGTTCTGGACGAACATCCCCTCGATGACCTGCGGCGCCACATTCTTGCCGCCGGCGGTAATGATGATGTCCTTCTTCCGGTCGGTTATTTTTAAATACCCGTCTTCGTCAATTACGCCGATATCGCCGGTGGAGAACCAGCCGTCCTTGGAGAGGACCTCCTTCGTGTCCTTCGGCTTGTTGTAGTAGCCTTTCATGACCTGCGGGCCGCGGACCAGTATCTCGCCGTCATCGGCAATCCTGCATTCGGTCTGGGGAAACGCCGGGCCGCAGGTACCCAGCTTTATCGGCTTGAGGTTCTTGAAGGTGGTCAGGTGCGTGATCGGCGTGGTCTCTGTGAGGCCGTAGCCCAGGTGTATTTCGACGCCGATGATCTGGAAAAAGGCGTTGATCTCGTCGGACAGGGGGGCGCCGCCGACACCGATGGTGATCATGCGGTCGAGACCCAGGGCGGCGCGGAGCTTCGAGTAAATCAGCCTGTCGAACAGTCGGTACATCGCGCCCGTGGGGAAGGGGATCGACTTGTTCGCGAGGATATGGGGGAGCGCTTTTCTGCCCACGCCCATGGCGGCGTTGAAGAGCGCCTTCTTGCTTGCCGGCGCGTTTCTCAGCTGGCCCATGACTCCTTCATAGATCTTCTCGAGGACGCGCGGCACGTATATTGCCAGGGTGGGCCTGATCGCTTTCAGGTCCTCGACGAGTGTTTCCGCCCCCTTGGTGTAGGCGATGGTGCCTCCCTGGCGGATCGCGGTATTGTAGCCGACCGTGCGCTCCAGCGCGTGGGAGAGGGGAAGGAGCGATACGCAGGTGAACTCATCCGGGAAGGGGTGGTGCTCGGCGAACTGCTTGACGTTGGCCACCAGGTTGCTGTGGGTCAGCATGACCCCCTTGGGGTCTCCGGTGGTGCCGGAGGTGTAGATCAGGGTCGCGGTTTCCCTGACGTCGATCTTTCTCAGGCGACGGTCAATCTCCTTCAGGTTGAGGTTCTTCCGGCCGATGGCAAGGGCGTCCGATAATCTGACGACCATCTTGTCTTTATAATCGAGGTCATCGAAGACGATGATTTCTTTCAGATGCTTGAGTTTCTTCTTTTCCTTAAGCAGGTTGTCCACCTGGAACTTGCCCGCGCACATGCATATCCTCGATCCAGAGTCGTTCAGGATGTAGGCGGCTTCCGGGCCGGAGTTGGTCGGGTAGATGGTAACATCGATCCCGCCGATGGCCAGGGTGGCGAGGTCGGATACGGCCCATTCGGGCCGGTTGCTGGAATAGATGGCTATCTTGTCTTTGGCCTTGATGCCTTTTTTAAGAAAGTAGGAAGCCAGGGCGTCGACCTGCTCACCGACTTCTCCGTAGGTGTATTCCTTCCAGCTTTTATCCTCTGCGCGGATTTTAACAAAGATTTTTTCGCGGGATTTCTCGACCTGGTTCCTGAACAGGCCGGGAATCGTCGTATCATCATAGGGTTTAAATGTGCTCATAGTAATCCTCCTATCATGACGCTTGTCCCGGCTTCTGGGAACATACTCGATAAAAACCAGTACGAGCGGCATTCATCGATATTTGAACAAATTCTGAAAGAAGGGGCACTGTTGTCAACAAAACTAATTATTTTTTAATTAAATAACTATATAATTATTTATATATAGAATATGATATAAATGTTTATTATATTTTGAATTAACAATTAACCGCTGTCCCGACAAGGACGCGAACCGCCCGGAACTAAACCAGATCCGCGAATGTCGCTTTAATCAGCTCCTTCAGGTCGATGGGTGACAGGCACACCTGGGTCCCCCGTATACCGGGGCTTATATGTATGGCATCATAGAGCTGCGCCGTCTCGTCTATGAAGGTAGGAAAAAGCTTTTTCATGCCGATGGGCGAGCAGCCGCCGCGGATATATCCGGTGACGGGAAGCAGGTCCTTCATCTTTATCATTTCGATCTTCTTGTTGCCGCTTGCCTGGGCGGCTTTTTTCAGATTCAATTCAGAGTTCCCCGGGATGACAAAAACAGTATATCCCGTTTTGTCGCCGATGGTGACCAGGGTCTTGAAAACCGTTTCCGGCGGCGCGCCGATTTTCCGGGCAACGCTTACCGCGTCCAGTTCGTCTTCGTTAACTTCGTATTCGGCCGCGGTGTATCGTATACCCTTTGATTCAAGGATCCTGATGGCATTGGTCTTGGTCATGTCATGAAGGATAATCGGCAGCCCGGGAATATGGCAAGAACAATTGCCATGATGTTTTCCCTGACATGCCCACCGGCGTCTCGCTGCCGTTCAATCGTCCGGTTTAACTGATAATCCGTATTGATCAGGCAGTCAGACCATTAAGGGTGCCTTTCGCCGGGGCGGGCGGCGGCGGGATCTGTCGCAGAAATACTTTTTAAAAAAAAGCTTGCAATAATTTAAACAATTAAACGATATACCTAATTGTTTAAATATATAAATAAATTCGGTCTCCCCTCCGGCGGACGGCGTAAGCGCCGGACTGAAACCGGGACAGGGCCATAAGAAGTGATTATCGGATTTTTTGCCAAAATAAATGGAGGAGGATTGCCTTATGAAGATTGTCTTTGTTATCGACAGCTGGAACGGCGGTAACGGCGGTGTTGTGGCAACCAAGCGGATCGTGGATGAGCTTATAGCCCGGGGCCACCAGATACGGGTCGTTTCCACCGGGCAGCACGAGGGGCCCTATGAATTCTTCGAGGTTCCCGGTTATTACCTGCCCTTCGTCAGGGAATCGCTGGAAAAAATGAATTTTCTGTTCGCCCGGGGCAAGACCAGCGTCCTGAAGAAGGCCTTTCAGGGGGCTGATCTCGTGCAGGTGCAGTTCCCATTCTTCGGAGCTCGCAATGCCGTCAAGGTGGCGAAAAAAATGGGTGTCCCCGTGACCGGGGCATGCCATGTTCAGCCGCAGAACATCATTGCCGCCATGGGCAAGGAAGATCCGCTGATGGAAAAGATGTTTCATGCCCTCTTTAACTTCTGCCTCTTCAAGCAGGTGGATTCCATCCACTGCCCGTCGTCCTTCGCGGCGCGGATGCTCCTTGAGCATGGGAGCAATGCCCACTTCCGGGTCATCTCCAACGGCATCCCCCGGGAATATCACCCGCGCCGGGTGTCGAGGCCGCACTGGTTTGCCGACCGGTTCGTGATCCTGAATATCGGGCGCCATGCCATGGAAAAGCGGCAGGGCCTGCTCATTGAGGGTGTGATGAAATCGAAATACAGGGAGAACATACAGCTGGTCCTGTGCGGGAAGGGCGAGGATACCGAAAAGCTCATCGAGAGTGGCAGAAGACTGCCGGTAAGACCGCTCATCGAGTATGTTACCCAGGAGGACAAGCTCCTTTACCTCAATGCCGCCGACCTGTACCTGCATTCCTCCGTGGTGGAGCTGGAAAGCCTTTCCTGCCTGGAGGCGATCGGATGCGGACTTCCCTGTCTCATAGGGAATTCTCCCCACAGCGCCGCTCCGCAATTCGCCCTGGATGAGCGTTTCCTCTTTACCGTGGACGACAGCGATGCCCTGGCGGAAAGGATCGATTACTGGTATGAAAACCGCGAGGCCCTCGCCGGGCTCAGGAAGTCGACCCTCGAGATGGCGGAGAATTACCGGATGGACCGGTGCATCACCGAACTGGAGGAATTCTTCCGTGAGGCAGCGGCCGGAACTCTCGGCGCGGGGGAAATCTCCGGCGACGTGACGGACATCCAGAACGATTTCTATTTAACCGCTTCGAAGAGACGCTCGGCGTGAAGGGCCGTCAGAGGTATTCGATATGAACATGAAACGAAGGCCGGAGATACCCCGGGATAAAATAATTCAGGTCAATAACATCAGGAAGATCGATTTTGACAAGCCGTACAAGTTCATCTACATGGACTGGTGGTACGATGCTCTTGTCGCGGTTCCCTTTCTGATCTCGTATATCATTACCATCTTCTGCGCCATGTTTTACGGGTTCAGGTCCATCGGCAGGAAAAACCTGAGAATACTGGGACGCCAGGGCTGCATCACCATTTCGAATCACTGCCATTACTTCGATACGGTGTTCGCCAATTTCGTGGTCCTGCCGAAGCCGCTCCACACCGCGGTGGCGCAGAGGAACTGCGAGGTGCCCATCGCCCGGCAGCTTCTCAGGATTCACCGCGCCTTCCCCATCCCCGCCAACGGCCGCGGTCTTGAAATGATAACCGGCCCCGTCGGCGAGGCCCTGAAGAGGAAGCACCATGTTCATTTTCTTCCCGAGGGGGACCTTGTCCTGCTGAGCCAGACCATACACCGGTTCAAGCCGGGAGCCTTTATCCTTTCATGCGCCCACCAGGCCCCCATCGTGCCGATGGTCTACATCATTAAGCGGAGAAAATTCCGCGGAAAGGAGATGGGACCGGCATGGATAAAAATCACCCAGGTGATAGGAGAGCCGATGTTTCCGCCGCCGCTGAACGGCGACGGCTCGCTTCCGAGGGATAAAATAGAAGAGATGGCGGAACGTGCCGCCTCCTGGATGGAAGATACCATCGCACGATACCATCAAGAGTATGCATCATGACAGCGGTGACCGGGAATATGAAAGAGCTGATAGTCATTGATGCCATCACCAAGACGTACCATCTCGGCGAGGTCAGGGTGGAGGCGCTGAAAGGCGTTTCCCTCGGTATCCATGAGGAGGAGTTCACCATAATCGTGGGAAGAAACGGTTCGGGCAAATCCACCCTCCTGTACCAGCTCGGACTGCTGGACCGTCCGGACTCGGGCAGCATTTTCTTCGAGGGCCGCGAGGTCAGCCGGATTTCCGACAGGCACCGGCGGCACCTCAGGCTTACCTACCTGGGGTACATCTTTCAGGACTATGCCCTGATATCGGAATTGACGGCGCTGGAGAATGTGATGGTCCCCGCCATGATGCTGAAGAACAGGACCGATGCCAGGGAAAAGGCAAGGAGCCTCCTGGAAAGGGTCGGCCTCGGGGCGCGGCTGAACCATCTCACCCGGCAGCTGTCCGGCGGGGAACAGCAGAAGGTGGCCATCGCCCGGGCCATGGTCAATGATCCCCGGGTCATCATCGCGGATGAGCCCACATCCAACCTGGACTCCATCGCCGCTAAGGACGTATTGAAAACGTTCGAGATGATCAACAACGAACACGGCCATGCCATTGTCATGGTCACCCACGAGCAGGAGGAGACCATGTACGCAAAGAAGCTGATTCGGTTGTCCGACGGGAGAATGCAATGATCGGCGAATGGAAAATCCCCTTCTTTCTGGTCGTGAGGTATCTCAGGCGCGGAAGCAAATGGACCTTTTCTTTCATCGTGCTCCTCATGTCCATCGCCTTCGTGAACCTGATTTTCGTGACCGCCCTTTTTAACGGCATCATCGAGGCGGTCAACAACCAGGTGATAGACACCCACATGGGCCATATCTATATGCTTCCCCCGGAGGGATCTGAGTATTTGGACGGCATAGGCGCCGTGTCTGACAGGATACAAAGCCTGGAGAAGGTGCGCGGTGTCAGTCCCCACCTGTATGTTCCCGGGAGGATCATGTATAAGAACATAAGCGGCAACTGGCAGATTGTCGCGATCGATCCGGACAAGGAAAAGACCGTTACCAATGTATCAAAAAATATGATCGAGGGCGCTTATCTGGAAAAGGGCGATACCGACCAGATCATCCTGGGGCGCCAGATAGCCGGGGGTAAGAACGTGGAAATGAACGCCCTTTCCTTCCGCGGCGCCAGAACCGGGGAATCGGTCGTTCTCGATGTGGGGGGCTTCAGAAAAACGTTTACTATAAAAGGTATTTTCCACACCAGGTTTCTCGATACCGACAAGCGGGCCTTCATCAGCCGCACGTTTCTTGATGAGACGATACCCGGAATGAGCGGCGTTGCTTCAAGCATGATCATCCGTATTGATAAAACGGGGGATGAGAAAAAAGTGATTCGCCTGCTTGAGAAGATGAAGATCCCGGGTAAACTGTTCTCCTGGAATGAAGTTGCCGGATACCTGGATTCGGTCACAAAAAGCTTTACCCACATAAACACGCTGCTGACCATGGTCGGCATGCTGATCGCGGCCATCACCATTTTCATCGTCATATACGTCGACCTGTCATCAAGGCGTCAGCAGATAGGGGTGCTCAGGGCCATCGGCATCAGGCCCTCTCTCATCCGTTTTACCTATGTCCTGCAGACCCTGGTCTATTCCATGGCGGGAATCCTGATCGGGCTGCTGGTCCTTCTCCACGGCATCGCGCCCTGGATGGAGAAGCATCCCTTTGAAATGCCCATCGGCGACGCCGCGCTGGTGATCGATTACCATGACCTGCTGTTCAGGGCGGTATTGATCATTATCGTGGCCGTGCTGTCCGGTTTGACGCCGGTCTTTATCGCTACCAAGGGGAAAATACTTGATGCCATTTTCAACAGGTAAGGCATAGCACGCCGCTATAACCGGGATCCGCGCGTCCTTTCCGCAGGTCATGGCCGTGGCGGGGCGTCTGAGCTTCCTGCCGTACCTGCTCCGGGCGATCCTGCAGATACAGTTAAAACCCGCGCCATTCTTCCGATTTTAGAGGCGATAATATGTTCTTGACAGTAATGGCGATGTATTGTTTTCAATTAATAGCAGTTTGCTGAAAAACAGCAAACTGCTAAGCGATACATGGATGTATCGCCATTTTTCGAGGCGTTAGCCGAGAAAAATGTGAGGTTTTACGAATTCACTTCGAAAAACCGGCCCTGAAAAACTCCATGTAAGGAGTTTTTCAGGAAACTGTTAGAATTATACCGGACAATATACTGAGCCATGAAACGGAAGAATAACCCGCCGAAAGAAGATGTTAAGAAAGAAATCATCATCAAGTCCCGCGAAATTATTTCCAAGATGGGATACAAGAAATCAAGCACCGAAGAGATAGCCAGGTCGTTGAATAAAACCAAGGGCGCCCTGTATCATTATTTTGAAAACAGGGAGGAGATCATCAAGGAAGTCCTGAAGTATGAGGGACAGCTGGTAAAGGAGGCCGTCAGCGAGGCCCTGGTCAAAGAGAAGGAACCGGATAAGCAGCTCCACAGTTTTTTCCTCATACGGGCCCGGCAGGTATACGAGCTCTGGTCGTTTTATCAATCGGTGATTGCCGAATATTTCAACCGGTATTCCTTCATCATGAGCACCCTGAGCGAATACACGTCCGAGGAGCAGTCGATCCTTGAGGGCATCCTCAGGGACGGGAACAGGAAGAAGGTCTTCAATGTGAAGAATGTCAGGCTCACCTCAAGCGCCCTCATAAAGGCGATGAGGGGATATGATTTCTTCATGTTCCAGGGCGTGCGTTTTGAGGACATCGAGGATGAAATATCCGAAACATTGCGGGTTCTGATCAGGGGCCTGGGCTGACAGGCTTTCGTTGTTGCACCCTCTTCGGCGTGACCGATATGCCCCGCCGCGCAAAGTACGCGCCGGAACCTTCCGTGCCGCGGTACCGGGGATGGGAGGCGTATCAGGTGGAGATTGTGCCGCGTCGGAAGAAATCCGGCATGTAAGGGAGGGATTCAGTTTCCTTTCTATTTCATTTTTTTCAGCACGATAAGGGTAATGTCATCGGCAATCGTGTAGGTTTCCAGTTCCTTGAGAATACGATTCATTATTTCATTCACGGTACCGGCGGCATTGCCTTCAAATAGGGACTGCAGTTTTTCATAAGAAAAAAAGTTTCCTGCCGCATCCTGCGCCTCGATAATGCCATCGGTAAATATCAGCAGCGCGTCATTTTCTTCAAGCGACAGGTTCTGGTTTTTCTGTTCATCCTGGAATTTCAGCTCGCTTATAAAAATACCGCCGGGGTATATATAATCAGATTTTCCCTTTTTGCCGTTATATAAGAGAAAGGGCTGGTGCCGGCCGGTAAAAAGAATCGTCCCGCCCTTCGCAATCTGAAATACCGTGAGGAGCATGAATTTCTGCTCATTCATTGACGAAATATTATGCGAGATCGTGCGGGATATGATCCGGACCAGATCGGTGGGCGCTATGCCGGGTTCTTTCTGGATAATTGCGCGGATCGCTGACTGCGCCATCATCATGATCAGCCCGGCCGATACCCCGTGGCCCGATACGTCACCGATGGTTAACCAGGATGTGTCCTTGCCGGGTATAATGTCGTAATAGTCTCCGCCAACCGCTTCGGCGGGTTTCATGTATGCCGCAATCTCGTAGCCGGGAATTGCCGGTTTCCTGGGGAGCAATACCGTTTGAATCTTCATGGCGAGTTTCATCTCGCCCCAGAGGGCGTCCCTCGCCTGGATGAGTTCACTGGTCCTTTCCGCGACCTTGTGTTCCAGATGGATGTTGAGTTTTTCAACTTCTGAACATACGTTTGCGAATTGTATCACCAGGGTGTTGGACATGCTCAGTATGACAAACATGAAACCGTATTCCATGAGATAGATGAAGTTAAATAAATTGCTTCCGGTAAACGTGTCGGAGAAGGCGCAGACAAAAAACAGGAACAGCGAGAGCAGGTTTTGCAGCACCGCCCGGTCCCTTGTCCTCCGGTAGTGCCTTACCAGCAATATGCTGGAGTATAGAACAAGAATAAAAGAAACGGTAACCAGCAGGTACGGTATAAGCCCCGGCACTGCCTCGAAATAGGTAACGGTAATGCCGCAGGCCAAGGTTATTTCGCGGACCATGGGATTTGACAGCGTCAGCGTGAGAGTTCCCTCGTAAAACACAATGATGGCGGTCATTATAATATAATACACCGTGACGCCTTTCAGCAGTTTCATGTTCCGGGTCCTGGTGAATTCCAGGATAAATAAAAAAAGAATTACAGAGATGAGGGAAATAAAAATGAAATTCGCCTTCTGCCGGTATATTCCCTGGTTGACGGATGACGCATTATAGAGACCGGCGCAGCTCATGTCATAGAGAAACAGGGAAAAACAGGTGAGGGCGAAGTAGAGATGCAGGCGTTTTTTCATCCGCAAGAAATAGAGTATATAGTACATCCCGATAATAATGCAGATGCCCGCCATTATTGCCGGTGGTACCGCATACCATTTCATATGGTAATAATGATACTCCGGATATAAATTATAGCAAGGAATTTTTTGTTTCAGGCCGTCGGGGACGTCTGCCGGCAGCACTCATTAAACAGCATGATCAGGTCATCCCTTGAAAGCTCCTCGGTTTCATTGAAGAAAGCCGATGACCGCTGCAACATCCATTCGTTCCGCGGCGCGCGGACATTATAATATACCGACGGGAAGAACTTGACGCCGAGGCCCCTCAGGAACGCCACGGTGTCCCGCACCTCGTCCTTTGTCTGCCCGGGCAGGCCAAGGATAAAGTATGCGCGCACGTTCATGCCGAGCTTCCGCGCTGCCCGGGCAATGCGGCCAAAGTGTCCCGATTCGAAGGGCCTCCCCTGTTTTTTCTGCAGTTCGGCGGAATGGCTCATGAGGGATATGTTAAGCTCGCCGAAGCCGGCCTTTGCCATGAGGGAGAGGATGTCCTCGTCCATCTGTTCCAGGGACACGCCGTTCATGGCGGTGCAGTCGAGGCGCGTGCCGGCAGACTCCTGAAAGGCGATGAGCTCCTCAAGAAGGGCCGCGGCGCGCTCCCGCGACGCGAAGAGGTTGTCGTCCTCAAAATTGATCATGGAGACATTGAACCGCTCCGAGCATTCCCGCACCTCCGCGATGACCGGGGCGACGCTTCGTACGCGATACGTCCCGCCCCACACGGCATGGACCGTGCAGAAGCCGCAGCGGTTAGGGCAGCCGCGGGAAGTTATCATCGCCGCAGCCCTCTTCCGGTAGACACTGAAGTCGCGGTCGGCAAGGGCGTCCCGGGCGGGGAGGGGGAGTGAGTCTATGTCCACGACGCCGCCTTCTCCGCGGCGGACAACGGCGCCGCGGTCCAGGCTGATGATGCCGGGAATACGGGATATATCGCCGCCAGACCCGACGCAGTCCATGATGGCGGCGGCCGCCGCTTCGCCCTCCCCGGGGACCACGAAATCGGCCCCGGCCTCGCGCAGGTGGTATTCGGGGTACAGGGCCGCGTGGTAGCCGCCGGTCACCACCGGGGCTCCGGGCGCGGCCTCCTTCGCCAGTTCTATGACGGTCTCGGTTTCGCGATGATAGGGCGTAAAGAGCGATGGAATGAAAATGACGTCCGCCTTCGCCTCCTTCACCCGCCGGTGGATCTCCTGGAAGCTGAGGCCGAAATGCGAGTAGTTTCTGAAGGGAAACCGGTACCGAGGATCCGGGTGCCCGATGTATCCGCTCAGGTAGGAAAACTCGTCGGGGAGGGGAATGACGCGCTTTCCCGGCGAATGGCCGTTGATGAGGACCGCCTCGTGGCCCGCGGACCGTACCGCCGCCATGAGGTAAAGAAGACCCAGGGGCTGGCGCCGTATCGACGTGGAGTAGAAGTCCCGTACGGGGGGATTGATGAAACAGGCCCTCATTTTCCGCGGGAACGGCGCCCCGTGCCGCTGCGGCCGGAAACGGCGAAGTAGAGATGGTAGGCGCAGTCGGGACCGACCAGTTTCGCCGCTTCCTCGGGGGGAAGGGACGTTTTTCCTTCAAGGATCAGTCTCCGGTACTTGTATTTCAGCCGGGCTATTTCCGCTTCAGCGTCCTTCATCGCGTGTGGTCCCTTCCATAAAATTTTTTATCCTTGGTTAATAATATATAAGGGTGGGAATAAAGTCAAGGAAGGCAATCCTTATTTTTTTTGGATAAAATTGTTGAAAAAGAATAGGGATTGCTCCATCATAAATACAACTCTTATCAGGGCTGTTGCCGCTTAACCGCCTGAAATCGTCATATACGGGGGAAACATTGAAAACAGGAATACACAGCATGTCCGCCCTGCTGGTCTGCGCGGCGTCGGTTTTTTGCGCGGCCGGCCTGCAGGCGGAGCAGAAGACCATTGTGGACTATTACCGGCTCCTGGATCAGTCAAGGCTCTCAGGGAGCAAGTTTGTTTTTTACCGGGACCGGGGCGCGTGGCGGACAAAGTCCCCCGTCACCGACGTGGAGCTCTCCCCTGTCGTGGATATTCCCGGCGGCTACCTGCAGGTGTCCGATCCGGGGACCGGCGGCGGCACCTACATCCAGGAAACGGCGCTCTTCATCACCCGGTCGGGCGCCGCGTACCTGGGCGTGAACGAAACGACCTTCAATGGCGCCTACTTTGAGCGGGCCATCCGCTTCTACCGCTACGACGGCGTGAAGCTTGTTCCCGATGATGCCGTGCTCCCGGCCGTTGAGCCCCGGCTTTTTTTCAAAAGCGGATATAACGTCTCGCCCGTGCTGAAAAAGGTCCAGGTCGGCTATGCCCTCCCCCGGAAGGGGACCACGGTGACGGCCTCACTGGACACGACAATGCTGGAGCGCGCGGCAGAAAGCGGCGACTATCCCCCGGCGGAAGCGGAGCTGAGCCGGGAGGCCCTGAAGAATGTCACCTATGGGAAGATAGAGCTGAACTGGGACATGGTTAAGGGCCGCTTTTTCATCGGCAGAAAAATCAAGTGAGTGGGGGCGGTTAAAACACCGCCCCCTGGGTCTGGCCGTGGTTGGTCTTCCGGTCATATTCCTCCGATTCCCTGCTAATGTTTCTCAGCGTTTCGGCCCATGCCAGGCTCGCGGCGAGACAGTCCATGGCGCGCACCCGCTGCCTGTTCGTCTCCACCATCCTGTAAACGATGTCCACGTGGCCCTGCTCGTGCCGGGCAAGGTTATTCCAGTATGTCCGGAACTTTCTCTGCAGCTCCGGCTCCTGTTTCTCCGGGTTCCATGAAGGGAGGGTTACGGTGCAGGTCACGGTGACCTTCCTGCAGTTCCAGGAAAGGTTCCAGTCCGTGTAGGCATGCCAGCCGCGGGGCCCCTTCCTTTTCATCTCGTCGCGGAGCTCCTCCGCGGTCGAGCCGGATATGCTGTAGTGCGCGACCTTCGCGTTTTTAATCACGAACCGTGGAGGCAGGTCGCCGCCGGAGACGGCCGCCGGCGCTGCCGCGGCGATAAGTGAAGCCAGAATGATCCCGCACGCTCCTTTCATTCCAATCACCTCGTTCCAGCTTTTTTGATTATGCAAAGGCTCATGATTTTCTGTTCGGGTCCATAGGGAGCCGGCTTCGAGACGTACCATTTTCCGGCGGCGTTGTAGGTGAATGTCCGGGGCCCGCCGCGGGGATGCATCTTTTCGGTATACTGGGCTATGGTAAGGGCGGAGCCTTTCAGAGTCCACCTGATCGTGCCGGTCACCGTGCCGCTGTTGTCCCGTTCCTCGAAGGTCCCGCCGCCGTCGGCCCTGAACACAAAGGACGTCGAGGGGCAATCGTACGGCGATTCCGGGCCTGGGAAGCATTTGCACATGATCCTCCAGGCCCCGGCCATCGCGGCGTTGCCCGCATCGGCCGGCTTTTCACCGACAGGCCTGCCGTTGTTCCATGTCCCCTTAACGGTCTTCCCGCCGGCGTAGCGCATGGTCCCGGTTCCGTTCATGGCGCCCTTTTTCCATTGCCCGGTGTAGCGGTCGCCGTTCTTCCATCTCATGGTGCCGGTTCCATCCATCTTTCCGCCGGAAAAAAATCCTTCGTACCACTCCCCGGAAGGCCAGCCCAGGGCCCCCCAGCCGTCGAACAGGCCGTTCTTCCATGATCCGCGGTACCTCCTTCCGTCCTTCCAGGTCATGGTGCCTTTGCCGTCCATGACGCCGTCTTTCCACTGGCCGGTATAGGTGTCGCCGCTTGCCCAGGTCATGGTGCCGGTGCCGTCAACGCAATTGCCCTCCGCGCACTGCTGCGCCCGGAGTCCGCCTCCGGCAAGGAGCATCATCAATGCCATTGAAAGACCGATGCAGGTGCGTTTCATCGGCGGATCACCTTCTTCAGGCTTTGCATGGTCTGTACCGTATCAGGCCGCGGGCAATTGTCAAGAATAAAGGAAGGGGATGAGGATCACCTTTTTATGACTTCAATTATGCAGAACAATCCATGGCCGCAGCCTGCAGCATTCTTATAGCCAAGCTCAAGGTTTCTAATGACGCAGGCTGTCTGGGGGCCCATTACGCTGGCCCAGAAGTCCGTGACGGGGAATCTCAACGCGTTCCGGTACAGCCAGGAGAGTATATCCAGATCCTCGGCAGGGGATGCATCAATATTCTGCAGGACACTGTTCATTACGGCCCTGTTTGAGTCCGCCAGGGACCCTATGAAGGAGATAATATATTTCCATTGTCTCGTGTAATGGTTCAGTCTGCCGAGGACCGGTGACGGAAGGCTCCCGGCATAATTATGAGTGTGATCCAGATCTATGACCAGGTCGTTCAGAACGCCGCTCCGTTCCACGCCGTAGTATCCAAGTCGAACAGCGGTTTCATAGAATTCAGTTTTCATACTCATTACGTATCATTTCCCTGTTCCAAACAGACCTGGATAGAGGGGCGATTCATCATCGCATCTCTTCCTTGGTTCCTGCTGGTATTTATAATGGTGATTGTATTACTTGAACTGCATTAAAGACAGTGAGCAACTTGATACAATAAATTTAATTATAAATGAATTTTTATAAATAAATATTTATTAAAAATGAAAATTATATTGACAACACCCCTTCCAGGCTATATTATTAATACAACAAATGATTAAGATTTTGAAGAAAAATTGGATAATTGTATCTATTTTTTATTATTTGAATATAATAATTTTAATAAAAAATTACTCCTGGGCCTGGCAGTCGTTATAATCGCAATGGCTGCTTTCTTATTATTTTGTTCAGATTTGACGGATAATGGAGTGTATTATGAGCTATAAGAATAGAGGCGAAAATAAAGAATCCGGTAAAAAAGAAAATATTGTATTTGATAAAGGCACCATTGTTACTATGATAGTTCCCCTGGTAATAATTTTTGCTGCCATGTTTCTGGTATTTTATATTGCCGGTGTATTTGAATAATGCGCCAGTTGGGTGGAACCTGAACATCAATGGATATCGGATCATCATTAAAAAAAATCAGGCTGCATAAAAAATATACAATCACGGAAGTCGCTCAGCGGATCAATGTTTCAGCCAGCCTCCTCTCGCAGATTGAAAACGGCAAAATCACGCCTTCACTCCAGTCTCTGGAGGAACTGCTAAAATTTTATGCCGTGAATTTTTCGGAATTTTTCAGGCAGGTTGAACAGAAGAAGTACGTTTTCGTAAGCGAGGCTGACGCCGAAACCATGGTAAATGACAACCATGGCATAAAGCTCACGCTTCTTGCGTCGAAACTGCAGAACAACGCCCTGGAATCTTTTATTGTTGATATCAGCCGGGGAGGGAGCCTGGAACTGGCCAGGCTTGATGATCAGGCCAACGGCGAGAGAATAATCTATGGAATGTCCGGGTCTGTCGAAGCCCTGCTCGACGATGAATCGTTCAGGATCAATAAGGGCGATTCAATCAACTTCAAGGCATATGTATCGTGTAAAATAATCAACAGCTCTCCCGGTGAAGCGCAAATACTGGTATCGGGGATGCCCCCGCTGGTTTTGTAGGGCGGCTCGCCCTGTTCCACCGGACCGCTGCTCATGCAAAGATAAGGATCAGTGACATGAGGGAAAGAACGAGCGAAATTATTCACATTGTGACGCAATTCGGGAAGTCTATAATCATCATAATGGTCATCGGCCTGGGGGTGCACCTGTCGGTCATGCTGATCGATCTCCTGGTGATAAACAAGCCCCTGTATTTCAATCTGGAGAGTAATTTTATCGATTCCGCTTTTTCGTCGCCGATGGTTCCGATAATTGCCGCGTACCTGGTTTTTTCCCTGCTGCTCTATCTCCTCTGGCAGAAAATGAGGCAGGCCGTCATCGCGGCGCGGGAAACGGAAATGCGCCATGAAAAGCAGAGGATGATGCTGGATACGCTCCAGAAAACGGTGGCCATCCTGGGGGAACACATCACCGCGCACAATTCCGAGATCCAGATGTGGATCGCCGATATTAAGATGAAGAAAAAACAGCCGCCCCGGGCCGTGGAGGAATCGAGCAGAAGGATATCGGCCGCCCTCGGCGCACTTTCCGAGATCGCTTTTCTCTCCGGGCAGACGGGGGCAGGAATGTCCGGCGCCGGGGCCGTGAAGGACATGAAGGATATCGAGTCGCTGCTTAAGAATAAAATACGCGAGGCCGACGTCATGGGAGCAGCGGCGGAAATCACGCGAAGTGCGGGGAAAACGCATTAAATGAAACGCAACCACTACCCGCTTTTCTTCCCTGCGATTGCGGCGGCCGTTGCTTCGCCGGCTTCGTCATATGCTTCATCCGGGGCGTCGCATATAGACGGGACCAGCGTCTCCCTGCTGTGGGTCATTCCCTTCGTGGGTATATTGCTGTCGATCGCCCTGTTTCCCCTTGTTGCGCCCCGTTTCTGGCACCGCCACTACGGGAAGATCTCCTTTTCTGGGGCCTGCTGTTCATATCCCTGTTCACCCTGAACTTCGGGTGGGGCACCAGCGCCTATTACGTGCTGGAGGTCTATCTCCTTGAATTCATACCCTTTATCACGCTCCTCATGGCCCTCTTTACGGTGTCAGGCGGGATACATCTCAGGGGGGCACTGGCGGGGACCCCGGGGGTGAATGCCGCAATCCTCCTCCTGGGAACGTTTCTGGCCAGCTGGATGGGGACCACGGGCGCCGCCATGCTGCTGATTCGGCCCCTCATCAGGGCCAACGAAGGGCGGACCCGTAAAACCCATGTCATCGTTTTCTTCATTTTTCTCGTCGCCAATATCGGGGGTTCGCTCACGCCCCTCGGCGATCCACCGCTGTTCCTGGGATACCTGAAAGGGGTGAGTTTCTTCTGTACCACGCGCCACCTCATTATGGAAATGATGACGGCGACGGCAATTCTTATCGTATTGTTCTATGCCATCGATACGATTGTTTACCGCCGAGAGCCGGTTAAACAGGAACCGGCACGGGGAGGCGAAAAAATTTCCTTTGAAGGCAAGGCCAATTTCATTCTCCTGGCGGCTGTTATTGGCGCCGTTATCGCATCAAGCCTGGACCTGGGCACGGCCTTTACCATCCATCACGTGCCGGTACCGCTTGCGTCCGTCATGCAGGTTGCCCTTCTTCTCGCCATAACAGCGGCGTCTATCCTGATAACGAAAAAGGAAGTCCGCGTGGCCAATGAGTTCTCCTGGGAGCCGATCCGGGAGGTGGCGAAGCTCTTCGCCGCCATCTTTATCACCATGGTGATGCCCTTCGCAATGCTCAAGGCCGGCGCCTAAGGCCCCCTCGGCATCGTGATTCGCAGTGTCGTCGACGGCAACGGAAGGTTCATCAACGCAAATTTTTTCTGGGCCACGGGTTTTCTTTCGAGTTTCCTCGACAATGCCCCCACCTACGTGGTGTTCTTTGAAACGGCGGGCGGTAACGCCGCCGAGCTCATGACGAAATACGCCGATACCCTTGTGGCCATCAGCTGCGGCGCCGTGTTCAGGGGGCTAACACCTATATCGGCAATGCCCCTAATTTCATGATGAAATCGATCGCCGAGGAACGGGGCGTTAAGATGCCGAGCTTCTTCGGGTACATCCTTAAGTATTCCATTCCGGTTTTAATCCCGGTTTTCATTATTATAACACTGCTTTTTTTTAACAGGTAAAACGCCTGCGCAGGAACTTGCGTATGTATAGCCGGGCAGACGCCGTGCTCCCCTCCTGGTGAAATGCGGTTGACTTCCCAGGGAGCTCGTGCGACCCTTCACCGGCGTTGGTCATCGGGAGGCGTTCCCCGCGAACCCGGCCCGCCGACATGATCTGAGGAGGTCCTCGGCAATGAATAAAAAAAAGCTGATAGCCGTCGCGGGAATAGCCGCGCTGGCCGTTATCGTCCTGACCCTGGCCCTGAGGAAGAGGGGGGACGAGGGTTTCGTTATCGACCAGAACCAGGGCATCAAGCTGAAGGACATAGAGCTGTATTACGGCAGGGTCGATTTCAACGATAATTCCGTGAAGGAGTATTTCGCGGACAGCGTCATCAACCCCTACACCCTGAAGTTTTTCATGTCCATGGACGAGAAGTTCAAGGACTCCAAGAACCTTGAGGACCACATGGAGCGGGCGCGGCAGTATCTCTATTCGGTCCTCCCCCAGGATGAGGCCGACAAGATCCTCGCCCTGTACAAGGTCTACATGAACTACCAGATCAGCCTTGCCGATAAAACGAAGGAGTGGGGGACCCCCAGGACCGCCGAGGAGGCCATCGCGCTTCTCCACAGGCTCCAGGATTACCGCCGCGAGGTCTTCGGCCGGGAGAATGCCGACGCCCTCTTTGGCGCCAGCGTAAAGGCCCAGGAATATCCCCTGCGCCGAGGGGCCATCGTTTCGGACAAGGACATGTACGGCGCGGAAAAGGAGAAAAAGCTCAAGGAGCTGGACAGGGCGATGTGGGCCGACGAGGCGAACAGCGTGGAAGCATACGCCAAACCCTATACCCGCTACCAGGAGAAGCTCAAGATCTACCAGAAGGACCTGTCTGAAATGAAGACCGACGATGAGCGGCAGAGCAGGATCAGACAGTTCCGGGAGGAGTTCTTTACCGCTGACCAGGTGAAGCGCCTTGACGAGGTCGACCGTGTCATCGCCGATGAGCAGAAAAAGGAAGATAACTACCGCGCCCTCGAGCAGCGGATCAGGAGCGATCCGAACCTTGACGGCGACGAGAAGGAGCAGAAGATACGGGAGCTCCAGGACCGGACCTTCGGTGACGAGGCGGACGCGTTCCGCCGCCGTCAGGCCATCGAGCGGGGTCTGGAGCAGGTGGGGAGATAGGCCGCTGCCCCGGCGCCTCCCCGCGGTTGGCTCGACCGACAGGTATCGGCACGATCAGCCGTTCCGGCGTGGTGCAGGTCGCCCCATTGGTTTCCGTCCAGAATAGAAGTTGACAATTTCTTTGTCCCCCGGCCAGTTAATATACAATAAAAAAATGCCGTGGCTGCGGGCGCGGCGTTAATGCCGGGGAGCGATGGATTATCATGAGCCGGGATTTTACTTTCAAATCTCTGATTGCCGTTTCAGCTGCTTTCGTGATTCTTGTAAGCATGGGCCGCTTTTCCCCTGGTGAGGCAAAGCCGGAGGATCCCTCAGTCTCGTCGCTGGATGCGCCGTTCTCGCTCGCAGGGGAATGGAAGATCGCCATCGGTGACGATGCGAATTATGCCGCACCGGGATTCAACGATGCCGAGTGGGACACCGTGAACCTCCCGGGAAACCTCATGACCCGCGTGATCGCTAAAACGACCGGCCTGGCCCGCACCGAGGGGGTCGTCTGGCTTCGAAAGACCATCCGCATCGACCAGAACCTGCCGAGGGAAGACCTGGGCCTCGTCCTGGGCAGGATCGGGAACGCCGATGAAACCTATTTCAACGGGACCAGAATCGGCGCCATGGGTGAATTCGAGCCCGACGCCCACTCCATGTGGAACCATCCCCGATACTACACAATCAGCCGCGATTTCGTCCGCTATGGCGCGGACAATGTCATAGCGGTGCGGGTTTCATACTACGTCTTCGGCGAAGTCCTTGGTGATTTGGCGATAACGAACATGAAGGACTGGAGGGCCAGGCGGGACATGGGGAAGTTCCTCCTCATCGACCTGTGCTACTTCGTCATCGGCATGGGGCTCACCCTGCTGTTCATTACCGCTTTCTTCTTCATCAGGCGTCCCTCTTCGCAGGAATACCTGTTCTACTGCCTGCAGCTCCTCTGCGGCCTCATCATGGTCATGGAGCTTTGCACCTACTGGAACCCGTACGGGTCGCTCCTGAACCGCTTCAAGATCCTTGCCTTCGGGTGGGCGGCGGTGAACGTCGTGTATCCCATTTTTCTCCACCGGATCTACGACCTTAAAAGAAAGAAGATCGAGATCGCCCTCTGGATATATGTCGCCATGGTCACCGTCATCGCCCTGTTTTTTGTCGATACCGCCGGCCTGCGAGTCAACGGCATCATCATGATCATCGTGACGTTCCTCATCGGCCCCTATAATATCTCGTGCCATGTTTCAGCCCTGCGCAGGAAGCACCCCTACGCGAAGCCCTTCAGTTTTTTCGGCATTGTCATCGTCATCGCCGCGCTCCACGACGGCGTCCTTTACCTGATGAAGTTCATCGGCGCCGACCTGAACATGTTCGGTTCATGGTTCCAGTTCATGATATTCCAGTACGCGGCTGCGGGTCTCTACGTGGGCACGGCCCTGGTGCTGGTGGTGCGTTTCGCGAAGATCATGGACGACATCGAAGACCTCAATACCAGCCTTGAGAACTTTGTCATCGAGAACGCCCTTCTGAACGAACGCCTGAGCGAAAAGGACGAATCCCGGAAGAGGGGTCCCTATCCGGTCATATCCGATATGGCGGAGGAGAAGATCCAGAAGGTCATCAATTACATCCACGAGAACTACACCTTCGATATTTCCCGCGAGGGCCTCGCGGCGACCGTGGACGTCCATCCGGACAGCCTGGGCAAGCTTTTCAAGTCGGTGACCAGTAAAAAGCTTGGGGACTACATCAACGAGCTCCGGGTCAAAGACGCCGCGAAAAAGCTTGTTGAAACCGATGATAATGTCATTAATATCGCCTTTTCCGTGGGCTTTGACAGTCTCAGGACCTTTAACCGTGTATTCCCCAAATTCATGAGTATGACCCCGGAAAAATACCGGAAAGAATTCAAGAAATAACCGGCCTGTCGATAAACGGTGAACCAAAATCCCTGAAAAACCTTTCCGTAAATAATTTTACCGGTAACTCCCGCCATTGGCAGGTAAATCCACGAAATTGCAGGCAGAGGGTCATTTTATATTGTCTATCTGCTTCGTTAATTATATCAGGCGTTATTGATATCTTCACACACATCCTTCGCATAATAAATATTGTATACAGCGGACAATGTAAGATCGATCTCCTTTTGGCAAGACAGCTGGACGGTTTTTATGCTAAATATAACCGTACCGTCTGGATGGTTTTTATAATCCAGTTTGTTGTAAAAGAAGATCAGGAGGAAAACATGAAAAGAATAGGTCTGTTAACAATAGGTTTGTTACTTGTTACAACGTTCCTCTATGCTGGAGGAAGTTCCAGTCAACCGACAAAATATCCTGTTGTCCTGATCCACGGGATAGCTATGAATGATATAAACATCCTTGGCGTCGACTATTTTTACGGCATCAAGGGCGAGTTAGAAGATGAAGGTTTTACGGTTTTTGTCACCACACAAGACTGTTTCAACAGCACCGAAAACCGCGCAAGGGAGGTTTTCCAGCAGCTACTCAGCATCAAGGCGGTCCATCCGGAATATACGAAATTTAATATCATAGCCCATTCCCAGGGCGCCCTTGATGCCCGGTACCTGGTGTCAAATCTTTCGACCACCTTCAATGGTAAAGTTATAAAGGGATCCGACCTGGTCGCTTCAATAACCAGCATTTCGGGGGTTCACCGGGGATCGCCGGTGGCCGACCTGGTCCTCGGCATCCTGCCTTCCGGAGTGGCCCGCGATGTCGTTTCCGGCGTTGTCAATGTCTTCTGGAAGCTCTTTTTCAATGGCGAAAGCGCTGATTCCGAAGCGGCGGTCCGCAGCCTCGCCACATCATATATGATCAATACTTTCAACCCCAACGTCAAGGACGTTCCGGGCATCTATTATCAGAGTTATGCCGGCAAAATTAAAACCATTACGACCAGCTTCCTGGTATCGGCCCCCCTCAATGCCTATATCAAGTCCGTCGACGGCGCCAATGACTGCATGGTGTCGGTCAACAGCGCCAAATGGGGAAATTACCGCGGTGAGATCACCGGGGCCTGGTGGTGCGGCGGCGTGGACCACTTCATGGAAATCGGCCATTTCTTCGGCGTTACGCCGGGATTCGACGCCCCCGCCTTTTATGTGGGCATAGCAAAGGATTTACAAAAAAGAGGATTTTGAATCATCCGGGGTATACTATGTAAGAGGCTTGAAAGAATAAGAATGGCTGCCTTCAATGAG
>DAONAJ010000012.1:0-75087 GCA_035400945.1 Spirochaetota bacterium
CGCGTAGGCTTCGGCCTCGTAATAGGTGACCATGACCGGCAGGTTCCCCTCGCCCTCCCGGTAGGTGCCTCCTTCCCAGGACAGGGGCGGCTTCACGTTTTTTGCCTCTACGAACTTGAGAAAATCCTGGTTGGAAACTTCAGAAACGTCAATATAGTAGTTATCAATATAATCGACATGCTCCGGCGATTCGTCCCTGTCGCCATTGTTCGATCCGAATACGAATTTTCCCTCCGGGACCAGCACCATCCGTCTCCCGTCTTTATCTGTGATGATTGAACGGCGGTAACCCCGTTCCCGCGTCGGGGCCTCGTCGGTGAACTCCCTCTCTCCATTCTTTCTCGGTGCAACCAGCGCGATATCGACGCCGGCCCTGATGAGCCTGGCAAACCGCCTGTTTGTCAGGGTGTACCGGGCGGCGGCCCGGTAGGTATACCGTCCTGTCCTGTTGAACACCGGCGATTCGATTTCGATGGACCCGTAGACAGTCTTATCCTGTATCATGTAATAGGACGTTTCCCGGGGCCGTTCGCTGAAGAGGATTACGATATTGTTTTCCTTGGCAACTGACTCGATCCTTCCCATGATGTCGAAATCGGGAACAGCGGAAAGGTCAGGCATGAGGCACTGCGCTGCGAACGCCAGGGTAAGAAGTAGGTACATTTTCATTTTTCGTAAAACCATTGGTTACCTCGCAAGCTACCACAATCCCCTTGGGGGGGACGTTCTTATTGAATCGTGCGCCCACTGGGGGGCCGGGGGCCGATACTTTTCTGTTATATGGAACTTCCTTTGTCTTCTATCCCCGTATAAGTTCCCTCGTCGGCCACACGAGGCATGTAAGCTGATTACCCATGATAACGCCCGAATCTATGCCGATAATGTTGCGCCGGGCATCATGGTATATCGGGCCCTCCCGCGACAGGTAGGCCACCGGGGTGTGACCGAAGATAATCGTTTTTTCCCACCGCTTGTTACATGAAAAAAACTGCTCCCTGATCCAGAGCAGGTCATGTTCATCCTGGGCTTCGAGGCTGTCTGCCATGGGGTTCAGCCCCGCGTGGACGGCAATGAAATCCTCTCCCTCGTAGTAGAGCCTGAGAGCGCCGATAAATTCTCGATGGTGCCTGGGCAGCTCGAAGACGCCCCGGTGGGCTATATAGCTCCGTATGGTGGCGTCTCCCCCGTTGATAATATAGGCGCCGACCGTGTCCTCTCCCCGGAGATATGCCATGAACATGTCTTCATGGTTTCCCTTGAGGAACACCGTATTCAGGGTCTGCGTCCGGGAAAGCTCGATGAGAAAATCCACCACCTCGTATGAATGGGGCCCCCGGTCAATATAATCACCGAGGAATATCAGGGTATCGGCCGGCTTGATCCTGGCCGATACCTGGTCAAAGACGCTGACAAGCCGTTTGAAATAGCCGTGTATATCGCCGATGATATAATACAATGAAAACCCCTGGTGCCGGGCCCCGCTGCCGGGAGCCCGTTATGGTCCGTCACCGCCGGATTTCTTTTTTTCAGCCCTGTTTTTAATCTCCGTCAGGAGGTAACCGATGATCATATTACCATCCTTCACAGTATCGGCATTAAGGACGCCAAAAATCCATTGTTTATACTGGCATATGAACAGATATTCCGTTTCACTGATGATCCGTATGGCAGGCTGAAGTTTCCCGACCTTGCTCAACATATACTCATTGCCCCCCGCTTTCAGGATGCCAAGGTATTCCTGCTCGGCGTCAAAGGCCGATGAATAGACAGCGCAGACCAGATCATATTTCTTCCCGGCCAGGAGGCGCCGTGTCACTGAGGCGTTTTTCAAACCCGGGATGGCATCCAAGTTTTGCCTGTAGTAGACGATATCCCTGGTGGAGCGGTTTTTTGCAAAGAGAAAGAGCCGGTCGGGCAGGCTGTCGTCACCGGCCAGGTTTTTCAGGTTCCCCCGCACCACGCCGAGGAACTGGTCGACAGTGCTCCCCGCCTGGTCGCCAAGGTTTTCATAGCCTATCTTGACGTAGTATCTCCCGATCCTCGCATAGAGACAGTTAGTCGTCGCGTAGGTGTTATCGTCGAAGAACTGGCATGTCCCGCCCAGTCCGCGTTCCCTGCTGAAAAAACCGAAGGAATCAAGGGAAGAGCCGAGCTTGATCATTTCGACCCTGACGGTCCTGCTTTTATCGGAAAGGTGCGCATATTCCGTTATTGCCAGTTCATCGGGATTATGCTCGCCGTAGAGGGGGCTGAACTGCGCCATCTTCCGTGAGCTCGTGGTGCGATACTGGCGCTCCACCACCCATCCGGGCACATCGGTCTCCCGGGGCATGACATCCTGGATGGTGGGGGTCCTGGGAAACAGGCTGCAGGACGGGAGGGAAAGTGAAGACAGCAGAATTAATATAAATAAAACAACAAACTTTTTCATAGTATCAGGAACCTTAACAGATTTGTCATTGCGAGGAGCGAAGCGACGAAGCAATCTTTATCTTATTACTATCAATGCTATACATTGCAAACGATTCTTCATATGAGCATGACAATTATGGCAGCATTGACAAGATCACTTCGCTTCGCTCGTGATGACAAATGAATTAAATTCACATGTTTCATGACATATCCCTCGTGCCCCCTCAGGGGGACAGGGGGTCAAATCTATATGACCGATTCTCACCTGTATTGTTTCACCTATTTGCTGATCGCCTTCGGATCTATCGCGTCCTGGAGCCCCTCCCCCACCAGGTTATAGGCGGTTATGGTCAGGAATATGGCGAAACCGGGGATCAGGGTGAGCCACCAGGCGAAATCCATAAAGTCCCGCGACTGGGAGAGGATATCGCCCCAGCTGGGCGTGGGCGGCTGCACGCCGAAGCCGAGGAAGCTCAGGGACGACTCGATCAATATGGTCGAAGCGATGCCGAAGGTGGCCGAAACCAGGACCGGGGCCAGGGAGTTGGGGAGGATATGGCGCAGGATGATCCACGCGTCCCGCGCCCCTATGGCCCGGGAAGCCACCACGAAATCCGTCTCCCGCAGCTTCATGAACTCGCCCCTGACGATCCGGGCGATCCCCGGCCAGCTGGTAATTCCGATGACCACCATGACATTCACCAGGTTGGGGCCCACCAGGGCAAGGATCGTAAGTATCAGGAAAAAGGTCGGAAAGCACATGATGATCTCGATAAGACGCGAGATGGCGATGTCGATCCAACCGCCGTAATAGCCGGCAATGGAGCCGATGATGATGCCGATGGTCACGTAGATGGCCACGGCTATAAAGCCGATAAAAATGGAAACCCTGCTCCCGTGGATCATGCGGGCCGTCAGGTCCCTTCCCTGCTCATCCGTTCCCAGGAGGTGCTTCACGCCGGGCGGAATGACAATGCTGTTCAGGTCATACTCGGAATATGAATAGGCCACCGGCGGGAAGATTTTGAATCCCTTATAGTCATCCTTCCTGAGATCAGCGTCCTTCAGCTCCGGGTAATTGAAGAAGATCGGGAAATAGACCCGCCCCTTTTCCACATACAGGTAGGGCTTGCTGTTGGCCAGCAGCGGGGCGAATATGGCGATAAAGAAAAGCGCGATGACGAAGACCAGGCCCGCAAAGGCGAGACGGTTCTTCCTGAATTCCCTCCAGACCCGCGCCCAGTATCCGCGCCTCATATCTTCGCCTCCAGCCTGATCCGGGGATCCGCCAGAGCGTAGGACAGGTCGGCTATCAGTATGCCCGCCAGGGTGAGGAGCGCCGCGATGGTCTCGATGGCCATGATGACCGGAATGTCCCGGGAGAGTATCGCCTCGAAGGCGAGCATGCCCATACCGGGCACCGAGAAGATCGATTCCACGATGACGCTCCCGCCGAGGAGGCCCGGGAGTAGCGTGGCCATCAGCGTAATGAGCGGAATGAGGGAGTTCCTGAAGGCGTGGACGAAGACCACCTTTTTCTCGGAGAGCCCCTTGGCGCGGGCGGTCATGATATACTGCTGGTTGATGACCTCCAGCATGTTTGCCCTGGTGTACCTTGACAGGAAGGCGAAGCCGCCGTAGGTCAGGGTCGCCACCGGGAGCACCAGGTGCCATCCCACGTCAAGGATCCGGGTGAAGAGGCCCGCCTCCGCCGCCCAGTCGGACCTGAACCCGCCGAGGGGAAAGAGGTTCAGGTACTCGCCGCTCCCCAGGTAGAGAAGCAGGAGGAGCCCCACCCAGAAGGTCGGCAGCGAATAGAGTATAAAAAGGACGAGGCTCGACCCCCGGTCGAAGGCGCTCTCCTTTTTCACGGCCGAAATGATCCCCATCGGTATTGAAATGATGTAAATTATTATCATGGAAATAATATTCAGCGTCAGCGTTATCGGCAGGGCATCCCAGACCCGGTCCCACACAGGCCTTCCATCCTTGCGGGATATGCCGAAGTCGAGGCGGGCCGATTTCGCGAGCCAGTCGAAATAGCCTACGATGATCGGCTTGTCAAGGCCGTAGAGCTTTTTCTCCTGCTCGAGGATTTCTTTCGAAATCGAGCCGCTTTTCAGGGCCCCCTCCATCCCCATCTTGAGCTTCGTATAGTCTCCGGGGGCCAGGCGGATCATCATGTAGGTGATGAAGGTTATTCCCAGGAGGGTGGGAACGATGAGGAGTATCCTCTTTACCAGGTATTTCTTCATTGCGGTTTTCTCACCTTCCATTCAAGATAATTCATTCCCCGCGTGTGCACCTTCACGTTGGTGAAGCGCCTGCTCACCACCGCCAGGGCGGGACTGGTGTACATGAACGTGTAGGGCTGCTCGTCATGGAGGATCCGGTGGAACCGGTGGTACATCCTGTTCCGCTTCGCCTCGTTGAACTCGGTGCGCGCCGCCTCAATTATCCTGTCAGCCTCCTTGTTGCTGAAGCCGATATAATTCGATCCGCCCCTGATCTGGGAAGAGTGCCAGATCTGGTACGGGTCATCCTGGAAATCGGGATCGGACCATCCCAGGGACGTGGCGTCGAAGTTCCTGCTCTGGATCTTGTCGAGATACACGGCCCATTCGTACCGGTTGATGTCCATTTCGATGCCTGCCCTGGCAAAATCCTCTTTCAGGATGCTCACCAGGCGCTCCGCGAACTTGCTTCCCGACGATATCGTGAACGTAAAGGAGAACTTCTTCCCGTCCCTGTCGAGGATGCCGTCTCCGTCACGGTCTATCCAGCCGGCCTCCTTCAGCAGCTGCCGGGCCCGTTCCGGGTCATAGGGCCACGGCTGTATGCCCGGGTCATTCGCCTTACCGAAAATGTAGAAGGGCCCGGTGACGATCTCCCCCAGTCCGAACAGGAGCTTGTCCAGGATCTCCTTCCGGTTTATGAGGTGCGTCATGGCAAGGCGCACCCGCCTGTCCTTGAAGAAAGGCCGCTGCTCATTCCAGCCTATATAGCTGAACGAGGGCAGGTAATATTTCAGCTTGTAAAAATTGTCAGTGAACTTCTTCGAGTTAGTCTGGCGGACCCATTCGATGTCGCGGACGCCCATGAGGTCGATTTCGCCCTTCTTGAGCATCTGGAGCGCCACGCTACCCTCGGAGATGATCTTGTACACCACCCTGCGGATTTCCGGCTTTGCGCCGCGGTAGCGCTCGTTCCGCACCAGGATGATGTTCTTGCCCGTGTCCCACCGCTCGAACTTATATGGCCCGGTTCCGACGGGAAAACGGTTGTTCCTGTGGGTATTGAAATCGGTGCCGTTGCTGAAAACATGCTTCGGCACGATGGGCATGCCGCCGCAGAAAATGAGCGCGAGGTAATACGGTCGTGAATAGGTGAACTCCACCGCGTACTTGTTGATCTTTTTACAGCTTTTTATATCGATGTAATACACCTTGAGCTGAGCGCTGGACACCTTCGGGTCCATGATCCTGTCGTAGGAATAGACCACGTCATCGGCGGTGAACTCAACCCCGTCGCTCCAGATAATGCCTTTCTTCAAATAGAAACGGAATTTCAGGTGATCCGGGGACATATCCCACCGCTCCGCCAGCATCGGCTTGACTTCGAGAGTATCATAATCACGGTCCACCAGGGTTTCGTATATTTTAAGGTTGATGGCGTGGGCATAGGAATCGGTAGCGGTGATCGGATTCAGGGTCCCCGGCTCCGCGCCCATGTGCACGTTCAGGGTATAGGGATCCCTTTCCGGGGCAATCCCGGAACAGCCGGCAAGGAGCATTACGCTAATTACATATGCGACTGCCAGTGACAGCCTTCTGGTTCTCAATCGGTCCACCATAATAGCAATTATACGACAGGCTTATACGACAGGTGATATTTCTACTACAGGCTGACATACTATACAGGCGGTAATTGACTGTCAAGGAATATGCGAGGGGGAAGGCCTTCTGACCGGGCCAGGTTTAAACCCTATCCCATCAGAAGGCGAACGTTACTTGTATTGCACCATGAGTGTGTTCTGGCCGGCGAAGGGCCCCGCGGCTGTCGCTCCATTGCCGAAGTCATAGACGGTGGAGCCGGTTAACGCACCACCGGTGAAAACAGAGCCGTCCGGCGCAGCAGAGACGCCGTTGAAAAACGTTTCAGCGCTTGATGCAGCCGTGGTACAGGCCCACCGGGCCACGCCGGTGCTGTCGTATTTGACCAGCAACGGGTTCATGCCGCCGCCATAGGTCCCCGTGGCTGTTACCGTATTGCCGAAATCATAGGTGTTGGTCCCATAAATTCTGCCGGCAGCGTATATGAAGCCGTCAGATGCAGCCGATACCCTGATAAATCCCGAAATATTGGCGCCGGCAATTACTGTCGAAGCCCATTGCGTCGCGCCGGCGCTGTTATATTTCACCAGTACCGCGTTATCCCCGGTATAGGTGCCCATGGCTGTTTGGCCGTTTTCGAAGTCAAAGGTCCCGGTCCCATCCATAATTCCCGATGCGTACACGGAACCGTCAGTAGCGGTCGATATGCCCATGTAAAACGAATTGTCGCTTCCAGCGATCACCGACCGGGCCCATTGGGCCAGGCCGGTTCTGCTGTATTTCACAACTACACTGTTTTGACCGACGGCGGGCGCCACGGCGGTAAAAAATCCCGTTGCGGTAACGCCATTGCCGAAATTATAGGCGCCATTTTCACATATGCTGCCCGCCACAGAGACAGAACTGTCCGGCGCTGCCGATACGCTGTTAAACACCGACTCATTGCCCCCGGCTATAGCTGCTCTCGCCCACTGCGGCACGCCGGCAGAGTTGTATTTCACCAGTACGGCATTTTGGCCGCCGCTAAAAATCCCCGCTGCCGTTACTCCATTGCCGTAATCGCAGGTATCGGTTCCCGTAATGGTCCCTGCCGTGAACACCGAGCCGTCAGGCGCGGCCGCTACTCCCGTGTACGATGAAGTATTTGCGGAAGTTACCGTCCTGGCCCACCGGGCCGTGCCGGAACTGTCATATTTCACCAGAACCGCATTATCGACGCCGGCCGAGCCCGTTGCCGTTACGCCGCCGCCGAAATCATAGGTGCCGGCCCCGTATATGACCCCCGCGGCATAGACTGATCCATCCGACGCGACCGCAACGCCGCTGAAAGTTGAATCATCGCCGCCGCCGGTGACCGTGCGGGCCCACTGGGCAAGGCCGGAGTTGTCGTATTTTACCAGGATGCAGTTGCGGCTACCGAAATCAGGCGTGGCCGTGGCGCCATTGCCGAAATCAAAGGTCGTTGCCCCCAGCAGAAGCCCCGCCCCATAGACGGACCCGTCCGGGCCGGCCGCCACATTGTAGAACATCGAAACATTGCTTGCCGCCACCACGGTCCTGGCCCACTGGGCCACGCCGTAATCCGTTACCGTAACCAGGCAGGTGGCCGTGAATCCGCCGGAAAACGTTGTCGCTGTTATGGTGGCAGTGCCGGGCGCCACGGCGGTAACGCGCCCCGTAAAACCCACCCTGGCCGTGGCCGGATCAGAAGTCGACCAGGTCACCAACCTGAACGTCGCGTTCGCCGGGGTGATGGCTGCCGCAAGCTGTTCAACCGACCCGGCACTGATGGTCACCGTTGTTTTATCCAGGGTGATCCCTGTTACCGGCACCTGGTTGCCAAGCACGAAGTATAGCAGAAGGTTGGAATAATTGACACTGCTCCATGTACAGGCATTGACCCATGAAAGGGCTATACTGATTAGCAGGAATCGGATTATCTGCCTGTACATGATATCTTCTCCTGATATATATTTAAGAAAAACATATACATATGCATATACAGTATACTAACAAATAACCGCTTATGTCAAAATTTATGGGTAATTATAGGCACAGCCGGAAAAATATCCGGCAGGGAAGGATAAAAAGGCGTTTATTATATAATAAACTATCCGCCCTATAAAGACGCCGCCATGCTTGGGCGACTATCAGGGCGGATGTTGAATGCCTAGTTGGGGTTCGCCAGGACCACCAGGGCGTCAACAACTACCGGTTTGCTGCCTGAAATGATAAGGGGGTTGATGTCAATTTCGGCAATCTCGCTGTTCCTGTATCCGAGGTCCCCGATGCCCACGAGGGCCTTTACCAGCTCTTTTCTATCCACGGCGGGGCTGCCGCGGAACTCGTCCAGGAGCTTTTTCATCCGTATCTCGTCAATCATTTCCTCGGCGTCCATCTCGGTGAGGGGCGCGACGCGGAAGCTCACGTCTTTTATGACCTCGGTGAAAATACCGCCGATGCCGAACATGACGCAGGGACCGAACTGAGGATCGCGGCTCAGGCCGATGACGAATTCCCGGTCTCCCTTTATCATTTCCTGGACCAGGACGCCGTCGAGCTCGACACCCTTGCCGGTGATCTCGTCATAGGCCTTTTTGACCTCGTCCTCATTGGCAAGCTTGAGCTTCACCAGCCCCATCTCGGTCTTATGGGCGGCCTTGTCCGAACAGCCCTTCAGCACCACGGGATAGCCGATCTCCCCGGCGAATTTCACCGCCTCGTCCCTGGTCCGGGCCAGTTTTTCCCTGGTTATCGGAACACCCACTGATTGGATGACCTGCTTCGAATCATATTCAGACAGGGTCTTCTGTCCCCGCTCAAGCGCTTTCTTTATGATCTGCTCCATAGGGATTCTCCTTTTTCATATGATATCTGTATTGCTCGTGCGAAACGACCAGCGCCCGAACCGCCTCCTCCATGCTGTCGAAGAGGGGAAGCCTGAACTCCCTGCGGACCGAAATGATGCGCCCCACGGAATTGGGGGTGTAAATTGCCGCAGGCTTGTCGTACTCTCTGCACATTTTTACAAGCTCTTTCATGACGTCAATGACAAATTCTCTCCAGATGCTGGACATCAGGAGAAGGCCGTCAACCTCTTCGGCCGAGAGCAAAATCCGGAAAATATCCAGATAAACCTGGGGCGGCGCCGGCCCGATGTCAACCGGGTTGTTCACGTTGAAAACGCCCCCCACTTTTTTAAGACGCTCCCGGGTTTCCGGGGCCAGGCGCGGCATTTTCAGGCCCGCTTCCACCATCAGGTCCGCGGAAATGCTGCCGAAGGCGCCGGAATTGGTGAAGGCCGCTATCCGGTTGCCCCGCAGGAGGGGCATCTCGGTAAGCATCTTGGGCATGGAATGGACCTCGCTGATTGATTTCAGCCTGATGATTCCCGCCTGCCGGCAGGCGCTTTCGAACACGGCATCATTATTGGCCATGCCGGCCGTATGGGACAGGGCCGCGGCAGTGCCCTCATCGGTCCTTCCCGACTTGAAGACCAGGATCGGCTTGGAGACCCGCCTGGCCACGTTCATCAGCTTTTCCCCGTGGGCGATGTTTTCCAGGTACATCGCTATGACCCTGGTGTTGTCATGGTTGAAATACTCGATCAGGTCCGCCTCGTCCACGTCCGACTTGTTGCCTATGCTGACCATTTTATTGATCCCCTCGACATCGTCCATGAGGGACTCTATGATCACGACGCCAACGCCGCCGCTCTGGACGATGTAGGACACGCCGCCCGGCTTCTTGAAGACGTCCATGATCTCCTTGTAGGCGCCGTAGAAGCAGCAGAAGTGGGAATGGTTGTCAAGCACGCCGAGGCAATTGGGGCCGAGAACGCGGATGCCGTAGGTCCTGACGGCATCGTCTATCTCGCGCTGGAGTCTCTTCCCGTCCTCGCCCTGCTCGCTGAAACCGGCGCTCTCGATGACAACGTTGCGTATCCCCTTCTGGCCGCATTCCCTCATGAAGTGAGGGACCACCGCCGCAGGGGTTATTATCACGCCGAGATCGACCTGGTTCGGAATGTCCAGCACTGAGGTAAAACCGGGCCAGCCATGGACCGATTCGCCCTTTCGGTTAACGGCATAAACGGAACCGGAAAAGGGTATATACTCCCTGAGACAGTTGCAAATGGTAGCGCCCAGGTTGAAGGGCGCATTGGAGGCACCGATTACAGCAACTGACGACGGATTGAAAAATTTATCAAGGGTCGAATCTTTGAGTTTAACATTCATGGCGGCCACCTGAGATGATATCGTAAACAATGTTTACTATAAAAAACGACGTTTATAGTGTCAAGTTGTTTTACAAAAAAATTACGGATGTATAAAAAAACAAACATATTAATTCAACTGCGGGATGTGTGCAAAACTAGGTCAAATTTGCTAAAAAAGCAGGGGTAAATCAAAAGAAAATAGGGGTCAGAGCAACACAGATAGGACAGGTCGATCTGAATATTCCAGAACTATACTTGAATCATATAGAATCTGTTAATCAATCCTGCCGGTCGGCTAGTCCCATGAAAAGGCGGGCAAGGTTTTCCGCAACGAGCCTTCGGTGCTTCAGGATCTCATCATCGCTTTTTAACGGATGGTTGCGGAATGTTGCCACGATCCCGGTCAGCGCCGCGAACATGGTATGGGAATGGAGGCGGATATTGCCCTTGAGTTTCATCTTCCGGAAGATGATATCGAAATTATCCAGCATCTGACTCTCCATGACATTGAGCTTGTCGAAGAGGTCCCTGTCGACGGAGCCCTCCATGAAGAAATTCATAAGCATCCTGAAATACTGGTCATGGAGGGTGAAGTATTCGATGAAGACGCGGGCGATCTCTTCAATGGAGCCGTCCGGCGATTCATCGATCGTTTTATAGAGGCCCTTGAAGACCTCCTGCACGCCCCGAGAAAACGTTTCGGCAAACAGGGATTGCTGGTCCGGAAAATGGCGGTAGATCAGCGCCGGGGATATGCCGGCCCGCTTCGCGATATCGCGCATGGTGACCTTGTTGAAGGGCTTGGTGGCGAACTCCCGTTCCGCGGCGTCAACGATGATCTTGCGACGGGCGTCTTTTTCCTTTTCCTTCAGGTCTGACAGTGTATTGTTCTTATTCATGGCAAAAACGGCTTAATGAGGGGTGATACTATGCATCATTTGGTAAAATGTCAAGAAATATCAGGTTCCAGCCCGTACCTGGTTAAAAAATCGTCATTGGCGCGGGGACGTCACCGGTTATACGTCCTTGAACATGTCCAGCTGCAGGTCATCGGACTTTAATTTTTTCCCCGTCTCGCGCTTCCCTTTTTTAAGGAGTTTTTCCTCGAGGCGGTCCAGGAAGGGGCTCCGCTCCTGCTTCAGTATCCGACCCTTTACGGCTCTTTTTTTCGCGTAGGTAAGATACAGGTTCCGCACCGTCCTGGTCACCCCCACGTAGAAGAGGCGCTCCTCCTCCGCCAGTTCGCTGTCGTCCCTTTCACCGAACAGCGAGAAGGGTATGATCCCCTTCTCGCAGGCGGGGATGAAGACCGTATCGAACTCGAGTCCCTTGGAGGCGTGGATGGTCATGAGGGACACCGCCTCGGCCCGTTCGTCACGGTCGTCCGCTCCCTGGCGCAGCGAGCAGGACCTGAAGAAATCATGGTATGCGCTGCCGTAGGGGTCGGCGAAGGAGACCATGCGCCGGATCGAGTCTTCGGTGGCCTCGGTAAAGACCATCAGGAACTTCAGCACGTCGGAGACCCGGTCCCCCTTTTTTATCATCCCCCAGATGTCGCTGGTAACGGCAAGTGACACCTCTGGGTCCGAGCCGGTGTAAAATATTTTTTTCAGGGAGCGCACCGCCTGGCGGTACGGCTCCCGCCTCACCAGGGACTCGCTGCCGGCCACCTGGTAGGGGACCGCGTGGTTATTGAAGGCCTCGATGATCGCGTCAAAGAGGAAAGAGGACCGGCACAGCACGGCAAAACCGCCGAGGCTCACCTCCTCGTCATCGGCGTCCCCCCCGGTGATGCCGCTGTCCATGGAAAAGCTCCTGAGGCCCCCCATGCTCTTCTCGATTGTGGCCGCGATCCAGTCAGCCTCGGAGAGGTCGGTGCCCATCTCCTGGATATGCACCTTCATGTCTATGTCGCGGCCGGCGACGGGTTTTTCCCTTCCCAGGACCTGGGCGGCGGCGCGCATGACCGGGTCGGGACAGCGGAAGCTCCGGTCGAGGCGCAGCACCCGTGTGCCGGGGTATTCCTCCATCACCCTGGCGAGGAACCGGGCATCGGAGCCGCGAAAACCGTAAATCGCCTGGTCCGGGTCGCCGATCATGAACAGGTTGGGGCTCCCCTCCCCTGCCAGCAGTTTGAGGAACTCGTACTGCGCCGCGTTGATGTCCTGGAACTCGTCCACCAGTATCCAGCGGTAACGGCGGCGGTATTCCTCCGCCATGCCGGGATCATTGGCAAGCATCTCGACCGGCAGGGCGATAAGGTCAGCCAGGTCAAAGGCATTGAGGCGCTTCAGCTCTTCATTGTACTTCCCGAGGTATTTTATCGTCTCCCCATCGGCCTCTGCTCCCTGCTTGGCGGCTTCGATGGCGCGGACCGTCCTGGTTACCTTCTTTTCATCCTTGACAATGCCCGCGACGATATCGGTGATATCGTCCTCGTCGACGATGACGAAATCCTCCTTTCTTCCGGCGGCGGCGCAATGTTCTTTCAGTATGTTGAGCCCGAAGGCATGGAATGTCAGTATGGCCAGCTCTTTCGCCGGCATGATCGCCTCGACCCGTTCGCGCATTTCCCGGGCAGCCCGGTTCGAGAAGGTAACGGCAAGAATCTCAGCCGGAGGCACATTCAGGTTCTTTACCAGGTGGAGTATCCGCCTGGTCAGGATGGCTGTCTTCCCCGTCCCCGGCCCGGCGATGACCATGCAGGGCCCTTCGCCGTGTTCTATGCCGGCGCGCTGTTTATCGGTGAGGCCCTTAGACAGGGCCTGACCCGCCGCGCCTTCGGGGAGCTCAAAAAGGACCCGCGGCGCCCCCTGCTGTAGTCCCAGCTTTTCGTGGAGGTCCTTGAACTCGGCTATGTCGAATTTAATGGAGGATGAAGCTGCCGCTGCGGGGTCCATTGCCGTCCCCGGGCCGAAGAGACCGCCGCCGGTGAACGTCCGGGCCTCGCCTTCCTTGAATACCTTGATGCGGCCGAATTCACCGTCATAGCCCTCCTCTATGACCACGTCGCCGCTCCGAAGGCGCCTGATTCCCTCGGCAAGAAGATCGCCGCCGGATTCGCGGATCTCATCAAGGGGGGCGACCAGCAGAATGTAGAATTCCGATCCGAGGGAGCCGATCAGACGGTGATACTCCTTCGTTACTTTCCCGGACTTGGCGCTTTTCTGGCCCAGGAGCTCCGCAAGGAGGTCCGGGAGTTGGGTTATGGAATGAAAGGTTTCCCGCTGTGTTCCTGCCTCTTCATGCCGGTCCGCCAGCTCAGCGACGCGATACAGGACGCCCCGGGTCACCGGCTTCCCGCACACGGGACAGATGCCGCGGTGGCGCACGGTTTCAAGGGGGTCCCACCGGATGCCGCATTTCCGGTGGCCGTCGTAATGATATTTCCCCTCCTGGGGAAAAAACTCTATCGTGCCGAGAAAACCTTCTCTCCCCTTCAAGGCGTTCACCATGGCGCCGTGGGAAAGCTCCGTATCGAAGATGTTGGCCTCCCTGCCCAGCTTTTCGGGGGAGTGGGCGTCAGAATTCGAAACCAGGGTGAAACGATCGAGAAATCCGCAGGCGCGGTTCATCGGCGGATCGCTTGAAAGGCCCGTTTCAAGGGCAAAGATATGCTTCGTCAAATCGTCATAGCATTCCTCGATGCTGTCGAAGCCTGACCTGGAACCGAGCACGGAAAACCAGGGGGTCCAGATATGACAGGGTATGAGGAACGACTGCTCCGACGACTCGAGCACCATCTCCAGGATGATCTTCGAATCTATGCCCAGGATCGGCCTCCCGTCCGACCTGATGTTCCCCATCCTGTCGAGGCGTGACTGGACCTTTTCCGCTGCGGCAATATCGGGAAACACGCAGAGATTATGCACCTTGCGGACCTTGCCGTTCTTCTTGTAAATGCTGCTGATCTCGCCGGTAAGGATGAAATAGACCTCCCGCGGCATGTTCTTTCCCGAAAGGTACCGCGACTCCTCGAGTCGGTAATCGCTTTTAAGCCGGTAGAAACCGTTCCCCGCGGGCTCGAGTTTTTCCCTGATCTCATCCAGCCAGCCGGGATGGATGCAGTCGCCGGTGCCCACCACGTCGATGCCCTTCAGGCGCGCCCAGTACTCCAGGTGCTCCGGGACCAGGTTGCCGCTGGTTGCCACGGAAAAATGAGAGTGTATATGAAAATCCGCTATGTATCTCAACTGCGTCTCCAGTCCGGAATCAGCCTATAGTCCGTGGGCATTTTCAAGCAGCGCGGTAAAATCAACCATGAACCGCGCCGCCGGAGCCCCGTCAATGACGTCATGGTCAAACAATACGGTAAGGTAGAGGACCTTCCGCGCCATGATCCTCCCCTTTATTACCCGGGGCGTATCGACTATGGAACCGATCGCAAAGGCAAGGGGGATGACCGTGATGGGGATAAACCATCCGCGAATGGCCCCGAACATGCCCACGGACGTCACGGTGATCGACCCCATCTGCCTGTTGGCGACGGCGGGCATCTTCAGGACGAGACGCCAGTACGCCCTCCGTAAAAATCCCGGCAATGCATAATAGATCCTCAGCAGCAGCGGGCTTACCGTATCCTCAAGCAGCGGCTGTTCCCGCGTCAGCTCCCTACCCCTGGCTGCTTCAATCTCGCCGGTTATCGCATCTATATCCTTTTCATTTGCCCCGCGGATGACACAGGGATACGGCACCTTCTCTCCCCCAACGTCCCGCTCCACCAGGACCGTGATGTCCACGTCCCGGAAGATCATTGACCTGTTGCGCCGCAGGTAATAGGCGCGAATGTCCGGATACTTCCGGACAGCCTCGGCGACGCATTTGACAAACCACGCGGTGAAGGAACGTTTTTTCCGCGATTTCTTCTTGAATGACGATATCTTTTCCAGGGCGCGCGTGACATCGACCTCCACCATGACCGGGATATGGTGCTTTTCTTTACCCACCGCGCAGGTGTCGATCGATACGATGCGGTGAACCGGGAATGTGCGGATATCCGCCGAAGATTTTGTCATAAACTGTTGTCCGGTTGCGTATACATACCGTTGCGATGCAACAGCGCTTTTGTCAAATGCAATTCTCTGAAAAAAAACCGAATTTCGGCAACACCTGTCCCCACAAAAAAAACCCGCTTTCGCGGGGTTGGAGGTAAACACTTTAAGTTAGTAGGATACTGTATGCAGGTATTGGTTACCGGCGCCACCTGCCATGGCCAGCCCACAGGGGAGTACCGTCATCCTTTCTCATCTGCACCGTTACTCCTCTTTTTTCCACTTCGCGGGCAATAATGGCAGCCGCACCATCATAGGTCACGCGGGAACCGGTTACAGAAATGACATCGCCCCGGGCAATCTTGATTTTCTTTTCCAGATAATACGCCGGTCCCAGATGCACGTCGACTGAACCCTTATCAGCCTTCAGCGATACATGGATACCGCCCCTGTCGTAGGTTTTCACATCAACAACGGTCCCTTTTATTGTTTCGACCGTGGCCCTGTCATAGTGTCTCCATCCCTGTCCCTGGCCCCCGCAGCACTGGCGCGCGTAAACCTCGGGCATTGAAAATATGACCGCCATTCCCATTATGGTTAACGATATAAGTAATTTTTTCATTGATTCCCTCACTGCAAGTTATTAATTATTTTATAATATACTTAAATACTAGATATTCGTCAAGTTTTTCCGAAGAAAAATTGCCCCTATTGCATCGGTACCCGGCGCAATGACTGTTAAATTAATGAAGTGATCGCCTAGACGCCGTAACCCTGCATCCTGCCCATGAGGCCCTTCAGGCTCCATGCCGCATCGGGGCAGAGCTCCTGACAGCAGAGGCACCTGATGCATTTCGCCTGGTCAATGCGGGGATAATCGTCCATCTGCATTGCCCCGGTGGGGCACTCCTTCTTGCAGATCCCGCATTTTTTGCATAGCTCCTTATTAAGGACGAGCTTACTGCGGACCAGGTTCGCGAAAAACCCGCTGTTAACGATACGGCTGAGCCTGAGCCTGCTTACGGTCACCGGTAGCTTGAATTTCATATTCCCCGGCATGTCCCCGACAATCTCGATGGAAGCGGCGTCGATGGGTCCATGCCCCATGGACGAGGCCTCCCTGACATGGTTGACCAGTTCCGGCCTTATTCCCATGATGCCGCACATGACAGCGTCGAGGGCGACGGCATTGCCAGAGGCGAGGACCCTGCCCACGTGCTTCGGTTTTCCCGCCGAGGGGCCGTTGCCCTCCATGGCCATGACCGCGTCCATAACGGTAAAATCAGGCGGGCGGATGGAAAAAATTTCCGCGAGCATGCGGCCGAAATCCTCCCCCGCGGGGGCGGCGGCATGGGACTTTCCCTTTCCCGCGCCCGATATGAGGCCGAACATGTTCTTGACCGCGCCGGTGACGATGGTGAGGGAATGGGTCTTCATCTTCGGCAGGTTAATGAGGACGTCGGCATCGAGCATGTCTTTCGAGACCACGAGGGAATCGAGGTAGCGGGATTTCAGCTTCACCAGCCTGGTTGCCGTGGCCACGTTCTTATAGGTACCCAGGGACGCGTCGAAGACGCCGGCGTGTCGGGCCACCCGTTCATTGAGGCCGTAACCGCCGACGCCGCAATTGTCTCCCACGGTCACCTTCGCCCCGGCATCGAGAAGAAGCCTGACCATGGCCGAGACCAGGGCGGGGTTTGTGGTGGCGCCGTTTTCCAGCGGGAACATGCCCAATAGGTTCGGCTTGAGAAAAACTTTTTTCCCCTTGAGCTTTTTCAGCCACGCCCCCCTTTCAAGGAGGTCCATGAGGGTCTGCACCGCGGCATCCATTGTTTCATAGTTCGCCTCAGCAATGGCAACCTTTGTTCTTACACCCTGTCCCTGCCTAGTCATAGATATCCATCCAGAAATCTGCACGGGGAATCAGGGGCACGCGAAACCGGCGCAACATTACATCTTCTTCAGGCGTCATATTCATCCCCTGTCTGACTATTCCTGGAAATCCTGTAGCATTTCTAAACAATGTCAACACATTTCCGCGAGCCAAACAAGTTCAAGCTAAACCATGGCTACATTACAATGCAGCCTTTCCTCACAGCTATTAATGGCAATCAAACAGGGTACCCGGCGGCCTGGCACATCGCTTAATCAACATCATTTTTTATATACTGCATAAAAACTGCCGTCTTCGATATTCAGGCATTCTCCAATAGAATTGCAGGCGGTGGCAGAAAAAATTCCTTCCATGAAATCTTCGCCTGCCTCGATAATGGTGATAGATGAAAACCCTCCATACTCAACGTGGCCGTAATAAACATCGCCTTCCATGGTATATTTGACGGATTCATTTGAATCTAAAGTACTGCCATTATGCAATCCTGGCGAGCCATCGCCGCAGTATAACACCATTTTATTGCCAGCGCTATCCTGGCCGGTTACATTGGCAATAATTATACCGAAGCCTGATAACTTCACTTTTGCATAGGTGCAATCGGGCCAGGACATTGTATCATCATCGACAGTAAATTCCATAACCGGATTGCCACTTCCCATAATGGCCATTACCAATAATGAATCCTTTTCGTCATTCCCAGAATTGGTCTCGCAGGAGGTGAGACCGCACAGCGACATGTAAACCAGGCTGCACGACATTAACCACAAAATCAGACGGCGCATAGAATCCTCCTCTTACCATTTGTTTCGGATGAGGCTGGCTGCCCCTGACCGCAATGGTAGTTCTTTTTATTTATGTCGAATCCGGAACCGTTTCCCTGGAACATCCTTGTTATATTAAATAACACCGGCTGCAGACCCATGACATCGTGGAAAACCCTTAGACCGCATGCGCCACTGACAATAATTAAAAAAAATATCTTTACAAAATCGGATGAACATCCCAATGCTCATTTTTAATAATGGCCGGCCATCATCCGATCATTTTTGACAACGCCAGCAGGGGTAGCAGCCATGAAAAAGGCATTAATTGTAGGGGCCACCGGCTTTGGCGGCCTCGGGCTTATCGAGATCATCCTCCGCCACCCGGAACTCAAAATCAGGCAGCTTGTCGCCCGTAAGGACGCCGGCAGGCCGATAAGCGAGGTCTACCCGCACCTGAAGGGCTTCTGCGACATGCCGGTCCAGACGCCGGAAGAACTAGTGTACGACGGCGTGGACATCGCCTTCTTCTCCACCCCTGACCGGGCCGGCATGACCATGATCAATGAATTTTACAACCGCGGCATCCGCGTCATAGACTTCAGCGGCGATTTCCGGTTTCACAGCGTTGAGGAATACGCCGTATACGCCAGGAACAAGGGCATGGAAGACAGGCACCTTGCCCCGGAGAGGCTGCCGGAAACCGTCTACGGACTCCCTGAAAAGTATGCGGATAAAATCAAAACCGCCCGGATCGTCGGCAACAGCGGATGTTTTGCCATAGCCATGACCCTGGGTCTCCTCCCCGCGGTGGAGTCCGGCCTTCTTTCTTCAGGAACCATCGTCTGCGACGGCAAGAGCGGCGTATCCGGGGCCGGCAAGAGCTCCGGTGAGGCGAACCTCTACCCCCAGCGCCACGAGAACGTGAACACCTACCGCGAGGGAAAACACCAGCACCTGGTGGAAGTGGAGAACGTGCTGAACGACGGCCGCGCCTCCGGCGTCAAGGTACTTTTCGTGCCCCAGGTAGTCCCCCTCAACAGGGGCATCCTCATGACCAGCTACCTGGACATACAGGAAGGCCATGACACCGCGTCGGTGCTGAAGCTGTACCGCGACTATTACCGCGGCAAGCCCTTCGTTGTCATTACCGAGAAGTCCCCCAATACCGCGGACGTCCGCGGATCGAACCGCTGCCTCATCCGTCCCCTCGTGGACGAGCGCACGGGAAAGCTCCTGGTCGTGTCCGCCATTGATAACCTGGTCAAGGGGCAGGCCGGCAATGCGGTCCAGTGCGCCAATCTCATGCTGGGTTTCGACGAAACAACTGGCCTGAACGTGCCGGCATTTTATCCGTAGCGGTCCGCGGGCCTTCCGCAATAAAAGTCTAAAAAGCTTGACAGGGGAAAAAAAGTGTATTAAGTAAAATCCCACCTGCCCGTCCAGGGCGGTGGTTACAAGTACAGCACTAGTATGTCAAAGACCATAGAAAAAGGAATTATCGCGTCGCCGGGCATACGTATCGGCAAAGCCTACGTGTATCACGGAGACACGATACTCATACAGAAATACACCATCCGGGAGGAAGACGTAACCTACGAGATATCCCGGCTTGAAGCCGCCATAGAAAAAACGAAAGCGGAGCTCAAGGCGATCCAGGAGCAGATTGCCCGGAACCTTTCCGGCGACACGGCCGACATATTCACCAGCCACATCATGGTGCTGGAAGACCCGCTGCTCGAGGAGAAGTACCGGAAAACGATCATCGAGCACCGCCGCAACGCGGAGTGGGCGATCAATGACATTTCCCTGGAACTCATAAACAGCCTTTCCACCATCAAGGACGACTACCTGCGGGACCGGATCATCGACATATCCGACATCAACAAGCGCATCATCTCCAACCTCCAGAAAAAGGAGACAACGACGCTCCAGAACATTACCGAGAAGGTCATCGTCTTCGCCCAGGACCTGACGCCGTCGGAGACGGCCCTGATGAACAAGGAGCGGATCCTCGCCTTCGTGACCGACCGCGGCGGGCGCACCTCCCACACGGCCATCATGGCTCGCGCCCTGGAGATCCCGGCCATCGTCGGGACCATAAACGCGACCTCCATGGTAAAGGACGGCGACACGGTGATCATCGACGCCGTCCACGGCCGCATCATCATCGGCCCGTCCCAGGAGGAAATAGCCGAATACCGCCAGTACGAGGAGGAGTTCGAGGAGCTCGAGCTGGAACTGGCCAAGCTGACCACCCTGCCGTCCAAGACCATCGATTCAGAGGATATATTCATTTACGGGAACATCGAGATACCCGATGAAATGAAGATCATAAAGGACCACGGCGCCCAGGGCATCGGCCTGTTCCGCTCCGAGTTTCTCTTCATGGACCAGTCTCTGCCGGACGAGGAAAAGCAGTTCCAGGAGTACCGTCGCGTCGTGGAGTACTTCAGGCCCCTACCGGTGACCATCCGCACCATCGACGTGGGCGCGGACAAGGTCTATGCCTATACCAACCACTACAAGGAGCGGAACCCCTTCCTGGGCTGCCGGGCCATCCGTTTCAGCCTTGAGAACGAGGAACTGTTCCGGATCCAGCTGCGGGCCATCCTGAGGGCGAGCGCCTTCGGCACCCTGAAGCTGATGTTCCCGATGATAACGGCCATCGAGGAGTTCAAGCGGGCGAAAAAGATCACCATGGAAATCATGGAGGACCTGCGCCGCGAAAAAATCCCCTTCGACGAGAAGATCAAGATAGGCCTCATGATAGAGGTCCCCTCCGCCGTGGTCTATGCCGACGTGCTGGCGAAGTATGCCGACTTTTTCTCCGTCGGGACCAACGATCTCGTCCAGTACCTCCTCGCGGTGGACCGTATAAGCGAGAAAATCGCGTACCTGTACAATCCGCTCAATCTTTCCGTTCTACGATTCCTGAAGCAGGTGGCAGACACTGCGCGCAATAATTCCACGCAACTTTCTATCTGCGGCGAAATGGCCGGCGAGCCCCAGTACACCATGGTGCTCCTGGGACTCGGCTTCCGCCACCTTTCCATGAGCCCGGTATACATGCACCAGGTGAAAAAGATAATCCGTTCGGTTTCCATAAGCGAATGCGAAGAGCTGGTCCAATCTCTCCTGGCACTCGAGGATACCGAAGACATCGAAAGGCTGGTCCGGATGAAATTCAAGGAAAAGTTCGACCATTCCCAATGAAGCTCTACCACGAACTGGCGGAACATTATTTCGCCATCGAAAACAACCACCGCGACATCCGTACCGATGTGACGTTTATCACCGCGCTTCTCGGCGAGAGGGAAAACCCCGCTCTCCTAGACCTAGGCTGCGGTTCCGGCGAGCATCTGGGGCTCCTCTCCCGCCAGGGGATCCGGTGCACGGGAATCGACATCAGCGGGGACATGCTTGCCCAGGCGCGGGAACGGTTCCCCGAAGGCATCGAATTCATACGCGCCAGCATGGCTGAGATCGATTATGAAGAAGCCTTCGATATCGTCATCTCCCTCTTCGGCTCCTTCAATTACCTTATCAATGACGCCGAAATAGATTCGATGCTCAGAAAGATCCGGAGGGCCCTCAGACCGGGCGGCGCGGGCATCCTCGAGATATGGAACTCGCCCCCCATCCTGAAGATACGCGAGAAGGATATCGGTCCGGTATCGACGACCACGCACGGCGGCTCCACGATCAGGCGGGAACGCGGCTTCAGGCTGCGGGATGACGCCTTCAAGACGGTGGTCGAGGTCAATTACCGGTACACCGTGGACGGCCCGGATGGCATGAAGAACATACGGGACCGCCATGTCATGAGGTGCTTCACCACCGGGGAGATTACCAGGTTTCTCACCGCGGCCGGCCTGACGGTCAGGAATATTTTCGCAAACTTCAATTCGGAGCCCTATCTGGAGAATTCGAACAGGATGGTGGTGCTATTTGAACGTTCCGTGTAGATGTGTCGTACACCCTCACCCGCCCCTCTGGGGCACCCTCTCCCATGAAGTATGGAAAAAAGGAGAGGGTTTCTGCAGGAAATAATTTGTACACAGCCCCCCTTCTCCTTTCTACATTTCTTAATGGGAGAAGGGGCCGGGGGATGAGGGCATATACAATAATTACTTCATCAAATATGACTTGTTGATCCACTGCCCCTTGTTGCCGGAGTCCCGCGTCTCGCAGTAAAGCCTGTCGTCAGCTTCTTTTTCAACGATCCTGGTGCGGCGGTTGACGTCCCGGGCGGCCACGGTTCCCGCTTTCTCCGAGTCATGGATAAATTTCTTCACCTCGTCAGCGGTCTTTGCCCCGTATGTTTCCCCGCCGCCCGACGCGGCCACAGCCTCGACGACGCTCGATTTCAGAAGCTTGGGCCAGAGCTTTTTAAAAAGAGCATTCGACGCGAATACCTCGGCGCTGTTTATCTTGCCGTTTATCACGCAGGAATAGCCGATGACATCCTTCTGGTCTTTCATGATTCCGTTCAGTGCCCTGGTATATTCCTGCCGGGCCTCCTTGACCTTGCCATGTTCGAGGGTGAGCTGCAGGCTCGATGCCGACTCACCCTTCACCGGCGCCCCGAGGTTCTTCTCCAGGTTGCCCTGCATCTCGGCCACCTTTGACCATACCTGCGACTGGGACTTGTCCTTTTTCACGCTCATTTTCAGGTCCTTTGAGGCGATCATCTCGCGGGACGAACTGAACCTCTCCAGGTTTTCGTTGCCCCTCTTCTCCCACCGGCCGCTCTCGACGCAGAAGGACTGCACGGGCATCCGCTTGATCCCCGGCGGCACGATGTAATTGTACTGTATCACCCGGTCCTGCTTGCCGCCTTTCACGATATCGCCGGACATGATGAAGATATTGGAATTGGAGCTGTTGGTGATGGCCAGCTGGTTCACGTTCTCCGTTTCATGGACCGTCGCCTTTTTCGCGTCCATGGCCTCTTCCAGGGTAAGGAATTTATCCGTTTCCATGGCGTTCTTTCCGTGGAGGAGATAAATGGCAATGTTCTTATGCGTGTAGGGACCCGTAACCTTCAGGTTTTCGGCCGGCTCCCCGGTGGCGAAGATGCCCGCCAGGGCAAACAAGCATAATAGTACCGTACTCATAAGGTTCCTGTTTTTCATAAGGGCGGCTCCTTGTCTCTGTTTGTCTGTGAGACAAAGAGGGGGATGAAAAAGATCTCATTTTTTATTTGCCCTGGACCGGGGCTGGATATGTCCGGGTTCCCCGGGCGAGGATTTCACACTTTTCTTTTGTCACCAAAAGGGTAGGTTTTGACCCGGAGCGGGTCCGCATTTTTGCGAGGAGAAGAGGGAGGCTTCCCTCTCCTCCTCGCGCTCCTCCTCACCCCGCGCCTGCGGCGGGCTATCGGGGTGAACTCGGCTCACCCACTGCGTGGGACTCGCCTCAGACACCACCCCGATTAGTATCCGCCCTTCGGGCGGATGTTTTGAGGGCTCATTTTATGGTATGCTTTATAATCGTTACCGGGCTTTATGTTTTAAGAATGTCAGAAATATCTGTTGGCTTTCGCTCCGGTAGCCGCCTCCTGCGGCATCCTCGCACCGCCGCTCCTCCTGAGCGGCGACTTGTTTATCACTAATGGCTTAGTTGTCGCAGGTTTTGACTATTGACATCCGTTAGTAGCGAAACCCGCCCCTCTATTTCGCCGAGCATCGCAATATTTTTAGCAACCAGGGCTTAAACGTCCGCCGTAAGGCGGACAAACCTAACAAGGGTGGATGCCCGAGTCGATTTCGGCAAAGCCGAATCGACGAGTTCACCCGAAGCCCCCGCCGGCGACTGAGGCGGCACGCGGGGGGTCGATAGGGGGGCCTTCGTGCAAAGGCCCCCTTATCACTTGCCCGACCCGCACCGGGTCATCCCCCCTGCCCTGCTCCAGGGCACGTAAATAAAAAACGCCGCTTGTGGCGGCGTTATTAGATGTCATATTATATATAAATCCCCCCTCCTTGCTAAGGAGAGGGGGTTAGGGGGTGAGGTCTACATCTGCACGGTCGGTTCCGAGTCAGTCCCGCTGATCTCGATCTTCCACTCGTCGAGGGTTCCCTTCCAGCGGTCGTAGAGGATCCGGGTCTTCTTTTCGTCCTTGAAGAACTTTTCCGGGCTCTCCAGGGCCAGGAACAGGACCTCTTCCATGGAACTTACGGGATGGAAGATCATCCGTTCCTTGACATAGTCCGGTATCTTTTCCAGGTCTTTCTCGTTTTCCTGGGGAATGATCACGTGCTTGATCTCGGCGCGGTGCGCAGCGAGGACCTTCTCCTTGAGGCCGCCGATGGGGAGCACCTTGCCCCGCAGGGTGATCTCGCCGGTCATGGCCACATCGCAGTGGACCGGTATGCCCGACAGGAGCGAGGCCATGACGACCGCCATCGTGATGCCGGCGGAGGGCCCGTCCTTCGGAATGGCCCCCTCGGGCACATGAAGGTGGATGTCCCTGTTGCGCATGTACTCGTCGTTGAGGTTGAAAAACTGCTGGTTCGCCTTGACATAGGTGAAGGCGGCCTGGGCCGATTCCTGCATGACTTCGCCCAGCTTGCCGGTAAGGGTGAGCTTCCCATTCCCCTTGATCAGGGACGCCTCTATGTTGAGAATGTCCCCGCCGACCTCGGTCCAGGCAAGACCGTTTGCCAGGCCTATCTCGCTTTTGATTTCCTTGATCCCATATTTGAACTTGATGGGCCCCAGGAACTGGCGGAGCACCTCCTCGTTGATGACACGCCGGTACTCGTTGCCATGGAGCACGACCTCGCGGGCGACCTTGCGGCAGACCTTGGCGATCACCCGCTCAAGGCTCCTGACGCCCGCCTCGCGGGTATAGTGCCGTATGGTATAAAGCATCGCCTCTTCTGAATATTCTATGTTCTCCTTCTGGAGGCCGTTCTCCTCGATCTGCTTGGCCAGGAGGAAATTTATCGCTATATTGAGCTTTTCCGGCTCGGTGTAGCTGGATATCTCTATGATCTCCATCCGGTCAAGGAGCGGAGCTGGTATCTTGTGCTGCACGTTGGCCGTGGTGATGAACATGACCTGGCTCAGGTCGTAGTTCACCTCCATATAATGGTCAACAAAGGAATTGTTCTGTTCCGGGTCGAGCACTTCCAGCAGGGCCGACGACGGGTCGCCGCGGAAATCCATCGACATCTTGTCCACCTCGTCCAGGAGAATGAGGGGGTTGACCGTACCGGCCTTTTTCATCAGCTGGATGATCCTGCCCGGGAGGGCCCCCACGTAGGTGCGCCGGTGGCCGCGAATCTCGGCCTCATCGCGCACGCCGCCGAGGGACATCCGCACGAAATTCCTGCCGAGGGCCCGCGCGACGGACCTGCCCAGGGACGTCTTGCCGACGCCCGGAGGGCCCACGAAGCAGAGGATGGGGCCCTTCAGCTTCTTCGAGAGCTGCCGGACGGCTATGTACTCGATGATGCGCTCCTTCACGTCCTCAAGGCCGTAGTGGTCCTCGTTGAGGATCTGCATGGCCAGCTCGATGTCGCGGTTGTCCTTCGTCTTCTTGTGCCAGGGCACGTCCCTGAGCCATTCTATGTAATTGCGCACCACGGCCGACTCGGCGGACATGGGCGGCATCTTCTCGAGTCGCTTGACCTCCTGAAGTGCCTTGGTCCGCGCCTCGTCGCTCATCTTCGTCTCTTCTATCGATTTCTTCAGCTCCTCGATCTCATCGACCTCGCCGTCGCCCTGTCCGAGCTCCTTCTTGATGACCTTCATCTGCTCGTTCAGGTAGTACTCCTTCTGGGTCTTTTCCATCTGTTTGCGGACCTGGCCCTGGATCTTCTTCTCGATGTACATCACCTCGATCTCGCCGTTGATGAACTCGATCAGCTTCTGTATGCGGTCGGCCGGGTTGCCGATGTCAAGGATCGACTGTTTGTAGGCGATCTTCATTTCCACGTGGGAAGCGATCACGTCGGAGAGGTGCGACAGGTCGTCGATACTCTCGGCGGAGGTGAAGGCCTCCTTGGGGACCTTTTTATTGAGCTTGATATACTTCTCGAAGGTTTCAAGGAGCGTCTTCTTGAGGGCCTGGGCGTCGGCGCCCCCCTCCTCTTCGCGCTCGATGTCACGGATGGACACGGCCGTGGTCTCATCATTCGAGATGAAGTTCGACAGGTAGACCCTGGCTATGCCTTCAACAAGGACCTTGATGGTCCCGTCCGGCAGCTTCAGGAGCTGCAGGATCTCCGCAATGGTGCCCACTTCATAGAGGTCGTCCTTCCCCGGCACCGAAACATGGGCGTCGCGCTGCGTCGCGAGAACGATAAGACGGTCGCTTTTCATGGCGTTGTCGAGGGCCTTGACCGATTTTTCTCTACCAACGAAGAGCGGAATGACCATGTGGGGAAACACTACAACGTCTCTGAGGGGCAGCAGCGGGTAACTGGCTGTAAAATCTATATTCTTTCTCATGGTGACCTTTCGTGGGTGCGTTGGAGTTTTCTTAAAGCCCCCCTAAATCCCCCGGAGGGGGACTTTTAGCTTCACTTGAGTTAACAAGCCCCCCTCTGGGGGGGTTTGGGGGGAGCAGATAGACAGCCCCAATGACACGTTATGGTTAATTAAACTTTCTGCTAAACAAAAGATACTGAAACAACATTCCCGATGCAACAGCATCACCCATTTTTTTCAGGCGGTTTTTTCCTCCTCGCGGTAAATGATTTCCGGGCCCTTTGTGCCGGCCACCATTTCACGCGTGATGATTATTTTCGCAATATTGTTCATGGACGGTATCTCGAACATAAGGTCGAGCATAAGCTTCTCGAGCACCGCCCTGAGCCCCCGCGCGCCGGACTCGCGGGCCATTGACTGGATCGCGATCTCTTCTATGGCGCCCTCGGAGAATTCGAGGTCCACATCTTCAAAGGAGAAAATTTTCTTATACTGCTTGGTAAAGGCGTTCATCGGCTCCGTCAGTATCCTGATCAGCGCATTCCGTGAAAGCTCGTCCAGGACCGCGATGACCGGGAGACGGCCGACAAATTCCGGTATGAGACCGTACTTGATCAGGTCCTCGGGAATCAGGTGCCGGAGCTCGTTCTCGCCGGCCTCCTCTTTGCGCGATTTTATATCGGCGCCGAAGCCGAGGAGCTTGTTTCCGATCCTCCGCTCAACGATCTTGTCGAGGCCCACGAAGGCGCCGCCGCAGATGAAGAGGATATTGGTCGTATTGATAGATATGAACTCCTGGTGGGGGTGCTTGCGCCCGCCCTGGGGGGGCACGTTGGCGATGGTGCCCTCAATGATTTTCAGGAGCGCCTGCTGAACCCCCTCACCCGACACGTCCCGGGTTATGGAGGGATTGTCCGATTTCTTCGATATCTTGTCGATCTCGTCTATATAGACGATGCCGATCTCGGCCTTTTTAACGTCTCCGTCGGCGTTCTGGATGAGCCTGAGGAGTATGTTCTCGACGTCCTCGCCGACGTAGCCGGCCTCGGTGAGGGACGTGGCGTCGGCAATGGCGAAGGGCACCTGGAGTATGCGGGCAAGGGTCTGGGCCAGGAGTGTCTTCCCTGAACCGGTCGGGCCGGCAAGGAGGATGTTGCTCTTGTCAAGCTCGACGTCGTTCTTCTTTAAATTCTTGTTGGAATATATCCTCTTGTAGTGGTTGTACACCGCTACGGACAGGATTTTTTTCGCCTCGTCCTGGTCAATGACGTACTTGTCTAGTATATCCTTGATCTCCTTCGGCTTGGGAAGGTTATGAAAATCCTCCTCGAAGGACTTGCTGCGGTCCTCAGCGACGATCTCGTTGCATAGCTCGATACACTCGTCGCAGATGTACACATCGGGCCCGGCAACCAGTTTCTTGACAATGTCCTGGCTCTTGCCGCAGAATGAACAATTAAGCCGCGCCGATTCTTCTTTCTTTTTAGAGGACATAGGCTCTCCTTGCTATTTGCTTCTTTCGATCACTTTGTCGATGAGACCGTATTCCATGGCCTCCTGGGGAGACATGAAGTAATCGCGGTCAACGTCTTTTTCAACCTTATCGACGGCCTGACCGGTGTGCCTTGAATATATCTCGTTCAGCTTTTTCTTTACCTTGATTATCTCTTTCGCCTGTATCTCTATGTCCGACGCCTGGCCCTGGAACCCGCCCGCCGGCTGGTGTATCATGATCCTCGAGTTGGGCAGCGCGGAGCGCTTCCCCTTCGCACCCGCGGCAAGCAGGAGGGAACCCATGGAGGCCGCCTGGCCGATGCAGATGGTGGCCACGTCCGGCTTGATATACTGCATGGTGTCGTATATCGCCAGGCCGGAAGTCACGATGCCGCCCGGTGAATTGATGTACAGATAAATGTCCTTGTCAGGGTCCTCGGCTTCAAGGAAGAGCATCTGGGCTATGACCAGGCTTGATATGTGGTCATCGATGCCCTCACCGAGAAAAATGATCCTGTCTTTCAGCAGGCGGGAATATATATCATAGGACCGCTCGCCGCGGCTTGTTTGCTCTATTACAAAGGGGACCAGACTCATGTTTTTTTCACCTCGAATTTTACTTTGCCTTCCCTGAAATCAGGGCATTATGGCTTATCAGAATATATACAATTAATGATTTAGAATCCACTAAATCGTTACAACTTTTAACCAATTTATATTATTAATAGTTTCGGCAGAACGATAGGATTCCAAGTACCCATTTTTCAATTAGTTAGTATACATTCAGATTATAAAGATATATTAAAATGAGACATATATCAAGTAATTAATCTGTTTAACTTCTTTAATTTACCGTCCAAAAGGCTTTTGTATATGTAAATCAGCATAAACGCAAAATTGCATAACATCATATCAGCTGTCATCGCGAGCGCAGCGAAGCGATCCGGATGTTGACTTTTTGCAGAAATTGGAATATATATAGAATGCGCATGTACAGCTGACAGAAATCAGGATTACTTCGTCTCCGCGCTCCAATTAATTGTAAAAAAGAAAAAAATTGCCTTATCTTCTGCCCCTGGTGCGGGCGAATTCCTCGAAGGTTATCGGTTTCAGTTTTTTCACCTTGGCGTTTTCATAGATGAATTCCATTGCACCGTCCAGAAGGAGCTCCATTTCTATATTTTCCCGGCTCTCATTTTCGGTAATGATTTTCTCGATCTCCTCCACGGTCTTGTTGTTCCGCTTGGCTATGTTTTCCACCACCTCTTTATAGCGGTTTTCATCGACCTTCATCTCTTCTTTCTTGGCGATCTCGGACAGGGCCAGGGTCGTTTTGATCGTCCTGGTCGCCTCGTCATGGAGCTGGTTGCGGAAGGCTTCAGGCTCGACACCCATCAGGGAGGCGAATTCATCGAGATTCTCGGAATAGTATCCGACGCTTTCGCAGGTTCTCTTGAAGAGTCTGTTCATCTCGTTCTGTATCATCGATTCGGGAATATCGTATTTGCTGTCTTCGACGATCTGCTTGAGAATCTGGGCCTTGGCGTCGCCCTTCGTTTTTTCTTCAGTGTATTTCACGAGATATTCCCTGGTCTTCGACCGGTACTGGTCAACGGTATCGTAGCCCATTTTCTTCGCAAATTCGTCGTCAAGGGGCGGCAGCTCCATCGAATTTATCTCGGTAACGACGACCAGGTACTTGACCTTCTGGCCGGCAAGGTCCGTGAGGTAATAGTCCTTGGGATACTTGACCTCGACTTCCTTTTCCTCGTTGACCTTCATGCCGTCAATATGCTTGTCCAGGGCCGAAGCGTCCTTGCTTCTTCCGACTACGATCTGGTATTCCTTGAAATCAACGCTATCACGCTCGGCGTCGGCCACATCATCGACCCGCTTCACCTTTATCTTTACCAGGTCGCCGTTCTGCACCGCGGCGCCCTCTTCCTTTTTATCAATCTTGGCCAGGCGCTCCCGCATCGCGGTAATCTCCGCTTCGAGGTCTTCGTCAACGATCTCGCAGACCTGCTCGTCGGCGGACAGCCCCTTGTATTTGCCCAGCTCGACCGTGGGAGGCACCTCAAAGGTGGCCTTGAAGGAAAAAGGTTCCTGGCGGGATATCCGCTCGAACTCGTACTGGGGATAGGCGATCGGGTTGTACTGCTTCTCCTGCACAGCCTCGAGGAACATCGACTTCAATAAATTTTCCGCCACCTCCTGATCGGCTTCCTTCCGGTAGCGCGCCTCCACCATGTGGAGGGGGGCCTTCCCTTTCCTGAAGCCGTCGATCTTGGCGTAATTCTTGAACTTGTCAAAAACGGCCTTGTATTCCAGTTCGACTTTTTCTACCGGAACGCTGATCTGCAGTTCCATTCTCGCGTTTTCAAGTTTTTTCTCGGTGATGTTCAACATGAGGTTCCCCTTGAGTATATCGTGTTAGTATAATTTCATGTGCTAAAGCCCAAAGCCGTTTAATCCGGCGGGAATGTATCAAATATTTTAACGCTTACATATGAGTCAAACATTTTTTTACACTTTGTCCAGATTGTATACTATACCAGGATTTGAGGCGATACATCGGCCTTTATAATAAAAAAGCCACCCATAATTCATATTGTTACGGGTGGCTTTCACTGAGCGGGAAACGGGATTTGAACCCGCGACCTCAACCTTGGCAAGGTTGCACTCTACCACTGAGTTATTCCCGCAAAATTGCGAGCGAAGGGAATCGAACCCCCACGCCTTTCGGCACTAGATCCTAAGTCTAGCGTGTCTGCCAGTTCCACCACGCTCGCGCAGAATCTGTGGCAACTATGGTTCGACCCCTGTAAATTACAAGTTTTTTTTTATTTGTGGCAGCCGGGACCGAGACACGCAGGCTTTTTCTCAAGAGCCTTGACATTCTGTCCCTTTTTCTTTTCGATCTTGTTCGCGGTGTGGCAATATCCGCAATTGACGTTTTTACCGTCTTTTTTCTTGCCGGCGTGCTGCTGCTGGATCTTCGGGTTCGCAATAACGTTAGAAACTGCAAAGGCCATAACCAGTGCCATTACCGCTGAAAAAACATAGAATTTTCTCATCAAAATCTCCTTAAAAAAATAATAACAAATAATTTAGTGTAAAGTACTGATAATGCTATTAAGCGTCAATAAAATTTTTGATAATATAAATAATAAATTTGCTGGCCTGGAGCTATCCCGCTCGTTCGCCTCGTATAACGTCCCTGTTGACTCGGCGGAATCGGCGACATCATTCATTATCCCAGTCGTATATTACTGCCAGGATGGCAGGAATGCAGCGAAGGGCACGGATGCCCGCGAGCGGCCTCGCCGGGACAGCTCCAGGCCTATAAAAAAGGACACCACAAATAATTTCCGACTGACAGATTAAACCGTTAATTATAGAATTACAATATAATCATGAAATTTATTATCTTATATGAAGACAACCACATCATAGCCGTGGAGAAAGAAGCCGGCATCCTCTCCCAGGGGGACTCAAGCGGCGACCCTTCCCTTCTGGACATGGTCAGGGACTATATAAAGGAAAAGTACAACAAGCCTGGGAAGGTTTTTCTCGGCCTGGTGCACCGCCTCGATAAGCCGGTTTCGGGTATCATGGTCTTCGCACGCACCTCCAAGGCGGCTGAGCGGCTCAGCAGGGAGTTCGCCGGACGCGGCGTCATCAAAATGTATATTGCCCTTGTGGAGTGCAAAAACCTTCCCGCCGGCAGTGACTGGATCGATTGCGAAGACCGACTCGTTGAGAAGCGCGGCTATTCGGAAAAGGCCGGCGGCGACAGCAGGAACGTGAAAACCGCGAAACTGCGCTACCGCATCATGGCGTCGAACGAGCGCTACGCTTTGCTCCTGGTCCACCTCCTCACCGGCAGGAAGCACCAGATCAGGGCCCAGCTTTCGATGCGGGGGATGCCCATCGCGGGTGATGAAACCTACGGATCTACGGAAAAGCTCCCTGCCGGCTCCATATGCCTCCACGCTGTATACCTGTGCTTCAAACATCCCGTTAAAGACGACCAAGTTGAGCTGTTTTCTAAAGCACCGAAGAGGATAGCGGAGAGGATTGAGATGGGAGATACTGTAAAGGAAAAAATAATTACCTTATGCGGGGGCGGGGAATAAAAACCTGTCATACAGCGTTACTCGCCGGAACCGCGTGCTTCCGATCCAGTGGCGGTTTCCCTCCCCGATTCTTCGCTGTCGCAAGCCGCTTCACCGGCATCCCGATATCATAACCGCTTGATTTCAGCCATGCAGGCGTCTCGAGGCCACCCCAGCCGGGCATACCTGGAGTCAGAGCCTCCTACCTGGTTTTCCCCGGCTTCAGCACCAGCACATCCTCGTACTGCTCCTCCACCGCTTTCCTGCCGAACGGCAGGGGATGGTTTTTCCCGTTCAGCCAATAGGGAAGCATGTCGTCATAGTGCCCGCTCGACGGGTTGCCCGACTGGCCCGGCGTGTGCACAAGGTAAGCCGGCTCTTTCAAACCGAAATCCACCACCATGCGCATTGCGGGAATGACCACGACATTAAAATCGGAGCCCCACACCGGCGTTGCCACGTTCAGCGTATGGCCGTCACCGCCGGCGGGATAGGGGCCGCGGTTGAAGAAATCATGGAATACCGGAAGCTTCTTCGTGAAATCGTGCTTCCAGTGATAGGTGTGGAGCTTCCCCCACTCCCATTTCCTCCTGGCGCTGCCCATGCGGTCCTCGCACAGGAGGATGGCGTCGCTCAGGGCCTGGGCCAGCACGATCCACTTGGTCTCCTTCCTTTTCGTGGTGATATTGTCCCAGAACGGGGAATCCTCACGGCCCAGGAGATGGTCCTGGAATGCGGAATAGGAAATCACCGACGCGTCCTGGAACGATTCCCACGCGACGCTCCCCTCGGGCCCCAGCTCGTCCAGAAAGATGCATCGCGTGGCCGCGTGCATGAAGGCGCCCATCACCGCAGCACCGGCGGAGTCCTCAGCCATGATGTTGTTGAAACGCTCCGGCTTCAGGAACTCCAGGGCCTCCCGGACGTTCCCGGCCTTTTCCTCGCCGAGGGACTTCATGGCGGCGCGCAGCTTCTTCGCCGATTCGCCGCGGAAGAGGAGGTCCTGCACCTTCTTCGACATGAGGGAATAGCGGTCAAACTGGAGCTTCATCATCTCCCCTGCCGTGGCGTTTTTTATCGGTCCCAGGACCTGCTGGAGGCGTTCAGCCCGCTCCGGGTTATACCAGCATGAGCTCATATTGAGGGGAAACTTTTTATCAACTGTTCTGTTGTTCGCGGTCGCGATATATCCCTGTGCCGGGTTCTCCGCGTGGGGGTTTGCGTCAGATGCCGTGAAGCCGTCCCAGTCGTAGTCGCCGGTCCAGCCCGGGGACGGGAGCTGCCCGGTCCCCTTTTTCCTCTTCGGGAACTTTCCCGTTACCTGCCAACCGATGTTGTCCGCGTCGCCGTACACGATATTGAGATAGGTTCCTTCAAGCCCGAGGACCGCCTTGCGCGCGTCCGCCGCGCTCTGCGCCCTGTTGATATCCAGGAAGGCGAGGAGGGTCCGCGGCAGGTCCCCCACTCCCCACGAGAGGGCCAGGGCGTAGTCGCTTTTCACCGGCAGGGGCTGCACGGTAAGCTCCGGGGGCATGGTTATGATCGATAGCGCGTCGTTCAGGACCGGGCCATGGCCCGTGTATTTTATCTTGCGGGTGATGGTCCTGCCGTCTTTGACCCTGAAGGTCTCTGTTTTTATCCGCGCCGGGACCCACTTACCCTTGTAAAGATAATTGGGAACGCCGTCAATCTCCTTGATCTGCTCCACGAAAATGTCCTGGTTGTCGGCCATGACCATGGTGGCGCCCCAGGCGACCCTGCCGTTGTAACCCAGGCTTATGATGGGCACCCCGGGAGATGCCACGCCGGCCGATTCGAAGCCGGGGCACTTCTGGTGCATCATGAACCACGCGTTGGGCATCATCAGGGCCAGGTGGGTGTCGTTGCAGACGATGGGCCGGCCGCTCTTCGTCCGGGTCCCGGCCAGGGCCCAGTTGTTCGATGCCGGGATGCCGATGGAAAACAGCTCCCTGAGGCCGTCCCGCACGCCGTTCCAGCCGCGGGACATCCTGTTCAGCGCGCGGCGGTCGATCTCCGACAGCTTTTTCGCTTCGTCGAAGGGCAGGTCGTCACCGGGATATACCGGCACCAGGTACGCGGCCTTTTCATATCCCACCCGCGCGGCAAGATTTAGAAAATCAAGCTCCTCTATGAAATTGAAGGAAAGATTCAGCCCCATCATGGCCGTCACATACAGGCTGTCACGGGGCTCCCACGGCTCCGGGCGGAATCCCAGGATCTGGAATTCGGCAGGGAGGACGGCATGGGATTTCACGTAGGCGTTGACCCCGCGGGAATAGCATTCCAGGATCCTCATCATGGCGGGGTCCATTTTTTTCAGCGCTTCGTCTATCACGTCCCCGGCGCCCAGCGACCTCATGAAGAGGTCGGTCTTGAGCCCCTCGGGGCCGATGATCTCCGAGAGCCTCCCGCTCATGGCCATTTTCATCACCGTCATCTGCCACAGCCGGTCCGAGGCGGTCACGTACCCCGTGGCGAAAAACAGGTCCTCCTCGTTTTTTGCCTCTATGTACGGCACCCCGAGCCTGTCGCGCCGGACGGTTACTTTGTCAGCGAGGCCCTTGATCGTTACCGTCCCATCGGGGTCGTCCACCGACCTGGCGAACTGCTGTTTCAGATTATATTCAAAGGAAAAGACGGCTGTCAGGATGATGATCAGGGAGATGACAACGGCCTTGGCGATTTTCATGGCGCTGCTCCGGTTAAACATAAAAATAAATTGCTGCAATCTGTAAAATCTTCCACAGGCGCCGTAATAAATCAAGATAATTATTGCCCCGCGTCCAGCCGCGCGTCACCCGACGGGACGCCTAAAACAGGCTTGACAAAAAGGAATTGCCGTGTATTCAAATAAATCGCCTGCGGGGCCTATCCGGCCAGGATGAAAAGCGGCGGCGCGCCGCCGTTCCGGCCGGGCGCCCCACACGACAGGGATGGAGACAGGGCGCCATGGCTACAGACGAATTCGACTCGTTATTCGACGATGAACCGGCAGACAGCAAAAAAAGCAAAGAGGTCGATGATCTTTTTACATTTGACGAGCCGTTGCCTCAAAAACCTGCCGAAAAACCGCAGCAGGCCCGGAAAGACGTCTCGTTTGACGAATTCGAGGCAAAGCCTCCCCAGCCGCCCCAACACCGGAGGCGCTCCTCTGAGGACTTCCAGCCGGACATGGACGCCCTGGTCATAACGGCGCAGTCGCCCCTTATAATAGAAGGGATGAAGTGCCTCACCATGAAGGATTTCACCGCCAACACGCCCCAGGTCTACGCCGAGGCCATGAAGGGCGTGGAAGTCTTCATTAAAATTCTGGAACGGAACCCGAACAATTACAACAAGCTTTCCGCCGTGATCAATTCTGACCCCGACTGCAAGGAGATCGAGAACGTAGCTTTCCGCCTCTTCAAGGCCAAGAACCGCGTCATGCCGGAATCGGACAACCAGAGGCTCAACGCCTACGAGATGCTGCGCAACCGCCTGAAGATCGGCTACAACAAGGCCCTTCTCAGCACGTCGATGCTTTCCATCAAGAAATATTTTCTTCTTTCGGGGACCCTGGACCAGGAAAAGATAACCCAGATGGTGCTGAACAACAACAAGGAGCTGAAGAGCGACGTCATCAAGTACATCCAGCACCTGAACATAGCGGTCCAGCTCATGAAGATCGGCGATTACGAAATCACGCGGGGACTGCGCGGCCGGGACCTCAACACCTTTGTCATCAGGGCCAGCCAGCTCCTCGCCTACTATTACCTTGCCGTGGGCGACAGCAATGCCGAGGAATACTACCGCCGCATGCATGACAATTACAAGAAGTATTTTGTCATCCGCGACGCGGACTAAACTCTTACGAAACAGTGCAAATATGCCCTCGCGGAGGCGCGGAGAATTTCTTAATTAATATTCAGATTATATTACAACTCATTTCACCATGGCACTATTGCTGGATTTAAACAATCGGAGATTTGTCTTTTAATTCTTTCATCGAAAATCCTTGCACACGGACACAAACAATCCTTGCGGGCTTTCTAATTAACTAATCCTCTGCGCTTCTCCGCCTCTCTGCGCCTTTGCGAGAATAATTATTTTCATAATATCGTCACACTGCTACAACAGCGGCTCCACGATGCCGTAGATGACCCGGTCGGCGATCATGATGCCCCGCGCCGTCAACCGCACTGTCCGACCCGCGTTCTCATCGACCGCCACCATCCCGTCCGATGCCGCTTTCCCGATCCGCTCCATGACGGCGGACGGAAGGCGGAAGGAAAGCCGCCCCTCCATTTCATCGAGGGACATGCCCTTCAGGAGGCGCAGGCCCGTCATGATGTATTCAACGGCCGCCGCCCCGGCCGACCGGGCATCATGGGTGAGGACCGCCCGCTCCGACCGGACATACTCCCCGACGGTCATGGCATTGATGTAACGCTCGCCCCCGACAAAGGAATGGGCGCCGGGCCCCAGGCCGATATACGGCTCGAAGCGCCAGTACTTCATGTTGTGCCTCGATTCAAAGCCCGGCAGCGCATAGTTGGAGATCTCGTAATGGCCGTACCCGTGCGCTTTCAGGCGCTCCCCGGTCAGCTCGAAGAGGCGGGCCTGCCCGGCTTCAGCGGCCTCGTCGTGGACCAGCCTCCTCGACAGGGGCGCGTCCTTCTCGATGGAAAGGGTGTAGGCCGATATGTGCCGCGGGCGGTACGCCGCCACCAGGTCGATGTCGCGGGACAGTTCCTCGTCGGTCTGCGTCGGGATGCCGGTGATGATGTCGGCGCACTGCGCGATGCCGGGAACGCTGAAAAAGAGGTCCAGCTCGCGGGCCGTGCAGGGCGATGCCGACCTGCCGATCAGGCGGTGGAGCCGCTCCGAAAGGGTCTGCACGCCGAGGACGACGCGGTTCACGCCGGCGTCCCTGAACCCGGCAAGGGACTCCGCGGAAACGTCGCCGGGATTCATCTCCAGGGTTATCTCGGCTCCGGGCTCCAGCGTGACGTTCTGACGCACAAGGCCCAGGAGCACCTCCGCCTGCCCCGCGGTCATGAGGGACGGCGTGCCGCCGCCGAGGTAGACGGTGTCTGCCGATGAGAAGCCGGCGGCCGGCAGCCGGTGCCTGATTTCATCGGAGAGCCTGCGGATATACCACTCCGGGATGGCGGCATCTCCCGGGAAACATTCCAGCGGAACCGAATAGAAATTACAGTAGTCGCATTTCCTTCTGCAGAAGGGAATATGTATATAGACGCCGCCGGTCATTTCCCCTTCTCGTTTCCCAGGAGGAGGGACCCTCCGGCGGCGGGCCTGAACTCGCCGTTAAGGCAGCGGCCCAGCTGGCGCACCGATTCCGCGGTATCGGAGAAGGACAGAAGCCCCGACGGCGCCGCCTTCGCCACCGTCAGGGGAAAGGGGTTGCCGCTCGACACCAGCACGAAACCGATGTCAGCCTTCCGGCAAAAATCGGCGGCGGCCCGGACAACACCGGGATCGGGGGCGGAAACATGAAGATAGAATACCGTCTTCTTTCCCGGCGCCGGCCGGAAACGGCCCAGCTCGCCCAGACTGTTGACCAGCACGTTATCTTTCTTCCGCAGCAGTTCATTTTGAAGCGTCCGGTTCCTGGTCATGAAGACGCGGACAACCCCGGCGGCAGGCGCGACAAGATCCCTGTCGCCGAAGAGGAGTATGCCCCTGCGCGAAAGCTCGGCGTTCACCCGGTCCGCGTCGGCGAGGGCCTTCCGGTCCTCTTCGGTGAGGACGAATTTCCCCGGCACGCATTTCCCCTTCACCGGGACCATGATGCCGTACCTGATTTTCGCTTCCAGGATCCTGTTCACGGACTCGTCGATCCTTGATTCCGGTATACGCTTTTCGAGCACGGCCTTCCGTATGGCGTTGTAGATCGCCGGTATGCTTTTCTCGTAGGAGCTGAAGAGGATGATATCGGCACCGGCCAGTATCGACCGCACCGCCGCTTCGCCGATGTCCTGCCTGCGGGCTATGGCGTGCATCTCCATGTCGTCGGTGATGACCAGGCCCTTGAAGCGGAAATCCTCCCTCAATATGCCGGTCAGGAATTTTTTCGACACCGTTGCCGGATCGTTGCCGCCCAGGATCGCCGGATAGGCTATGTGCGCGGTCATGATTCCTTCGACGCCGGCCCTGACCGCCTTCCGGAAAGGCGCGAGCTCCACGCGCTCCAGACGCTTCATGTCATAGGGGATCACCGGCAGGGTGAGATGGGAATCCTTGTTGGTGTCGCCGTGGCCGGGGAAGTGCTTCCCCACGGCCATGCAGCGCGAATCCTGAAGCCCCAGGAGATACGCGGCGCCCAACTCCGACACCTGGCGCGGATCGCTTCCGAACGACCGGGTGTTGATGACCGGGTTATGGGGATTGTTATTGACGTCAAGGGCCGGCGCCAGGTTCATGTTGACGCCGGTAAGCCGGAGCTGCAGCCCCAGGGCGCGTCCCCACCGGTACGCCAGATCCCGGTCGCCGCAGACGCCGGCGGCCATGTTGCCGGGGAACTGGGTAACGCCGTCGACAATGCGGACCACCCTCCCCCCCTCCTGGTCAATCGAGACAAAGAGGGGGATACCCCCGTAACTGCAGGAGGCTTTCTGCATATCCTTGATAAAACGTCTGTTGTTTGATTCAGTGGAAAGATTATATCCGAATAAAATCACACCGCCTGGACGGTATTGTTTTAATATAAATTCCACATCCCTGTTCATATTCCGGCCGGGAATTGCCATCATCAGCATCTGGCCTATCTTCCAGTCAAGCTTCATGTCGCGGGAAAGGGCAGCGGCCTCATCGACATATCTCTTCTGGATGCACCCGGCAGCCGCCATTATGATAATAATAACAGGAACAAGCTTCTTCATTATATATTCCGGTCCTCTTGTACATATTTTTAAATTATCAGGCATGAGAGATATAAGCCTCCGCGGGGGCCCCATGGCAACCAAAAAAATTGTCACGGATTGGGGTTATCGATCACTTTAGTAGTGAAGGTTTGGTCACACCCATGGAGGCGGGGTCACGTGACCCCGCCTCCATGGGTGTGACCCCGCCTCCATGGGAACATAACGTGCATGTTACCAATAATCCGTCGCGGGGCGGATGACATAAGAGCCATAAAATGATTTGCTTTATCTCATAAAATTTGTTATTATCCTTAATAGCGGTAAATTAATAATTGATTTTTTTATGTAAAGCTGTCATTGTGTTGCAGATTGGTTATATAACATTTTTTCATGGCATGAGCAACCGCAACCTAGACATAGATTTCCTGAACAGCTATTCGGCCAATACCGCCGTGATTCCGGAGGTTATCGAGCGACTGATAGGCGACTTGCGCAAAGTCCGGTACACCCAGGATGACATAGACGAAATTGTGCTGTCAATGGACGAGGCGATCACCAACGCCGTGCAGGAAACCATGAAAACCAACCAGAACCTCCACCGCAGGGCCGAAGCCGACGACGACCGCCGCGACATCACCATCCGGTACACCATATCAAAGGACATTTTCGACGCAACTATTATTGACCATGGCAAGGGTCTTGACATATTCAACATCCTTCACTCGACGCCCCAGGCCGGGACGACGACCTACATGAACCAGATTATCAGCTACGCCTCGGAATCGGAAAAAAGCAAGATCAAGGTGCGGCTGAACGGCCAGGAAATTCCGCTCCGCGGCATAGGGGCGGGACTTAAGGTAATACTCCATTTCATGGACGCCATCACCATCGACCTCATCGACAAGGAAAAAATCCTGTCGCAATCTGTCTCCGAGCACACCGACGGCACCATCTTCAACATGAAGCGCAAGCGCAGATATAAATGAAAAAAGAGAAAAAGCTGGCCACCGCCTACGACGATCCCGACTTCATGCACTCCCGGGAAGCGAGGTCCCTCCGCATCCTGAGCGAATACCTGGAGCCGGAAAAACGCTTCAGGGACATGAACATCCATCACACGGTGGTATTTTTCGGGTCGGCCCGCACCCGCCCCGACGGCACGGCCGATGAACAGCGGTATTACCACATGGCTGCCGATTTCGCCTTTGCCCTGGCCAACCTCAGCAAAGAGATCGAACGAGAAACGGGGAATCACTTCTACATCTGTACCGGCGGAGGACCCGGCATCATGGAGGCCGCCAACCTGGGGGCGACCCGGGCCGGGATGCAGAGCATCGGCCTGAATATAGATCTTCCCTTTGAGCAGTCTCCCAACAAGTATATCACCCCGGAGCTGATGTTCAAATTTCACTATTTTTTCATGAGAAAACTCTGGTTCCTCTACCAGGCAAAGGCGTTCATCATATTTCCCGGCGGATACGGGACCATGGATGAACTCTTCGAAACCCTGACCATGGTGCAGACGAGAAAAATGGAGAAAATAAACGTCCCGATACTTCTCTACGACCGGGAATACTGGAGCGACATCATTAATTTTGACCGCCTTGCCAGGGACGGTTTCATCTCACCGGAGGATACGGGCCTGTTTAACTATTTTTCTGAAATACAGGAAGGGATAGACATTCTGCGGCCTAAGCTGATTACCCTGATGAAAAATATTGATTATTACCTTAAAATGAGGTTCCCGATCTGAAGGCCTGTGCGCCATTGCCCAGGGAGGGACTTGAACCCTCACGACCAAAAAGGTCAAGGGATTTTAAGTCCCTTGTGTCTACCAATTCCACCACCTGGGCGGGATATGAGGCGCCGAGCGGATTCGAACCGCTGCATAAAGGTTTTGCAGACCTCTCCCTTAGCCACTTGGGTACGGCGCCAGAATTCTCTTATCCATTTTTTAATTAACCGCCATGTTGTCAACTTAAAATAGTGGCGATAATTTAAAAATTCGGCCATTAACCGGTAATTAATCGCCCGCACTGTTGCAGGAACTGACATCCATATCAAAAATACAACTATGTTCGCTTTTTTCCGTCGTGAATATCCCTTCTTTATCTCCCTCCGCGACGGTCATAATCGCGTAAACACCGGCTCCACCGGCGCGATTCACGATTCGCTCCGCGATTTTTTTTCATGTGGAAAATATAACTTTTTTGCGGCCATTTCGAGACGCATGCTTTATAACTATTGACATTTTGTACAACCAAATAATGATTGACCTATATGATTCATAATTTTATTTAGTTTACCGTAGACTGGAAATGGAGAAAAACTTTATCATTGTTATATAGTAATAGTATCACGATAGCTTTTCTCCCAAAAAAAATATATTCAAAAATATCAGACTTAAACAGGAGGTCTCTATGGTTAGAAGGATCCAAAAAGTAGCCGTTATAGGCTCTGGCATAATGGGTGGAGGTATAGCCGCTCTGTGTGCCAGCGCAGGCATTCCTACTCTGCTACTGGATATCGTTCCATTCGATCTAAAAGACGAAGAGAAGAAAGATCCAAAAGCGAGGAACAGGATTGTCAACGCCGGATTCGAGGCGGTTATGAAAGCAAAACCAGGGCTTTTCATGGACAAGGAAAAGGATTCAAAACTTGTGTCTCTGGGAAACCTGGAAGATGATTTCAAAAAGCTCGCCGAATGCGACTGGATCGTTGAAGTTGTCGTTGAGAACCTGAAAATTAAGCAGGATCTCTTCGCGAAGATCGAAAAAATAATGAAGAAAGACGCTATCATTTCTACCAACACGTCTGGTCTGCCCCTGAACAAGATATCCCAGGGCCGCAGCAAAGCGTTCAAAGAGCATTTCCTCGGAACGCACTTCTTCAACCCGGTGCGGTATATGCACCTGCTGGAAATCATCCCCGGCAAAGAAACCAAAAAAGAGATTCTGAAGTTTATGGCCGAATTCGGCGAGAAGATCCTTGGTAAAGGCATCGTCTGGGCGAAGGATACCCCGAACTTCATCGGCAACCGGATCGGCGTTTACTCCATGGTATCCGCGATGCAGATAATGATGGACATGAAGCTGACCGTTCCTGAAGTTGACGCGATGTCAGGCCCCGCCCTCGGAAGGCCGAAAACCGCTTCCTTCAAGACTGCCGACCTCGTCGGTCTCGACACCTTCAAACACGTGGCCGACAACTGCTACGAGCTCTGCCCGAAAGACGAGTCCCGTGACGGCCTCAAGCTGCCGGAATTTGTTGCCAAGATGGTCGCCAACAAGTGGCTCGGCAACAAGACCAAAGGCGGGTTCTACAAAAAAGAGATAACCCCTGACTGGAAAAAGGTCAACAAGGTCCTCGACTACAACACCATGGAATACGTGACCTACGACAAGGTCGACTTCCCGTCCCTCCAGGCCGCCAAGAAGAAGGCAACCCTGGCCGAGAAAGTCGCCACCGTCATGTACGGGACCGACAAGGGCGCCCAGTTCGCATGGAGGGCCACCGCCGGCACGCTGATCTATTCAGCCAACCGCATCCCTGAAATCGCCGACAACATCGTCGAGATCGACAACGCGATGAAATGGGGATACAACTGGGAGATGGGCCCCTTCGAACTGTGGGATGCCATAGGCGTAAAGAAAGCCTGTGACCGCATGAAGAAAGAAGGGATGAAAGTTCCCAAGAAAGTCCAGGCCATGATCACCAAGAAGGTGAACTCCTTCTACAAGATCGAAAAGGGCAAGAAGATGTACTTCGACCTCAAGACCATGAAGTACAAGGAAGTCCCGACCAGCGACCTGGCGATCAACCTCGTCAACCTCCGCGCCAACAAGAAGTTCGTCAAGGGGAACGACTCCGCTTCCCTCATCGACCTGGGCGACGGCATCTTTGACATCGAATTCCACACCAAGATGAACGCCGTGAACAAGAACATGGTCGACTTCATGCAGGTGGCAGCCGAGTACGTGGTCGAGAACGGCCGCGGCATCGTTTTCGGCAACCAGGCGCCGGGATTCCCGGGAGCCTTCTCCGCCGGCGGAGACCTCGCCTTCATGCTCGGTCTTGCCAAGGCCAAGAAATTCACTGAAATCGACGCCTTCATCAGGAAAGTACACGAAGGCATCATGGGCATGAAATACGCCCCGATTCCCATCGTCGCGGCCCCCTACGGCATGACCCTGGGCGGCGGATGCGAGCTCTGCCTCGCCGCCGACAAGATCGTTGCCCACGCCGAGCTGTACATGGGCCTCGTTGAGATAGGCGCCGGCCTTGTGCCGGGCGGATGCGGCATGATCCACCTCTGGCAGCGCGTCATGGATACCATCCCCGGAAACGTGAAGCTCGCTGACTACGCGGCGTACTTCATCCCGGCCTTCATGTGCGTGGCACAGGCGAAAGTCGGCATGTCCGCGGCCGAAGCCCGCAAGAACGGTTTCCTGCGGCCGACCGACCGCATCGTCTTCAACAAGGACAACCTCATCGGCGAAGCGAAGAAAGAGTGCCTGAAGCTCCTTGATGACGGTTATGTTCCCCCCGCGAAGAAGAAATACCCGGTAATGGGCCTCGAAGCCCAGGGCATGATCTGGGCCGAAATGCTCAACATGAGGAACGGCGGGTACATTCCGAAACACATGGAATTCATCGCGAAGAAGATCGCCTACTGTATGTCCGGCGGCGAAGCCCGGCAGGGCCAGCTCGTATCCGAAGAATATCTCATGAAACTCGAGCGGGAAGCTTTTGTCGACCTCTGGAAGACCGAAGAGACCCAGAAGATGGCCGAGCATATTCTGAATACCGGCAAGCCGTTGATGATATAACAATTAAACCGAATACAGGAGGAAACATATGAGAGATGCTTATATAGTCAGTGCAGTAAGAACACCCGGTTGCCGCCGCGGCAAGGGTGCCCTTGCTCAAACGAGACCCGAGAAACTTATCGTCCAGGCGATGAAAGGTGCCGTTGAAAGGATCAAGCTCGACCCGGCCGCCATCGACGACTTCATGCTCGGATGCGCCTTCCCCGAGGCGGAACAGGGCCTCAACCTGGGCCGCGTCGCCCTTCAGATGGCGAAATTCCCGGATTCAGTCTCCGGCGCAACGGTAAACCGTTTCTGCTCATCCGGACTTGAGTCCATAGCCATATCCGCCCTGAAGGTCATGGCGGGCTGGTCTGAAGTCAACATGGCCGGCGGCTGCGAATCGATGTCCATCGTTCCCATGGGCGGCAACCTTCCCCGGCCGATGGCCGAGTGGGCGAAGGAAAATCCCGATGTCTATATCTCCATGGGCATCACCGCGGAGAACGTGGCCAAGCGGTACGGCATCACCCGGGAAATGCAGGACGAGTTCGCCTATCATTCAAACATGAAGGCTGCCACAGCGCAGAAGAACAAATACTTCACCGAGATAATCCCCACCACGGCCGACAAGTTCGTCGAGAAGCCTGACGGCACCATAGTGCGGGAAACCTTCGTGCAGGACTTCGATGACGGCGTCCGCGCCGAGACCACGATAGACGGCCTGAAAAAGCTGAAACCGGCCTTCTCTTCGACCGGCTCAGTTACCGCGGGCAACTCTTCGCAGACCACCGACGGCGCAGCAGCTTCCATTATCATGAGCGGCGACGCGGTCAAGAAATACGGGATGAAGCCCCTGGTCAAGCTGGTCGGCTACACCGTGGCCGGCTGCAAGGCCGACGAAATGGGCGTAGGCCCCGCGTACGCGATTCCCAAGCTCTGCAAACAGGTCGGATGGGACCTCAAGAAACTGCAGACCGAAAGCCTCATCTTCGAACTGAACGAGGCCTTCGCGTCCCAGGCCATCTACTGCGCGCAGCAGCTCGGCATCGCCGACAAAAAGTACTGGGCGTCAGATTCACCGGAATGCCGGATCAACCTCAATGGCGGCGCGATTGCCCTGGGCCACCCCCTGGGATGCACCGGCTCCAAGATCTTTGCCACCCTCGTGGCCACCATGGTCAGAAAGGGCGTCAAGTACGGCATCGAGTCAATGTGCATCGGCGGCGGCATGGGCGCAGCGGCATTGTTCGAACTCTGCGAGTAATTCCGTTTCTGATGAATAACGCAAAAAGGCCCCGACGATTCGGGGCCTTTTTTTATGCATGCTGGTTTAACATTGCCCCACAAGAAGCGCGTGCCTCTACATAGCCGTAGGCGTGATCTGCGCCTCCTGCGACAGCTTCTTCGGGGGTTTTGAACGACCCGGTCGTGGACCTTTCGCGATGGTCCGCATCACAGTCGACGCCCCGGTGGTCCCCGAGTCACGTCGGGGAATGCGGGCGGCCCGGATATATGACCCGTTATATTTCCGGGTAAAAGGCCAATTTTTTTTGTTTACTTTTCTTATAATTCCGGACTAACAAGTATACAGGATAATCACATTCTCCACATTACGAGGTTAGTTACATGAAACAAACAATGCTTTTGATTCTGCTTATATTCAGCCTTTTCTTCACGGCCTGCGAGCTGAAGGATGCCGAGACCGAAACAGAAAAATGCCAGAAAAAACAACGCGAACTGGCCGTTCTTGGCATAGCTCAATGCAGCTTGATGTACACCCCGGGTACCGATGACTACAGTTTATGCGTGAATATCGGTCTCATATCATTTAGTGACCATTACGAGCGTTGCAAGGACTAAAGGGCCTCCCTCCTCCCGGGAATTACGGGACCAAACCCGGCCACATGGTCCCGTATTTGGCTAAAGCTGATGCCCCATAATGCCGATATGGTATTATAACTATTACCCGGGAGGATTTACCCTATGATTACCAATAATCATGATACCAATAAATGGAAGCGGGAACAGCTGGAATACTTCAAGCGGTATCTTGACACTTTTCACATCGACTCCAGGGAATACAGGATCATCCTGAAAGGCATCGAGGACCTGGAAAAAAGCCTGTAGCCCCGCCCCGGCGGGGCCGGGCATTAATAAATTGTTGACACTGACACAAAGCGTATGCACTGATAGGTCATACGTTTTTTTTCTATACCACTGTAACAGCCGGACCAATGACCGAACAGCAGCCACAACATGAAACCCTGGCCGAGCAGACCATAAGGAGATACCGGTCGCCCGAAAGCCTCCAGCGCACGGAAAAGCGCAAGAAATTCTCCGCCATTATCTTCGTTGTCAATATTGTACTGATCATGGTGCTGTACCTGTTTTACGCCGGCGACAGGCCCGGCGACCTGTACCAGTCGTCCTCCTTCAATTACGGGGACCTGCAGTTCAGGTTTTCAGTGATGAAGGAACGGGATACGGGGAACTACATCTTTTCACTGACGACCCGGAGCGCCCAGGGCAAACAGGCGGTCGCCCGCTTCACCAGCGGCCTGGCCGAACTGGTCATAGCCCGCGGCTCCACGGTCCTGGCGAAACTGCCGGTCGGGAAAGACCTCACCGCGTTGGTGCTGAAGCCCGGCGACATGGACCTGCAAAAGGTGGTCATTGACCGCGTCGAGATGAAGGTCTATACCGACGGGCACCCTGAATACGTGGTGTCGCCGCGCCGGTCCCTGTTCAGTCCAGACAGGCCGTATATTCCCCTCACGGCCGAGGTCAGGATACACGCGGACCGGCCGGTATCGACGACGCTGAAATTCAAGCACGAGGTGGACCAGTGATGGGAAGACCTGGCTGGGACGAATATTTCATGAAACTGGCCGAGGACGTGTCAACGCGCTCGACCTGCATACGCCGCAGCGTCGGTGCCATCATAGTCAAGGACAAGCGCATACTTTCGACCGGGTACAACGGGGCGCCGACCGATATCTCCCACTGCACCGAGGAAACCTGCCTCAGGACAAAATTCAACGTCCCTTCGGGAGAACGCCACGAGCTCTGCCGCGGTCTTCACGCGGAGCAGAACGCCATTATCCAGGCCGCCTACCACGGCGTATCGATCAGGGACGCCACGATTTACATTACCCATCAGCCCTGTTCGATATGCACCAAGATGCTCATCAATGCCGGCATCAGGACCATAATCTGCAAGTCTCCGTACCGTGACCCCCTGGCTGACGAGATGATCAGTGAATCGGGCATAAAGCTGATATTAATAGGCGGCGCTCCTGAATAACGCCAGGAATCATTCCGGAGGGCCCGGGGGGCCGGTCTGGCTGAAAAAAAACAGAAAAAATAAATAAATTTGTGCTGTTTCAGCCAAAACCGTGTCTAACTAATCAGCTATCAAAAAGGCGTTGCAACGTTCACAAGGACTCTGATTCCGGGCATTATAATGACCGATGCAGGGGGCACGAAACACCATGTCAATGAAAAACATCCTCCTCAACATAATCGCGGTTTCCCTTCTGGCGCTCCCCTCCCCGTCTTTCCCGCAGGAGGAGGGCGAAGAAGATCTGGTCAAAAAAGCCACCGGCTACTTCTTTCAAAAAAAATTCGACATGGCGGAATCCCTCTTCCAGCAGATTATCGATAAAAACCCGGATAACGCCCAGGCCTGCGCCTATCTCGGCGATATCTTCCTGATAAAAAAGCGTTATGACGGGGCCCTTGAGCTGTACCAGAAAAGCGTCCAGTTAAACCCGGAAGCCGGGGAGAACTACTTCCGCATCGGCCAGATATATTATTACCGCAAGGACGGAAAACAGGCCGTCGAGAATTTCAGGAAGGCCATCGAGGCCGACACCCAGCTGAGGTTTGCCTATTATCATATAGGCCTTACCTACCTGATGATCCTGCGCGACAAGAGCAACACCATAACCAACTGGGAGACATACCTCCAGGTTGCCCCGGACGACCCGCAGTACGACAGGATCAAGCGCGCCATCGAGCTACTCAAAGACCCGAACTTCGTCATCCCTCCCCCGGGTAGCGACATGACGATCGAGGAAGCCCTCATGCTGGGCGGCGTGACCATTGACAAGACGATACACAGGACGACCGACAAGGAAGCCGGACACGAGTCGAAGAAGACAAAGCAGAAGCTTGAAGACATATACCTTGACGACGACCTTTGAGAGGACACTATGCGGTACTACAACGACAGGCGGAAATACATAATCGGCGGCGCGCTGCTGCTCCTGCTTATAACAGCGGTGATTCTCATGGTGACCCTGGTCCCGGGGAAACGGGGCGGTGACACAATAGAGGACCAGCGGCTGAAACAGATCGAGGCCTACTCCCGGGTGCTGGATGCCAACCCGACCGACGTTAACGCCATGATCCAGATCGGGAACCTGTACAAGTCCCTCGGCGACCTCGACAAGGCTATCGATTATTACAAAAAAGCCCTGAAGGTAGACCCGGTCAATTATGACGCCCTGAACGAGCTGGGCCACGCCTACGCCCTCAAGGGCGATTATGACCGGGCCATAGAGGTGTTCAACCTGGCGAAAAAAAACCGGCCCGCCTACCCCTCGGCTTACAACCGCCTGGGCAACGTGTACGACGAGCAGGAAAAAATAAAGAAGGCCCTGGACGAGTACCAGAAGGCAAAGAAGGTGGCTCCGAAAGACCAGGACAGCTACCGCAACATGGCGCGACAACGCCTCCGCGCGGGAGACGTGAACGGCGCCATAAAGATCCTCAAGGAAGGAATCAAGGCGAACCCCGACGACGCTGAAGGATACTACAATCTCGGGAGCCTCTATTTCGAGATAAAGAAGTACAATGATGCCCTCGGGAACTACAAAAAGGCCGTCGACAAAAATCCGAAAAAATCGAAGTACCACCGGGGCGAGGCCGAAGCGCTGCTGAAGCTCGGCAGGACCGACGACGCTGTGGCTTCCTTCGAGAAGGCCCTGTCCGTGGACCCGTCCGATGCCCTTGCCGCCGAGCGCCTCGGCGACATCTACAGCGTGAAGGCCGACTGGCCGAAGGCCGCCGCAAGTTACCGCCAGGCCCTCGAGTACAACAGCAGGGACAGGAACCTCAGGAAGAAGTACGAGGACGCCCTGAAAAAGCTCAACAAGGAGAAGGCACCGGCGCGGAAAGCGGATCCCGCCGAAGGCAGGACCGCTGAAAAATCGACGGCAAAGAAAAAATCCGAGCTCCCCGAGACCGATTCGTTGAGCGATACGCCGAAAAAAGAACCTCCCGGGAAGGAGACGGCAAAGAAACCGGGCAACGACTGGCGGGCTATCGGCGACCAGCGCCGCAAGGATAAGGACTACGACGGCGCCGTCGAGGCGTACCGGAAGGCGGTGGAAGCGGACGAACGTGACGACCATTCCTGGTACTGGATGGGAAGGATCTACTACAGCAAAAAGAAATACAACAATGCCGCCGACGCCTTTGAAAAAGCCGTGGCCGCGAATCCGAAACACGCCGACGCGTGGTATCACCTGGGGCTGGTGTACTACATCCAGAAAAAATACCGGCAGGCGGCGGGCGCTTTTGACAAGGCCATAGCCGCCAAACCGACCTACCCCAAGGCGTATTACTCGAGGGGCCTCGCCCGCATCCAGATGCAGAACAAATCGGGCGCCATCAGCGACTTCAAGACATCCCTTGAACAGGACCCCACCCTTGACCGGGCCAATTTCAACCTCGGCGACGTCTACTTCGAGAGCAAGGAGTACCGGAAGGCCCTGGAATACTTCTCCAGGGACCTCGAGCGGAGGCCCAACAATCCCGACACCAATTTCAAAACGGGCGAAACCTGCCATGAAATGAAGGACTACGCCAGCGCCATAAAACACTACGAGCGCACCATTGAGCTTGACCCGGAATACTACCAGGCATACTTCAACCTGGGACTGGTGCATTACCTGAGGGGAAATTACCCGAAATCGATAGACATGTACACCAAGGCCGCGCAGATAAAGAAAAACGATTTCGCTTCGTATTACGAGATGGGGAAGTCATACGACGCCATGAAAAACGAGGAAAAGGCGCTGGAGTGTTACAACCAGGCCATAGAGATGAACCCCAAGGACCCCAAGGCGTATATCAATCTCGGAAAAATCTACTCGAAGAACAAGCAGTATGACAAGGCCATAGAGCTGAACAAGAAAGCGGTTGAGCAGAACCCGGATTCCTTTACCGCACACCATAACCTTGCCAACGCCTACCGGGAATCGAAGCTTTACGGCCAGGCGATCGACGAGTACCGTAAGGCCCTCCAGATCAAGCCCCTTGACGCACAGACCCATTTTTTCCTCGGCCTGGCGTACCGCGATGCCGGGAGCTATCCCGAGGCGGCGCAGTCCTTCGAGAAGGCCCTGGCCCTGGACGGCTCCCTCTATAACGCCCACGAGGAACTGGGAATGATCTATTACCGGAAGATAAAAAATAAAGAAAAAGCTTTACAGCATTTTGAAAAATTGCTCTCTGTCAAACCGGGGCATCCCCGCGCCCGGGAAATCCAGAGCATTATAGATGCCCTTAAAAACAACTGACCCATGGTGTAACATGAAACCGATCCGCCCTAATGTACTACTGCCATTCCTTGCCGCCGTTGCGCTCGCCTTCCCATCCTGCGGTCTCAGCGTCAGGGAATCCAACGAGATCAAGACCAACGGCTTCCTGACCGACAACTGCTACCAGGCCATCCTTGAAATCGAGCCGGAGGACGGCTCCCGGGGGCTCGTGGCCCGGCGCGAAAGCGCGTACCTGCGGGCAAAGAACGTCAACGTGAAAGAGCTGGCCATCCACAACCTGGCCGATTATTGCATTGACAATCAGGCAAAAAACGCAATAAAGGATAAGAACAAAAAAGAGGCCTTCCCGGCTGAAGCTAAAAACGAGCTAATTAAAAAATTGAGAGGTTATGTCATCGGCGGCAGCATAGCCTTTGTCTATTATAACGAAAAGGGATCCATGATAATCGGCTACCGTATATTCCGGCCGGGTTTCAAAAAAAAGGTGGCCTCCATCATAAATCCCCCGGTTGAGCAGAAACAGGAAGCCGCAATCACAACCCAAGGAGCCAAATCATGAAGAAATCGTCCGTGCCGGTCTCTATCCTGATCACCGCAGTCATTGCATTCACGCCGCTGGCCTGCTCAAAGAACACCAAGAAGGACGACGGTCCAAAGCCGGATACCGATATATCCCTGGACAGCGTCGACATCGAAAAGAAATATCTTACCGAGGGCTTCATTTCAAACGACCTCTACCGGGTGGTGATCATTTCCCCCAAAGAGGCCGGTCAGGGCGACATGGAATACATCCAGAACAAGGCCAAAAAAAGGGCGCGGGTTTCCATGGAACAGACCCTGGCGGGCAGCAATATACCCGTAGACCGCAACACCAGGGCTGAAATCCTCAACCTCGTCAACCAGAACGGGCAGCTCAGCAGGAAGGACATCGAGCACCGGCGCTACAACGTTTTCTATTATGACATCATGAAGAAGAACATGAAAAACTACCTGAAAAACGCGGCCACACAGAAGTAGGGATCGAACCGTGCGGCGGTATTATTCAGAATAAATATAATACGAAAGATTTTTCAGGATAAAGAGATCGAGACGCTCCTTGTTGGGCTCGTAAATACTGCTGAACATGATCCCGATGCCGTAATCCTCCTCCGGGAGCTTGTCGCTCCTGATGACCATGGCCAGCGCCTCGACCTCGTTGAGGTCCTTGTCCACGCCGGAAAAATCTATGATTACCTTTATTATGGATGAAATCTCGATCGGCTTAGACGATTTAAAATAAAGGCCCCCGCGGCTTATATTGACTATCTTACCGATAAATTCCATCGCATGCTTGTCATCGCGGGACGATTCGATCAGGGTGTCGATAATGCGGATGGGAATCTCGACCTCAAGCCGGAAGAACTTCCTCCTCCCCTGATGTTCATCGCTGCTGTACCGCTTTAACAGCCATTCATCAAACCTGTTCTCGAACCATTCAGCTATTGACTCGTCAAAAACGGCCTCGCTCTTCTGGGCTTTCATCGATTGGTGATACTTATGGATCTCGTCCTTGATTTCGTTGGACAGTTTTTCGTATTTAATGAATGAATGTTTCATGCATGCACGCTCCGTATTGACTGGCAGATGAACATCGTACTCCTGCAGCATTCATAGCATATCGTATATTTTTTTCAATAAAAACAAATAAAAATCAAATAAATTCTTGAAATAATTCGATATTATAAGTAAGATTCATTATTTCATGAACAATAATCTTGAATCTGTTGGTTTTTTAACAACAAAAAAGATTATGAATGCAGGGCCTTCAGGCAGTCGTATTCTTTTTAATAATTGTATAAGAGACATAGATAATGAGCCCACGACATATTATGACAGCCGTACTTTCATTTTTTATTTTCATCGGCGCATACGCATATTCCGCACCGGAACAGCAAAGCCAGAACCAACAGCCTCAATCCATCGTCAACATTCTTAACAGCGAAAAAAACGCGGCCCATCGCGAGAAAATCAATGAGATCGTGAACCGCATAGACAATACCTACGGCAGGCTCTATGAGAACCTTCAGCAGGGTAAAAAGATAGTGATCTTTTTTGATCCGGCCCACGGGAAACTCCCCAACGGCATGTGGCAGGGCGGGGACGCAACCAGGAGGACCAGCTGCACCGGGCTCCCTGAAGAATACTACTCGATACTGCTCTCGAGAAAAATGTATGAGCTGCTCTCCAGGAACAGGCACATTGAAGTAAAAACCACCGATGATTACATGGCGGTTCTCAAGGGAAACAGCGATACCTACAACGACATATCCTTCACGAGGACCGTCGAGCTCGCGGAAAAAGCCGGCGCCTTTATCATTATTTCGGAGCACCTGAACAACATTTCAGTGCTGTACAAGGCCGACGGCAGGGTCAACCTGCCCGGCATTCATGTCACCCGGAACGGCAACGGCTGGAAGGTGCTGCAGGTCGTGCGGGACACCTATGACGGCTTTCTCACCCTGTACAACAGGGTCGACGCCAGCGGCTTCTGTCCGAACTACGCACAGAGGCTGAAAAAAATGCATATCGCGAAGGGACTCAAGCCGAACAGCTGGAATTTCGGCGCCGTCGGCGACACCAGGTTCAGTTATTTTATCGATTTCCCCATGTCAGTCATCTATGAATCGGGCTTCGTGTCGAACCCCGATGAAGAAAAAAAACTGAGGGACCCCGAGTACATCAGCATGATAGTCGAGAACCAGTACAATGCCCTCATTGAACAGATAAAAGAGACATTTTCCGTTGATATTTCAGGGTCAACGGTCCAGAAAACCGGCGAGACCTCTCCGGAGCGGATCGAGCTGCTCAAGCTGGCCCGGCTGGCCATTTATTATATCCAGGCGGTCGATTCGGGCAAGGCTATCCGTGTCATTCGGGAGATGGAAAAAAAATACTCCGGCACCAGGTATGCCGACAATACGGCTTTCTTTTCAAGCGTGAAAATGAACCTGGTTAACTCATCGCGGTATTACCAGCTTGCCGCCAAGTACAAGCGCCAGAAAAAAAACAAGCTTGCCCGCAAGCATTTCTGGATGGCGAGAAGGTACCTTCTGAGGGCCCCCTTCTTCGCCAAGATGCGAGAGCATTACCGAACCGAGTTTGATGCAGCGAAATTCCCTTCAGAAGGCAAGAGCAAACCGGCATCCGCCATCGAGATATCCCCGGTCAAGAACTATAGCTTCTCCCCCTATATAGCCAAGTCACCCATGCAGAGGAGCATCATTTTCCCCATAGAGCGCAACCAGAGCATCGAGAAGGCCATTGAACTGGCCCTGTCTCCTGACCCTGAAACAATGAAGAAGCTGGTGAAGTCCTTCAGGAATGCCCATAACATCAGCAAGGTTAAAACAATTGATTACATAACCAAGAACAAGAAAAAGAAAAGAGTCGTGCGGTGGAAAGAAATCGCCCATAATGTAAAATTCGCCGCCGGCATATACATCGTCAGGCTCGATAAAAACTGCAATGTCGTCAGCGCGCAGTACGTGAACAGCGTCGCCCTCAATCCGAACATGTACCAGAACCAGCAGTATCTAAAAAATTCATATTTCGCAAATGAAACGAGAGAGAGATCCCTCTAGGGCCGGGAGCTGGTTCGGCAAGCCATACCATTCATTCAGCGACTACCTGCGAAACAAGTACAACTGCCGCGTGCTGAAAATTCCCGTCAACGCCGGGCTGTCCTGCCCCAACAGGGACGGCACGGCGGGCAGAGACGGCTGCATCTTCTGCTCAGCGGACGGATCCGCATCGCCCGGCATGACCCCGGCCACCCCGATCGGCGAGCAGATGGACCTCGCTAAAAAGGCGTTCAAGCGGTCAGACGAGGCCACGAGGTACATAGCCTATTTCCAGGCCTTTACCAACACCTACGGCCCCCCTTCCCTCCTGAAAGGGCTCTATGACCTGGCCTCCGGCCGGGAAGACATCGTGGGCCTCATGATCGGAACGAGGCCCGACTGCGTTCCGGACGAAATCATGGACCTCGTCGCGTCATACCTGAAGCCCGGCTTCGAGGTATGGCTCGAGATAGGCATGCAGTCGAGCCATGATAAAAGCCTTGAATTTTTACGCCGCGGCCATACCAATGACGTTACTGTTGACGCGGTCCGCCGGGCTTCAACGCGCGGAATACCGGTATGCGTGCATCTCATACTCGGCATTCCCGGCGAGTCATGGCAGGACATGATGGCCACCGCAACGGCCCTCAGGGCCATGCCGGTTCAGGGCATCAAGTTCCATCACCTCCACGTCATCAGCGGGACACCCCTGGAGGGAATGTACCGGGCGGGGCTCATGAAACCGCTGCCGATGAATGAGTATGTCTCCGCGGTATGCGATTTTATCGAGAGGGTATCGCCGGACATCCTCATTCACCGCCTCATGGGTGACCGCGAAGAAAACACCCTGGTGGCTCCGCGGTGGGGCCTTCACAAGGGCACCGTCATCAAGGCGATCGAGGACGAGTTCCTCCGCCGGGGCTCATTCCAGGGGATCCTGTATGATTCGGGCTGGTAACGATAATGAAAATCGCTGTTGCCATGAGCGGGGGGCTCGATTCCTCGATGGCGGCGCTGCTCCTGAAGGAAGCGGGTCATGACATCATCGGCATCACCGCCGAGCTGTCCGCCGGCATCGTCAGCCGCCATTACGGCCCCCCGGCCGCGCCGGACTCCGTTGAATCGGCGCGGGCACTGGCCGGGGCCCACGGCATTCCCCTCCACGTGGTCAACCTCGAGGACGATTTTCTCTCGCTTATCGTGGAGCCCTTCTGCGCCGAGTACCTCCGCGGCGCCACGCCCAATCCCTGCGTAAACTGCAACGCCCTGATCAAGTTCGGCCGTCTCCTCGACCGCGCTCGGGCCCTCGGCTGCGAAGCCATCGCCACCGGCCATTACGCGCTGATCAGGCAGTCAGCCGAGGGACGGTATTACGTGGCCCGGGGGAAGGAAACGGTCAAGGACCAGTCATATTTCCTCTACCGGCTTTCGCAGGAAAGCATGGGGAGCATCGTGTTCCCCCTGGGCGGCTTCACCAAGGAGGAAGTCAGGCGGATGGCTGAGGAGCGCCGCCTTCCCGTCGCGGAGCGGCCCGAGAGCCAGGAGATCTGCTTCATCCCCGACAACCGCTACGATGAATTCATCGGGCGCGCCGCCGGCCGGGTGCCCGCTCCGGGCGATATCGTCGACACCGGCGGCGCCGTGATCGGGCGCCACCGGGGTATCCACCGGTATACCATCGGCCAGCGGCGGGGACTCGGCATAGCGGCGCCCCGCCCCCTCTATGTCGTCCGCATCGACGCCGCCCGCAATGTCATCGTTGCCGGGTACCGCGAGGACCTGGAAACGGCATCGCTCTTCGCCGATACGATTCATTACATGAAGGAAACCGCCCTCGACGGGAAACGGGCCCTGGTCAAAACGCGCTCAACCCAGGCGCCGGTGCCGGCACTCCTTCTCGAGGAGTCAGGCGGCATCACGGTCCGTTTCGACGAACCGCAGATCGGGATTTCGCCGGGCCAGGCGGCCGTATTCTATAATGACGCAATCGAGGTCCTCGGCGGCGGCACCATCGTGCGTGGTCTGTATTGACACCCGGCAGACCGAAAACTATCTTGACGGAGTCAGCATATCATCCAATCATGAAAAAGCTTATATTTCTTCTCATTCTTATCCAGGGGTCAACCTGCATTACATGGAGTGCTGAAATGGATCTTTACAAAAGCATGCTCATCGGCGATACGCCATCCGTCAAAGAAGGAATCACCCTCACCTGGATTGGAACGGCAGGAGTCCTTATATCGGACGGTCAGACCGGCATCCTCATCGACCCCTATGTCAGCAGGGTCAGTATGGCACGGATAGCCTTCCGGATGCCCCTGGTGCCCAGGCAGGACCTGGTCCGGAGCTGGGTCGACAAGCTTGGAAAAAACAATATCCAGGCCGTAATCGTGAGCCACTCCCACTTTGACCACTCTATGGACGCGCCCTACTTCGCCAGGGAAGCCGGGGTCCAGATGATAGGCACCGAGAGCACCCTTAATATAGGCCGCGGCGCCGGCCTCAGGGAGGACGGGCTGAAGCTGGCCAAGCCCGGCCAGCCGATAAGAATCGGCCGGTTCACCGTCCAGTTCTTTGAAAGCGATCATGGGTTAGTCTTCGGCAGGATACCCGACCTCGGGTTCATAGAAAAACCCCTTGTCCCGCCGGCGTACGCGAGGGACTACAAGCTGGGGGGCGTCTTCGGCATACTGATCAGTCACCCGGCAGGGACGATACTGCATCACGGAAGCGCGGGCTTCATTCCCGGAATGTACGATACTATCAGAGCCGACCTGGTTATCCTGGGGATCGCCGCTCGTGGCGACACGGCTGAATATGTAAAAGAAGTACCCCTTCGGGTGAAGGCGAATACGGTGATACCGGTGCATTTTGACAATTTCTTCAAATCACTCGATAAAAACTTGTCAATCCTGCCTGTCTCTGTGAATTTTAAGGAGTTCTGCGATACCGCGGGGCGTTACAGTGAGTCATTTACATTGAGAACCCTTCCAATCGGTAAGCCGGTGCGGGTATTGCCCGTTAACAAGTAATAACTGTGGCGTGTGGATTATTTGTCGCCCTTGGGCCCGCCTGAATGGGGATGGAACTTCTCGAAGACCTTCCTTAGCCGTTCCTTCGTGGTATGGGTATAGACCTGGGTAGTTGACAGGTTCTTGTGGCCGAGCATTTCCTGGACCGCCCGGATATCGGCCCCGCGGTCCAGGAGCTCCGTGGCAAAACTGTGGCGCAGGGTATGGGGTGACACCCGCTCGAGAAGTCCCGCCGCCCGCGCCCGCTTGACCACAATGTCATAGACGCCCCGCACCGTGATCCTCCCTCCGCGGTTATTGACGAAGAGAGGGCCCCCCAGGGCGCCGAACCTGCGTTTCCGTTCCTCGAAATAGCGTTTCAGCATGGCAGCCGTTCCATCGGTGATGAAGACGATACGCTCCTCCGAGCCCTTGCCGGTGACCCTGAGCCGTCCCGAGTCAAAATCGACATCGACGATATCGGCGGCGCAGAGCTCCGCCACACGCGCGCCGGTCGAGTAAAAGGTCTCCAGGACGGCCCGATCCCGGTAATCGATGAATGTCACCGGCTCGAAATCGAGGAGCGACTCTATCTGGTTGAGATGAAGGAATTTCGGGAGGCGCGACTCTTTTTTCGGATAGCCCACCTTGACCGCCGTGTTGTTTTCAATGTACCCTTTGCTGAAAAGAAAGCTGAAGAAGGATCTGATTGCCGCTATTCTGCGTTCGATGCTTGAGCGCTTCATGCCGCGGTCATAGGAGAATTCGATGAAGGCCGTTATGTCTTCGGCGCAGATCGATTCAATGGGAATATCATCATCCACGATGGGCGCCCGCACCTCGTACTTCTCCCTGACACCGGCGCCGAGATCGCCTGCCAGAAAAAGGTAGAATTGGTGCAGCTCCCTGTTGTACGCTTCCAGCGTCTTGGCCGAGGAATCCTTCTCGCTGCGGAGGTACATCATGAATTGCTCGATTTCTGCCGTCATGCCTCCTGCTGCTCGGTACCGTTAGTGTTCTGCCCGTTGCCGTTCGCGGGCTGCGATTCGTCGAGAAGCTCCACCTGGTAGTTGCATGATTCGTTGAGGCAGATGAGCTTTTCTCCCTTGTGCTTGATGATTTTCTTGAACAGGAGCCTGCCGCAGCGGGGACAGGCCTTATCCGCCGGGTTGTCGCGGGTGAAAAATTCGCACGTGGGGTAGCTGGTACAGGCGTAAAACGTGCCGCCCCTTCCCTTCTTGGACGAGCGCTTGACGACATCGCCGTTTTCGCACCGGGGGCACTTCCCCAGGGGAAGCGGCTTGGAGTTTCTGCACTCCGGGAACCCCGGGCATGCCAGGAAAAATCCGAACTTGCCCAGCTTCTTCACCATCTTGCGGCCGCACTGCTCGCAGACGATGTCCGTTTCCACGTCGAGAATACCCTTCATCTCTTCAATGTTGTGCTCCGCCAGGTCGATGGTTTCCTTGAAGGGATCATAAAACTCATGGAGCATCTTTTTCCAGTCCGTTTTCGCGTCCTCTATATGGTCAAGCCGGTCTTCCATGTTGGCGGTAAAGTCAATCGAGACAAGGGACGTGAAATGCTTGCCCATGATATCATTGACCAGCTTCCCCAGGATGGTCGGCACCAGTTGCTTGCCCGACCGGGTCACGTAGTAGCGCTTGACCAGAGTATTGATCGTCGGGGCGTAGGTCGAGGGCCGGCCGATGCCCGATTCCTCCAGGAACTTGACCAGGGACGCGTCATTGTACCGCGGCGGCGGCGTCGTGAAATGCTGCTCCGGGAAAAACTCCTGGATCTGCACCTCGTCGCCGACAGCCAGGTGCGGCAGCGACGAGCGCTCCGACTTGTCGGTCTTGTCTACGGCGATGAATCCCTTGAACAGTACCCTGCTCCCGTTCGCCCTGAAGACGTATTCCCCCGCCTCGAGGTTCACGGTGGTGACCTCGGAGACCTCGGGCGTCATCTGCGAAGCGACGAAGCGCTTCCATATAAGATCGTAGATCTTGTACTGGTCCCGTGTCAGGTCGCCCTTCAGCGAATCAGGGGTCCTGAACACGTCCGTGGGCCGGATCGCCTCGTGGGCGTCCTGGGCCCCTTTTTTATTTGAATAATAATTTACGTTTTCCGGGAGATAGGCGTTATCAAAGGCATCAAGTATGTATTTCCTCACGGCCTGGATGGCCGAATCGGCAACCCGTGTTGAATCGGTACGCATGTAGGTGATGAGACCCGTGGGCCCCTCGCCGGTGATGTCGATACCTTCGTATAATTGCTGGGCAATGATCATCGTCTTCTGTGACGTGAATCCGAGCCGGTTTGCGGCGTCCTGCTGGAGTTTGCTGGTTATGTAGGGGGCGACCGGCTTGCGCTTCCGCTCCTGGACCTTGACGTCCTTAACCGTCATCGACTTCCCCTTCAGGTTTTCCAGAATTCCGTCTACTTCCGCCTTTGAGCGTAACTTGATCTTCTCATTGCGGAACAGCGCCAGCTGCGCCCTGAAGGTCTTTCCCTTCCGCGCCAGCTCCGCGTCGAGGGTCCAGTATTCCTCGGGGATAAAATTGTCGATCTCCCGTTCCCGGTCGCATATGACCTTCAGGGCTACGGACTGCACCCTGCCGGCGGACAGGCCTTTCTTCACCTTTTTCCACAGGATGGGGCTTATGTAATAGCCGACGATGCGGTCGAGGACCCGCCGTGCCTGCTGGGCGTTCACCAGGTCCATGTTGATATCCCGCGGATGGGAGACGGCTTCCTTCACCGCGTGCTCGGTAATCTCGTTGAATTCGATTCGCTTGATGTCGCTGTTTTTTTCGGCCAGGGCGTTGGATAGGTGCCATGATATGGCCTCGCCCTCGCGGTCAGGGTCAGTCGCCAGGAGGACACGGCTGACGGAAGCGGCCTGCTTTTTCAGATCGTTGAGGATCTTCGCCTTGCCCCGTATCGTTATGTATTCCGGTTTGAAATCGTTTCCGATATCAATGGCAAGTCTCGACTTCGGCAGGTCAATGATATGACCCACGGAGGATGATATGATGTAATCGTCGCCCAGGTATTTATGAATGGTTTTCGCCTTGGACGGTGACTCGACGATTACCAGCGTGCCCGCCTTGCTGCTGTTCTTTTTATTCATTACACATCCCCGTAGTACTTTCGGCCTTTACGGCCCATGTCCGCAATATTATAACAACTGGAAATATATGGCCTTATTTGTCAAATAATTCTTTTATATTCTTGCCCGGGTCCCAGCGCAGCTCCGCGTAAAGAAGAGCGCCCAGGACAATCGTGATGATCACGAAGATGATAATCCGCTCCGATGAATAATATACTGTCGCGTCATAGGACCTCTCGAAGCGGAGGGCGCCGATCACCTCCCTCCTGTTCCAGCGGGTGTGGCAGAACCTGCATTCCCCCCTGGCACGGAGCGGGATGACGGATACGTATCTCCCGCCGCGTATCTCGGTATGCGGCGCTGGATTGAGCTGGTTTATCACCTCATAGATTTTTTTATCCTGCCTGCCCCCCGTCTCCCCCGGGGCGGGAACCGCATAGCCCCGGTAATCGAACACCGATATCATCATGTCGTTGCTGATCCCGGTGTCCTTGAGGAAAATCCACGCGTATTCCGGCTTCGACATCGACTTGATCCCGAGGAAGGAATCGGTTATAACGCCAAACCCACGGTCAAGTTCCCTGAAGTAGCCCGACTTGTATACCGGGAAGATGTCCCCCGCATAGGGCGGTATCGAAAAAATCTGGGATATCGATACCGCCATGAGGAGCGAAATCAGCAGCGCAAATATCAGTTTTACTTTCATTTCAGCATCCTGGGCATTGATAACGCGCCTCCGCTTCAGAAGCGCAGCCGCGAAAAATTCGTCCCCTCACAGGCGCGACAGCAGGGTACCGTTCCGCATGATCATTCCTTCAAGTTCAAGAACGACAACGGCTTCGTTGATCTCTCCGGCGCCCGCGGATAGTTCCCGCACAATGGAATCTATGTCGCGCGCCCCTGACGAAAGCAGGCCGAGAATCTTCTCTTCCATGGATCCGGGCGTCAATTCCTTGCGAGGTCCCATCGCGCTCACTTCCCCGGAAGAGCCGCCGGTCGCTGTCCCCCTGCCGGAGATTTCCGAAGCGCTGACCGGGAACCGCGACAGTTCGTTGACCACGTCCTCGGTGCGCGTGACAAGGACCGCGCCTTCCCTGACGAGACGGTTACAGCCGGCGTATTCCTCGTCAAAGGAATTGCCCGCGCAGGCGAAGACCTCCCGGTTCTGCTCAACGGCGTGGCGAGCCGTAATGAGGGCGCCGCTCCGCTCACCGGCCTTCACCACGACCGTGCCGGCGCTGAGACCGCTGATGATCCGGTTCCTCCGGACAAAGGTCCATTTTCCGGCGAAGATGCCCGGGGGATATTCTGAAACCAGGGCGGACCCCTCCGTTTTTTCTATAAGGCGGTAAAGGTCCCTGTTGGGCGACGGGTACATGATATCGATGCCGTTGGCAAGGACGCCGATGGTCTTTCCCCCGGTGTCCAGCGCGCCGAGATGGGCCTCCCGGTCGATGCCGACGGCCATGCCGCTCACAATGGTGCAGCCCAGGGCCGACAGCTCCCGCGAAAGGCGCCGGGCCACGGCTGATGACCTGATGTCTGATTTACGCGTTCCCACAACAGCCACGGCGGTACCCCGGGCAATGGTCCCCTTCAGGTAAAGCACCAGGGGCGGACACTGTATCTCCCTCAGCAGGGAGGGATAATCGCCGTCCCAGTAGGTGAGAATCCGGGCCGAATTCCTTGCGGCGTTCCTGACGATCTGTTCAGCCGCATCCAGCGGATTATCCGGATACGATTCGGCGAAAAAACTGTTGGTGGCGGGCACGGACCGGTCGCTGACCATCCGGTAAATCTCGAGGGGCCCGTAAGCGGCAATCATCGGCCATATTCCGCTGCTTCCCGGGGAAGACACCAATGATACGGCAATGGCGCTGATCCTTTCTTCATCGGTCAGGGGGGGCCGGCAGACAAAAGTATCATCCGGCACAAACAATGTTCCCTGCATGGCAATCGGTTTTCTCCTGTTCAGAGTCACATCATGCCTGGTTACGAAGTGACGCCGCCGTATGTTAAAAGTTTTTTGCATATCCGGAAATTAATGCAATTTCGTACTAATGTGACATAATTATGTACAGTGTCCGATTTTTATCAATATAAATTTTATTTTTACGGTAAAAATGTAGTCGGGGTCACGTGACCCCGACTACATTTTTAAACAAAAAAAAGGCCGCCCATACCGGACGGCCTTTTTGGATCCTTTGTTTCGGCTTGTCAGTTACTGCTCGAGCATCCCGGTGAAAATCGGATCCGACGCCTTGATGACGGCCGATTCGCCGAACAGCAGGGCCTCGATCTTACCGAAGTATTTGGGGAACTCGGCGCCGAGATAGAACTGCGATGCAAGCACCTTGCCGGTGTAGTACGCGGCTTCGGCGTTGTCTTTGAGCAGCTTTTCGCGCTCTTCGCCCTTCTTGTCGCCCACGAGCTCTTTCATCTTGGGCTGGGTGATGGTCAGGGAGGAGATGTGGCCCCAGGCCATGCAGAGCATGAACATCGCCTGCTGCAGCGGCGTCGCGTTCATGAACAGGTGCAGGAACTGGCCCTTCGCCATCTGGTCCTTCATCATCTGGATGACCTCGTCAAGCTTCTGAACGCCTTTCTCTACCAGGGCGACATACTTGTCATCAACAACACCCTTGGCCTTATTGACGGCTTCGGATATCCTCTTCTTGAGGATGGTGTAATTGTACTGCTCGGGGTTCATGAGGATTTTCCGCATGGTCAGGTCCATGGACTGGATGCCGTTGGTGCCTTCGTAGATCGTGGTGATCTTGGAATCCCTCATCATCTGCTCGACGGGGTACTCCTGGCGGAATCCGTATCCGCCGTATATCTGCATCGCCTCGGAGCAGATCTCGACGCTCTTGTCGGTGTTGCCGGCCTTGTTAATGGGAACCATGATCTCGGCGATCGCCATGGCTTCCTTCGCCTCTTCGCCTTCGGCCACATGGGCCACGTTCAGCGCGTGGGTCAGGTAGTAGGTGATGAACCGCATCCCTTCGATGTGGGACTTGATCCAGAGGAGCATCCGCTTGACATCGGGGTGCTGGCTGATGTTGACGCCTTTGGCTTCGGGGTTCAGCATCTGGGTGACATGGGCGCCCTGGATCCGGTTCTTCGCGTAGGTGGCTGCGTGCATGTACGCGGCGCTGGCCACTGCCAGGCCCTGCATGCCGACGCCCAAGCGGGCCTCGTTCATCATCTGGAACATGATCTTCATGCCCTTCCGCTCTTCGCCGAGGAGGAAGCCTTTGCAAGTGCCATTGTCGCCGAAGCTCAGGGTACAGGTCGCGGAGCCTTTGATGCCCATCTTGTGCTCGATGCCGGCGCAGTTAACGTCGTTGTGGGCGCCGAGGGAGCCGTCAGGGTTCACCAGGAACTTGGGAACGATAAAGATGGATATGCCCTTCGTCCCCGCCGGGTCGCCTTCGATCCGGGCAAGAACGGGGTGTATCATGTTCTTGTAATAGTCGTTGTCGCCGGAGGAAATGAATATCTTCTGCCCGGTGATCTTGTAGGTGCCGTCGGCCTGCTTGACCGCCTTGGTCTTCAGGGCGCCGACATCGGAACCGGCGTCGGGCTCGGTCAGACACATGGTGCCGCCCCATTCGCCGGACATCATTTTCGGGATATACATGTCCTTCTGCTCCTGGGTGCCGAAGGTGTTGATGAGCTCCATAGCTCCGTGGGAGAGACCGGGGTACATCATGATGTTGTAGTTGGCCGCGCAGAGGAATTCGTTAACGGTCATGTACATGAGGGCCGGCATTCCCATGCCGCCGATCTCGGGATCTTCCATGGTGCCGATGAAACCGGACTCATAATAGGCATCCAGGGCCGGTTTATAGCATTTCGGGATTTTAACTGCTTTCGTTTCGGGAACGAAGGTACATCCTTCCCTGTCACCGTCTTTGTATGTCGGATAAATCTTCTCGACAGCCAGCTTCTCGGCGAGGTCGAGGGTGCTTTCCAGGGTATCCCTGTCAAAATCAGCATAGCGGGGATACTTGGCGCAGAATTTGTCGAGCTCCAGCTGTTCAAAGAGAATAAAGCGGACGTCTCTGGAGTCGATTAAGTTATTTAATGCCATTATGAACCTCCTCTTATTTGTGCTTTTAATTAATTTACTGCCCGAAAAGATAGAATCAATCTGGTTGACCACGTTCCAGGGGGCCGATGGTGCTGTACCGCTGAAACTGAAAGCTAACCTGATCTAAAAATCTCTTTGCTGTCTACCAGGTCAAGCTATAAATTGTATTTATATGCAAATTTTACTCTATATTCAGGGTAAATTCCGATAATTATCTGTCAACGGAATTAATTGGATTTTAGTCAAAATTTGTCTGGATTATTTCGGATGAGAGCTTCGGAGGGAAAAGTGACTCGGCAGCATTGCAAAACGTTCAGATTACGAGGTTTGGCCTCCAGTATTCTCATCTATTCGAACATGAAGAACCTTTGGTAATTAGATCTCATGCTTTTCCAGATTTTTCATAAAGATCATCCCTGCCGGGTGAGAAATCTGGAATAGACTCATCATAGCGGGATTTCTCCTTATCCCTGAATTCCGGGATTCGTCGCGACAATTGTTTTACTTCAACTCAATTTATTTTACATATCCTTCAAACTGTTTAAATAATCTTCCGCTTTGTCCCTGTTTCCAAAGACCTGCATTACCTGGGGCACCTTGAGCATTCTCATCACATGGAGAACATCCGGATCACTGCAGACAATTGCTATATCATTGCCCTGCTTTTCAACGGTATTGCGCACTTCCAGGAGGAAGCCGAAGACGCTGGAATCGATAAACTTGACCCTGGTGAAATCAAAGATGATCGACGGATAATGCCGCTCCTCCAGGAGGCCCCTCAACCGAAGAGAATGTTCCGAAATAAGGAAGAAATCGAACTTCTCCACCATCACTTCTATGACGAGCAGGCCTTTGAAATCGGTTATGGTGAAGTCGCCGTTCATATAGCAAATAGTAATCATTATCTGCTATATATCAAGGATTTTATACATTCGACTGCAGGTATATGCTCCCGTTCTTTTGTTTCATCTGCCCTGAACCAGGGCATAGTGTGCCCGGGGAACCCGGGCTGGGTCATGCGAGGGGAAGATGGAAGCCACCCTCTTCCCCTTTCGTACTTTTAATTGACTTTTTATTCATATCCCGCTATTGTCGCCTACCATATCAGCCGGAACGCCTGAACCCGGGCATCGGAAATAACAGTAAAAAGCAGAATGAACGACACCAAGTACTGGATAGCCCTTGAGCAGACCCACGGCATCGGTCCCGCTCATATGATCGAGATCCACGATGCGCTGAAGGAGCAAAACCTATCGGTGGGGGACCTGTGCGGCCTTACCGGCGACGAGATAAGAAAAGAATTCCGGTTCCCGGACAAGATCGCCGAAGCCATTGCGGGGATAGAGGCAATGCTGCCGAAGATCGAGGAGGATTATTTCAGGCTCCTCGAATCGGGCATTGATGTGATCACCTTTTTCTCGGATCTCTACCCGGCCCGCCTCAGGGAAATCCTCGGCAACGCGATCCCTCCCCTTCTCTACATATACGGCAACAGCCGGTTGCTGAGGCAAAAGGGTGTGGCGGTCCTGGGCGACAAGGACGTGAGCGACAAGGGGGAAATGATCACCTTCGAGGCGTCGCGGCTCCTGGCAAAGCACCGGATACCGGTCATCAGCGGATACGCACGGGGGGCCGACCTGATCGCCCACCGCTCAGCCATTATAAACGGCGGCGCCACAATAGCCCTGGTCCCCTACGGTATATTCCACCTGACCGTCCCGAACATTCTCAGCGACGTCATGAACCCTGACACCATGGCCGTTGTCTCGCCCTTCTATCCCAGCCGCGAACCAAACAAGTTCAACGCCTTTATTAGAAACAAGATCATATGCGCCCTTTCATGCGCCGTGTTTATCGTCGAAGCGCCCCCTGACGGCGGCATATTCGAGGCGGCCAAGTCAGCCGCCAACCTTAAGGTGCCCCTTTTCACAACGGAATACGGCGAGTACCCGAAAAACGCCGGCGGCAACAGGAAAATCATAGATGAAATGGGCGGGACCCCGGTAAAGGGTAAGATGGATAACGGCATGCTGGTCCCCAACATGGACCGGATCATCGGATTGGCAAAGTTCGGGTAGGATCATGAAAAAATTCATCGGCATGGTTTTGATCCTTTTACTGGGGGGCCTGTCGCTCCTCCTCTACCTGAACTCATCGCCGGCGGGGATGAAGGAGCGGTCCTTTACCGTGTCCTACGGCGATCCCATGCGGAGGATAGCGGGCAACCTGGAAAAAAACGGCCTGATACGGAGCCGCCACTTCTTCATGTACCTTTCATACGCCCTGAACAGGCGGCAGATACGGGCCGGCACGTACAAGATTTTTAGCGGCATGAATTCCTTCGAGATATTGAGAAAGCTCACCCGGGGCGACATCCTGTCCCGGAAGGTCACCATACCGGAGGGGTTCAACATCTACCAGATCGCGGACCGCCTGGAGGCCAACAAGATATGCGGCTCGGGCGCCTTCCTCGACTACGCGTCAGAGGCAACCTTCCTGAAGTCACTCGGGATAGACGCGCCTCTCGCCGAGGGTTACCTCTTCCCCGACACCTATGTCTTCCCCGAAGGCTCCGATCCCCGCGATATCATCGGTGTCATGTATAAAAAAATGAAAACCGTGGTCGGCGACAGGCCCGCTTACGGTCCGGGCATGAGCCTCCATGAACTGCTTACCATGGCCTCGCTGGTTGAAAAAGAGGCAAAGGTATACAACGAGCGGGAATTCATATCCTCAGTGTTCCACAACCGGCTGCGGAACGGCATGAGGCTCGACTGCGACCCCACGGTGCGGTACGCGGTGAAGAAATTCACCGGCCCCATCACCGTGAGCGACCTTAAATCGGATTCGCCCTACAACACCTACCGCCGCAGCGGACTACCCCCGACGCCCATTTGCTCCCCAGGCCGGGAATCGATCCTGGCGGCCATGTACCCGATGAAGTCCGAGTATCTCTACTTTGTGGCCAAGAACGACGGGTCACACCATTTCTCAAAAACGCTGAAGGAGCACAACGAGGCGGTTCGGAAATACCAGCGGTGATGACAGACCCCGTATCATGATCCGCGCGCCCTTCCAATGCCGGAGCAAGGGAATTATTGCATGAGTCCGGTCTCCTTCACTTTAGCTCCCGGAATGCCCTTTCTTCCTTCGGGCGTTATAATCACATATTCAGCCCCCCGCCACTTGATAAGGCCGCGGACTATCGTGCCGTCGATGAGCTTCACCTCGTCCACGCGACCATAGCGCTTGCGGATCTCATTTATGCTCATGGGCAGAAACTCATCTATCGCCAGGTCTATCTTCTCGTCCTTCAGTTTTATATCCTTCCGGAGCCCTTCAAGACCTTCCTTCCCCTTCTGAGCGGCATATGGAATGAACTCCTCCACCTTTATTTTTTCTAATCGCAGCAATTCCACCTCCGACATAGGCCTAACCGTGATCTTCTCATCAACATCAGCGGAGAGCCCCGGGGTAATGTCTTTGCTATCGCCGCTCTTCAGGTGCTTTACGGTTACCAGGCCCTCGCCAGCTGTAATCGTGGTTATTTTCGGATCGCGAGAAACGAGAAAAACGGCTCCCTGCGCCGACGTGACGGAAGCACCGGCTATGACCCGGTATTCGCCACCCTTCCCGGGCGCCCGGATTTTCAAGAGTACATTGCCCTGCGCGAGGCTTATCTCGTTCTTCCCCTTTTCAGCCGGGTCGATGACACGAATGGAGCTGTCCTGCAGCACCTTGATGATGACATCGGGGCCGGCTTCAATGACCGCCTGGGAGCGGTCCCCCGTGGTAATGATATCGCCTTTCCGGATAACATCAGCCACCGCCGCCGTGCGGGCTGATCCGCCCTTTTCCGTTATGGTCACCTTCCCATTGAGACCGGTCACGATCCCGCTGGCAGGGGCCGGTTTAAGGCAGGATCCGGCAACACAAAATACGGCAACAATTACAGCATATGCGACAACGTGTGATATTTTTCTGAAAATTTTCATATCTTCTCTCTAACAGTTTCCTGAAAAACTCCATCCATGGATTTTTTCAGGGTCGGTTTCACGAAGTGAATTCGTAAAACCTCACGTTTTTCTCGGCTGATGCCTCGAAAAACGGCGATACATCCATGTATCGCCTGGCAGTATGCTGCTTTTCAGCACACTGCTAATTAATATGACATAGTGTCAGAATATATTAATTCCCGGCTCAGACAGTCAAGAAATATTCAGAATTCAGAGATGATCAGGATGAAATCAGCCCCGTCAAGGCCCACCGTTTCCGGATCCGCAGGTACGGGGACGGGCCAGAGGACGGCCAATGCCGTCAACAGTGACTTCTCATGTGGGTTCTTTTTACCCTCGCCTCATCCGGCGCAGCGGCAAGAGATGGCGACGGCAAGAAAGAGGAGAAGGAGCGATCTCAAGGAGATGGCATACAACCTATTAAGCGGGACAGGCATTGCAGGAAGTAATAAGCGCGTTGTTCCTCGATACTTCTTCATCAGCGCGGAGGTCAGAGCACAACCTCGTGTATCTTTACCGATATTTCCCGCGCTGAATAGGGCTTGTTGGCAAAGTCCCTGATCCCCAGGGCGATGGCCTTTTCCTTCGACTCATTGTCGAGCATCCCCGATGACAGGACCGCCCGGACCCCGGGGTAGATTTTTTTCAGTTCACTGAACACCTCCAGGCCGTTCTTGCCCGGCATGGCCAGGTCAATGATGACCGCGTCTATCGAACCGTGGCGCTCCCTGAAGATTTCGATGCCCCTTTCGGGGACGTCGGAGGTGATGACTGAATAGCCGCATTGCTCCAGAAGGCCCCTGGCCACGTTGAGGACCATCAGCTCATCATCGATCACCAGAATAGTCCCGGAGCCCTTCACGAGATCTTCCCTGACGGGCCGATAGGGGCTGCATTCGGTCCCGAAACTGCAGGCCGGGAAATAGAGAACGAAGCGTGAGCCGATACCGGGCTCCGAGTAAACGCGGATGTGGCCGCCATGCTTCTGGATGATGTTGTACGAGATCGACAGTCCGAGGCCGGTGCCTTCTCCGCGCTTTTTTCTGGTATAGAACGGCTCGTAGATGCGCTTGACCGTTTCCTGGTCCATGCCCACGCCGGAATCACTGATGCTGATCCGCACCCATTCGTGGCCGGAAGGCGCGTCCGCATCAACCGTCCGGTCAGGGTGATGTCCCGGTCCGATCAGATCCACCGCCACCGAAAGCCTGCCCCCCTGCCGCTCGCCGGCCCCCCTCATGATGGTCATGGCATGGGACGCGTTGATGCAGAAATTCAGCAGGACCTGGCCGACCTGGACCATGTCGCCCATGATGACGGGACGGTCCGCTGAATAGGCGAACTCAAGCTCGATGGATTTCGGGAAACTGTTCATGCAGAGCTCGTTGACATGGCGGACCGCCTCGTTCATGTCGATCGGCTCAAGCTTAATCTCGTGACGCTGCGACAGGGCGAGTAGCTCCCTGATGAGGTTCACCGACCTCCTGGCCGACTCCAGTCCCACGTTCAGGTACCTGTCTACAGTCTCCCGGTCCTGGAGGTTTTCCTTCTTGAGGGTCAGGCGCAGGAGGTCGTAACTCCCCAGAATGCCGCTCAGGATATTGTTGAAATCGTGGGCGAGGCCCCCGGCGAGAGTCCCGACCGCTTCCATCTTCTGCGCCTGGGCCAGCTGTTCCTGCATGAGCTCATTCTCGCGCTGGGCCTGCACCCGTTCGGTGATATCGCGCGCTATGCCCACGATGCCGGCCGGTTTTCCCGATTCATCCCTGACGAAGGAGGCCCTGATCTCCACGTCGAAGAGGGACCCGTCGCTGCGCCGGTGCTTGAGCTGGACGACCGCGTTCCTCTCCGGATCGGCGCCGTGATTCTTCTCCATCTCCATCTGATCGGCGAAGACCCTCATTACCTTCTTCAACGATTCCGGCGTGTGGATGTCCTTCATCGTGAGGGACAGCGCCTCCTGTGTGGTATAACCGTACATCGACGTGATTGAAGGGCTGATGTACAGGACCCTGAAGTCAAGGTCAAGGGAAAAGATCAGGTCGGTCACGTTGTCGGCAAGGAGGCGGTAACGCTTTTCACTCTCCTCGAGCTCAAGATTGTTCCGCTGGAGTTCCCGGGTACGCTCATCGACGATCTCCTCGAGATGAGCGCGGTGTTTCCGCAGCTCGTCTTCGACGACGATGCGGATGTCCATTTCCTCGCGGAGGCGGCGGTTTACCAGGTCGACTTCGGCCTTTGCCGCCGCAAGCTGCTCCTTTTCCCTGCGGAGCAGGCGCTGTTCGTTCTCTATGGCTTTTTTATACCGCTCTCTCACCGATTCATAGGAATAGGTAAAAAGAAAGATGATAAGCATGGTAAAGAGGTGCCGTGACACGAACTCGGGCGTATACTGATACACATCGAGGAGGTTAAAAGGATTGAAGAACATCCAGACGGTGCCGAGGGTCATGACAAGGGTCCAGAACAGGCCCTCGCGGCGGCCGGTAAGGAAAAAGAAAAACGTGGGTGTCGCGACGATCCATATGGCGGCCTGTCCCTGGACGGCCCCGGTAATAAGCCAGTAGAAGAGCATGGAGCCTATCATCAGGATGGTCAAACGGTACAGGATAAGCGGATTTTTCATGTACCGGAGGGCGACAATGAAAGCCGCCATGACGAGCGCGGCTGCATGATCCATTATCCAGTACCGGTAAATCCCCCGGCTGAAATGTATGGCGCCGAAAATGACAAGGGGAATGATAAGCAGGATGATGAAAAGCATGAAAAGCCTTTTCCTTCCCTGCTCCTCGCTGGCGGCCAGGTCAGCCGGCAGCAGCCACGTGGAAATGCGCTGATATAGATTCATCACCCTCCCGGATGAGATCCAGTTGCGATATTATTCAACGATAATCCGCACAGAGCACGGGTTATCAGTATATTATCGTGAAAAACATCAGGTGATAATAATCATTTTTGGATGGATCCCTGACCCTGCACATACGCCCTGCATCAAAGAAATACATTGACTTTATCAAAGATATCTTTTTCATTGCCATCAGGTGATGGGGTTCACCTTAAACCGCCGTAACGGCTGATGACTCCTACCACAATCATGTTCTGCAAGGAGCCATGGCATGAGGCATTTACTTTTTATTGCAATGGGCGGAAGTCTCGGGGCGATAACCCGTTATATCCTGTCCAAAAACATCCATAACCTTTTCAATCACATATACCCGTTCGGAACCATGTTTGTTAATGCCACCGGATCCTTCCTGATAGGATTTTTTTTCTTCTTTTTCGAAAACATCATCGTCTCGAATGACATAAAATCTTTCCTTACAATCGGTTTTCTCGGAGCGTATACGACTTTTTCAACGTATTCCCTTGAAACCATCAATTTTATCCGGGACGGAGAAATAAAGGTTGGACTTATGAACATCATCATGAGCAATATAGTATGCCTGCTCATGGTCATGGCAGGCATGATTTGTTCACGATTGATATTCAAGGCTTTACGGTAGGAATACTATGAAACTGCCAGAACAGGCGCTCATGTTACGGATCTTTATCGGCGAGAGCGACCGCCATAAGGGCAAACCCCTGTACGAACAGATCGTGCTCAAGGCCAGGGAGCTTAACCTGGCCGGGGCAACCGTCACCCGGGGCATCCTCGGCTTCGGCGCCGACAGCCGCCTGCACTCGTCAAAAATACTCGAACTGTCGGAAGATCTGCCCATCATCATAGAAATAGTCGACACGGAAGAGAATATCAATAAACTCATGCCCTTTATCGACGAAACGGTCGTGGAAGGGCTTGTCACCCTGGAAAAAATGCGGGTGATAAAGTACCGGCACAGCTGATATTCGCCCCTCCGCCAATTGTTATATGCTGAGCCGCTGGTGCCCGTGGTAGTACTCGTCCCTGATCGCCCTGACCTCGTCGCTGTTGATGTAATCCTCGAAGGTCATGGCCCGGTCGATCACGCCTGAAGGCGTAATTTCGACGATCCGGTTCGCGATGGAATCGATGAACTGGTAGTCGTGGGACGAGAAAAGGAGGACGCCGCTGAAGTTGATGAGTCCGTTGTTCAGCGAGGTGATCGACTCCAGGTCCAGGTGATTGGTCGGGTCGTCCAGGACCATGGCGTTGGCGCCGGAGAGCATCATCCGGGAAAGCATGCACCGGACCCTCTCCCCGCCGGAGAGAACGTTCACCTTCTTGAGGGACTCGTCTCCGGAAAAGAGCATCCTGCCGAGGAAGCCCCGGACATAGGTCTCGTCGTTGATCGTGGTGTACTGCCTGAGCCAGTCCACCAGGTTCTTGTCGCTATCGAAGAATGAGCTGTTCTCTTTCGGGAAATAGGCGGTGGAAATGGTCTCCCCCCACTTGTAATCGCCCGAATCGGGCTTCATTTCCCCCATGATTACCTGGAACAGCACTGTTTTTACCAGGTTGTTGGGGCCAACGAAGGCGATCTTGTCATTTCGGTTCACGACCAGGTTGAAATCTGTCAGGACCGCTTCACCGTCAATGGACTTGGACAGGTTTTCAATGGACAGGACCATCTTGCCGCACTCCCGTTCAGGCTTGAAGGCGACGTAGGGGAAGCGGCGGGACGTCACGGGTATCTCCTCCAGGGTGAGCTTTTCCAGGAGCTTCTTCCTTGACGTGGCCTGCCGCGCCTTGGACGCGTTTGAGCTGAAGCGCTCGATGAAGGACTGCAGCTCTTTTATCTTGTCCTCTTTCTTCTTGTTTTCCTCTTTCTTCTGCTTTATGGCGAGCTCGATGGATTGGGCCCAGAAATCGTAATTCCCTGCGTAGACCATGATCTTCCCGAAATCGATGTCGGCGATATGGGTGCAGACCTTGTTGATGAAGTGCCGGTCGTGTGAGACCACGATGACGGTGTTGTTGAAATTATAGAGAAAATTCTCGAGCCAGGTGATCGACTCGATATCAAGGTTGTTCGTCGGCTCGTCCAGGAGGAGAATGTCAGGGTTTCCGAACAGGGCCTGGGCCAGGAGGACCCGGACCTTTTCACCCCCCTCCAGTTCCTTCATCATCTTGTGGTGCAGCCCGGCGTCAAGGCCGAGGCCGCTCAGGAGCGTTGCGGCGTCAGCCTCCGCCTCGTACCCGTTCATCTCGTCGAGGAGTTCCTCCAGCTCGGCGGCGCGGTGGCCGTCCTCCTCGGTGAAGTCCTCCTTGGAATAGATCTCGTCCCGCTCTTTCAGGACATCGTGCATTTTCGGATGTCCCATGATGACCGTTTCGATTACCGGAAAGTCATCGAAGGCGGACTGGTCCTGGCGGAGAACGGCGATGCGCTCCCTGGGATTGCGCGCCACCTCGCCGGTGTTCGGTTCGATCTCCCCGGACAGGATCTTGAGGAATGTTGATTTCCCGGATCCGTTGGCCCCGATGAGGCCATAGCAGTTACCGGGAGAAAAATTGATATTCACATCTTTAAATAAAACCCGCTTGCCGAAGGCGAGGGTCACGTCAGTCACATTGAGCATTGGAAATTACCTGTCTGCTGTCCTTATTTTATCACCCCCCTGTCCCCCCGAGGGGGCACGAAGGATATTATCTGATCGTGTCATTGCGAGGATTCCCGATAGAATCGGGGCGACGAAGCAATCTTACCGATGACACTATTTGTATAAATGAAATACTTTAACCGTATCATACCATTAATAGTATCGATAAAAAAAGATCGCTTCGCAGCAATCGCGATGACGGTCAGCCAGATATTGAGATCATGCCTCCTTGGGGGACAGGGGGCAATACCGCCGGTCATTAAGCCCCGGCCCGTTTCACGGTGAATCCCTCTTTCTGGAGGAGCTGGACGATCATGTCGACCTTATCGCCCTGGATGAGGATGACGCCGTCCTTGACGGTGCCGCCGGCGCCGCACTTCTGCTTCAGCCGGGCCGCCATGTCCATCATGGCGATATCGGACAGGGGAAGGCCGTAGATGGCGGACACGATCTTGCCGCTCCGCCCCTTGCTCTCCTTCTGGACCCGCACGACGCCGTCCTTCTTGAAGGCGGGGCTTTTCCTGAAAACATGATGAACCCTGTCCCTGTCCTTTTCCTTCTCCCTCAAATCACCGGATTCGGTGGAATATACGATTTTATCAGTCATATTACTATTCCTTAAGTCTCCCCATGTCCTTTCGACCTCACCCCCCTCTCCCATTAAAAAATTGAAAAAAAGGGAGGGGGATTAATGAGGAGCCCTCTCCTTTTTGCCATGCTTAATGGGAGAGGGCGCGCCGGAGGCGGGGTGAGGTTGCCTCCTCGGGGGGACAGGGGGCGTTAGTTAATTCTTGATCTTCCCGTTCCATTCCTTCAGCTTGTCGGCAACTTTTGCGAAAAGCTCCGTGGTATCCCCCTCTATGGTGATCGACACGATGGAATCCCCCTGCCTGATGCCGTTCACAACCTTCTGGTCGGATTCGTCGACGACGGCGCCGAAGACCGTGTGCTTGCCGTTAAGCCAGGGCGTGGGCACATGGGTGATGAAGAACTGGCTCCCGTTGGTATTGGGTCCCGCGTTGGCCATGGACAGGATCCCCGGCCTGTCATGCTTCAGCTCCGGCGTGCACTCGTCCTTGAAGGTATAGCCCGGCCCGCCGGTGCCGGTCCCCAGGGGGCATCCGCCCTGGATCATGAAGTCAGCGATGACGCGGTGGAACGTGAGGCCGTCGTAAAACCCCTTCTGGGCCAGGTTCGCGAAATTCGCCACGGTAAGGGGCGTTTTATCGGCATAGAGGTTCAGCCTGATGTCGCCCTTGTTTGTCTTGATGGTTGCGGTAAGTGCCATTGATGGTCTCCTGT
>DAONAJ010000012.1:75187-77014 GCA_035400945.1 Spirochaetota bacterium
ATGTCGCCCTTGTTTGTCTTGATGGTTGCGGTAAGTGCCATTGATGGTCTCCTGTTATTATATATGCTGGCGCGGTCACGTGACCGCGCTTACTAAAATATCCCTTACTTCTTGCCGATACTGCGGTACTGCGCTATCTGCCTCGATATGACCGCCAGGTTGCCGTCCTCGTCCCACATCTCCCCGTCCTCCTCCACGAGGCCGCAGCTGACGAAGCGGGTGCGGAAAAAGCCCTTGAGCCACTTCGTCCGGGGGATGTTCCTGACGCTCACGCTGAGCTCCAGCGTGGGGACCCAGGCCGCCAGGCCCTGGCTCGCGAAGATGGGCGGCGGAAAGGCGTCGGCCATCAGGAGCAGAGAAAGGAGATCGAAGGGGCGGTCGTCCCTGAACCTGATCCAGCCCTTGTGCTCTGACTTATCCGACAGCTTCCCCTGCATCCACCCGGCGCAGGAGGGGTCGAGGCGTATGTCGAGGTTCTCCATGAGGGTGTACTTCGGGATCGCCGGGATGGCCACGCACGATTCCAGCGGCGCCAGTTCCGGGGTTGAGGTCTCGTACCGGTCGAGGACGCACTCAATTTTGTCATCCGCGAAGGTCCCCCAGGCGCGGATACGTTCGCTCCCCTCCTGGAGGAGCCTCGCCTGCAGGCGGCTGAACTGGCTCGACTCGGAAATGACGTCGACCTGAAGGTCGGCGTCCCCGGGCATGCACCGAGCGATATAATTGACGGTCATGATGGGGATCGACTTCCTGGCGCTTCGCTGGAGCATCGCGCTGGCGGCCAGGGCCATCAGGTATCCGCCGTTGGGGTTGCCGTTGATGAGCCAGTTGGGGGAAACGGTTCCCCGGTAAAGAGATTCATCCTGTTTGGTGACAGCTATGTCCTGATCGAAAACACTCATACGCATCCCCTATTGACTGGTTAGGGCCAGCTTGACCGCCAGGGCGGCGAAGATCGTGCCGGCCGTCATGTTCATAATCTTTTCAAATTTTCCCGACTTCTGCAGCCAGGCGCCGATGATGCCCGCGAGCTGGCTTATCAGTCCGAAAACGACGATGGTCACGGCGATGAACATCAACCCCAGGAACGCCAGCTGCAGCGTCATGGAGCCCCGCGCCGGGTCCGCAAACTGCGGGAGAAAGGCCAGGAAGAATATCGATACCTTGGGGTTTGTCACGTTCATGATGATCCCCCGGCGGTAGAGGTGCCACGACGGGATCTCCTTCTCCTTTTCTAGCTTGATGCCGCCCGATGATGCGCGGAAGGACTTCCACGCCAGAAAGAGCAGATAGGCGGCGCCCAGGTATTTCAAAACATTGAAGGCTATGACAGATGTCTGGAAAAGGGCCGCGACCCCCAGTGCCACGACCGTGGTATGCACGATCAGGCCGGTGCAGAGACCAATGGTTATCTTGAAGCCGGCGGACCTTCCGTACAGTATCGACTGGGTCAGGACGAAGATGTTGTCCGGTCCCGGCGCGAAGCCCAGGAGGGCCGAGGCGGTGAGAAACATTATGATCGTATTCAGGTCGAACATCGGGGGTCCTTACCCTTGCTCCTCTTTTTAAATTTATTACGCGGAAGTCTATCCGGTATAAAGAACCAGAACGATTAAAACCGGTTTGTTGTCAATGAAATATTATATCGTTCAATGCACCTTTGTAGCCCCCTCCCCCGCATGGGGCGCGACCTTCGCCGAAAACAACATCCTCGCCGTCATTGATGTTTCAATCCACGCGCCCGCATGGGGCGCGACTTTGTGCATTCTCTTCCTTGCGCTTAATGTTCCGTTTCAATCCACGCGCCCGCATGGATTGAAACGGAAC
>DAONAJ010000013.1:0-75994 GCA_035400945.1 Spirochaetota bacterium
GAGGTAGTTGCCGATGTCCGGCACCAGGGGCAGGTGATCGGTGCAGCGCATGTAGAAGCAGCCCACGAGCTCAATGGCCTTCTTGATACAGGCGTCGCGCTCTTCCTGCGTCGCGCACCTGGCCATGTCCGCCTCGAAGTAAGGCTGGAACCACTGGTCCATCCTTCCGAGGGAAAGACCGGCGTTGGTGTTCTCCATGTGGAGCCCCACCCACCCGATCCATGCGGCGTTCACCGCCTCGTCCAGGGTCGTGCAGGGACCTTCAGGGACCTTCCGGCAGATCTCGGCGATGCGGAGCAGCTCGCGTTTCCTCGCCATGTCCGGCTCGGCACCCGCGTCACGTCCCGCCTGCATCGACAGGTTCTTCGCGTAGGCCGCAAGGCCCTCCATGCAGAGTATCATCGCCTCAAGGAGATTCCGCTTGTCAGTCCCGGACGTGTTTGAAAGCTCCCTGCGTATTTCATCAATGTATCCCTTCGTCCCTATCCTGAGGAGCTTCGGAAAGTCCGCTATGGTATGGGAGAGCGCCACCGTCTTCCAGAGAAAATACACGGCGAAGCGCTCGTCGATGCGCTGGCACAGGGGATTGCCGTATTCCTTCCGCACCCATTCGCGGAAATTGCGCTCTATCCAGAAGGGAAACACCTCGCCGTGCAGCACGCGCCGTGATTCCTCGGAAATTGCGTAGGAATTGAGCTCGCGGTCGGCCACGTTACCGAGCTCGCTCCAGATCATGGTCGCCACCGCGTCCGGATAGAGGATGACGCCGATCTCCTTCGTGGTGGAGGTGCCGGCGACCAGGTCGTCCTTCCGGATGATCGGCTTCCGGTTCTCCATCATGTACCGGTAGGCGTGTGCCTGCCGGAGCTCCGGGGGCCATTCGGTGCCGTCCTTTTTCTTCTCGAAGCCGTTCTCGCGGAACCATTGCGTCATGAGCTGGGCCCGTTCATGGCAGATCTCCGGCTTGGCGGTGAAATGAATATCGAGAAATTTCTTCAGGCGGGGAAAATCCGCCAGGGAATATTCAGAAAGGTACTGGTCCGCGAGGTATTTCACGCCCGGGTCCCGGACCGGCGCCTTCAGCATCCCTTCCCTCACCTTTTTTTCCGCAGGGGCCGGCTTGAGGTCCCCCCTGAGCGAATCGGCCAGCTTCTGGCGCCGGTGTTCCCTGATCATTTTATCCTGCATCTTCTTATGCTTGTTGTGCAGCAGTAGGGAAATCAGGTAGTTGAAGATGTTGGGATACACGAAGTTCCCCTCGATGCGGAGCCTGCCCTTGATCAGAAAGAGCACCATCTCGTTAGGTGGCAGGTTGATCGCCTCCATGATCGAAGGCCCGTCCCTGAAGACGAGGACCGAATCGGCGTCGCCGGGAATGTTCTTCATGACCGACACGTTCCCGTCCCGGAACCTGATGGCGGCCCGGACCCCTGAGTCCTCGGTGCGGACCCCGATGGTGAAATTGATCCACCCGTCAATGCCGCGCAGGTACCCGTTCTTTGAAGGCCGCCGGTTGTAGATGGCCGCCATCAGGCGGAGCAGGAACCGGACAAGGATATTCGTGAAATTCATGGCATTACCTCGTAACGAAAACGAGACTGTTTTTCCCCCTGAAGGAACATGTTTTAGTAAGCGCGGTCACGTGACCGCGCTTCCATACAATTCACACGTTTCACACGTCCCTTTCCGGTGGATTTAGGGGGCTCTTGAACAGTATACTATGTCAGTTTATAAAAATCGACCGTAATTATAAACTCATACGATTTTTAAACCGCGGGATAGGCGGCACGGATTACAGGGCGGCGCGGACGATGCCCGCCAGCTCCGCGGCGGTAAGCTCAACGGGATTTGCCTTCATGCTGCTCGCCTTCCGGGCCTGCTCCACGATGGCGTCTATATCGCCTTCGGCGACGCCGTGGCGGGACAGCCCCGGTATCGCCAGCTCCGCGCAGAGGGACCCGATCCAGTCAGCTGCGTCCTCAACCGCGGCATGGGGATCGCCGGTAAGGAGTATGGCCGCCTCCCTGAACCTATCCAGGCTTTCCGGCCTGCCATGGTTCCGCACCGCGCGCCAGTTCGCCAGGAGCGCCCGGGGAAGGAGTGCCGCGCACACGGCCCCGTGGGGCGCCGCGGGGAACATCCCCCCGATCACCGCAGCCAGGCCGTGGACCGCGCCGAGGCCGGCGTTTGCCAGGGCCATGCCGCTCATCAGGGCGGCAAGGGACATATCCCTTCGCGCCTCAAGGTCGTTCGGATCATGATACGCCCGGGGGAGCGAGGAAGCGGCGAGGAGCATTCCCTCGCGGCAGATGGCGTCAGTAAGGGGATTGGCCCGGGAAGAGAGGAACGGCTCGATGAGCTGCGTTAGGGCGTCGAGGCCGCAGGCGGCGGTCTCCTCCGGCGGAAGGCTGAGGGTCAGAGCAGGGTCCACCACGGCCGTACGCGGCATGATGTGGTGGCTGCGGAGGCTTACCTTGACCCGGTGTTCCGGCGAGGCGATGACAGAATTCCTGGTCACCTCCGAGCCGGTGCCGGCAGTGGTCGGGACGGCGATACAGGGCGCCGCCGGAAGGCCGAGGGGCCGGGCGCCGCCGATCACCTCCAGGTGGTCCATGAGGCTGCCGCTGTTGGTGACGAAGGCGGCGATCGCCTTGGCCGCGTCAATGACGCTCCCGCCGCCGATACCGATAACCATCTGCGCACCGGACTTCCGCGCCGCGTCTATTCCCTCCCCGACCATGGCCACGGTCGGCTCGCCCTTCACCGGGAACAGCTCCACGGCGATCCCCGCGGCACCGAGGGACGCGATAAGGCCCTCATGGCGGCCCGGGGTTTTGCCGGTCACCACGAAGGCGCGGCTTCCATATGACGACGCCAGCGCCAGGATCTCCCGGACGGAGCCCTCGCCGAAAATAACGCGGCCGGCGGTGGAAAATTCGAAGGTCATGAACGGGCCCACCCGTCATCATCGGGATACACGCCGTAGTACCTCACGCTGCTCCGCGGTTCCGCCATCATGGGGGCAACGGCGTCGCGCCACGCGGCGTAATGGGCCGTTTCCTTGTGGCGGACCGTCGCGTCGGCGTCGCGGTATACCTCCACCAGGACGAAGCGCGACGGGTCGTCCTCCATCTGCACCACGTCAAACCGGGCTATGCCCGGCTCGCGCACGCTCTCGGAGGCGTTCTGTATGGTGGCCATCTTGAAATCCTGTATACGATCCGGCTTTACGTGGACATTGACATGGACGATAAGCATTGGGACCCTCCCTGCATGAATGGTTTTCACATCAATACAAACGGTACGGCAATGCGGACATGGCCCACGATAAAAGTTACTGTTTAATAATTGACAAAGAAAAAATATAGCGGCACTCTAACTGGACTTTTTTCAGCAACAATGTAATCATTTAAACCCCGGTACCATGACATGGCAAATGATTGGATTGACTGCCGGTCCGGAAACAAGTCTATCGTTTCCGGGACAAATATCAAGATATTTTTTCATAGATGACAAATGCGGTGTTACAGTATTCCATATTATCCTAAATTTCTACGAATCTTCATTGCCTGCGCCCTCATGGCGCTGACAGGCCTTTCGCCGGCGCTGGCCATCAACGCCAACCAGAACCCCTGCGGCTTGAAGTGGCGCGTTATCGTCACGCCCCACTTCAAGGTCATCTATCCGGAAGAAATAGAGAAGGACGCCCAGCGCGTGGCCGCGACCCTGGAGCACGCCTACCCCCACGTGACCAAGACCCTGAAGTTCAAGCCGAAGCGCCTTTCGGTGCTCCTTTACAACCAGTCGGTCGTGTCGAACGGCATGGCGGCCTACATGCCGCGGCGGAGCCAGTGGTGGAACACCCCGCCCCAGGAGTCCTTCGCCGGGAGCAACGACTGGTACACGGAGCTGGCCATCCACGAGTTCAGGCATATCGTGCAGATGGACAGCCTGAACCGCGGCTTCAACAGGGCCCTGTACATCATCTTCGGCGAGCAGGGCGCCTTTGTCATGGGCGCCCTCTCCGTGCCCTGGTGGTTCATCGAGGGGGACGCGGTGGGCACGGAAACGGCCCTCACCGCCAGCGGCCGCGGCCGCATCCCGGAATTCGACGTGGAGCTGCGGGCCCTGCTCCTGTCAGGGAAGCACTACAAGTATTTCAAGGCCCTCTTCGGCTCCTACCGGGACTGGGACCCCCTCAAGTCGCCCTACCTGCTGGGCTATTACATGACGACCCACGTGAAGCGGAAATACGGCCCCGACGTGTGGGCGGACATGATGTACCGCGCCACCTGGGCCCCCTTTGTGCCCCACTGGTTCGACTTCATGCTGATCAAGAAGACCGGCAGCAGCGCCTACTCCCTGTACAGGGACACCATGGACGAGATGGAGCGCCTCTGGAAGGAACAGCTGGAGGGCCTCGCCTTCACCGACGCCAGGCCTCTCCACAGGACCGATCCAAAATACTGGACCTACAACAACGCGCCCCAGTACGCGCCGGACGGCAGCGTCATCACCCTGCGCTACGGCATGAAGGAAATATATTCTTTGATGAAGATAGACCCCGCGACGGGGAAGGAGTCCCGCCTCTGTTACCCCGGTCAGATAAATTTCACAGCCCCCTCCGTGGCGGGGGGCCGCGTGGCATGGTCGGAGCAGATCCCGGACCTGCGATGGGGCCAGCGGAGCTATTCCGTCATCGTGACCTATGACCTGAAGACGAAGAAAAAGCGCACCCTCGCCAATAACACGAAGCTCTTTGCCCCGGCCCTGTCCCCGGACGGAAAGAGAATCGCCGCGGTGGAATACACTCCGGCCGGCGAGTGCTCCCTGGTCCTCATCGACGCTGACACCGGCGCGGAACTGAACCGGTACGCAGCCGAAGAGAGGGAATTCATCCAGACGCCCCACTGGTCCCTTGACGGGAAATCCATCGTATTCACGAAGATCAACAGGCTGAAAGGGAAAGCCATCGCCATCATGAACAGCGATACCGGTCTGTCGGCCACGATCGTTCCCTACACGGCGCAGAACCTCTACTACCCGGTCTCGGACGGCAGGTTCATCTATTTCGTATCGCCCCACTCCGGCATCGACAACATCTACGCGGTCAACATCGCCACGAAAAAAGTCTTCCAGGTGACGAGCAGGAAGTTCGGCGCCTATTACCCGTCCCTGTCGCCGGACGGGAAAAAGCTCGCCTTCAACGACGTCACCGCCGAGGGGTACACGGCGGTGGAGATGGACCTTGACCCGGCGAAATGGGTCCCCATCGAGAAGGTCCGGGACCGGAGCGTGAAATACTACGAGCCCCTCATCGCCCAGGAGGCCGGCGGCGATATCACGAAGGATATCCCCGAAGGCGCGTACGAGTCGAAAAAGTTCAGCCACTTCACGCACATCTTCAACATTCACAGCTGGACGCCCATGGCGGACCCCTTCTCGGAAAACCTGTCCCTGACGGTGTCTTCGCGGAACCTCCTGGGGACCACGGAGATTGCCGCCGGGTACAACTACAACTGGAACGAAAATACCCACGCCGGGATCCTGCGCGTAAGCTACGGCGGCCTCTACCCGGTCATCGACGCCAGCCTCTTCTACGGCACCCGCGCCTCGACCTATGACACGTCGTTTTATTACGGCGCGATCCAGGAAACGTACCATTACAAGTGGCGCGAGCTGAAGCCGTCGCTGGGCATCAAGGTCCCCCTGGACCTATCGCGGAGCCGCTTCACCACGCTTCTCACCCTGGGCGTGCGCGGAAGCTATATCCAGGTGTACGACATGCAGGTGCTGCCCCGCTATTACACGTCAAACCGGAACCATAACGGCGGCTTCGTGCCGATCTCGTATTTCGCCAGCTTCTACAACGGCTACAAATGGTTTGCCGATATCAACCCGGTGTGGGGGCAGTCGGTCGACATCGTGTACCGGCACACCCCCTTCAAGGGCTACACCAGGGGAAGCCTTCTGTCGGTGAGCGGGACCTTTTACTTCCCGGGCATCCTTCCGCACCACAGCCTCTTCCTGCAGGGCGCCTACGAGCTGCAGGCGCCCCGGGACTACCAGTTCGCCAGCGAGGTCCTTTTCGCCCGCGGCTACGAGTACGAGTTCTCGCGCCACACGGCCAAGGCCGGTCTCAATTACACCTTCCCGATCTTCAACCCGGACTGGAACCTGGTGCACGTGCTTCACTTCAAGCGCTTCTTCGCCAACCTGTTCGGCGACTACGCCGTGTCCATGGTCGAGAAAGACAAAAAGTTGCGCGTGAAAGAATATTACCGTTCCGCCGGGATGGAGCTCTGCGCGGAAATGCACTTCTTCTCCATCGAGGTCCCCTTTGTCCTGGGGGTGCGCGGTTATTACCGCTTCGACCAGCATGATGAGTACGTGAGGCCCTACGGGTTCGAGTTCATCTTCGGCATCGGCATGGACATCCCGAGCGTGTTCAAAAGCAGGACCTATTTCTAATGCCCCCTGCTCCCCCGAGGGGGCTTGCTCTAGAAAGCGCGGTCACGTGACCGCGCCTGCATGATATACTTGCCCCCATGCATTTTACATCTTACTAAATTTATGTCTTGACTATTCCAATTAATCATGAACCGTTATATAAAATTCCACCAAGGAGACAGGTCAGGATGAAATTATTAAGAAATGCTGCTATCGCAGTGGTAATCGGGTTTGTCATGGGAGCGGCTTTCAGCTGCAAGGGAAAGTCATACGTATCCCAGCTGGCTGACTTGGAGAAAAAAGCGTGCGCCTGCGCCGACAAGACCTGCGCTGACGCGGCCTTCAAGGACTTCATGGCCGTTGTCGAGGACATGAAGAAAACCGAGGCGAAGGTGTCCAACGAGGACGGGCAGAAGCTCGGGACCAGCACCGCGAGCATCGTCAAATGCCTCATGGCCAAGGGCGTTTCACCCCTCACGATCCAGCAGGAAATGCAGAAGTTCAAGTAAAGAAATCATAGAGCCGGCCATGCCGGATGCAAGGCGCCCGGCATGCCATCGGTTCATCCGTGTAACCGGCGGGGTATTGAAATGAAGAGCATCCAGCGCATAACGGCTCTCCTGGCATCCTGTCTGATGGCGGCAGCCGGATGCAACAAGTCCTATGTCGACCGTTTGGCTGCCATCGAGAGAGAAGCGTGCGCCTGCCAGAGCGCCCGGTGCGCCAACGATACCTTTGGTAAATACCTGGCAGTTGCGGAGGATTACAGGAAAAACAGGCCGCACCTGACAAGGGAAGACCAGGAAAGGATGGGCAAAATCAATTATAAACTCATCCGCTGCCTTCTGGACAGCAACCTGGACCCGGGCAAATATCACCAGGAGATGAACAAGCTCCAGGAAAAATACGGCAAAAAGACCCCGCGCTGAAAAGACGCCTTCCGCTCTATCATAAGTAAAGAAGGAAATAACAAAGGGGCTTTCCTTAAAACCCCCTAAATCCCCCGGAGGGGGACTTATCGGCGAAGATTTTGTGTCAAAACTCCCCCTTTGGGGGGTTGGGGGGGTTAGGTCTGAGACAGCCCTTTCCAGTTTTCCGGTTCCTAGAAAATGTGCACGTCCCCTGTCTTGCCCTTGTTCTTGAATACCGATTCTATGTATTCGGCCTCCAGCCTCACGAAGAGGGCCGCGTCGTCATTGCTGATCGGGTCCTTGCGTACCGTTCCCGTCTTCGGCTCAAAGATTATTTTCTTTCTCTCCGAGCCGCCCATGTCTTCGTCCTCGACGGCGATCTTTTCCAGCTCGAAGTACTGCTCCACGAACTGGATGTTCCCCCTGGCAATATCGCTGCGCTGCCGGTCGTTCCCCATGTATCCCGATCCGTACAGCTTGGCTTTGAGCTGCTTCCGGTCGCCTCCCAGCTTGACGATCTCCCCGAGGAGGTATTCCATGCTCGCCACGCCATGGCGCGCGATCTCATCCGCGACGATCCCGGCGGTGCCGATGGTCCCCGGCACGATGAAATGGCACATGCCGCCGATCCCCCTGCCGCTGTCATAGAGGCACACCACCACGCTGGAACCGGTTACGGTGCCGATGATCCGGTCGCTGGAGGTCGCATAAAATTCGCCCGGCTTCAGAACATGCAAACCCTCGTCAAAAATCTTTTTACCTGCATTCGTCATATCATACCTCGCTCTTCCTTTATGGAGCATCCGGGGAAAATAATACCAGCCAAACAGATTCAAGCCGGTTCTTGATAAAAGGCAGGCCTGATACCGGGCGATGGGATAAGGTTCCTTCAAGTAACCCGGTAGAAACCGCATTAATAGCTATTATGCTGCTTTCGACAATGATGTCAAATAATTTCTTTCTCGACGTCATCCGGAGCGGGAGAGAAGGGTTATGCAGGCCTTGATCAAAGGGTCCGGTCTATTATCCCGCCCCCGATCACGATGTCCCCGTTGTAAAACACGGCGGACTGGCCGGGGGACACCGCCTCGCGGGCGTCCAGCAGCGTCACATGGACTTCGCCCTCGCCCGCCACCTCCACGGACGCGGCCATCTCCTGCTGCGATGACCGAATCTTCACCCTGGCCCTGAACGAAGCCGCCGGCCTCTCCACGGCGATCCAGTTGCAGTCATTGACAGCGAAGGAAGACACGGCCATGTCTTCCTTCGTGCCGACGATCACGCTGTTTGTCCCCGCGTCAAGCTTCACCACGTACAGCGGCTCGGCATAGGCCACGCCGAGGCCCCTTCTCTGGCCGGGCGTGTAGTTCCAGAGCCCGTTGTGCCTGCCGACCACCTCGCCGCTGCCCAGCACTATATCGCCGGAGCAATCCTCCGCGTCGAGAAGCTCCCGGTAATCGCCGCAGTAGAAGTCCTGGCTCTCCTCCTTATCGGAAACCTCAAGGCCGTGGAGCCGCGCGATGGCCCGCACGTGCTCCTTCGACAGGTCTCCCAGGGGGAACCTGATCCCCGCCAGCTGGGCCTGGGAAAGCCGGTACAGGAAATACGACTGGTCCTTTTTCCTGTCCATGCCCTTCATGAGAAGGACCCTGCCGCTGCCCCGGTCGACCACCGTTCTCGCGTAGTGGCCGGTGGCGAATATATCGAAGGATACGCCGGAGGCTTTCGCCTCCCTGAGGAGGGCGTCGAACTTGACCCTCTGGTTGCATACGACGCACGGATTGGGCGTCCGCGCCGACCGGTATTCATTCTTAAAATATTCGACGACGGTGCGCCGGTACTCCTTCGAACAGTCAAACACATGGAACGGAATGCCGATCCGGCTGCACACGCGCTCAGCTTCCCTGATATCTTCCTTTTCATCAGGGCCGTAGCAGGCGTGCCGTTTTGCCGGCACGCACGTGACCGAACCGTCCCATACGGCCATGGAGATGCCGATGACATCGTACCCCTGGTCTTTCAGTATCACCGCGGCGACAGCCGAATCGACCCCGCCGCTCATTCCAACCGCTACGTTCATGAAAAATGTTCCCCCGATTTTTTCTATTGCATGACGGAGCGCCGCTTCCCTCCAACTCCAGGACGGGCATCAGCCTTGCGCCATACCTGGAACGGGTTGAAAGTTTCATGGCACGGCTCCGCGCTGGGCCATCAACGGGCGCCGTTAGTGCCGAAGAGCCAGGTGGAAAGATACCGCTCGCCGGTATCAGGAAGCAGCACAACGATCGTCTTGCCCGATGACTCCTTCCTTTTCGCGACCCTCAATGCCGCCCAGAGGGCGGCCCCGCTGGAAATCCCGACCAAGATGCCCTCCTCCCGGGCAAGGCGGCGCGCCGTTTCTCCCGCGTCGGCATGGGCGACGGGAATGACCTCATCGACCGCGTCCCTGTTGAAGACCTGCGGGAAAAAGCCTGCGCCGATACCCTGGATCTTGTGCGGGCCGGGAGTGCCGCCGGAAAGCACCGGGGAATCCGCCGGTTCCACCGCGATTACCCTGACCGAAGGCTTTTTGCCCTTCAGCGCCTCGCCCACGCCGGTGATGGTGCCGCCGGTACCCACGCCGCCGACGAAGATGTCGACGGCGCCGTCGGTGTCGCTCCATATCTCCTCCGCCGTGGTTTTGCGGTGTATTGCCGGGTTCGCCGGGTTGTTGAACTGCTGCGGCATGAAGCTGTCCGGCGTGTTTTTCACCAGCTCTTCCGCCCTGACTATGGCGCCCTTCATTCCCTGCGATCCCTCGGTCAGCACCAGCTCGGCGCCGAGGACCTGCAGCAGCTGCCGCCGCTCGATGCTCATGGTGTCCGGCATGGTGAGGACCAGGCGGTACCCCCTGGCGGCGCAGACAAAGGCCAGGGCGATGCCGGTATTGCCGCTGGTCGGCTCGATGATGACCGTCCCGCCGTTGATCCTGCCTTCCTTTTCGGCGGCCTCTATCATCGCCAATCCGATCCTGTCTTTTACGCTCGACAGGGGATTGAAGGACTCGAGCTTGGCCAGCACGACCGCGCCGTTTGATTCGTTCAGCCTGTTGATCCTGACGAGAGGCGTATGGCCGATGGTTTCCGTTATATTATTGTATATCCTGCCCATATTCATGCTCCTCTATTCGATCGCATGGTGAATTCCCGTCACCCCACGGCCGTTTTCAGCGCCTGGTCGATATCGGCAATAATGTCATCCACGTGCTCGATGCCGATGGACAGCCTGATGAAATCCGGGGTGACTCCGGTGGAACGCTGCTCCTCCGGCGACAGCTGCTGGTGCGTGGTGCTCGCCGGATGTATCGCCAGCGACTTCGCGTCTCCCACGTTGGCCAGGTGGGACACCATCTGGAGGGAGTTGATGAACCTTTTCCCCGCTTCCGCCCCGCCTTGTATCCCGAAGCCGATTATGGCGCCGGCGCCTTTCGGCAGATACTTCTTTACCCGCGCCTTTTCCGGGCTCGAGTCAAGGCCGGGATAGCTCACCCAGGCGACTCCCCGGTTCCGCTCCAGGTACTGCGCCACCGCAAGGGCGTTTTCCGAATGGCGGGGGAGCCTGAGATGGAGCGTTTCCAGCCCCTGGAGGAAAAGGAATGAATTGAAGGGCGATACCGCCGGTCCCAGGTCGCGGATGAGATTCACCCGCGCCTTGATGATGTAGGCGATGTTCCCCATCGGCTTCAGGGCTTCGACGAACCTGAGGCCGTGATAGCTCGGATCCGGGTCCGCGATGAGGGGGAACCTGCCATTGGTCCAGTCGAACTTCCCGGAATCGACGATAACGCCGCCGATGGACGTGCCGTGGCCGCCGATGAATTTGGTGGCGGAATAAACGACGATATCAGCGCCATGGTCGAAGGGCCGCAGTAGATACGGCGCCACCGTGTTATCCAGGATGAACGGAATGCCCTTTTCATGGGCCGCCTCCGCTATCCCCTCCAGATCGGCGACATCGAGCTTCGGGTTGCCGATGGACTCCGCGTATATCGCCTTCGTTTTAGGGGTTATGGCCTTCTTCATCGCTTCAATATCATTCGACTTCACGAACCTGATGTTAATGCCGAGCTTTCTGAGGGTATAATGAAACAGGTTATAGGTCCCGCCGTACAGGTTGTCCGCCGATACGATTTCATCCCCTGCCTGGGCGATGTTAAGGATTGAAAGCGTTATGGCGGACTGGCCGCTCGCCACCGCCAGGGCGCCGACACCCCCCTCAAGGGCCGCAATCCGCTTTTCAAAAACGTCCGTCGTGGGGTTCATGAGCCTGGTGTAGATATTGCCGAACTCCGCCAGGGCGAAGAGATCGGCGGCATGGTCAGCGTCCTTGAACTGATATGAAGTGGTCTGATAAATGGGGACCGCCCGTGATCCCGTTGATGGATCCGGTTCCTGGCCGCCATGCAAGGCCAGAGATTCAAGCCTTAGCTTTCCATCAATTTTACTCATGCAAATCCTCCTAAAACTAATTTCTAGTATTTCTATTGATTTAGTAGTAATTAAAATTTATTCATAAATTTGTCAATACTAAATAACATTTTCAAAAAAAATTAATACTACACAAAAAATAGCTAAACATTTGTGTGCATATCCCGATACTAAAAATGTAACAACTATAGAACAGCAACAAGGAGCACGACCATGATGATCAACAGAACCACTGAATACTATTACTACCGGCAATCACTGCAAAGCGGGCCTGAGCGTTCACCGCGGTATCTCCGCAGGGTTACCACCGAAGTGAAGGGCGCGGATATCGTTGATATTTCCGAGGCTGCCCGGAAGAAGATGCTGGAGAAAATCAATACCCCCCTGGTCAAATCGATCATGAGCTTTTCCCGTGAAATCGGGGAGATGGTACGGACGTCCGAGAAGGATTACGATATCTGCCGCGCCGCCAGAATAGAAGAGCTGCGCAGGCAGATCAGACTGGGTTCCTATGATTTCGATGACGCGGGCAGGATAGGAACGGCGGCCGATTCCCTCCTGAAGCGGAAGGAAGTCCGGCGCAGGAACACCGACTGTGCATGAAATGACTGGACACCGCGGCCCCGGCCGGTATACTGTTACCCGGCGCTGGCCGCAGGAGAGTGCTGATGAAATTCGATTTTGACAGGGTCATAGACCGCACCGGCACCGCCTCGTTCAAATGGGACCTGGCGGACGGCATCTTCGGCGGGACCGGGCTCCTCCCCCTCTGGGTCGCCGACATGGACTTCGAGTCCCCCCCGGAAGTGGTGGAGGCGCTGGCGAAGAGGGCGCGCCACGGCGTGTACGGGTACACCGCCCCGATGCCGGAATACTACCGGGCCGTCACTGAATGGTTCGCGGGGCGCCACGCTTGGCGGATAACCCCGGAATGGATCGTGACCGCGCCGGGTGTCGTGCCGGCGCTGAACCTCCTGATCCAGACCTTCACGGAGCCGGGGGACGGCGTAATCGTGCAAAAGCCGGTCTACTATCCCTTCATGCGGTCGATAAAGAACAACGGCAGGAGGGTCATCAACAATCCCCTGAAGCTCGACGGAAGGGTGTACCGCGTTGATTTCGACGACCTTGAACAGAAAGCGAAAGACCCCTCGGCAAAGCTCATGATCCTCTGCAGTCCCCACAATCCCGTGGGAAGGGTCTGGACCAGGGAGGAACTGAAGCGCGTCGGCGACATCTGCCTGGCCCATGACATCCTTGTCGTATCCGACGAGATCCACTGCGACCTCATATATAAAAGCCACCGCCACGTCCCTTTCGGCTCCCTCGGCAGGGATTACCTGATGAAATCCATCACCTGCACCGCCCCGAGCAAGACCTTCAACCTGGCTGGCCTCCAGACCGCCAACCTGGTCATAGCGGACCCGGACCTCCGGCAGCGCTACGCCCACACCATCGACTGTCTGGGCCTCAAGTGGCCGAACCTCTTCGGCGCCGAGGCCCTCATCGCCGCGTACCGTCACGGCGGCGAATGGCTCGACGAGCTGATGGAATACCTCGCCGGCAACCTCGCCTTCATGAAAGAGTACATCGCGGCGCACATGCCCCGCATCGGCGTCATCGAGCCCGAGGCCACATACCTGGTCTGGCTCGATTTCAGAAGCTACGGCCTGGACACGGAAGCCCTCAAGCGCCTCATGCGCCAGGGGGCGCGCCTCGCCCTTGACGACGGATACATCTTCGGATCTCCGGAAGGTGACGGATTCGAGCGGATCAACATCGCCTGCCCCCGCTCCATCCTGGAGGAGGCCCTGGCAAGAATGAGGCAGGCACTGGCGGGTTTATAATAGCAGATAACACTCTGAGTCCCATTCCTTGTTATCGCGAATTAAACGAAGCGACCTTATCTTTGATTGATATAAATACTATACCTCATGCCCCCTCCGGGTGACAGGGAGGTCAATATCTGTTTGACATTCCGTTGATTTGATACTACTTTTAAAGCGTGTCCCCAATTTCTGCTTCCCCATCCCCCCGAAAAGGAGGCGCATTCATGAAACTGGCGGCAATTACAGGATGCGACAGCGGCATCGGCAGATCATTGGCCGGGATATTTGCCAATTCGGGTTACACCGTTATCATATCTTATCTTGAAAACAATCCCTTTTCCGGAAAACCACACATCATCGCCCAGCGCCTTGACCTCCGTGACGAAGCTTCGATCATCTCCTTCGCCACCCTGGTCAACCGCTACTGCAACGAGGGGCACCGCCTTGAATACTTCATCAATAACGCGGGCGTGGCCCTGGGGGGGCCCTTCGAGAACCTGCCCCCCGGCATTTACCGCGATGTCATGGAAATCAATTATTTCAGCATGGTGACGCTGACACAGAAAATCATGCCCTGCCTCATCAAGGGAAAGGGGCGCCTCGTGGTGAACGGCTCCCTTGCCGGGAGGATCGCGCTCCCCTTCCTGTCGCCCTACACCGCCTCGAAATTTGCCGTTGAGGGCTGGTGCGACTCCGTGCGGAGGGAGCTGAACCCCTTCGGCATCAGGACCATCCTCCTGGAGCCGGCGGGCGTGGCAACCCCGATCTGGAACAAGGCGCTGAACCAGGACTCCTCCTTTGCCGACAGGAAATACGGCCCGGCCCTCAGGCTGTTCAGGGAAAAGTTCATCGCCGGCGGCACCCGGGGGATGGACTCCGATAAGGCGGCGATGCAGATCTACCGCTGCATAACGAAAAAACGTCCCCGCGACCGCTACATCATCGCAGGCAACAGGCTCCTGTCATGGCTGGAGACCCTGGTCCCCAACCGTCTCCTCGACCGACTGGTTATTTCGATGTTCGCGATGCATTATGGCGATTAAAAAAAGCCGCTGTTAAGCGGCTTGTCATGAGCACGAATTCCACACAGGCGATCGATCGTCACCCTGTCCGCGGCATGATGTAAACACCCTGTGCGGTGTCACTTAGAGATGGAGGCCGGCACGAGTTCATGTATGTTCAGCGGAACGCCCTTCTCCGCCGATGACATCATTTCAATGGCATGCTCAGGGCAGGCTTCAGCGCAGGTGCCGCATCCCATGCAGAGCGTCGCATCAACGACCGGCATAGACATGCCCTCTTTCATGGTAATCGCACCGAAGGGGCATATTGGAACGCACGCTACGTTATCCCTGCGTTTCCTCGAGCTGCATTTCCCGGTATTTATCGATACGCTGTAGCCTGAATGTGCGAGAGAACTTTCCTTGAAATGCAATGATCCGAAGAGCTTATGCGCCGATATAGAGACGCAGCACTCCGGACAGCAGTTGCATATGGCGTACATCTGGTTGCCGGCGCCGTCCTTGCAGTAGGCGTTTGTCACGTACCCCTTTTCCTTGCACAGGGTGAGAAGGTCGAGTGCCTCATCCCGGGTCAGCTTGATCGGGTTGGCTTTCCTGTTATGCTCCAGCATGAAGGATGCGAAAGGCTCCCCTATCATCAGGCACTTGTTGGCAGGCTGGCAGTCGTGCTTTCTCGCGTTGCGGCACGCGCATTCCACCGCGACGATCGAGTCAGGATTGCGGAAAATGATCTGGTAGGCCATGTCATAGGGTATTACCGATTTCGCGACATCATCGGGGACCGCGACATCCTTCTCGAGCTTGATGATTTTTCGCGCGTCAGATAGCAGGATTATTTTCCCGTGATACCTGCTGGTAAGGAACCTCACAATTGGATGAAAGATAAATTTATTCCAATCGGTGATTATTTTGCTCACCATGTTGAAGGCCCGGGCCACGATACCGACATAGGTCGATATATACTTGAGATAAAGATATCCGTCAATTTTCAGATAGATATTCCTGCCATGAAGACTGAATAAATGTGCTGTTGAATCCCTCATATAATTACCCCATTTTTATATGCAGTATGTTATTCACCGCGGAGCATCAGGACCGGGGACCTCTGCCCGCACGATAATACTCCGCGGTGCACTGTTCCGGTCCGTCAGATCCGTTTTTCAAGGTGCTTCGAGAGCCTCTTGCCCAGGGAAACCACGGTCCATACCACCGGCGCGCCCAGCGCTGACGGGAACACGCTGGCATCGCAGCAGTAGAGATTCTTGACCTGCGTCTCAAGGTTTGAATCCAGCACATGTCCGATCCTGCAGGTTGCCGACGGATGCGCGCCCGCCGCCCTCATCGGATAGATGCTGCTTTCCCTGGCTCCCGCCTTCTTGTATATCTTGGTGATGATCTGAACTCCCTTATCGAGTTTTTTCTGGTCATTGGCGGTAAGTGGCTTTGAGAAGGCCCTTCCCTTTTTGATCTCACCGGCGACATCGTCCTGCACCTTCACCATGATGCTGGAATAGCGCATGAAATTAGCCATCTTCAGAAGGTGCTTCGGCCCAGACAGGGCGACAATGCCGAGGAAAAGGGCCCAGTTCGGCGCCACCGGCAGGATACAGATGCCGTCCTCGTCATAATGCTCCACGGTGCCCACGCTCATCGGCGTGGCCCCCCGGGCATTGGTGCCAGGCACGATCCCCTGAACAAAGGAGAGCCAGTCGCAGCAGAGGCCCTTGCCCGCTTCGCCGATGCCGGCCCTGCGGAGCATGTGCACGTTGTTCAGACCGCCGGAGGAAAGCACCACGGCCTTGCCGTAATAGCGTTCGCCGTTCTTCAAGGCCACGCCGACGGCCCTGCCGTTCTCGACGAGCACGTCCTTCACGTTGGCATGGAGCTTCAGGTCCGCCCCGCCGGCCACGGCCTCGTCGCCGAAAACGCGGCCTGTCCACTTGGCGCCGGTCTTGCAGCCGAGCATGCAGTTGCCGGAACCGGTGCATTTGTCTGGATTTATGAATTTATCGACTTTCTGCCATTTGTAGCCGAGACTATTGGCAGCCTCCAGAAGTCGCATGTTGTTTTCACCGACCAGCTCGTCCGGCATCGGCTGTATCCAGAGCTCCTTCTTCGCCTCCTCAGCCTCCTTCGTCAGGTCGATACCCAGGGGAGCGAAGACCTTCCCGGGCGGCGGCAGGGCGCATCCGGCGGCGATGTTCGAAGCGCCGCCGTAGTTATTCACGAATATCACGATGTCCCGGTAGTTGCGCAGGAGGGTCGGTATATCGATCATGGACGCCACGGTGGCCGTGTTACCGAGCCACTCCATGCGGCCGCCCTTTTCAAGGAGGAGGACCTTTTTTCCCTTTCTGGTCATCTCGCGGGCGACGGTGCACCCGGCCGCGCCGCTGCCGACCACGATGACATCATACTCTTTCTTCTCTTCCTTTTTCATTTCATGACTCCTTATTAATTTCTTAACGCACCGGCCGGTTTCCCGGCCTTTTCCCTGATCAGGTCCAGGTCAAGGGGCATCGATTTTTCGGGATCGGCGTAGAGACGGATCGCGCCGTTGGGGCAATTCTCGACGCAGAGCTCGCATCCCTGGCATTTGTCCTTGTTATAAGACCATCCCGTGTCATTGATGCTCACCGCGCCGAAATGGCATGTCTTCACGCAGGTCCCGCACTGCCTGCATTTTTTTTCATCATGCTGGACCGAGTAGCCGGACACTTCGGTCATGTAGGTTTTCGGATCTATCTTTTTGGTCAGGGCCGTTGCCCTGAGGGAAACGCAGGTGTCAGGATGGCAGTTGCAGATAACGCCGGTTGATCCGCCCGTGGCCACCTTGAAGAAGGCCTGGGTAATATAACCTTTCTTCCTGAAAGAACTGATCAGGTCCAGGGCCTCTTTCTGGGTTACAACGCGGGGATTGTATTTTTTACAGCGGTCGAGCCAGAACCTTCCCGTGCCGCTGCCGACAAAGAGACACGAATTTATATGTTCCTTCTTATCGCCGAGGGCCTTCTTGCAGGGGCAGTCCATGACGACGATGAACTCCGGATCGGTGAAAAGGATCCTGCGCGCGTATTTGAAGGGGACCACCTTCTTGTTCTCCTCCCCGTCGATATTGATGTTTTCATTAAGCTCGAATATTTTCCTCGTGTCGCCGGATGAAAGAACCTTGCTGTGGTACCTGCTGAAGACAAAATTGCCGGCATACTTGAGCGGCTTAAACCAGGTGAGATACTCAAGAGGCTTGAATGCCAGTGATACGGTTTTGACATAGGGATAGTACCAGGCGAAATAAAGATAGTTATGGAGTGCCCTGTCAATGCGCCATCCATGCTTTTTCATTAAGACCTTTGTTGAGTCTCTCATCATAGCTCCCCCTCCTGTTAAGTTTTAAAATTTTTCAAACATTAATAGACCGGACGCGTCAGGTCTATTTTTCAATATAATAATTCAACCATACTAAAGTCAAGATTAATATACCAACCAGACGGTTAGATTATAATTAATTTATAATTTAAAATTAATATAGATAATTAAATTTTTTTGTATTAATAATAATTCTGAACAAGTTTTGAATTATTTTCTAATTGAAAAGTCTGAAAATGATTGATAAGTTGTCATCATTCTCACATTATCTTTATTACAATCCGCTGTATCGACCATTGTCAGGGAAAAAAATGGAATTGAAGAAAAACGAGATGCGCAGGCAGAAGCTCATTGATTCTGCAAAAAAGCTGTTTTCAGAAAAGGGCTTCTACAGCACCTATGTGGATGATATTATCAAGGAAGCCGGGGTTGGCAAGGGAACCTTTTACAGGAACTTCAAGAACAAGGAGGATATTTTTGTAGCGCTTCTCTTCATGTTCCTGAATGACTGGCAGAGCTCCGTATCCATCGGCATCGATAAAAATAAGTCCCTTTCCTATGTTGACTATATCAAGAAAGTCGCCCTCGAGAGTTTCACCTTTTTTAAAAACAACGAAGAGCTTTCAAACCTCTACTTCCGCATAGCGCCGGGATTGAGCGCCATCATCGAGCCCTACCTGAAGAACTTCGAGACCCGGATGCTGGATTATATCATCAATGACCTGGAAAAGGCCCGCGGCCTCGGCCTCCTTGACGAAACATTCAATACCAGACTGGCTGCCAACATTATTGCCGGGTCTTTCTTCCGAGTGCATTATTATTACTTCATTTTAAAAAATGACGAAGCCGCGCTGAACAACCTGGAAAATCTTGTCGAAGAATTTTTCAACATGCTGTTCTTCGGCATTCTCTACAAGAACATTCCTGCGCCGCGGCCGTGACCGAAAAAATCCCCGGAAATTCAGTCTTCCCGGGGCCTAAACCAATTCTGCAATTAAGGGGTAATATAGAGCAGCGGGCCTGTATCAGGCCATGGCTCTTTCCTTGACCCTGTCGAGGTCCAGCGGAAGAGGTTTTTCCCGGTCCACATACAGGGTAAGGGCGCCGCTGGGACAATTCTCGACGCAGAGCTCACAGCCCCTGCAGTCGGCGGACCCATAGCTCCGCTTTCCATCGGCAAATGTTATCGAGCCAAAATGACAGATCGAAGCGCAGGTTCCGCACTGCCTGCACTTTTCGGGATCATGCCGCACCGAGTATCCGGACTTCGTGGAAACCGGAACCACGCCGTCGCCCAGCTTTTTTGTAAGTCGTGTCGCGATGAGGCTGAGGCAGTAATCAGGATGGCAGGTGCAAATGACGCCGGTGCAACCGCCGGTCGCCACTTTAAAAAAGGACTGGGTAATATATTTCTTCTTTCTCAGCCTCGCGATTATCTCGAGGGCCTCCTTCTGGGTGACCTGGCGCGCATTATACTTCTTATTGTCCAGCCAGAACTTCGCCGCTTTCCCGACCATGAAGCACGAATTGAGATCCTCCTTCGGCGCATGGGTCGATTTCTTGCAGGGACAGTCCATGACCGCTATGAATTCCGGTTCCTGGAATATGATCTTCGTCGCGTACTTGTAGGGAATGATCTGCTTGTTCTCCTCTGAAATCAGGCGCAAATCCTGGTTCAGCTCGAAGATCTTTTTGGTGTCCCCCATGGAAAGGACTTTTGAATGGTAGCGGTGAAAGATAAAATTCGCCACCGGCTTCAGCGGCTTGAACCACATGAAATTCTTCAGGGCAAGCACGCCGGTGGTCAGCGTCTTGATATACGGATAATAGAAACGGAAATAAATATAATTATGGATAGCCCGGTCATAGCGCCATCCATGTTTTTTTATGATGTCCCTCGTAGATTGTTTCACGAAACCTTCCCCCCATATTTAAAATTTTTCGGCAATGCAACTGCGGCCGATCCCGCGGTCCGGGACCGGACCATCGGCCTTTCCTACTTGAGCCGCCCGTCCAGGTGCTTCGACAGCCTCTTGCCCAGGGAGACCACTGTCCAGACCACCGGCGCTCCCAGCGATGACGGGAACACGCTGGCGTCGCAGCAGTACAGGTCTTTGATCTGCGTCTCCAGGTTCTTATCGATAACCACGCCGATGCGGCAGGTCGCCGACGGATGGGCGCCGGCCGCCTTCATCGGGTAGACGCTGCTCTCCTTCGCCCCGGCCTTCTTGAATATCTTGGTTATGATCTGCACGCCCTTGTCGATTTTCTTCTGGTCGTTGGCGGTCAGGGGCTTGGAGAAGGCCCTCCCCTTTTTAATCTCGCCGGCGACATCGTCCTGCACCTTCACCATGATGCTGGTGTAGCGCATATAGTTGGCCAGCTTCAGCAGGTGCATCGGCCCCGACAGGGCGGCGATGCCCAGGAAGAGGGCCCAGTTGGGCGCCACCGGCAGGATCACCAGACCGTCCTCGTCATAGTGCTCAACGGTCCCCACGCTCATCGGCGTCGCCCCCAGGGAATTGGTCCCCGGGATGATCCCCTGCACGAAGGAGAGCCAGTCGCAGCAGAGGCCCTTGCCCGCCTCGCCGATGCCGGCCCTGCGGAGCATGTGCACGTTGTTCAGGCCGCCGGAGGAGAGCACCACGGCCTTCCCGTAGTAGCGTTCGCCGTTCTTAAGGGCCACGCCCACGGCCTTCCCGTTCTCGACGATCACCTCCTTCACGTTGGCATGGAGCTTCAGGTCGGCGCCGCCGGCCACGGCCTCGTCGCCGAAGACCCTGCCGGTCCACTTGGCGCCGGTCTTGCACCCGAGCATGCAGTTCCCCGAGCCGGTGCATTTGCTGGCATCGATGAACTTGTCCATCTTCTGCCAGTGGAAGCCGAGGCTGTTGGCCGCATCGAGGAGACGCAGGTTGTTTTCACCGATCAGCTCATCGGGCAGCGGCTTGATCCAGAGCTCCTTCTTCGCCTCCGCCGCCTCTTTGGTCAGGTCGATGCCCAACGGTCCGAAGACCTTCTGGGGCGGCGGCAGGGCGGACCCGGCGGCTATGTTCGACGCTCCGCCGTAGTTGTTCACGAATATCACGATGTCACGGTAGTTTCGCAGCAGGGTCGGAATGTCGATCATGGTCGCCACGGTGGCCGTGTTGCCGAGCCACTCCATGCGGCCGCCCTTTTCCAGGAGGAGGACCTTCTTTCCCTTCTTCGTCATCTCCCGGGCGACGGTGCACCCGGCCGCGCCGCTGCCGACCACGATAACATCATACTCTTTCTTCTGTTCTTTCTTCATAGCATTGCTCCCTGAGAAATTAATTAGGTGTGACAAATTCTTTTTTGACAATTTCAATATCAAGCGGGACCGGCTTGGCGTTGTCCCTGTAGAAGGTGAGGGCCTTTTCAGGACAATGCTCGACGCAGAGCTCGCAGCCGATGCAGGCTTCCCTGTTATAGGTTATGGTCTTTTTCACCTTGTCTACTTTCATGGCCCCAACAGGACAGATATCAGCGCACGTTCCATGAAAAGCGCACTTTTTCTTGTCGATCCGTACCGAATACCCGGACAGGGCATTCATGTTGAACCTATCATTGAACTTTTTCGCGAACTTTGTCGCCTGAAGGCTTACGCAGGTGTCGGGATGGCAGTTGCAGATAACGCCGGTGGATCCGCCCGTGGCCACCTTGAAGAAGGCCTGGGTCAGATAACCCATTTTCCTGAATTTTTCGATAAGGGCAAGGGCGTCCTTCTGACTTATCTTCTGTGCGTGATATTTCTTGCCGTGCTCCAGCCAGAATGACGAAAGCCCCTTACCCACGGCCAGGCAGGACAGGATATTCTCATCCTTATCGCCCAGGGTAAGCTTGCAGGGGCAGTCCATGACCGCGATATGTTCCGGCTCCTGGAATATGATCTTATAGGCGTACTTGAAGGGGACTATCTTTTTATTTTCGGCGGAAATAGCCGAAATATTTTCGTTGAGGGTAAATATTTTCTTCGTATCGCCAACAGAAAGCACCTTGGCATGATAACGGCTAAAGGCCATTGACAGAATTCCATTAAGAGGTTTGAACCATGAAAGGTAGCGGGACAGGAATTTGAAAAGATAATAAACGAATCTTACATAGGGATGGTAAAACTTGAAATAAATATAATTGTGAATGAAACGGTCATATCTCCACCCATGCTTTTTCATCATAATTCTTGTTGAAGCCTTCATAATTATCCGCCCCTTTAATTGAATTTATTGATTACTATTGAATCCTCTTTGAATTTAATATCTGAATGCATGGTACTCCCTCTGCCCTGGACCTCGTTATATTGATTGGACAATCAACCAATATATTATCTTTCTCAATACTGATACTACTTTATCTATCGTTAAAAAAATCCGGACTCGTCCGGTCTGATATATATATTTGACAAATAACTGATAAACTTATAAAATGTCAATTAAAAATACCGTCCAACCGGTATTTTTTTAAGATATTTCCGGAGTTTTTTATTAAATCATGCAAAAAAAAATGAAAGGTGAACTCAGGAAGAACCAAATCCTTGATTGTTCAAAAAAAATATTTTCCGAAAAGGGATATTACGAAACCTATGTCGAGGAAGTAATCAAAGAAGCCAAGGTCGGGAAAGGCACCTTCTACCGTTACTTTAAAAACAAGGAAGATCTCTTCATATCATTGCTGATCAAATTTCTCAATGAATGGGAAGAAGCTGCTTCAATAGACCTGTCAACAATCAAGCCTGAAAATATCGATGATATGCTGAAACTCCTGATCAATCGAAGCTTCCGGTTTTTCAAGGAAAACGAGGAACTCTGCAATATTTACCTCCGTGTTGGACCCGGCCTCAATAAGATGTTTGAGCCATACCTGGTGAGTTTTGAGGAGAAGATGCTGAATTACATCAAGCTCTACATTCAGGAAGGCATAAAACTGGGATTAGTCAGGCCTGATCTCGATGTAGAATTGGCATCGAATATCGCAGCCGGGGCATTTTTACGCGTCGATTATTATTATTTCGTTTTCAGGAAAAGCAACAGTGATGGTTCGCCTGATATTGAAAAAATGGCCAATGAATTCTTCCAGATTATCATGCGCGGTATACACTGCTAATGGTTTTTGCTCTGACGCCGGGACCAGGAACCGCCCGGCCCGATAGTTATCTGTGGAGGAGACGATTTCGCCATGACCCATGCCTGCGGATATGCCCGATAGTTATCGGTATCATTGATTTTTACTCTGACACCGGTGAGAAATTCTTCTGTCAAACCCGGATAGTTATCGTTATCCGGGACTCTGACCCGGGATTTTACCGGCTGGGCCCGATTGTTATTGGCAGAAGGGCTCAGTGGCCCATCAATCATCCAACATCGCCACCGCCCGTATCCAGCCAGCGCTGGCTCCCTTGATCTTCACCGGAAAACAGTGAAAGGTGAAGCCGGTTGGGGGAAGCTTGTCAAGATTTGTCAGCTTTTCTATGTGGCAATATCCCTTCTCAATGCCGGCGAAATGCCCTTCCCATATTATTGAAGGGTCTCGTGATTCCTTGAAATCCCTGGCAATGAGAGGAAGCGGCCGGTCCCAGCTCCAGGCATCGGTTCCGACCACATGAACGCCGCGATCGCACAGCCACAGGGTGGCCTCCTTTCCCATGCCGCATCCCTTGAGGAGATATTCCGGCTTGCCCCACAATCTATCCGCGCCGGTGTTCACCAGGACAATATCCCCTTCGGCCAGGGCATGGCCGATGTCGTTGAAGGCCTTTTCCATGTCCTGTGCCGTGACCAGGTATCCGTCGGTGAAGTGGCGGAAATCCAGCTTCACGCCGGGGCCGACGCACCACTCCAGGGGCACCTCGTCAATTGTCAGCGCCCGGGCCCCGCCGTCCATGGTGGGATGGTAATGCCATGGCGCGTCAAGGTGCGTGCCGGCGTGGGTGCTCAGGGTGACGATTTCAACTGCCCACCCCTTGCCTCCGGGTAGGTCTTTTTTTGTGTCGATCTCGGGGAAGAAGAGCTTCATCTGGTCCGCGCCGGAATCATGCCCCAGGTATTGGATCTTGGGAACCATCATCGGCGGGTCCGAGGGGAGATCATTCTCTATGGCAATGCTGCAGTCTATCAGTTTCGGCATGGGACACCTCCATCTGTTGCGTTGCCAGCACCTGTATCACATTCCACGGGACGGTCAAGTTGTTTTATGATAAACCGGCTCCCGGTGAATACCGGCCGCTTCAAAACCGGAGGATCAACATACGCGAAAGCCTCCGTCAGGAGATGCCATGAATGGGAAACACGTTCTTTCTCAGATAATTGACCATGTCGCGGGCATATTCGGAGCATCGTTCCTTCAGGTGCCCGGTCACCACATAGGGATCGTCTCTCAGGGAGCCTGACTGCGTTTCGGGTCCGTACATCATCCCCCCTATGAGCCCCGCATAGGCGTCCGCCGGTTCAAGGCCGCAGAAGGCCGCCCAGGCAAGGGTCCAGAGCGCTGCCGTCTTATAGACGTTGTAGCCTCCGCCGCCGGTCACCAGCAGCTTCGGCGAGAGATTATTGATAATCCTGATTGCCCGCTCGTATCCGATGCTGGTGAGGTTCAGGTGGCCAAGGAGGTCATCGCGGTGAGTGTCGCCGCCGATCACGGCAACCACAACATCAGGCCTGAAGGCCTCGACCAGAGGCGGCACCACTGCCTCGAAGGCCCCGAGGAACACTTCGTCGTCGCTCCCTTCCATCAGGGGGATGTTGACGGTGTACCCCCTCCCCTTCCCTTCGCCGATATCTTCGACAAATCCGGACCAGGGATATATGCTCATCCCTGATTCATGGATGGATATGCACAGCACGTCCTCCCGGCCGGCGAAGGCATCCCTCACGCCGTTGCCGAAATGGACATCGATATCGATGTAGGCAATCCGCGTCCCGCGGCGGGTCAGATTCGTGATGGCCACGGCCAGGTCGTTCAGGTAGCAGAAACCCTCGGCATGGTCCCGCCCGGCGTGATGGAAGCCGCCCAGGGGATTGAACACCACCCGTGCCGTTCCTTCGGCGAGCATCGCGGCCCCCCGGCATGTCCCGCCGGCGGCGTTCATGCAGAAATCCCACAGGCCGGGAACCACGGGGCAGTCATCGGTGCCGAGTCCGGCCTCGAGCATCTCCATGGTGAAACCGCCCTTCTCCGCGTTTTTCAGGAGTTCCAGGTACTTCCTGTCATGATATACATAGAGCTCTTCTTCGGGAAACGGGCCCGCCTCGATGATCAGCTGGTTTTTTTCATAGAGAAGCGAATACCGGGAAAGGAGGTCCATCATCTGCTTTGCCCTGGCCGGCTTGAAGGGATGGGTCGGGCCGAAGTCGAAACTGGCGAGTTTATCGGAATATACCAGGACATTCCTCGCCGCGACATCGGCATCATGTCTGTTTGAATATGACATCATGCTCCACCGTGAACATATTCCCGGCGTCCCGGATAAAAATCAAACAGAATAAATAAAAAACAGCGGCGCAGGATTGGGACAGGGAGAGCCGCCCTCCGGTCCGAAGCGGCAATCAGACATTCGGCCTGTTTCTCTCACCGGTAATGAAGACGATAGCGCCCAGCTCGACAAATTTTTCAAAGCCCCTGTTGCACGGTTTAAGCGCCGATGCCGGAAGATCATACAGCTGCTGAAGCTCCAGGGAAAACAGCTTTTTCAGATCGATGATATATGAAAGGTGTGCCCCCCCGAGCTTGTCCTCGATGAAAACCGAGATATCATCGCCGCCGAGTGAATACGTGGCGAAGTAATAGCTCCGGGTATCATCAAAAAGGGGGACTATATTCTTTTCCGCCAGGACTGTCCTGGTTTCAGCGATGTTTTCGTCATGGACCCAAAATGTGTTATCGTTTACCTTCTTTCCCGCTCCAACAAGGTGAAGACAGAGAATGTCATTATCGGGGATCTTTAATACTTCATGGTATGCCTTCAGGATTTCGTCGATTTGCTGCCGCGCGCTCTTCTTGGCTATTATCCCGGGATGGTGCTCCCTTGCTATCATGATATGATTGGCAGCAAGCACATACTCGCTGCTTCTGGCGATGAAAACCGTGGAAATGCACGATCCGAGGACCAGTGAAAGGGTCTGTCCCTGCGTGGCAAATCGGACCTGGTCAGGGCCCGGCAATAGGTATTTTTCACTGGTATTAATAATCGGGGGCCGGTTTTTCATAGGACATTGACGATAGGGCATCATTTATACACACAACTGACAAAATGTCATCCTTTTTTTTAAATAACTTCTTTAATCGCTTTCCTCTGTCTGGTGTCAGAGTAATCTGTATTTATTGCCAGATAGTTATCGGTACCATTCGGGATTAGAGAACATCGGCTATAAAAAATACCGATAACTATCGATGAGGAAGGTTAGCAGAACTCACTTCATTTCAAGACAGGTCATCCGGGGGAAAAAACCGTATTTCCGGTAGAACGGGAAGACCGATTCATGGCCATGGGCTACCGCCACCCTGATGTTTTTACACTCCCGGTCCCGCAACCAGGCAATGCTGTCCCGCATCAGCCTGTCCCCTATCCCGTTGCCCCGATGGCCCTCATCAATGAAAATTGAATCACCATTCATAGGCCACACCGGGCCGTATAACCCGGTCGACCCATCCCTTCAGTATCGCCGGAGGTTGGCCCCACCAGTTGGGGTGTATGATGACAATCCCGTCCGATGACTTCAATTCGCCGCAATGCTTCAAGACGACAGGATCCACATTCCCATCCCTGGGGATTTCCTCTGCGGGGAGGAGCGGGTTGAAGCCCTCTCCGTAAAGGTCGTGGTAGAGCACTGAATGGCCTATCTCCCGGAGTGTTCCCCTCACCCTTTCGGCAATGGCGTGGTTAAAGCTTCCCGCGCGGGGATGCGCGACTATTACCAGGATGTTCATGCCTTTCTTCCTGCCCGTTTGCGGATTTCACACCATAGCGCCTCAGGCGGCCCGGCCGCCATTGGCGCCGGGTCTCTTTTCTGCCTTATTACATTTTTATTACCCCAATCAATTTTTTTCAAGTATGAAAAATTTGCAATCAGGGATGTATCATTTTTCTGCCGGATGAATCTCACTTGATTAGCATACATCACCATGTCATCAATTGCATCAACATGAAACAGAACGGCAGGAGGGCAGCAAACAGAGAAATAGCGCGCCATATATTTTCCGGCGCCACGACCATGGTTGGCGTCTGCATCATGGTCATTACGCTGTTTAAAGTTATGAATTTCAGCTTGAAAAGCTATGCCGACGAGACACTGGGGATCAACTCCCTGTTGTTCATCATATCGTCCTTCATGTCATACCTTTCCCTCAGGAATAACAACAGCAGATGGATGGAATGGATTGCCGAAATACTGTTCTTTATCGGCATGCTGGTAATGGTTTTTGTCGGTTTTATAATAGTATTTTATATCGACTAGCGCCCCGCTCCGGTTCTGCCGCCGGAGATGGCGTCGGGCGGGATCAGTGATCCGGGCAGAAACAGAAAGTCCCTCCCCATCACCGGGGAGGGACTTTAACAAGGGGGACACTGATACATAAGGGATTATTTCTCTACCCGATTGCCAGGCCGCCCCGCTCACCGGTCCGGATCCTGATACATTCGTCAAGGTCGAGGACGAATATTTTCCCGTCCCCGATCTCGCCTTCGCCGGCGCCGCGGGTTATGGCGTCGATGGTCTTCTCCAGGAAATTATCATTTACGGCGATCTCGAGCTTTACTTTCCGCAACAGGTTATCGACCTCCCTCACGCCGCGGTAGACTTCAGTGATGCCCTTCTGCCTTCCGCATCCGAGGACTTCCGTGACGGTCATGAGGTGCACTTCTTCCTTTTCCAGCTCCGTTTTCACCGCTTCAAGTTTATGAGGTTTGATTATCGCGATTACGTATTTCATGGTCTGTCCTCCTTATTCCATCACCGTATAGCCGGCTTCGTGGTGCTGCGTCAGGTCGAGGCCTATATGCTCGTCCTTCGCGTCAACCCTCAGACCGATGGTCTTGTCCACGATCTTGAAGATGATAAAGGTCCCCGCGGCGGCAAAGACGATAGCGACCAGGACCGCCAGGCTCTGCACAAGCAGCTGCGACGGGTTTCCATAGAACAGGCCGTCGGCGCCCGCCGGGTTGATTTCCTTCGTCGCGAAGACGCCGGTCATGATGGCCCCGGTGATCCCCGCCATGCCGTGTACGCCGAAGACGTCCAGTGAGTCATCATATTTGAAGCGGGCCTTGATCTTCGTCACGAAGATGAAACCCACGATGCTTCCCGAGGCGCCTATGGCGATGGCCGCCATCGGCTTCACGTACCCAGCCGCCGGGGTTATGGCCACCAGGCCCGCCACGATGCCGGTAATGACGCCGAGCATGGTCGGCACCTTGTTTTCGATCCAGTCCAGAAGCATCCAGGTTACACCCGCCGCCGCCGCTGCCGTGTTGGTGTTCAAAAAGGCGCTGACGGTCACCGGTCCCACGGCCAGGGCGCTTCCCGCGTTGAAGCCGAACCATCCGAACCAGAGAAAACCGGCCCCGAGCACCGCCAGGGGAAGGTTATGGGGAGCATGGCCGTTGGGAAGTCCTTCCCTCCTGCCGAGCATGACCGCCATCACCAGCGCAGAAATGCCGGCCAGGATATGGATGACGGTGCCGCCGGCAAAATCGAGAGCGCCCAGCTTGGCGAGCCATCCGTCCGGCGACCATACCCAGTGTGCCATGGGATCATAAATGAACGTGGTCCACAGCAGGGCAAACAGAAGAAAACCGCTGAACTTGATCCGCTCGACAAAGGCCCCTATGATAAGGGCCGGCGTGATGACCGCGAACATCATCTGGAACAGCATAAAGACCTGGTGCGGTATGGTTTGTCCGGATAAAGGTTCCATGCCCACGCCGTTAAGACCAGCGTAGTAAAGGTTCCCGATGACACGGCCGATGTCCGGGCCGAAGGCGAAGCTGTATCCGAAGAGGATCCATTGCAGCGATATCACCGAAAGGATCACGAAGGTCTGCATCAGGACCGAAAGTATGTTTTTTTTCCGAACCAGCCCCCCGTAAAAGAAAGCCAGTGTAGGCGTCATGATCATTACCAGGGCGGTAGCGATGAGCATCCAGGCCGTATCAGTGTAATTTATCATGGCAATCCTCCTATAAAAAGTTATCTCGTACTGCCGGCCAGAAGCCATCGCAGTCAACGGTGGATACAACCATTATTCATATAACATTTGTTATTTTATTATGGTATATTCACCGTATTTGCATCAATAGATAATAACATTTGCCCCCGCCGTCAAAGGGAAAATTCTCATTACGGCCCGAATCGGCCAAATTTAACAATCAAGTAACACCGCCGTAACACCGCCGTAACAAATAAGGCGGTCGATCCTTCCCGGAACATTCTTTTTCATGATCCCAGGGAACGGCCGCCACTGTTATGCACTGCCGGGATTCCTCACCGTCTGTCATCCCGAGGCCGGGAATTGTCATCATACGAGAAGACCTGGCGCCAGGGTTGAACAACATACATCCGGCCTGATATGGCATGACATCATCAATCGCGATTGAGCGCCGCTATATTTTACATTAAAATATTTAGCGTGAATTACGGGAAAATGTTCATTTTACATGGCCGTAACCTCGGCCCTGATAATTGTATTGTCCCCGACAGCGCCTTTTTCTATCTTATAATTGTTGCTGAATATCGGAAGCAAAAGGAGACGGCCCATGATAACCAGCAGGCTCATGGTGGAAAACCTCGATACCATGACGACAGAGAAGCACCTTGACAATCTCTTTTCAACCTATGGAGATATCAAAAAGATCAGGATGAACAGGAACCGGGGGCTTGGCTTTGTCGACATGACGTCGGTATCGGAAGCGAAAAGGGTTTGCGCAAAACTTGACGGCTCAGTGCTGTGGGGCAGGTCGATGAAAATCCAGATAATGGATGACTCGCTGCAAAACCGCTTTATCTACCTGTTCAGCAGGTTATTCAAGTAACAGGTCCCGCTCGTCATGCGGATAGCACAGGGGATAGTATCGCCCCAAGGACATCCTTTCTAAAACACTAAAACAGGAAATACATAAAAACGCACTCACCGTCTCCGGCGTTCTGCCATCTCGTGACGAATGAATTGGTGACAAGAAGCGAATCGTTTTCCTCAAGTATGTTTGTCTCGTTATCAATGATGATCTTCAGGGAACCTTTAATTACCGCCATAAACTCCTTGCCCTTGTGAAGCAGCAGGGGCCCATCAACGGTTATGTCGCCGTCGATGCTCACCAGGAACGATTTTATCGACAGTTCCTCCGCCTCCATCAGCTGGCGTATGGAGACATTCTTATGGGGGGAAGCGATCCTGGGATTATTCTTTGACACCATGTAACCCTTCAGCGCCCCGGAAGTCGCCGAACCGCCGATAAAGTAATCCAGAGGTTTTTTAAAGAGCGAAGAGAGCTTCACCAGCGTCTGGAGAGAGGGGGAAACGACGCCGTGCTCTATCTGCGAAACCGCGCCGGGGGTCATCTGCAGGGACGAGGCCAGTTCGGCCTGGGTTATCCGCGACTCTTTTCTCAGGTTCTTCACCTTGTCTCCGATCTTGAAAAGATCCGAGCTTCTGTCTTCCTCGAAGCAGATATCCTGGTTGATGACCCTGAAGAGATTGGGCTGGGACCCAAACAGCGAGTTCCGCTCCTCCAGCTTGTTTATCCTCAGGTCATAATAACCCATATCGGAGGCGCTGATTGAAAACACTATCTGTGTTATCTGCATGATACCCGCGATGAATTCCTTTGTATGGGCGTCCCTCCCGAAGAACCAGTACGCCAGGGTGTTCAGTTCGTACAGCTTGGGGCACGTGAAGGTAAAAAAACCAAGCACCGCCCGCTCATCCTTCCAGAGCTCGTTCATGCCGGTAAGGCTGTCAAAAATATAAAACGGCTGCTCCCGGTACTGTTTTTCAATATCGTTCATCATCTCGATAAAACCGGCTATATCTCTCGGGTTTTCAATGCACCGGAACTGCCTGCTGTCGTGCTTTTCTCCTCTATAAAAATCAAGGAACACCTGGTCGCTGTTTCCCTTTCCATGGGTGAAGGCGTCGATCAGAATCGCGTTTTTCTTTTTGAAGAGATATTCGTATCTGCGCAGGATGGTATGGGGCGAAAAATTGAAGCTGACATAGATGACATTTTCATTGAACTCATTCGCCTCGTTGAAAAAACTGCGTATAAAATGTTCAACGGGAACGCCGTCTGATATCTGCCAGACGACATTGTCCCCGGCCTTGAATCCGCCGGTAAGCTTATCGAGGTATGGTAATCCGGTGCTGATCATTGTTTCATTCTCCATCCATTAATCAGGCTGCCATTGTATCGTACAGGTCGCCTGCTTTTACCCGGTAATTTCACGGAAAGCGGCCTTGGCAAGCGTCACAGGCCGGGTATCCAATGACTTTTTAAATTCCAGAATCAATATATCATAATACTATTAATTACTGCTAAACATTTTATCAGGATAATTATAATTTTACATTATTGTAATACTCACCTGCCGGGTTATAAACAGAAAAAAGCCGGCAAGCTTGACTTATCCCCGGAAAATCATTATTTTTCAATAATTTTATGGATATACGAGGTTACTGATATGACCAGAATATACATGATTTGCCTTGATCCAGACTGCCAGAATATGTCCGCCGTGTCTGAGGCGGTTATCAATAATTACCTGAACAGTCTGGCATGGATATAATCGTCTCCGGCTAAGCATCAGAGCCGCGCCGGTTTCCCGCGACCCCAGGTATCCCGTTGATGAGATTCTCAAATTTCAGCCGTACAATTCCTCTATTTTACTTGATTTTGTAGCGGATGCCGTTCTATCTGTGTATATACGCCCCGGCCATCATAAGGCCGGGCAGCGGCATTCTGTATTCCTGCGGGGGACCGAAATGATGCACAAACTAATCCGTTCAATCATGGCGATATCTGCGGCCCTGCCAATCATTTTCATTGCCGGTCCGGGGGAACTTCTGGCAGCGGGAATAACCGGCGGCGGGGGCATAGAAATTGCGCAGTACATAGAGGACAGGGAACCCGGGAAGGACAACAGGTATAAAAGAGGCACCGTGCAGGATTACAAGAACAGGGAACTGGCCCGCATGGTTCCGCGTTTTATCATGGGCCTCAGCGGCGGACTGGACGCCCGGGAAGGCTTCGGCAGCGCAAGCCTGGCCGCGCCCCTGGGAGTCATGTATGGCCAGTTCACCATGACCTTCGACATCGGCATCGTATACTCCAACGCGAAATCCCTGAGGAAAAATAAAAGCGACTTCATGGACAGCCTTCTGCGCACCAAAATGAGCGGCCATATTGTTGAATTCAACCTGCCCTTCAAGTTCAGCTACTCCATACTCGACCTGGAAAAAAACATCTACACCCCGTATCTCACCGCGGGAGTCGGATACGGCTACCGGAAATTCTTCCTGCGCGCATCCTCCTCGGTTGAGCGAATCGCCCGGGAATACAGCATCAATTCCTTTACCATGCACTACGGTTTCGGGTTCCTGGTGCGCACATCGGAAGACACGAGGTTCAATGCGGGGTTGACGGGGATATCCCATTTCAGCAGCAGGACGGGCGAGTTTAATTACGATACCACGGGTGTGTCAATCGGGCTGGGACTGCTCCTTATTTTTTAGCCGGATCGGATGATCTCCGGCAGGTCATTCGCAATCCCTGTTGATAGCGTTCACGTAAACCGGCGCCAGCTTTCCCGCTGCTTCCGATCCGCCAAAAAGACCCTTGCGTGAAAAGGCCCGGGGATTCTTCCCATGAAGGGAATTCCAGCGTTTCAGGAAGATCCTGGCCAGCGGTTTGTAGGACCAGTGCCATCTTTCTTCATGGTATCCCGAACTTCTTCCCGCGGTGTAGGGCTGGCAGAACCCGAAGCGCCCGGCATTTTCCTTCATCCAGAGGTACAGGACCCTTCCCTCGCCCGTTTCGTAATAGCTGTTGTCCAGAACATTAAGATCGAAATCGGTGCCCCAGTGGTGCCGCGACGTTCCCGGCATCGATGAAAACTTGAGGATCTCGAGGGCCCGTTTCAGCGGATCCTTTATGGTCCTGTTGAGGCTGACATTCATAACGGTAATGGTTCCGTTCCACTTGCCGTCCCAGATGTATTTCTGGTCGGAAAAGCTCCTGGTTGAGCTCTGGACCCAGAAAGGGGCCTTCGGGTGTTCCTTATGAAAGGCGGCATATAGTTCCTTCAGCGCTCTGGCCGCTTCCTTCCTGAGGAGGTGTGGCCACTTGTTGGTCGGGATGCCGGAATCGGCGAGGGAAACAAACAGCTCGTGCCTGGCGGGATTGAACCTGCCGCACACGTAATCATCGGGACTTGTCTTCCCGTATATCGCCTCATCATCGGCCGCGAAGGAGCAGCGGGGAAAAAGAAAAAGTATCGCAATGCACGATATGATCTGTGTTTTATTCATGTGTATTACCTGAAGAGGCGCGGTTCATGGACAGCTCTTATCCGGCATCGGCCGTCAGTAGACGAACTTGCGCGCCCTGATGTTGAGCATTATGCCGATGCAGATCATGGACATCATCAGGTTGGACCCGCCGTAGGAAACGAAGCAGAGCGGCAGGCCCGTAACCGGCATGATGCCCACCGCCATGCCTATATTGATGAGGATATGAAAAAACAGGATCGTTCCTATGCCGCTCGCCAGGAGGGCGCCGAACTTGTCCTTGGACTCGAAGGCAGTCTGCACGCAGCGGAATATGATGAAGCCGAAGAGGGCCAGGAGGACCAGGGCGCCGAAAAAACCCCACTCTTCGGCCACGACGGAAAAAATAAAGTCGGAGCTTTTTTCGGGCAGAAACCCGAGCTGGGACTGCGACCCCTTGAGAAAGCCCTTGCCGAAAAATCCGCCCGAACCGATGGCGATCTTGGACTGGATGATATTGTACCCCGATCCCTGCGGGTCGAGGTCCGGGTTCAGGAACACGAGGATCCGCCTCTTCTGGTACACCTTGAAAAGCTTCTGTATGATTACCGATGTCATGAGCCCCAGGGATATGACCGCACCCGGGATGTAGATCCTGCGCAAGAACTTCTTCACCGAAAAAAAGTGAAGCACGAAGGTGATCACGGTCACCAGGAGCAGAACCCCCGACACGATGAGAAGAAGGTTGAGGTCCTGGAAGAAATCCAGGAGGAAATTAGAGCCCTCGGCCCCGATCCATTCCCGGTACGTGAGCACCATCGGCACAACCATCGCGATCGCCGCTATCATGACGATCGACAGCAGGTGCGAAATGTCCGCCCCGCCGACGAAGAGCATGGTCAGGAGGATCGGGATGAATATGATGGCGGTGCCGAAATCGGGCTGTTTGAGAATAATGAGCATCGGGATAAAGGTCAGGAGCGCGGGGAACACCAGTTCCCTGAGCCTGGTGATGTCTCTCTCCCGTATCTCCAGGTACTTGGCCAGGATGATGTCCAGTCCGAGTTTCATGAACTCCGACGGCTGAATGGAAAAAAAGCCGAAATTCAGCCATGCCCGGGTGTTGCGCACCGGGGTGCCGAAGACGGTGGTTATGATCAGTACAAGGATGAGTATGACATAGATATGCAGGGAGAACTCGCCCAGGGACTGGTAGTTGACGATGGTCAGTCCGATCATCAGGATAAATCCGAAAATGAACCAGAGGAGCTGCTTGCGATAGAGGCCGTTGTTGACCTTGTCGATGGGATCGAAGCCCGCGCTGTAGATCATCAGTATCCCGATGAATACGGTCAGCACCACCGCGATAACCAGGGCGTAATCGATCCTGCTCAATCCCTCTTTACTGAATAACATTGGCTTCCTCGTATGTCATATGCTCAGTCTGCCTTTTTAACTGCCGCCGGCTTTTTCTGCAGGGCCTGGTCGGGGACTACGGGTGCGGCGGCGTTCTTTTTCGGCGGCAGCTGCGGCTGGGGCAGCATGATCTGCCTTGCCTGGGCTGCCCCGGCCTTTTTCGCGTCAGGCTGCGCCGCCGCGACGGGAGCAACGTTAAAATAACCGAGATCGTTCAGCTTGGTGTAGACCTTCTCCGCGATGGGAACGGCGCTCGCGGCGCCGGCGACGCCGTACTCAACCAGCACGACCGTGACCACGGCGTTTTCGGCGGGGCCCTCGTAGGGGGCAAACCCGACGAACCAGGCGTGCTGGGAAAACTTCTCCTGCCGTATCGACCTGGTCTGAGCGGTGCCGGTCTTCCCCGCCACCGGCACCTTGAGGTACCCCAGCCGCCCCGAGGTACCGCTCATGACGCCCATGCGCATGCCCTTCTTGACCGCCTGCAGGGTAAGGGGCGACAGCGGTATCTCCCGGATCTTCTTGCGGGGAAATGTCTTCAGGACGCGGCTGTTGTCGTTGGAGCGGATCTCCCTGATGACGTGGGGCTGGTACACGATGCCGTTGTTGACCAGGGCCGATACGAACTCGCACATGCCCATGGGGGTCACGTGCAGGAAGCCCTGCCCGATGGCCATGTTGACGGTATCGCCGTCAAACCAGGGCTGGCCGAAGGTCTTGTATTTCCACTGCCGCGAAGGCACAAACCCGGCGACCTCGCCGGGAATGTCGATGCCCGATTTCTGGTTGAGGCCGAAGTCCTCGGCGTAGCGCATTATGACCGTGGGTCCGGTCAGGAGGCCGAGCTGGTAAAAGTAGACGCTGCAAGACTTGGCGATCGCCCAGTAAAGGTCGACGGTGCCGTGAACGTCATAATCGTAGAAGTCGTGGTCCTTGTACCCCTTGAGGGTGAACTTGCCGGGACAGTAATATGATTTCTCGGGGGTCGCCTTTTCCGTCTCGAGGGCCGCGACCGCGGTGACCAGCTTGAAGGTCGACGCCGGTGGATACTTGGACTGGATCACCCGGTTCAGGAAGGGCCGCTCCCTGTCCTTCTGCAGCTGCCTGATGACATCGGCGTTGTTCTTCGATATGATGAGGTTCGGATCGAAATCGGGCTTGCTCACCAGGGCCAGGACTTCGCCGGTGGCCGGCTTTATCACGATGGCGCCGCCCTTCATGTCCTTCATCGCGTCGTAGAGGGTGTTCTGGATATTATAATCGATGGTGAGGACGAGGTTCTCGCCGGCAATGGGCCGCTGGCCGACTTCCTCTCCCTCTGTCCTCTGGCGAACGTCGACGATGCGGCGCACGTACCCGTCACGGCCGCGGAGGAGCCGGTCGTATTGCTTCTCGATTCCGGATTTTCCTATCTTCTGGTAATGCTTGTAGCCTTCCATCTTGAGCTTGCGGTATTCATCCTGGCTGATGCTCCCCACGTATCCGATGATATGGGCGAACATTTCGCTGAAATTATAGACGCGGACCGAGGCGTCCTCCCAGTCGATGTTGGGGAACTTGTCCTGGTGCGAAGCCAGCTTCACGATGGTGTCGAACTCAACGTCCTCCTTGAGAACGACCCGCTCCCAGGGATTGCCGTTGTTTATTTCGTTTATGATTTCGTCCTTATTTATATCGAAGAGGCGCGACAGGAGATCAAGGATCTCATACAATTTTTTTTTTGATTTGAACTTGGCCGGTATGGTGGTGATGTTGAACGATGGCCTGTTGGAAACGATGACCACGTTCTTTTCGCCCTCCCTGAAGTTGCGGTCATAGATATCGCCGCGGGCCGCCGGTATGGGGACGTTGCTCTCCATGTTGAGGCGGGCCTTGGTCTTGTACTCCTTCCCCTGGATGAGCTGGAGGTTGATGAGCTGGAGCAGCAGCGCCGCGAAGGCGACCGCGGTCACCGTCATGTAGAAATACATGCGTAACCGGAACGCCTCCTGGAGCTTGGCCCTTAAAGACGACTGCATCAGCATGTTACATGTACCCCTCTCGCTCCAGCTCCCGTTCGAATATTTTGTCGAATATGAAGAACAGCGGCGGGGCGAGCAGCGCGTTGTAGAACGACTCGGGCAGGATGATGCTCAGTATGGACGATGCCGACGCCTCGTGGAAAACATAGCAGAGGAACAGGGTCAGGAACCCCTTGACCAGGGACGCCGCGAAGAGGAGGAGCGATGTCGTGAGGATGTTGTTCTTGAAGAGGGATCTCCCGAACATGCCCACGACGAAGGCGACCGCCACCTTGGGGAAGGTGAGGAGGCCGAGGGGCGAATTCGATACCGCGTCGTGCAGGAGGCCGCTCACGAAGGCCGTGACCTCGCCGTAAAAAGACCCGAAGCAGTAGGAAAGATAGACAATGGCAATGAACATGAGGTCGGGCTTCACGCCGGCGATGCGGACCACGTCAAAGGAGGAATGGCCCTGCACCAGGAGCGAAATAAGAATGATCAGCGCTGTATAGATATAGGATAGAATCATTGTTCCTTCTCTTTTTCCTTATCTTCATCGAATATCTCAAAGAGGTCCTTTTCCAGGTCCTTCTTGATGACAAAGACGTCTTCGACAAGGTTGTAATCGATGACCGGCTTGATGATGGCGCGCTGATAGGCGCTCGATTCCAGGGAATAAGACTTGATCACGGTGCCGACCAGGAGCCCCGGCGGGAACACGCCGCCCTGACCGGAGGTTATGACCATGTCGTTGAAGCGTATGTACGCCGCGCGGCTTATGTAATCCATCTTGCAGAGGTTGGAATTGCCGGAGTAGCCGCAGAGGAGGCCCGGGAACCGGCTCTCCTGGAGCTTCACCCCGATCCGGACCGTGGGCGAGATGATCGGGGCTATCCGCGATATGCTGCCCCGCACTTCGATGACCGTGCCCACGACGGCCTTCTGGCCCCCCTGGTAGGCGATGACCGGCATGTTAACCTTGATACCGTCGCCAGATCCCTTGTTGATGATAATGGTGCGGAACCAGTTGTCCGGATCCTTGGAGATGATCGTCGCCGGAATAGACGCGTATTCCACCCGCTCTTTCATGCCGAGAAGCTCGCGAAGCCGGTCATTCTCACGCTTCAGCTCGCTCATTTCCCCGGCCATTGATTCGTATTTCTGAAGGTTGGCCCGGGTCTTCTTCAGCTCGTCGCGGACTTCCGTCAGCTCGGTGAAGCCGGCCCAGAGGCGGGACACGCCTCCCTGCGCGCCGTCATAGGCCTTCTGGAACGGCATGGTGATCGCGCTTATGACTCCTTCCAGGGTGAGGACCAGGGTGCTCGACTGTATGGAAAGGGATATAATGCAAAAAAGCGTGAAGGAGATAAAGGCTACCACGCTTTTATGTCGTATTATGAATTCCAATTCTGATTATTCTCTTTGATGCTGGTGATCTATATAATTTGAAAGCGCGGTCACGTGACCGCGCCTTCCCGTTTCTGCTACTTCAGGTTCGCCCGGTACAGGTGCTTGAGCTCCTCAAGGAACTTGCCCGCCCCCAGGACAACGCAGGTAAGGGGGTTCTCCGCCAGGATGACCGGAACCCCGGTTTCCTTGCTGATATACTTATCCAGGCCTTTCAGGAGAGATCCGCCGCCGGTCATGACGATGCCCCTCTCAACAATGTCCGCCGCCAGCTCGGGCGGGGTCTTTTCCAGGACGTGCTTGATGCCGTCCAGGACCTGGTCTACCGGCTCCTTCAGGGCCTTGCGCACCTCGGTTGAATCTATCTCGAGGGTGCGGGGAAGACCGGATATGGCGTCCCGTCCCTTCAGTTCCATCATTTCTATTTTCTTCTCGGGGAAGGCATTCCCGATCCTGAATTTCACTTCCTCGGCCATCCGTTCGCCGATGACCAGATTGTATTGCGTCCGCATGTACTTGATGATGGCCTCGTCGAACTCGTCGCCGGCAATCCGGATGGAATCGGCGATGACCATGCCGCCCAGGGATATGACGGCGATCTCGGTGGTGCCGCCGCCGATGTCAACCACCATGTGGCCCGCCGGCTCATGGATGGGGATATTTGCGCCGATGGCCGCCGCCAGGGCCTCTTCAATAAGGAAGATCTCCCGCGCGCCGGCCTGCTCGGCAGACTCGCGCACCGCCCGCTTTTCAACCTCGGTAATTCCCGACGGGACGCCTATAACAACCCGCGGCCGCACCAGCGTCTTGCGCTTGTGCACCTTGGTGATAAAATACCGTATCATCTTCTCAACGGTTTCGAAGTCGGCGATGACGCCGTCCTTCATCGGGCGGATCGCCACGATATCACCCGGCGTCCTCCCCAGCATTCGCTTCGCCTCGTGGCCCACTGCAAGGACCTTGCCGGTGCTGGTCTGTACTGCCACAACGGACGGTTCGGATAGAACGATCCCCTGGCCCTTGACATGGACCAGCGTGTTCGCGGTGCCCAGATCGATGCCCATATCGTTTGAGAACATCCCGTAGAGCGAATCAAGAAACATGTATATACTCCTATGATCAGTCGCGTTTTTTAAGTCATCCTGATAAATAAAAGCCCCCTCCGGGGGGTCAGGACGGTCCTGCTGTTACTTCTGTAATGGCACTTTCAGCCGGCATTTTTGATGGCATTAAATACTGATTACAGAACTTTCTACTACAATAAGCACCATTTTTGTCAAGTGAATAACGTGATTTTTCTAATAAAGTAAGCATGCTGCAGTTCAATTTCAGGGGAAAACTACTGCATTCATCAGATGCCCGCCGTCCCCCACATGGGGTGTGAAAAAAAATATTTTTTTGTATCATTGCGATCGCCGTAAATTGCATCGAGTATATTGATTCGCGCCCCCTACGGGGGATGGGGGGGGGGGCGGTGATACTTGGTTACATGGTCCCCATAAGGCGCTTTACTTCGGCGTTGGTCCCGTCCGTTGTCAGCACCTCGGACCAGATCGCCTTCGCCTTGTCCTTTTCGCCCAGTGCGGAATAATTTTTCCCGATCCAGATTTTGGGAGTAGTGTCCTTCACATCAATTTTTAACGCCAGGTTAAACTGGTCGATTGATTCCCTGAACAGCGACTGGTTGAAATATATCTTGCCGAGGTTTACATGGACCAGTTTGCGGATGCTGTCATCCGATGTACGGGCAAGAACGTCTTTATAGCTTACGATGGCGCCGGTATATTTCTTTGCAATGCGCTCCGCCGTTGCAAAAAACAGGAGCCCCTGGATATTATCCTTCACCATGCCGTACTGGGACAGGAATTTCAGGCCGTAATCTTCCTTTTTATGAATGATATTGACCATGGAATAAAACCTGATATTCTCCAGATCCATCTGCTTTACCGTTTCCCCTGTCTTTTCGATCATTTCAAATATATCCCGGGGGCTGTAAAAGCCGGTGTAATACGCCGCCTTGGCGAGCATATAGCTATACTTATCATCAGGGGCATCGTTATCAAGGGCGCAACCCTTCTTGATGTCCTTGATTGCCTTCAGAAATTCGACCCTGGCTTCCTTGGTGATATCTCCGATACGGTCATTGATGAAAAGCTCGGAAAAATTACCGCCCAGGTAGGTTTCCCCCAGCAGGTAGTGGATCTCGCCGGAGAGAAAAAACAGGTCAGCATCGACCATTCGCTCTTCTTTCTGCTTCTCATACATGTCGGCAAAATCGGCAAGGGCCTCGCGCTTTTTGACCTGGTCCTTGATCTTTTTCACCGTATCTATGCGTTTTTCCAGCTTGTTCTGGCTGTACTTCCAGAAGGCCAGGTAGTGGCGGTAGTTTATGACCAGGGCGACCGTCGCTGCGATCAGGAGGATGATGCCGAAAAACTTGAATATACCGGTGTTTTTTCTTTTGCTTTTATACCTGTCGTACATGCTATGCCGAACTCCTCACGTATTCCCGGAACGCATCGGTGGCTGCTGTTATTACGGCGCTGCCCGGTTCAATGATGAAAAGCTTTATGGATCCGCTCCCCATCAGGAACAGGGCAAGGTGGCTTTTGCCCGCCTTGATGTCGCGGATACGGTGAAAATCGTACCGGTAAAGCTTTTTACCCATGTAGAAGGTGATCCCCCCCGTTTCAACGCTGATGGTTCCCTCGCCGATCCTCTTGATATTCCTGTATTTTTCCAGGCTGGGATCAATGCTCCCAGACTCGCTGCCGTAATCGATCACGTTTGACTTGTCCTCAAAGAGCACCGCCTTCTGTTCCCTGCGGGATGCCGGCGCCGCTCCCACCGGAGAAACCTTTGCCTGCGCCGGATCGCCCCGGGGCTCCCTTTTCCCGCGGTTTACCGCCGGAGCGGGACCGGCTCCGGGGCCTTCCTTCCCGCCATGTGCTGAACCGGCGTCCTGCCGGACCGCCGCAGAACCGCGCATCGGGGCGGCATGCTGACTTTCATGCCGCCTCTTCGCATCGAGTATTATGGAAAAAAGGAAGATTACAATCCCGAGGAAAATCAGCGCCAATGAAAGGTATAACATAGATTACCAAGCAGTCAAAGATTGAACAAAGTGTTTATTGGGAAAAGGGGCCTGTCAAGAGTTTTTTATTCTCCAGAGCCCGGCCTTGAGATAGGGATTACCGCCGTGGGTGAAATCCGAAGATTCATTGGCGATAAATTCCAGTTTCCATCCCTCCGGGTGAAAGGAGAGATATTCTTCGCGCGAAATTGAGTAGGAATTGACCGAGGTCAGGACAAATCCCTCCTCCACAAGGCCGTTTACCAGGTCCAGCGATCCCTGAAAATTCTTTTTCGTGGAAAAAGTCCTCCTCCTGTTCCGGGAAAAAGTGGGAGGATCGAAGATCACCAGGGTAAATATCTTCCTTTTTTTTGCAAAGCGCCTGATCCATTCGAGGGAATCGCCGTAGATGAAATCCCTCTCGTCAACTTTCAGCCCGTTAAGGCGGTAATTTTTCTTTGCCCGCTCAAGCACCCCCCTCGAGAGGTCGACGTTAACCGCGCCGGTTATGCCGTTCCTGACCGCGTGGACCGAAAAAAGCCCCGTATAGCTGAAGAGGTTGAGCATGGAATCAGAAGAACGGTAATAGCCTGCCAGGCGGTCCCTCACTTCGCGCATGTCCAGGAATATGCCGGTGCTCTGCCCCCCCACCAGGTCGACCGAGGCCAGGATGCCGTTCTGGCGGACGCTGTACCCATCCGGGGGCTCCGACCCTTCCAGGACAACGCTCTTCATCGCCGACGCGATGTCCCGGGTATCATCCGGCTTGAGCCGCTTTTTAAGGAGAATGCCCAGGGGCCGCGCTGGGAGGAGAGGGATGACACGGGTAATGGATGCGAGGATGTCGCCGGTCGCGGAAGCAAGGCGCTCATCGAAGTACTGCATGAGGATATAGTCGCCGTACCGGTCGATGGTGAGGCCCGGGACGCCGTCGCCGTCGCCGTTGAAAAGACGATAGCAGTTCGTTGCCGTATCGGCAAAAAGCTTTTCCCGCTTACGTATGGCTTTTGCAAGGAGTGATTCGATCTGCATCGCGGGGATCTGCTACGGCAGGGCTGACATGACTTTTTTCATCCGCTCGCCCAGGGCGGCGTAATCGCCCCTCTTGATCAGGGCGCTGTCGACGATATAGGACATGCCGACCGATATGACCCGGTCCTGCTTCAGGTACTCGAGGAAATTGTCCTGGTTCACGCCCCCCGTCGGGACAAGGTGAAAGTCCTTCGAGCGGAACGGGGCGGCCACGGCCTTGATGTATTCCGGGCCGCCCAGTGTCGAAGCCGGGAAGAGCTTGATCACGGCGCATTTCTTGAGAGCGGTGTTCAGCTCCGTGGGAGTGGCGACGCCGGGGATGAAGGGCGTGCCGCGGGAAGCCGCGTAGTCGACCAGCTCCAGGTCCATGCCCGGGGCGACGCAGAAGGCCGCGCCGGCGTCAAGGGCGCCCTTGAGGGCATCCATGGAGAGGATGCTCCCGGCCCCGACCAGGAGGCCCGGGAAATCCTTTATCACGCCCCTGATGCTTTCAAGGGCGCTTTCCGTGCGGAGCGTTATTTCAAGGATATTGATTGAATGCTTCTGCAAGAGTTCCGCGGTTTTGAGGGCGGACTGCAGATCATCAAACTGCGCTACCGGTATGACCCTGTTTTTATTAAGTATCGATACAAGATCGTTTCCCACCGGCATCCATCCTCCGGATTACCCTACCATGGGGTAGGAAAGCTCGATCTGGTTCCCGTCGGGGTCGAGGAAGACGACGGTTTTTCCCTTGCGGATATCCTCGGGTCCGAAAACGATCTCTATTTCCTTTTCCTGGATCTCGTCAACGGCGTCCTCAAAATCCTCCTCGTCAACGTAAAAGGATATTCTATTCTTGGATCCTTCCTGGTTCTTGAAACCCGGAACTTCATAGAGGCCTATGGTTATATCGGCGACCCGCATAAAGGTGAGGCCCGGTCCGCTTGCCTTGTCGATAACATCGAAATCGAACAATTCTTTATAAAATTTCACCGATTCCTCGAGGCTCGAGACGGTGATGCCTATATGGTTGATGCTTTCAATGACTATCATTGCTACCTCGTGTCTGTAATATAAATCTTTTTGAACCGGCCTGCTGACCGGGATAGTATCGCATTCCTGATGATACTTAAAAGGCGGGAATAATCCCGCCAGTCAGTTATATTCTTCAAATCAGGGGGATTATGTCAATCAATATACCGCTGGATAATGAAAAAATAATAGAATAGCATATCCAATGTCATCGCGAGCGATAGCGAAGCGATCTTGTTTATGAGTGGTAAATATGTTGTGAAAAAAAAATTGAAATTTTAATGAATAATTATGGATTGCAGTATCACGATTGCTTCGTCGCTCAGCTCCTTGCAATGACAGATCAAACAAATGACAAAATATCAGATGAAGACCGATGCCGTTTACTTTTTCCCGTTGTCGGCGAAGACCATGATTTTTTCAAGGTACAGGTGGACTGTATCGCCCCTGGCGTCCCAGTCGAGCTTGAAGTTTTTCACTTTCCCGGAAAGCGACACGAGGATGCGGTTACGCTCCCAGTCCCCCCGGGGGGCGTAATCCTTGCCGACGGCGTTTTTCAACGACTCGGCATCCAGCTTCCCGTGGACGTAGAGCCACCGGTACGTCTGGAACACGCACACCACGTTCCTGTCGTCATTCCCCTCCGGCGTGACCAGAGTGAAATCGTTCTCCGTGATGACTTCCCTGCCGAGAAGCCTCAGGAGGAATTCGCGGAGTTTTCCTTCGTGATAATGACGGCTTCCGAAATAACCGTCATGCCATGACTGGTAATGCTTCTGGAGAAGGAAGAAATTCTTCACTCCCTCGGAGGGCTCCATGGCGCAGAGCCCCCCTTCACGACAGGGGCATGGACCGGGGGCGCTGGCGAAATAGATGCCCGCCGTCATCGCGATGATGAAGACCGGTATAAGCCTGATATGTCTCAGCCGCTTCAAATCCCTACCCTACTGGAGATGTCCGCCCTCGCCGGCCTTGGCGTGCATGTCGATTTCGCCGAAACGTTCCTCGTATTCCCTGATGTTCTGGCTCAGGGCCAGGAGGAACCGCTTTGCGTGTCCCGGCGTCAGGATGATCCGCGACATCAGCTTCCCGAACCCCGGGGGCGGCGCGGGATGAACGAATATATAGTCAAAGACAAACTCCTCCGGGGAATGGCTCACGTTGGAGAAATTCGAGAATATGCCCATGGCAATGCTCTCGTCGACCTTGACCTCTATCTTCACGTCCTTATCTTTCGGCTGCATGGTAACCTCCCCGAGGCTGTTTCTGCGAATGACCCCGCCGGGTGCGGTCCTCATCCCGGTGCTGCGATGATCATTATTGACCTATCGCCCCTGGCAAAAAAAATTCAATAACAATTTGCAAATAATGGCGCTAAAAATATAGTTGGAGCACGAACCCGGATGGTTACAAAAATGCAGGTGATGGCATGATAATTTTTGCCCTATCCGACATCCACGTGGATTACGCGGAAAACAGGACATGGCTTTCAAGCCTGTCTGCCGAAGAGTACCGCGGCGACATCCTGATCCTGGCCGGTGACGTCGCCGACATCACCGGCCTTATCGCCGATGCCTTTGCGGCCCTCAAGCGTAAATTCCGCGAGGTCCTCTATGTTCCCGGCAACCATGACCTCTGGACCTACCGGAACGGCATGGCGGATTCCCTGGCTGCCTTTGATCATGTGCTGAAGGTGGCGGCGGACCATGGCGTCCGCACCGGCCCCTTCACTGAAGGCGGCCTCACCATCATCCCTCTCTACGGGTGGTATGATTATACCTTCGGCAGGCCCTCGGAAGAGCTGTCCTGCATGTGGATGGACTACATGGCCTGCTCGTGGCCGGAAGGCTTTGACGAGGCGGCCATCACCCGCCATTTTACCGCCATGAACGGCGATGTTCTTTCCATCAGCAACGATCGGGTCATAACCTTTTCGCATTTCATGCCGCGCATAGACCTGATGCCGTCGATCATCCCGGAAAAGAAGCGCTTTCTCTACCCGGTCCTCGGAACGACGATACTGGAAAAACAGATTCGGGCGATCAGGCCCCGGATACATATTTACGGCCATACCCACGTGAACCGCCGCATCGAGCGTGACGGGATCCTGTATATCAACAACGCTTTCGGATACCCCCGGGAGACCAGGATCACCAGGAAAAGGCTGGTGCGGGTGATGGAGATATAAGGGCAGCACTACCGATAACAATCGGAACGTGCCGGGTGTCAACGCACCACGCCTGCCTGCACCGATTTCAATACTTTCGCACCGTGGATCGGAGGACTCCTGCATGGATCAATTTCTCCGGAACAGATGGCAGCAATGTTAAGATCAAAAAAAATCCGCGAACCGGTGCCGGCATGTTAAAAACCGCCGAGCCGGGCTCTTCATGTGATATCCCACATGTATCGAGGGGCGTAGTGACTCAATAATTCAAAAAAACATGTTGCAATTTAATAATTATAGTGTCAAGTGATGAACATCCATACCAATACAAGGGGATTAACATGAAAATAAGAATTTTTATGGTGGCGCTGCTGGCGACAAGCATGGCCCTTCCTACCTGCAAGAAGACGGCGCAGGATGTCATTACAGTTCAATTTTCCGTCGGCGACGTTAAGATCGTATCTGCGGGGGGCGAAAAAGCCGCCAGGGCCGGGGAAACAGTATCGTTTGAAGACAGCATTGTCACGGGGGCGTCATCCTTCGTGGATATTAATTTCGGCACCCGGGGTGTGATACGGCTGGTTGAGAATTCCCGGGTCAAGATGACAGCGTTGAAAACAGAGACCGGGACCGACCAGGTGCAGTTTGATATGGACCGGGGAAAAATTCTAGTGGTAATGGCAAAGCTCTCGAAAGAATCGGGCTTCAGCGTTAAGACCCGGACAACGATTGCCGCCATCAGGGGCACCTCCTTCATGGTCGTGTCCGACCCTAATGATTCCAGAATTTATGTGTTAAAAGGGAAAATCCTCGTCCAGCTGGCCAGGGAGGGAAAACTGGCCGCCGGTATCGAAAAAATGCTGGAAGCGGACAAGAAGATCGTCGTGAGCGAAGACCTCGCCGGGGAGATCATTGCCGGGAAAAAACAGCTTGAAGCGGTGCCCATGACCCCGAAAGAGAGCGCTGACATAAGGAAAGAGATAAAGGAAATGAAGATAAACGAGAAGCTTGACCAGGATGCGCTGAAGGAATTCAACGAGATAACCAGTGAAGCTGAGAAGAAAACCGGGGGCACACAGGGCACGATGAAAAGGCAGGATGCGCCAAAAGATATTCAGAGCATACCGAGCCTGTAATGCTCCATCTCGGCTCGTCTGCATGATCTCCCGGGAGCGTTATCGCATGCGGTTACGGTTTATAATTCTTTCTCACGATGTTATTAACGGAGGGTTAACATGAAAAAATCATCATCAATATCAGCGGCATGTATCGCAGGGTTGATGCTGGTTGCGCTGGTTCTGCCGGTTACCGCGGAGGCGCAGCAGAAGAAGCCGGCGAAACAACCGGCGAAGCAGCAGAAAATGTATGAAGTTAAGAAAAAGACCGAAGCCGATTCCAAGCGCCAATGGCACGTGAGCGTCGGCTTCAGGGTAGGCTGTTTCTGGTGGCAACCGGTTTGGCAGAAGTACGATGCCTCTGATGGTGAAGTTAGCAACGGTATTTACAACTTCAAGTACCGGATGAGCCCGAACGCGATTTATGGCCCAATACTGGGATTCACCATCAATGACCGGTGGGCCCTTTCCTGGAATTTCCAGTATGGCCGATACGTTGCGAACGCGCGGGCCCTCATAGCTCACCCAATAATTCCCATAACAATACCGGGGAAGATTCGTTTCACGGCTGAAAAAATGGACAGCGACCTGCTGGCCCTGGTCACCCTGGCTAAATTCGCAAAGCTGTTTTTCGGGCCCCGGTACCAGGGATACCGGTATAATGAAAAATTTCTGTTCACTAAATCATCTCCCGTAGTGTACCACTCGATCGCCATGGGGTTCGGCTGCGCCTTCACGGTGCCCATCGCCGCCAGTTTCTACTTCCTGCCGAACGTATCAATGGTGGGTCTTGTCGGTTGGGAAGAGAAGAACCCGTACAAAGTATCGTACACCCTCCAGAGCGAAGCCGGGATCGCCGGCGCCCTGGGTTTCAATGCCAATGTGGACTTCGGCTACTATGTCGCACAGGCCGGAATCACGATCACGGCGGGGTTCCGCGCACAATATCTTTATTATATTAAGAAGGTGCGCGCTTCCTATGGGAATAACGCGGACGTCTTTTTCGGGCCGAGCCTGGCGGTTATCTATACCTATTGATCATTCCTGCATCAGAGGGTGCTTTCCGGGTTGATGACCGGAAAGCACCCTTATCTGAAAAAAGCACGGCCCATGGGAAACCATAGCCCCTTCGCTACCGTGGACCATATCCTGTTAATCGCAGTTTGACCTGCTGACGACCGTAGGATAGCAGTTACTTTTCCTTCCCTTCCCGCAGGAATTCCAGATAATGCCGCGCCGCTTCCTCCGGACGCTCGAGCATCGGCGCGTGGCCGCACTGTTTCATGATCACGGTTTTATGGACCTTGATCCCGGCCTCGAAGACCTTTACCGCCGACATATCCAGGATCCGGTCATCATCGCCCCAGATAATGAGGGTCCGGGCCTTGATGAGTCCGAGGTAGGGCTCGAGCTCCTGCGGTCTGACGCGATTGTCATTTTCTATTTTATGGTTAAAAGGCCTTTCCCTGACCGCTTTATCCGCGAAATATTTTTTCACCGGTGCCGGAAGCCATATCGGTTTATGGAAAGAGAGCTTCATCACCCGGTCATAATCGTCGGCGTTTTCAGCGAGAAGAAGATTCTTTCCCTGGTCAAACGCCAGTTGGAAGGGACTCTTCTTCGGCGGCTTCACCCCGGAGCTGTCGAAAAGCGCCAGGGTGAGGACCCGTGCCGGATTATCCAGGGCAATCTGACCGGCGATGCGGCCGCCCATCGAATTCCCCGCTATATTGAAGGATTCCATTTTCAGGACTTCCATGAAGCGCTCCAGGCGCTTCGCCTGGCTTTTAATATCGTACAGGGCCGAATCAATCTTCGAGCTCTGGCCGAACCCGGGCACATCCGGGATGATGACATGGTAGAACGGCGTCAGGTACCGGGCAAACCTGGTCCAGTGGTCCTTTTCGCCGGAGAATCCATGGAGGAGGAGCACCGTCGCCCCCGATCCCCCCTCGAGGTAAACGATACGGTGGTCATCCACCTGGACCGATTTTTCCGTCAGGCCTGCCCGGCAACGGTCCATGCCGATAAAACCGCGGTAGAGAACCCCCGGAAAAGCAAGGTATATCACTGCCGCCGCAGCGGCCAGCGCGGCCACCGCCGCGAGAATAATTCTTTTTTTCTTCATGATAACCTCCTGCTTTTTCCTTATTCAATGATCAAGTATCTTACATACTCATGCTGTAAATAATCAACTATCTCCCCGGGTACAGCAGCCTCGTGTTCTTCCCCGTCAGGGCCACAGCCCTGCGCCTCGAAAGGAATCTCGTCATGATAAATGAAGAAATGCCGTTCACCCTCCCCGGCACCACGCCGGGTTTTTTCCCCAGGGCTTTCAGCGCCGCAGCCACGACATCGGCCGGCTCCATGAAGGGCATGCCGGGCACGTTGTCGATGCGGGCCCCCGACTTCGCAAAGGCCGGGGTGTTGGTGGCGCCGGGACAGAGGGCCAGGACATCGACGCCTCTGGGACGAAGTTCGTCCCAGAGGGCCTCGGCGAGCATGAGGTTGTAGGCCTTGGTCGCGGCGTAGTTCGCGACGATCGGGGTACCCTGCAGGGCCGAACTCGATGCCAGGAAAACGATGCCGCCCCTGCCCCGCCCGATCATGGCGGGCCCCAGCTCGCGGGTCAGCACCAGAGGGGCGCGGCAGTTCACCTCGATGGCGCGGAGCATCTCCGCCGGATCTGTCTTCATGAACTCTCCGGCGGAACCCCACGCGGCGTTGTTCACCAGAAGTCCGACCGGTATGCCCCGGAGGGCGGGTCTGATTTTTTTCATGAAGTCCGGCTTCGATAGATCCGCGACCGTTGTGCGCACGGCAACGCCGAAATCCTTCTCGAGGGACCGCGCGTGCTCGCGCATCATGACGGCCTGGATGTCAACGATCAGCAGGTTAAGGCCCCGGGCGGCCAGCTGCCGGCCGAACTCCGCGCCGATTCCCGACGCGCCGCCGGTAATGAGGGCCCAGGGCCCGTATTTTTCCGCAAAGGGTGTCTGGTCCATAAGGGGAGTCCTCTCTGAATAATCAACGGCATTGATTCAGTAAAATGTTAAAATGTAAAGGATTTAATAAGGACTCGCATTGCGGATTTATGGTGATGATAATAATGCTGATATATGGAAAAAAATAGTATTGCATTATTTAAAGCAACAAGTAAAATGAAACACAGAAGCTGACTGATCATGCAACCGGAGTGACGCCATGAACAAATACCTTGTCTGCGCGATTTTTATTCTGATGGCCATGATGCCGGTCACATCCTGCCGGATGGTGGAAGTTTCAAGCAAACCCCGGACCTTCACCCTGGCATTGCAGAAGGCTGAAGCCTCCCGGTATCAGGTAAGCCAGCTGAGGGCCTCGGGAAAATTCGAACCGGTCAAGCCGGCAGGGCCCGGCATCTATCGGATATCCATACCTGCCATGGACGGCGGTTATAAGGAATTCCTTTTCATCAGGTATAACAAGCATATTCCCGAGGAATACCCGGTGGTGCAGGTGCAAAAAGACGGGAAAGTGCTGAAAGAGCTTTCCATCAGAGATATGGAGAAATTGCCCGTTATGGATGGACACAGCCAGCTGAAACCGGAATAACGCTCCTCCTCACCGCAGCCGGCCGGGCCCCGTATTGCTGCCGTTGCAGCAGGGTGTTTACTCCAGCACCGCTCCCTGGGCCGCGGAGCTCACCAGCCTGGCGTAACGCCGCATGTACCCGGCCGGGATTTCCCTCGGCACCGGCTTCCAATCCTTGATTCGTTTCTGGATCTCATCATCGGTGAGATTGACCTCGATGCGACGCGCCGGAATGTCGACGGTGATCCGGTCCCCGTCGCGCACAGCCGCGATGGGCCCGCCGACGACGGCCTCCGGAGACACGTGGCCGATACAGGGGCCCGACGAATAGCCGGAGAAGCGCCCGTCGGTGATAAGGGCCACCCGCCTGAGCTTGAGGAGCTTCAGCATGATGGTGACCATCAGCGTCTCCGGCATCCCGGGACCGCCGCGGGGCCCTTCGTTCCGGATGACCACGGCCTCGCCTTCCTTGAGTGACCGCTCGTGGATCGCCTTCAGACAGTCCGCCTCTGACTCGAAGACCCGGGCAGTGCCGGTAAAGACATGCATGTCCGGTACCACCGCCGACTGCTTGACCACGGCGCCGTCGGGCGCGAGGTTCCCGTAGAGGATCACCGTTCCCCCTTCGGCCGAATGGGGCCTTGATCTGTCGGGAATGATCTCCTCGTCGATGACCCTGGCAGCCGCGGCGATCTCCCCGATGGTCGCGCCGGTGACCGTAAGGGCGTCGCCATGGAGGTCGTCCTTGATCCTGTTCAGCACGGCGGGTACGCCGCCGGCGATGTAGAATTCGGTTATGCCATGGGGCCCGTTGGGGGTTATGGCGCACAGGGTCGGGATCTTTTTGGCGAAATCATTAAAGGCCCTGAGTGGCAGCTCCATCCCGATGGTACGGGCAATGGCCGGCAGGTGCAGCGCCGAGTTGGTGGAGCCCCCGATGGCCAGGTCCACCATGAGGGCGTTCTCGATGGCTTTCATGGTCAGTATCTTGTCTGATGTAAGTCCCTCCTCCACCATGACAACAATGCGCCTTCCCGCCTGGCGGGCGAACATCAGCTTCTCGGTGCCGTAAGCCGGGGAGCTGGCCGATCGGGGTATCGAGAGGCCCAGGGCCTCGGTGAGGCACTGCATGGTATTGGCCGTGCCCATGAACTCGCAGGCGCCGCAGGTGGCGCAGGTATTCGTGGCCATCTTGTCCATCAGGTCGGTGTAGGATTCCTGGTCCACACTCCGGTTGCTGCGGTTCCGGTACCTGACCTGCATCGAGTTTGGCCCGCCGGTGATGAAAATTGAAGGGAGCTTCAGCCTTGCCGCGGCCATGATCATGCCGGGAATGATCTTGTCGCAACTGGCGATGAAGACCAGTCCGTCATAGAGCATGCTGCGGGTGTGCGTCTCGACGATATCGGCGATCAGATCGCGCTGGGCCAGGACAAAGCGCATCCCCTCGTGCCCCTCGGTCATGCCGTCGCAGGGCGCGGGCACGCTGAACTCGAAGGGGATGCCCCCGCCGGCGTGGACCCCTTCCTTGACGCGGGCGGAAATCGTATCGAGGTGGGCGTGGCCGGGATTGATATCGGTCCGGGAATTGACGATGCCGATGAAGGGCTTTTCCTTCAGCTCATTGATTTCGTATCCCGTGCCGTGGAAAAAATTACCGCGGATAAGGTTGAGCGGAAAATCCCTCTCGTTGAAAATGGGTGCGCTTTTTGGCTTCTTCATGACGATCTCCTTGGAGTTTTTCCTCCCCCTCCCTTGATGGGAGGGGTTAGGGGAGGGTGAAAATCATTCAACATTTCTTCCACCCCCACCCAGCCCTCCCCCATCAAGGGGGAGGGAATGCCTAATCATAATTATCATGATTCAAATCATATCAGATATAAAAGAAACTTTTATTATATTTCATTTATTACAAAATCCGGTTTGCCCCCGTTAAGGACAGAAACCATGTTCCTGACCGCGGCGGTAATAATCCGCATCTTGGCTTCCTGTGTCACGCCGGCTATGTGCGGCGTCAGCACCAGGTTTGCCCCGTCAAGGCCGAGGAGAGGGTTATCGCTACCGACCGGCTCTTCAGAAAAGACGTCAAGGGCGGCTCCGGCGAGGCGCTTTTCCTTCAGGGCCAGGACAAGGGCCTGTTCATCCAGCACTTCCCCGCGGGCCACGTTGATGATGAAAGCCGACGGCTTCATCAGGGCAAGCCTCCCGGCGCTAATCATGCCGCGCGTTTCATCGGTGAGGGGGCAGTGGATGCTGACAATATCAGCGGTTTTCAGGAGATCCTCCAGCCCGCTGGAGGCCGCACGATACCTGGCCTCGTCCTTCTCGCCCATTCTCAAGACGTCATAGTACGTCATGCGGACGCCGAAGGGGATCAGCCGCTCCGCCACGGCCCTGCCGATCCTCCCCATCCCGATGAGGCCCCAGTGCCTTCCCTGCAATTCGCCCGCGCCGATATCCATCTGGCGCCACTCCCCCGCCGCCGTCGTCCGGTGGGCCATCAGGAGGTTTTTCACCATGCAGAGGGCCGTCATGACGACGTGCTCCGCCACGCTCACGGTATTGGCGCCGGCTGTGTTTGCCACGGGAATGCCCGCGGCGGTACAGGCCTCGACGTCGATGTTCTGGTAACCCACGCTCGGCTGCTGGATCAGCCTGGCCTTTTTCGCGGCGCGGGCCATTTCACCGGTGATCTTTTTATTGAAGGTAAAATCGCCGAAGATGACATCGGCGTCCTTTACCAGCTCGGCGATAATCCGGTCAGGCAGACGGTTCGCCCCGATGACTTCCACATCGTCGGGATTGGAAATACCGTTGTTCTTTATCATCAGCATCAGCAGTTCGGGACCGAGGGTCGAGAGAGAGACTATTTTTTTCTTCACCGCTTACCTCCATGGTGGCTGTCGTGATGGCGCCGGGACCGGATCAGTATCCCCTGCGGTATCCCAGCTGTGATGAAATCTGGGAGCTCACGTAGCGCACCGCGCTGATGATCTCATCCCGTTTCGTCTCAATGGTGTGGGCGTTCCCGGAAACCGAAAAGGCCGCCAGGCACTGCCCCTTGTTGTTGAATACCGGGCCGCTCACGCAGGAAAGTCCCGTCAGCGACTCCTCCCGGTCAAAGGCAATACCTTCGCCGCGGACCCGGTCCAGTTCCGAAAGAAAATCGGTCCTGTTATCGATGGACCTCTCCGTAAGCCTGGGATAGGTGCACTCCGCGAGGACTTCGTCGCGCCGCTCCTGTTCCATGAAGGCAAGGAGGACCTTGCCGACTCCCGAGGTATGAACGGGTATCACCGAGCCGGCCTGGGGAAACACCATAAAGCGCGATGCCGGATCTGCCCGGAGCACGATAACAACCTTGGTGCCCACCATCATCCCCACGTGGACCGCCTCGTCAAACTGGCGGCACAGGCGTTCCATCCAGTCCCGGGCGATCACCGCCAGGTCCATGTTAGTGATGAATTTCATGCCTAGCTGGAAAAGGGCCGGGCCCAGCATGTATTTGCTGGTAAGGGGGTCCTTTTCAAGATATCCTATCTCTTCAAGGGTCCGCACCAGGCTTTGAACCGTCGGCTTGGGAATGTTAAGTTTCTTCGCCATATCGGTTATGCCGAATAACTTGCTGTCCTGGGTGAAAAGATTCAGTATCCCAGCGGCTTTTTTCAGTGATTGGATTGATCCTGGCACGATATGTATCTCTTGCTTTTTAATTTTACTCTGACACCAAATTTGTTGGCCATTTATGCATCATATTATATATTACATTGTCATACACAATATGATATTGTAATAATGATATTTTAATGTCAAGATTAATTATTCGTTTAATGCTAAAAAAATAGCGCGGGGTCAGATTAACTGCAGGTTTCCGGCATTCAAAAGCAATTGGTATCCCCGACTTATACAGCAACCAACCTCTATGCCTTAGCAGGATAGTTATCGGGAAAAATCAAATCAGGTGAGAACACAAATTAACAATTTAACAGGAGTGTATAATTATCTCTCAGCGAATCTTTTCCGCAGACGATCCCTTGATTCTGCAGGGTCGGCCACGACAAGGCGTGTGCCGGCCAGGACATCCATGAAGCCAACCTCGTTCCCGTAGCGGGGAACCACATGGGCATGGAGGTGAGGGATACTGGCGCCGCTGTGGCGTCCCAGGTTGTATCCAATATTGAAGCCATCAGGATTAAATTCTTCCCTGAGGATGGTGATGGTTTCAGCCAGAAGCCGATGCAGGGACAGCGCTTCCTGGTCGGTGAGATCATGGAGGTTTTCCACATGCCGCTCCGGGAATATCATCAGATGGCCGGGGTTGAAGGGATAGAGATTGACGGATATGATGAAACCGTCACGGCGCGCAACCTCAAAGCTCCTGACATCGGGATTTTCGTCCCTGATAGCGCAGAGGATGCATTCCACCTTCGGCTTATCCCCCTTGACATACTTAAGCTTATCGGTATTGAAAAGATAGTTGCTCATAAGGATTATCCGCCTGCAGCGGCGACCATTCCGGGGGGTCGGCACCCGCCTTACGATAGGGTCCAGGGCCGCCCTGCTAGCTCTTTTTTCTTTTGCCGTACATGACTATTGAATACGTGGATATTCCGCCGACGATGGCCAACCCGAAGACGAGCATTGCCAGGTACAGGACGTCGAGGCGCCGGATAGACGCGACCTTCATCCTGGTCTCCGAGTCAAGGCTCTGCATCTCCATATCAAGTATTTTCCTGGTGGTCTCCATCTCCTGCTTGGAAAACACATGGACGAACTGGTGGAAGAGGTGCCGCGCATTGTTAATGCGCTCCTTCAGGTTCTTGACCTCACCCTGTTTCTCGGTGATAAAGTTAACATTGCCGTCAATGGCGGTGAAATGCCGGTCGATCCCGGCTATGACCGATATGATGTTCTTCGAGTACTCTGCCGGATGGCATGACACGCATGAATCAACGGTGATGATATCAATGGACGACCGCTGGATATTATGGGCCCCGTGGCACGAGGAGCATCCCGGTTCACCGCTTTTCTGGACCGTCTCGTAATGGGGCCCCCGCTTGAACTGCTCCAGGGCCAGGACGTGACAGCCGTCCCTTCCGCAGAACTCGGAAATGGTCTTTTTGGGAGGCTTTCCCATGAAATTCGCGAGTCTGCTCTTCGCCTTCACCTTGTCGTTGACGGTGGGATCGCCGCCGTGGCACAGGGAGCATCTCTTGCCCACTGTGGCGTGAACGCTTTTACGCCATTCCTCCACGGGTTTTTTCAGTCTCTGGTTCCCCTCGGCCTCGTGGCAGGAAACGCAATAATCCGTTTCATTCCCGCCGCCGTTACTCTTCTCTTTCTCAGCCTGCAGGGGCGCACCGGCAACCGCGAGGAAAAATAGCGCAAGGGATGTCATAATCACGGTATGTTTCATCATATGTTAAACGGCTCCTCTTAATATATATCGACATGAAAGAGCTTTAACACAAGGACCGCCGCCAGAAGTGTAAGATTTGTATACACCCCGGCAACGCAATCGTCAATCATTATTCCCATTCCGCCCCGGAGGATCTGCAATTTTCCCGCGGGCCAGGGCTTAAGGATATCGAAAAACCTGAAGATAAAAAAAGCGGCAACGGCAATCTTCAGGTTGAAGGGATAGAAGAGCACGCTGATCCAGTATCCCGTGATTTCGTCTATCACCACCTGTTCCGGGTCTTTCACCCCGAAGAATCGTTCACCGTCATCGGCCAGCTTCATGAAGGGATAGAAGAGAAGAGCGACCGCGACAAGGTTAACGACCCAGCTGATCTCGCCGGAAAGCAGGAAGCCGAGGAAATAGAGGGCCATGCCCACAAGGGTCCCCGCGGTACCCGGGGCGACCGGGCTGTACCCGGCGTAGAACGCGGTGAACAGGAATTCCTTTATTCTCATGCCTGGGTATTCGTGTCCTCTTTCGGTTTTTCAGGGAGAAAAAGGCGCCAGTTGGTGAAGAGATACCGCAGGCCGGACAAAGCCGTGAGGATCGTGACACCCAGCATTATCCAGTAGGGAACAGACTGGTGGGTTATGTAGATCCCCTTTTTGCGCACGAAGTATATCATTATGATAATGACGATGGAAATCATCTGAAAGGCTGTCTTGATCTTGCCGAACTGGCTCGTTTTGAGTATCCGGCCGCGCCGGATCGCCAGGTAGCGCATGAAGGTGATCAGCACATCGCGGCCCACGATCACCAGGATCATCCAGAAATCGAATATTTCAAGGTACGGGTCGAGGACCATGAGGGCGGCCAGGACCGATATTACCAGGAACTTGTCGGCAAGGGGATCGATGAATATCCCGAACTCGGATTCCTGGTTGAGCTTGCGGGCGCTCCATCCGTCAAGCATGTCGGTGAAGGACGCCACCGCGAACAGGACAAGGGCGTAGATCCACATTTTTTGATATATGAGATAGATGAGAAGCGGGATCAGAACGATCCGCGAAAGAGAAAGCAGGTTGGGAATGGTAAAGATGAACTTCGGTATTTTCATGCGATTTCACCTATCAGGTCGTACTCGGTCGCTCCGGTTACCCTGGCATTGACAATCGAGTTAACCGGAACATCCCCCGCGGTCAAGTAAAAAATACCGTCCACCTCCGGCGCGTCATAGATGGACCTGCCGGCCCAGGTCGCCTCATCGATTCTCTCCTCCACGATAACCGGCACGACGTTTCCTTCCATGGCGGCGAGTTTCCGCGCCGATACTTCCTGCTGCAGGGCCATGAGGCGGTTGTACCGCTCCTTTTTCACCGCTGCCGGCACCGGGTCGTTAAGCTCCCATGCCCGCGTGCCTTCTTCAGGGGAATACATGAAGGCCCCAACCCGGTCGAGCTTCGCCTCCCTGAGAAAGCTCAGCAGCTCTTCGAAATCATCGTCGGACTCGCCGGGATATCCAACCATGAAGGTTGAACGGACCCTGATGTCAGGCACGCGGCCGCGCAGCTTCGCCACCAGGGTCCTGTATGTTTTGGCATCGCCCCTGCGGCCCATGGAGCGGAGGATGGGACCGCTCACGTGCTGGAACGGTATGTCTATGTAGGGCACCACCTTTTCAACGTCCTCGAAGATGGATATGATGCCGTCGTCCAGGTGATCGGGATGGCAGTACATCAGCCTGATCCATTCCACGCCTTCAATGCGCGCCATGCCTTCCGCCAGGCCGCGGAGCCCCGTGTCACCCCACCGGTAGGCGGCGATGTCCTGCGCCACCACGACCAGCTCCTTCACGCCCCGCGCCGCCTCCCTCCGGGCGTCGCCCATGATGAGATCAGGGGGCCACGACTCATGGGGTCCGCGGATAAGGGGGATCGCGCAGTAGGCGCAGTTGTTGGAACACCCGTCGGAAATCTTGATGTAGGCGTAGGAGAGCCCCGGCAGGAGCGGCTCCCTCAGCGGCTCAGGCGGCAGCGTCCCGATATCGAGCTCCTTGCTCATCCGCTCGACAAAACGGCCGTCAGGCAGACCGTAGAGAAAATCGATTTCCGGTATGTCCCTGAGGATCTCTTCGCGGTACCGCCCGGACAGGCACCCCGCCACCACCACCCTGCGGCCGAAGTCGCGCTTTGCCTGCCCGTCTTCACGGTAGAACCGCTTAAGGTTCTTTTTACCGGCCGAACGCTGTTGTTCGATGGCATCAAAAATAACCTCGATCGACTCTTCCTTGGCCTCGGTGATGAACCCGCAGGTATTGATGATGATGATATCGGCATCTTCCGAGGATTCGGCCTTCAGGTAGCCGGCAGCCGACAGGGCGCCGTTTATACGCTCGGAATCAACCAGGTTCTTGGCGCACCCGAGGGAAATGATATAGCAGGAGATGTCCTGGGATGAAAACAATGGGGATAAACCTTTTTAATTCATACTCTAACAGCGCATAAATTCTACCCCCCGTCCCCCGGAGGGGGCGTGTGATAAATATTATAAGCTTGTTATTAACAATTATTCGACAATTATTTTTTCGTATATAATTATCTGGATTGAGAAAAATGCGGTTAATGCATGCCCCCTCAGGGGGTCAGGGGGGTCATCTCCGGAGGATACCAGGTCTTCGATAAAAATATATGCCAGGGTTGAATGCCCCCTCGATGAAAGGGGGGGCATACTATTTCTTACCAGTCCTTGACCACGATATGATACAGGTTCGGGTTCTGGATGTCCTTTTTCCAGGTTATGACCTTGTTTGCCACCTGTCCTGCGGCGCCGAAGGAGAAATCCTTTCCATTGATGCGGGCCTTGATGCCGCCGGCATTCCCGATCTTTATCTGGATATACTCGGTCGCCTCCCAGCGCTCAACCTGGCCCTGGGGTATGAATCCGCGGACCTTGCGAACGCCGTCCAGGTACAGCTCTATGAAGGATTTCTGTACAAATTCAGCCTCAAAAACGATTTTCAGGCTCTGGCGGTTCTGCGCCTCGACGCTGGTGCTGTCGGCCCTGGTTGTTTTTTCATCTTCTTTTGCGACCGTTTCCTCAATTTCCTTCTTTTCTCCCAGGGAAACCATGATCTTGGCCCTGTTCTCGGTGAGGCCCTTGAGTGTGAAGGTCACGTCCCGGGGACATCCCTCGATGCTGAGGGTCTTGGGGTCTTCGATTTTCAGCTTAACGACCTTTTTGCCGGGAAGAAGCTCCAGGGCCACCGCCTCTCCGTTGATGCTTTTCAGAAGAAAGACCACTTCCTTATTGTCGACCAGGAACTGGACGGCCTCGTTTTTGTACACCAGAATAAAGCCCTTGTTGTTGGCAAGCTGGAGGTTGCGGAGATTCTCTATCTCATGTTCCTTGTTTTTCGCGTATTCTTCTTTTATAGTATCAGTGGAATCATCGCTGGATATATCGACATTCGATGTAAAAAGGGCCTTGATCCCCCAGATGAGGAAAATGGACACGATCACTATTCCGGCGATCAGGAGAACATTACGGTTCTTATTCAGGAACGAAGACGCCATCATGCTGATATTGGATTTCGTCGGCTTGGTCAGTTCTTCCAGGGGAGTGGCGCTTTCACCGATCTTGTATCCCTTATAGGCCTGAACTATGGCTTCCACATCAAGCTTGAGGAATTCCGCGTACGTGCGGAGAAATCCGATAAGATAGGTTTCGCTGGGAAACTTGTCGAATTTCTCTTCCTCGAGAGCCTGGAGATATATCGGGCTGATATTGGTCTCCTTGACCACGTCCTTGATGGATATTTTTCTGGCTTCCCGCGCCTGACGTAAAGTTTCGCCGATGCTTTCCAAGATCTACTCCTCTGATATCATTGGATTTTTAATTACACGGGCCCGCGAAGGTACATCAAACTTGAAAATACCGTTGGGCAGGCTGACGTTCGTTTTCAGGTCGGAAAACTTTATATCAACCTTCTTTCCCGTGGATGTCTCGCCCTGGGCCCGGACGATAAAATACCGTTCAGATACCCACAATTTCATCTTTCTGTAACCGCTCCTGCTCTCCTTCTGCTTCAGGATGAGGGTGTAGCGCTTGGTGCCGTCATCCAGGGTTTCCGGCTGATCCTTGGAGGCAAAGCGGTAATGATATTTCGAAAATAACCAGTTCAGGCCGCTCTTGGATCCCGTTGTGAAGATACCCGATTCGGAATTGAGGTCCTGTTCCGCCACGACATTCATGGAGGGGATATAAATCCACATGGTCTTCCCGTTTGAAACGATTTTCTGGCCATAGGGCTGGCTGAACTCAATGCAAAGCTTGTTATGGGCCTTGTATTTTATCGTGCCGGTCTGCTGGTTTGTCCTGCCGCCCTTATCGGACATAATGGTGAAATTGGCCTGGTACGAATCCAGTTTTCCGAAATTGTTCTTAATATTATCGACGATATCACTCACCGTGGTAAAGTCGAATTTAAATGCATAAAGACCGGTGGCCGAAACCGCGATACATGCGATCATCGATAAGAATAGCGCCACTCTGCCAGATAATTTCATGATATAATGAACCTGCTGGTAAGATAAACAGACCTAAATTTGGGGTCAATGTATATTATCGTGCCTTTAAAAGTCAATCGGAAATTTAATATTATAGCCGCGTCGTCGCCGTGCGGACATGTTCCGCATAGCGAACCCGCCGGCTTTACAGCCGGCCATCTTTCTGCCGGACACCGACCACTGTTCTGTAATGAAATTATCACGCTGCCGGTAATGATTTCATCACGCCGACCACCGGTGAATGCGACAGAACCAAGATGATGCAATAATCACGCAGGGCAATGCCTTTAATAAAGAATGATTATCAGCAACCTCAAGCAATGTAGAAGATAACAATTCAGCGGGATGGTATAAGAAATTTTTTTTATTTAATTGTTGACCAAAATCCACGCCCGCAAGAATGCACGTATCAGACATAACGATAATTTTTTTCGCAATATTTTCTTTTTCATTAAAAAAATAACAGTAAAAATACTGGACAAATAAATTAATAGTTGTAACGTTGCAATGTATAGAACACTTGCCATTCTGTTGTATGTAATTAGTACAGACTTTATTCTTGCGATTATGAAAGCAGCGTTGGCCTTACAATGAACCAGTGCGGTTTCATGAACCCCACCATGAAAACCACACCAACAACATCAGACAGGATCTACAATGAAAGCAATATTTATCGGGAACAGGAAATTCAGGGAAATCGATCTTATTGATCTCAAGCGTGACGAAGATTTCGTCCGGCTGATTGATGAATATTCGCTGATGGAATCCCCCATTATTTATTTTTCAGCGGGGGACGCAAAAATAAAGGAAATCCTCATTAAAAAGGACCCGACCTTCTCGGCCTGATCATTCACCTGGTCTACTGGAGCGCGAAAAGCGGTATTACTACCGCTTTTTTTAGTCTTCAAGCCTGCCGTGACTGAACCGTGGAGTTCCATTGACGATCACCAGCCCGTACATGCCGCTATTGGCCGGTCCGGGATTGAACAGGGCCGGTTTTCCGTCCCTGAGGTACTTGATATGGGTATGGCCGAAGAGAACCGCATCGGCCTTCCTGTTCCGGCCCTCCCTTTCGATCAGCCCGTAATCGTTGTGTACGCCGAACTGGTCTCCGTGGGCGACCATGAAACGGGCTGAGCCGGCCTCGAATAAGGCTATCCGCTCCATGTCGATGGAGCGGGCCAGGTCTATATTGCCGCTCACGCGCACCACCGTGACCTCCTCCGGGACCTCGACATGAAACAGGTCGCTGACGCCGTCGCCGCAATGGACGAGACAATCAAAGGGATATTCCCGGGCTATAATGCGGGCAAGCTTGCCGTGGTTCCCGTGGGAATCAGAGACAACCAGTATCTTGTGCATGGGTCTCACGCGAGGTCGACAAGCATCATGGTGCAGTCGTCATTGACAATGACATCGGGGCCTGTCACGAATTTCTGTATCATTCTGAACTTGTCGATGGAAGTTTTTCCCTTCATCATGAGGATATCGCTGACAAGCTTTTCCCCCACCGGCAGGTCATCCCCGTCGATAATATCCAGGATCCCGTCGGTGACCGCGAAAATACTCGCCGGTCCGTTCAACGTGATGGTATAGGTTTCAAAGTCAGCGCCGGCAATGGGCCCCAGGAAGGAATCATTCCCTTCAAGCTGGATAAATCCCTCCCCGTCGATGCAGTACGGGTTCGGGTGGCCGGCGTTGGAATACATCAGTTCCCTGGTTGACGGATTGAAAAGGGCGCAGAAAGCGGTAACAAAGGATTCGACGGGAAGGTTCCCGGTAAGTTCCTGGTTCATCATGGTCATAATATCGCCGGGAATGTCGGTCTTCTGGAGGGCGTTGCGGAAGACCATTTTAACGATGGCGGTGAAGAGCGAAGCTGAAATGCTGTGACCGGATACATCGGCGATGAAAAAGATGACCCGGCCGTCGCGAAATATGACATAGTCGTACAGGTCGCCGCCGATATCCGACAACGGCATTGACCAGGTATTGATATTCACCTTGTCGGTATTTACATTCGGCTCGGGGAACAGGTACTTCTGAAGCTTCCGGGCCATCAGGAGCTCTACCCTGATAAACTCGTTGAAATTGATCATTTCGCCGATTTTGAGGCCGTTTTCAACCCTTTTCAGCATGACCTCGGTCTGTTCCGGCTTGCGGATGAAATCGTACACCCCAAGCTTGTAGCTTTCCACTATATGGTCGGGATTGTGCTCACCGGAAACCATCAGAACCGGCACGTGGGTGAGATTGTTATCCTTCACCTTGCGGAGAAAACTGAGGCCGTCCATTTCCGGCATGTTCATGTCGAGCATGATAAGGTCCACTGATACCGAGGGCAATATATCCAGGGCTTCTTTGCCGTTTGAAGCAGTGACAACTTCGTACCCCGAGGAGGTCAGGATGCGCACCAGGAGCTTCCGTATCTGCTCCTCGTCGTCGATGACCATTATTTTTTTCTTCATTATTATTTTACGCGGACCAATCTATCTTCAGGCGTTCGGGAAACATGAATAAATGTGCAAATAATTATTAATGCCGAGAAATCACACCTGCTTAAGATATGGCGTTTTGATAGACAAATGTCAAGACTAAAATAATGAGGATTATTACCTTGCAGATCGCCGTTCCTGGATGAAAACAGCCCAGAATACCAGCGAAAGGACCAGGAAAAAAACCATGGTGTTTCTGGTCAGGATAGAGCCTTTTTTACGTCTTTCGAGGAGGAGCTCAAGGTACGCCTTGCGGTTGGTGTCAATTTCCTCGCCGTTGTAAACCCGTTTATCGAAAAAGGCCAGGGAATTCTTGACCGATACTCCCTCGGCGTCAAAATAACTGTACCCTGCAAAGACCTGGGGGTCGCGCAGGATAAGGTACGCCTTCTTGTAATTGCTGCTGATATTGTCCTTCGCGGAGAGGAACTGTTCCACCTTCGGCTCGACGGAGAGGATGGAATAAAAGGCAACCACAGCCAGAATGGCGGCGACCGCCATGGTCGTAATGGCCGTTATGAGATATATTTTGCTGTCATCAATTTTTTTCATTCACTTTATCCTTCAGAACATCGAGAATGTTCTTTTTTTCGCATCCGGTCAGTTCAAAGCCTATGTTTTTTTCTTCGATAAAGGAGCGCTCAAGGACCTTCTCGTTCAGGAGCTTTTCCTTGTCAGAGCCGAGGAGGATCACCAGCGGCATGATCTCGCTCTCGGAAAAGGTTTTTTCCGCTTCTATAATGCCGGTATCAAAGGGAAGCACAATGGGAAGATGGAAGGGAACCGTCAGCACGCGGGTCCCGCCGTCCTTGAAAACTATCAATCCCTTCATGTCAACGAAGGCGGTATCGCTGTTTTCATTCTGGATGCCGGTGCTCAGCGACAGTTTGAACAGCTCCCTGTTGTCTTTGACCACCGGCTCTATCTTGAGGGTCGGGGAGACGAGTTTTTCCGGCATCTTCGCGCACCCGATGAAAACCAGGCCGGTGCCCAGGATTGCGATCATTGCCGTCGTTATGCTTTTCATATTCATGTCTCGCCTATGTATATACTTGCTGTAATGTTCCGAAGGCTGCTTCAGTTATACCTGATATTTCCTGGCCTCATGCCGTCCGGGCCGTCCGGTGAATGATTCGCCGCTCTTTCTTACGGCGACTTGCAAAACAAACTGCTCGTATAATTGATTTTAGTCAAGAAAAATATACCCATCCTCCATAAAAGCTTGACATGGCCGATTCGAACTTTCTATATTCACAGTGCCGGTCACCGGCACCATCATACCTGCTTCTTCTCAATTTTAATCACTGGATATGCCTGATTAAACAAACGGGAAGAAACAGGCATACATTCTATCCCCTGGAGAACATGCATGAACATTTCGAGATACAGGTCAGTTATCCTGACAACACTGTTCATCCTTCTTGCTTCCTTTACGTATTGCAAGCAGAAGGAGAACGGATTCGCCAAAAACACGTCGTCACCCGAAATCAACGAAACGGCGCTCCTCTTTGCCGGCAGGGACCTGCCGAAGGAATCCAAGCTTTACCAGTACAGCCAGTCCGCCTATTACAAGTCATACCAGCAGCAGATGGCTTCGTCATGGAACAGCATGCAGAAGCCGAACCTCCAGAAAATATCCGACTGGTGGCAGAAGCACCGCCCGTCTCGGCTCGGCGGAAGCGTCCTCTACCCCTTCAGCGGTCCCGATATCATGAACGCCCTCACCTTCTATCCCGACTGCGACAGCATCATCATGTTCGGCCTTGAGCCGCCGGGAGTGATACCCGACCCGACGGGCATGTCAGCCGACCAGATCACCCGCGGGCTCAACGGCCTCCGGGGCTCCCTGGGCGATATCCTCCACATGAACTTTTTCAAGACGGAGGGGATGGCGGCGGAAATGAGCAACAAGTCCTTCAACAGCATCGGCGGCATCATCATGTACTTTCTCGCCACCAACGACTACACCGTTGTTGACGCGAGAAAAATCGCCATTGACGCGAAAAGCAGCGTGGTGCCGGGCACGGAGTCGGACAACCGGATCAACTGGCAGAACCCGCCGAAATCCCGCATCCCCGGTGTGGAAATATCCTTCCGCAAGGGATCGGGAAAGACAAAAACCGTCCGCTACTACATGCTCAACGTGATCGACCATGCGCTGGAGACCAGCTCGCCCAACTTCATCCCCTACCTCAAGAAGGAAGGCCCTTACGCGACCATCATCAAGTCCGCGTCGTACCTGATGCATAATGATACCACAAAATTCACAAAGATCCGCGCCGCGATACTGGAGACGACCAGCTACCTGGTCCAGGACGATTCCGGCATTCCCCTCCGCTACTTCAAGCCGGACAAGTGGAAGCTCGCATTCCACGGCTACTATGACGGCCCCATCGGCCTCTTTGCCAACCGGATGCAGCGCGATTTAAAGAAGGCGGTGGATGAAAAGTCCACCGGCAGGCTTCCCTTCAGCTACGGCTATGACTACAAGCCGGGCCAGTCCAACCTGATGACGGCAGAGAAGATCAGGTAGCAGATGATACAGCACTGAAGACAAAAAAGGCGCGGGCTGACAACCGCGCCTTTTCTTTTGCTATGCTATCCGGCCGGACAGCATTCTGTATTACTTCATAAATCTTATCTATATCAGCTTGGCAGTGAGACCGAAGCCGAAAGACGTCACGCTCTTGTTCATCTTGATCAGATTGTACATCGCCCGGTCGGTGAAATAAAAATACCGGGCAGCGCCGATTTCGAGACTGACCTGCCTGCTGACGATCAGCTTGCCGCCGATGCCGACGCCGATGTTCCGGAGATCGGGATCAAGGGGATTCTGGACCCGGAGATAGATCTCCTGGGTCTCATAGGAAACGCCGCAGCTCAGGATCAGCATCTCATGGACCCTCCCCTCAAGGCCGAGGCCGATCTTATGCTGCAGCCTTCCCTTGTAATTCTGGGTATTGCCGCCAAGGACGACATTCCCCGCCGAATCGTATCCAGCGAATCCGAATTCGTGAAGAGCGGCGCCGGTAGCCAGGTTCATGGTATTCGTGGTACCGAAATTGCGCTGCTGGCTGAAATTCAACTGGTAGGAAGCCTGTATCTCAACGGCATCGCCCGGCCTCAGGTTTATGCCGACCAGCAGATAATCGGGAAGCCGTTCTTCATCAATGGAGCTGTAGTGCCACTTCATGTCGGTGGTCTTGCCGCGGGCTATGACCTGGCTTGAATAGAGGGCCGTGAACCTGATCCTTTCCATCGGGGTGATCATGATGCCGACGAAGCCGGAGAAGCCGTCTGCCGCGGTTTTCTGCTTCATGACGCAGGCGCCCCAGTAGCCCATGGAAACTTCGTAGCTGAACCGGCTGTACTTCATTCCGGCAGTGAGCGCCAGCCAGTCGGTGAAAGAAAAGGCTCCCCCGACCGCCCCCTGAATCCAGAAATTAGTAGCCTTGATGTACTGCGGCGGCAATGCATACGGCATCATGCCGGAAAGTGCCCCGGTAAATATCCCCGTATTTGATTTATATTTCACCGATCCGCCGCCGGCGGGAATGTACGCGGCCACGAAGATCGCGCTTCTTCCGAGCTTGCCGATAAGAGCGAAGTTCGGAATGGTGAATGAAGGCGTCGCATCATGGTAGTTCGCCCAGACCAGCCTGTGCTCGTACAATTTCATGCCCCCCTGGTTTCCCAGGTCAAGATACATGCCGTCTTTTAGTTTCACCAGTCCGACCGGGTTATAGTAGACCGAATCCGGTGAGCTGATGGTCGCTGCCCTGGCCATGGTCCTGGTATAACTGGTGCTGTGGCTGTACGTATAGGCAAAGAGCTCTCCCGTGATAATTGGAGATAGGGATAGGATCGCTCCTAGCATCATTACCAGTTTCTTCATATGGTCCTCCTGGATAAAATAAAGCCTTCTGTAGAATACTTCACGATAGAGAGAAACCGCAATACTGCCAGATACAATAATACCAATTTTAGCATCCTTTTGCAAATTATTAATATATTACCATACTATCGTATCTGAAATCAAAAAATTGAAAATATCCCGCCATACATGTCAATTTCATCAATAAAAAAAGGCTGACCGACATCAGTCGGACAGCCCTTCTGTTTTAACCTTTGATTGGCCTTATTTACATCAACTTCGCAGTGAGACCCAAACCAAAAGACGTCACGCTCTTGTTCATCTTGATCAGGTTGTACATTGCGCGGTCGGTGAAGTAAAAATACCGGGCACCGGCAAGCTCCAGGCTGATCTGCTCATTGATTATCAGCTTTCCGCCGATCCCGACGCCGATATTCTGGAGATCCGGATCAAGGGGATTCTGTACCCGGGGATAAATCTCCTGGCTCTCATAAGATACGCCGCAGCTCAGTATCAGCATCTCATGGACCTTGCTCTCGATGCCGAGGCCGACTTTATGCTGCAGCTTGCCCTTGTAATTCTGGGTATTGCCGCCGAGCAGGACATTCCCTGCCGTATCATAGCCTGCATACCCGAATTCATGGAGGGCAGCGCCCGTCGCCAGGTTAATCGTACTGGTTGTGCCGTAATTGCGCTGCTGGCTGAAATTCAGCTGATAGGAGGCCTGGATTTCGATTGCGTCGACCGGTTTTATATTGATGCCGATCAGCAGGTAATCGGGAAGCCGCTCTTCAGCGATCTGGCTATAGTGCCACTTCAGGTCAGTGGTTTTACCCCGGGCTATGACCTGGGTTGAATACAGGGCCGTAATGTTGATCTTCTCCATCGGAGTGATCATGATGCCAGCGAAACCGGAGAAGCCGTTTGCCGCGGTCTTCTGCTTCATGACGCATGCGCCCCAGTAGCCCATGGACACTTCATAGGAAAACATGCTGTATTTCAGACCGGCCGTGAGGGCAAGCCAGTCAGTGAGCGCAAAGGCGCCGCCCGCTGCTCCCTGGATCCAGAAATTGGTGGCCTTGATATAATTCGGGGGCAGTGCATACGGCATCATGCCGGACAAGGCACCGGTAAATATCCCGGAATTTGATTTGTATTTGACCGAGCCGCCGCCGGCAGGAATGTACACTGCCGCAAAAATCGCCCCTCTTCCGTTCTTGTAGGCAAGAGCAAGGTTCGGAATGGTGAATGAAGGAGTCGCATCATGGTAGTTCGCCCAGACCAACCTGTGCTCGTACCGTTTCATACCGGCCTGGTTTCCCAGGTCGAGATACAGACCATCTTTCATTTTCACCAAGCCTACCGGATTGTAGTAAACCGAGTCAGGGGAGCTGATAGTCGCAGCCCGGGACATGGTTCTGGTAAAGCTGGTGCTGTGGCTGTACGTGTAGGCAAAGAGATCGCCTACGATGAATGCTGAAGCAAACATTATTGCTCCCAACATTACTAAAAGTTTCTTCATACTGTCCTCCTTAATAAATTTAAAGACTTTGTTTAAATCTTCCTTAAGCAAGAGACTTCTGAATAATAAAATACCTGACCCCAACAGCCCCGCCCATATGTACAGGTGTTATCAGAATCAGGCTTTATTCCTTTTTTTTTCTGTTCATAGTTTATTATATAAAAAATAATATGTCAATAGATTTTTTTAGTCAAGCTGATTTTAATCCATGTAAAAATGACATTGTGTATAAAAGATGTTCAGTCCGGGTTCCATCCGGATTTAACAGATGTTACAAATCATCCCACCGGAGTAAAGGATCCCTCACATGATACCGAAAAAAATCGCGAAGGGAAGAAACGGCGCAGGCAGCATCCTGCCATACGATAAAATAATAAAAAATAGTGCTTGCTTTTTATTCCAGAGCGGGCTATGGCCAACCCTGATACAGCATGCGAACTGATAATTGCGCCGGATGTTGCGCCGGCTCCCGATCATCCCATAACACATAACAGGACGGAAACCGCCGTACTATGTTCAAGAAGAAACAGCCGTTAGCCGACCTCGCTGTTGTTGAGCGCCAGATATATAACCTGACAAAACTGGTTAACATCAACAGCATGATAAACTCCACCCTCGACATGGGAAAGCTGATGACTGTCATCATGGAAACCATCAAGGACATCATGGAGACCGAGGCCAGCACGCTCCTGCTTTACGAGGAAAAAGAGAACGACCTCGTCTTCAAGGTCGCCCTGGGCGAAGCGGGCAAGGAACTTACCGAGCGCTACCGCGTGCGGCTGGGACAGGGGATTGCCGGATGGGTCGCCGAAACACGCAAGCCCATTTTCATAAATAACGTCTATGATGACCGGCGCTTTGACCCGGAATTCGACAAGATCACCGGTTTCACGACCAGGTCGATTATCTGCACGCCCCTTCTTTTCAAGGGCAAGCTCCTCGGCGTCATCCAGGCGATCAATCCCATTGACAGGCCCGGCTTTACCGACGAAGACATGAACCTGTTCAAGGTATTCGCAGAGCAGGCCTCCCTGGCTGTCCAGAACGCCATATTCTTCCAGAACGCCCTGGAAGAGGAACGGATTAAAAGCGAGCTTATCTCGGCCCGGACGATTCAGGAGGCCCTGATCCCGGACGTGAACATGCGCTTCGGCCCTATCAGGATAACCGCCAAGTCGGTAACGGCGCGCGAAATCGGCGGTGAATTCCACGGGCTCTTCCGCCTTGACGATGACCATATCGGCATCGCCCTCGGCGACCTGCACGTCAAGGGCGTGCCCGGAGGCCTGCACGCTTCAATCGTGAGCGGCGCCATCAGGGCGCTGGCAAAGGTAAAAGGAAAAAACCCGGTCGAACTGGTCCGGCTGCTCCACCTCATCATGGAACATGACGAGAGGCCCGTGCGCAACGCCTCGCTCCTCTACGGGGTCCTTGATATCCCGGAGAGCAAGCTCCGCTTCCTCAATGCCGGCGTCGCCTATCCGATCCTTGTGCGGGACGGCGTCGCGCGCTATCTCCGGTTCGGCAAGAGGAGCCTGGGACAGAACATAGAAGAGGCGAAAAGCGTCGCGGTTTCCCTCATGCCCGGCGATCTCTTCGTTGTGGTCTCCGACGGCATTCTCAGGATAAAAAACCGCATGGGGAAGCACCTGGGGCTCAAGAGCGTTATGCGCTTCCTTGAAAGAGATTTCGGATCGTCGGAGGATATCATCGAGTCTATCCTGGGTTATGCGCGCGACTTCGCCGAAGAGCTGGGGATCAGGGAAGATATATCCGTCATCGCGCTGCGGCTGGATTGAGACGGAATAAAAAATTCTTGCAAAAAATCCGCAGAGGCGGCAGCATTCTCCTATACAAAAAAAAGGGGGGGCCATGAGCAATTTTGTATCGGTTATTTTCTGCAGGAACTGCAGCTCGCGCTTCGTGGAAATATCGGAATGGACCTCGGACGGGAAGGCGATCGTTCAGTGCCGCTCCTGCAACAATAAAGAAATACTCACCAATTTTACCCTCGGCAGGGGGAAGATCAGCAATACCGAGCTTATGAATGCGCGGGATACCATGGCCAAGCGCGGCAGGTACGAAAAGTAGCGCTACTTCCTGGAAAAAAGCCTCTTGAAAATCACCCCGCAGAAGAACAACACAGTCCTGGCGAACCTGCCGATGCGCCACGGCTTGGAAATTATACGGTAGAACCAGTCAAGTCCCCGCTCCATGAAAAAAGCAGGGGCCTTCTTTATTTCACCCGATATAATATCAATGCTACCGCCGACGCTGATGAAGATCGTGTTTTTAAATTCCCCCTTGATGGTGTGTATCCACCTGTCCTCCTTGGGGAAGCCCAGGCCGACAAAAACTATGTTTGCCTCGGATTTCCTGATCGCCTCGATGACGGACTTTTCCCGCTCCGGGTTGAAATAGCCGCCGTGCCGTCCGACTATTCGAATCTTGGGGAAAGACTTCTTGATATTGAAAAAGGCCCGCTCCGCCACTTCAGGCTTTCCGCCGACAAGAAATATGGAAAACTCCTTGATCTCCGCGATCCGGACGATATCCATCATAAAGCTCAGGGTGGGGATCCTCTCCCGTATGGGAGTTTTCAGGACCTTGCCCGCCCACTGTATGCCGGCGCCGGCGGGCAGATGCATGTCGGCGGCCCCGGATATAAGCCGGAGGTCCGCATTGCTCTTGAAACGCTGTATCTTGTACGGGTTAAGGGAAATGACGTGATACACCCCCCCCGCTTTTATCATTTCCATGATGCGCACCACGGCCTGGGCCCTGGTGATGTTATCCACGCCCACCCCCATGATGTTGGTGATTCTGGCATCGCTCAGGTCAACCTGATTGTATTCAAGGATAAGGTCCCGTTCCTCTTTGTATGAATCATAGTAGACGGAATTGTCCTTCATGTAATCCTCCTTGTATCTCCTGATAACGGCGCCGACAGGCGAACCATGAGCGCCATCCTTATACCTGGCGACTGAACGCGGTCTTATTGTATTGGTGTGAATAATTAACCCCGCTGATCAGGCTGTCAATAAGAATTCCGATTATGTCTTATAGAAAAGATAACGGTATTGCCGCATTATAAAAAAAATGGTTGCAGAAAACGAATCCACTGATAATAACCCATTCATGAGAGGTTCTTCATGAGCAGGCTGAATGATATCGTTTCATTTTTACAATACGACTACCCCAACAGGGTCGTCATCGAGCCGGAAAAACGCTCGTCAAAACTCCGCGAAAGCCTTTTTGACGTCATGGCCACCTACAACCCGGGCGTGATAGTCAAGGCCGGGCTGGGAAGCGGCCACCTGCTCTACGAGCTCGCAAAGGGTTCCGAGGCCTATATCGTCGTGGTTGAGCCGTCGATGAAGATTATCAGGGATTTCATTGATGGTCATTCCGATGACCCGGTCATCAATAAAATCCACTTCATCAACGGAGAGTTCAACCAGTTCCCCATTGATTACTACGCCGCAGACCTCATCGTCTGCATCGACAACCTGGATTTTCTTGAATCGGGAAAAGTCGTGGATGAATTCAGGCGGGCCCTTCAGTTTGACGGAGTGCTCTTCATGGCAGGGACCGTCCTTTTCGATGAAGACATCGAGGGCATCTATGACGACTTCATGAAAGCGGCATTCCCCCTTCATAACGACTATTACCTCAGGGACGACCTGAAGACCGTCATGACGCTGAACGAGTTCAAGTTCGTCAAGGGCTCCATCGACTATAACCCGGTCGACCTGTTCCTCCTGGCCAATTATTTCAATGCCTATTTCCAGACCGGGACAGACGCGTCCCTGGGCATAATCGATGATAATCATGACGAATTCGTCAGGCTTTACGGTCTCGAGAAGAGCACGATATCCGAGCCGTACTATATCAGCATCTTCCTGCGCGAAAAACCGAAGGATCCCCGGTAATTTTTTTTCTGCGTCAGAATGCTTTTCCGATAGACAGGATATCAGTCTTTTGTAGACCGATACAGAACAAAATGGATATGGAATCGTGGAATTCATAGTCAAGCCATCGCGCCTGAAAGGCGCCGTCATCATCCCCGGATCCAAGTCGCATACCATCCGGGCCCTTGTGTTCGCGCTCCTGGGATCGGGCGAATCGTTCATCGAAGAGCCCCTCGACTCATCGGATACGCGCTCATGCCGCTCCATGATCCAGAGGTTTGGCGCCCGCATAGAAGAATCGGCGGGGGGATGGAAAGTAACCGGTACCGGTGGCGCCCTGGCCGCGCCCGACGACGTGGTCGATGTCGGGAATTCGGGGACGTCCCTGTATATCGGCCTCGGCATCGCCTCACTTGCCGATGGTTACACCGTGTTCACCGGCGACCACCAGATCCGAAGCCGTCCGGCCGACGGCCTCCTCGCATCCATACAGGACCTGGGCGGCACGGCCTGCTCGACCAGGGGCACGGGCATGCCGCCGATTGTTATCGGAGGCAAAATCGCCGGCGGTAAAACATCCATCAAGGCCGTCACCTCGCAGTACCTGACGTCGCTCCTGATAGCCGCGCCCTGCGCCACGGGTGACACGATGATCCATGTCCCCCTTCTCAACGAAAAACCCTACGTGACCATGACCATGAGCTGGCTTGACCGGCTGGGCATCAGATATTCCACCGATAACTATCGGTCTTTTGCCATACCGGGCAGGCAGAACTATCCGAATTTCCGAGAATATATCGCCGCCGACTTTTCATCAGCAACTTTTTTCCTGGTGGCCGCGGCCATAACCGGCTCCGAACTTGTCCTGAAAGGGCCCGACTGGAATGATACCCAGGGCGACAGGGAAGTGGTTACTATCCTTAAAAATATGGGCGCCGAGGTAAGCATCGGGGACAAGACGATAACTATACGTGGCGGCAGGCTCAAGGGAGGTGCCTTCGATCTGAATGCCATACCTGATGCACTCCCGGCCCTATCGGTAGCCGCCTGCTTCGCCGAAGGGGAAACCAGTCTCATCAATGTTCCACAGGCCCGCCTCAAGGAAACCGACCGCATCAGGGTCATGCACGACGAGCTTGCCAAAATGGGAGCGAACATAGAGGAACGGCCCGACGGACTGGTCATACGTAGAAGTTCCCTCCGGGGCTGCCGGGTCAAGGGGCACCACGACCACCGCGTAGCCATGGCCCTGGCAGTGGCGGGGCTCGCTGCCGAGGGAGAGACGATAATTGAAACAGCCGAGTCGGTTTCGGTTACCTTTCCGAATTTTCCCGATCTGATGGCATCAATCGGCGCAGACATTTCACTGAGGGAGTAGAACCATGGCGGTACGCGGAATACGGGGCGCCACGACAGCCCCTGCCAACACGAAAAGCGATATTGTGGCCAGGACCAAGGAGATGCTTGAGGCGCTGGTCAAACTCAATGACATAAGGACCGAAGATATAGCATCGGCGATTTTTTCAGTTACCGAGGACCTGAACGCGGAATTCCCGGCAGTGGCCGCCCGCCAGATGGGATGGCTGTATACGCCACTTTTCTGCACGATGGAGATACCCGTTCAGGGAAGCCTTAAAAGCTGCATCCGTGTTCTGTTGCATGTCAATACTGATCGGAGCCAGGAAGAAATGAAGCACGTGTATCTTCATGAGGCGGAAAAATTGCGCCCGGACCTTGGCACGGCGAACAAGAACAAGTTTTACACATCGGAGAAATAAAGCGGACCGGCGCCGTTCCCTTCCGGAATTGCGCCGGTACTACATCCTACTCCTTAACAATCCTGCTTCTAATCAGGAAAATAACAACCCCCGCCGACACCACTCCAATAGCAAACAAAGATGGCACTGTTTTCTCAATTAAAGTTGTAATAATGACGGCAATCATCAGGGTGATATATATCAGAGGAATAAGCGGGAAAAGGGGAACCCTGAAAGGGCGCGCCAGCTCGGGCTTGTTAATCCTGGTATAGACCATTCCGATGACTGTCATGAGAGGAAAAATGCTCAGGGCGAACCCCATGTAAATGAGCATTTTCAGGATCGCGTCAAATCCGATGAACACATAAAAAACAGCGATGGCCATTTGAACCATAATGGCGAGGTCAGGCGTCTGGAAGCGCCGGTTTACGCGCTCCAGTGACCTGAATATAGTCCTGTCCTTTGCCATCGCGAAGCTGACGCGGGGGCCGATCATCATCTGAACCGATACTGATGAGAGCAGGATAATGACGATGCAGGCATCGAAAACCGGGCCTATATTCGGGCCGAAGAGGTTTTTCGCGGCCAGGGCACCTATGGTGTACTTTCCTTCGGTCATGATCACATCACCGGGAGCTGACATCAGGTATACCACGTTCATGGCGAGATAAATCACGGTGATCAGGAGCGTCCCCAGGAACAGTGCCCTGGGCAGATTCTTATCGGGATCCCGTATCTCTCCAGCAATATAGGTTGTGCCGTTCCAGCCGGAATAAGCATACATAATAATGATAAGGGCTGATCCCCATTTTAAAACAGAAGATCCGTTTCCCCCCTGATAGTTATCGGATAATCTGCCCGCCGTGGACCAATCCGCAAAATAGAAACCCAACGCGATGAACAAGAAAACGACTAACAACTTTGAGATCGTTAGGATATTCTGCACCAGGCTACCTTTTTGCACGCCGATCATATGTAGTATACTGAAAAAAACAATTATTCCTGCCGCAATAAACTTCGGAAGCCATGAGCCGGTGAAAATGCCATCAGGTGATAGCTTGTTGATATAGTTTACTGCCGTTATTGCAGACATCGATGCAGCCAGGGAGAAGCCGATGATAAGGGATATCCACCCTGACAGGAAGGAAGGAAGGGGTCCATAGATCTTTTTCAAATACACATATTCACCGCCATCTTCAGGCCACATAGTGGCCAGTTCCGCATAACACAGGGAACCGGTAAGCGCAATGACACCCCCCGCGCCGAAAAGAACTAGCACAGCAAGGGCACTCCCCGTCATGCCAAGAACTTCGCCGGTAGTCATGAAGATTCCGGTTCCTATTACATCGGCTATGATTATCATCAATGCCGTAGTTAAACCTATTTGTCTTTTTAATTCCACGATAGACTCCTTAGTTTATTTGAAAGTCCTTTTTATAATTTTTTTTCATGCCGTCAAGAACTATGTTGGGAGTTCATAAAATCAATAATGATTATTAAATATCGTCCGCGGGATACCCCGGGACAGTATCCAACAGACCACACCATCAACAATGATACGCCGAAACATATAGTTTTTACCTATAGTTATCGGCACCTTTATGCAACTTCATCAAAAATCTCTTCAAGATATTTCTCAACCGCATAGGTCACAAGACATGATACAGAAAACTTAAATACCTTCCTGAGATCAAGAAAAAACTCATACTCATCAGGCCTGAGCGTCAGATACAGTTGACGCCAAACCTCGTTTTTCCCGCGCTTCTGATATCTAATATGGGACCAGGTTGCAACCATCGTATCATGATCATCCCCGATTCCGCGCATCAGGCTTGATATAATCTGATTTTTTAGAACAACCGGTCACTATAACCACCTTGGAAATCAACCCGTAAACATATGAGTTGATAATGATAGCAGTATCTATGTTCATAAGCAAACCTCATGCATGAAGACCTGTAACTACTAACGATTGAGAAGATGATTTAAAAACTTTTCCAGGACGTATTTTTTAGCAGTTTGCTGAAAAACAGCAAACTGCTAAGCGATACATGGATGTATCGCCATTTTTCGAGGCGTTAGCCGAGAAAAATGTGAGGTTTTACGAATTCACTTCGTAAAACCGGCCCTGAAAAACTC
>DAONAJ010000014.1:0-71189 GCA_035400945.1 Spirochaetota bacterium
GTAATACATGATGTCGCCCGAGGCGGGTATGGCTATGAGGCTGTCCTCTCCTTTGGTGTTGATGAAGTTCCCCAGGTTCATCGGCTTGCCCCATCCGCCGTGCTCGGTCTTCTCAACCTTGTAAAGGTCGTACCCGCCGTATCCGCCCGGCCGAGTGGAGCTGAAAATAAGGGTCAGGTTGTCCGCCAGGATTACCGGGCCGAATTCGCACGACTCGGTATTTATGGGATAGGGCATCTTCTTCGGGGTTTTCCACTGGCCATTGACCTTTTCCGAGTAGAAGATACCGAGCTTATCCCTGCAGCTGGTCTTCTCCGGGCATTCACGGACGAAATAAATGGTATTGCCGTCCGGGGACAGGGAGGCGAACCCTTCATACCCCGGCGAGTTGATGGGAGCGCCCATGTTGACCGGGGGGGACCAGCCGTCGCCCATCCGCTGGGATATCCAGAGGTCGCAGTTGCCCAGCCCGCCCTTCCGGTCCGAGGTGAATATGAGGGAGTTCTGGTCATAGGTGATGAAGCAGCCGCCGTCGGCATATTTCGAGTTGATGGCGTCAAGGGCCATCGGCCTGCTCCACTTGTCAAAGACCTTCTGCTTGGCGTATATCTTGTATTTTCTCGGCTCATCGATATCGGCCTGATAGATCATGGTGCGGCCGTCAGCCGATATGGTAGGACTGTATTCTGAATATTCATGCCGGGAAAACGCCCTGGTGACCACCGAAATTATCACCAGGAAAAAAAGAGCGATCAGTGCCAATCTAGACAGTGTACGGTACCTTTCCATAGTTCAGCCTCTTATCAGTATTCCTCTGCGACATGCGGCGTATAGATATACTGTATTCAAGATACAACAACTGGTATTATTTTTAATAGGCGGTAAATTCTCTGTCAAGTAACAAATAGTCGCAGACGCGGTACCTGCCGGAGCTGATCGCAGGTTTCCGGCGTCCTGCCGGGCCCCTATTTGCGCAGGAAGGCGGCCAGAAGGATAAAGGAGAGGAGGGAGAAAATGGCTGAAAAAAAGAAGACCCCCTCCATGTCCCCGGCCTGGAAGGCGATGCCGGTGAGTACCGGTCCCACGGTCTGTCCCAGGCGGAGCACCATTGAGTTCATGGACATGAAGGCGCCGCGGTATTCCATCGGCGCGCTGCCTGAGAGGTGGGTCTGGATGCTGGGTATGTTCAGGCCGTTGGCAAGGCCGTATACAAGCAGCGGAACGGTCATCAGCCACAGGCTGTCCGCGTACAGTATCATCACGATGGCCGCCGCGTACGCGGCAAAAGACGCGATTATGATCGTCTTGGGGGTTAAGCGTTTCGATATCCATCCGAGATTGAAGGCGCCGATGATCGTCGTGATCGATGCGGCCGCCAGCATGAGCCCGATGACCGTGGGCGGCGCGCCAAATCTGCTGTGCATCAGGAACGGGAAGTAGGCAAGGAGGGCGCCGTAGAGAAGCATGAAGGTCGCCAGGGTCGCTCCATAGGCCGGCAGCACTTCCCTGTCGGCGGCGGAACGCGCCGCCCCCGCCAGATATTCGCGCAGCGGGGGTGCCGTTCCCGGCTCAGGGTTTCGCAGGTTGAACAGCACCAGCAATCCCACCGGCAGCGCCAGGGCCGAAAGGAGGAAGGGATAATTCCATCCCTGGAGTGCAAGGGCCCCGCCCAGGGCCGGGTAGATCATGGTGCCGACGCCCAGGACCGATGCGTTGTACCCCAGGGCCTCGGTTCTCTCGTTCCCGGAAAACATGTCGCCGATGATGGTCTGGTTCAGGCCGCCCAGGGCCGACGCGCCCACGCCGTTGGCAAACCTGAGGGCAAGGAGGACATGGTAATCCCTGGTGAAGGCGCAGGCGCAGCCAGCGATGCCGAAGAGGAACAGCGACGGAACGATGATTTTTTTCCTGCCGAAGCGGTCGGCGAGCATCCCCATTACCGGTGAAAGGATGATCCCCGGGAAGGTGAAGATGGTTATCAGCATGACGACCTGGCCTTCCGAAAGATGAAGGTCCTTCGCGATCTGCGGGAGCGCCGGCGCGATGGAGTTGACGCCTATGACTGAAATGAGCGTTATCCCGAAAATGATCTGGAGATCGCGGCGGAGCAGTATATGCCAGTCGGGTTTAGTCCTCACAGTGAACGCTTGATCCGCTCATGCTGACCAGGCCGATCCGGTGCTCGGCGGCCTGGAGGATCTCGCCCATCATCTCCGCGTATGACAGGCCGTCAAGCTTGGCCATCTTCGCCATGTGCCCGTCCCAGCACCATCCGGGGTTGGGGTTGACCTCGAGAAGCTTCGGCTTGCCCTTTCCGTCCAGGCGCCAGTCGAAGCGGCAGTAATCGCGGCATTCAAGCCTCTCGAAGAGCTTCAGGCAGCACTCGATGATCAGCTTCCGGTTATCATCGGATATGACCGCCGGCACGGAGCGGATGTCCCGGTAGGGCGAATCGGGGACCCATTTGGTTTCGTATCCGCAGACCTTCGGCAGCTCCGGCGGAAGGAGCGAATAGTCCTCCTCGAGGAGGGGCAGCACCCGGTACGAATCAGGGGGGTTGCCGATGATCCCCACGCTCAGATCCTTGCCGGGTAGGAATTCCTCAACCAGGATCGGCTTTTCATAGCCGAGGCGGTCCCGCATCTCGGAGATGGCGTTGACCAGCTCCTCGATGCTGTTGCACACGCTCCGCTGGGTGATGCCGAAGCTTGAGTCGCCGAAGTTGGGTTTGCATATGACCGGGAACCCGAAGGGGAGGTCAAAGGTAGTGTCTTCCGGCTTGATGAAAAAGGCCTTGGCGACGGGTATCCCCATCTCCTTGGCGATGCCGCGCACCAGCGACTTGTCGTAGCAGTAGGCGATGCACTGGGGTCCGGAGCCGGTATAACTGATGTCCATCATCTCCATGAGCGAAGGCACATGGAGCTCCTTGCGCGCTTCATTGTTGTATCCCTCGTCGCAGAGATTGAATACAAAATCGGTGTTCTTCCTGAGGCGCGACAGATCGTTGATCAGCGAATCATGGCTGCTGATGTAGGTGAAATTATAGTCCTGGAGACTCTTCAGGGCGTCCTTCATCTGGTCGATGGCATACCGGTCGACGTCACCGCTGCCGTTGCCGGGGGCCGGCCTGCCGGGATCACGTTTCATCGGGTCCCCCAGGACGACCGTCACGTTCTTGATGTCGGTTTTCTTCTGCCGCACCGGCGACCAGTCCTTCTTCACCAGGGCCGTCATGATGATGCGCTTCTCCGTCATCCCCGGGTCCTGGCCGCGCAGCAGGCCCGCGTCGTCATCGCAGTGGACCGCGATGTCGCTGAAGCCCGCGGCGTTCAGGAGCTCCTGCATGCTGTCGCTGTTGTACAGCCGCTCGGCGTAAAACTGGTCGGCGATGACCCCCTTCTCCACGTGGGTCACCACCTCCCGCGAGATAAGCCGCTGCTTGTCCACCGACAGCGAACGCTCCCGGCACACAAAATGGTTCTTATCGATCCAGTCCCACGACCGGGGCTGAAAATGCTGCCGGAGATGGTCGCCGTCGTTCACATCGACGAGGAGCCTCCCCCACGGCTTCAGAACCCTGAACACTTCCCTGAGGACGCGCAGGTCGTCATTGACCGTCTCGAAATATCCGAAGCTGTTGCCCAGGATGAAAATGACGTCAAAGGTATCGGGCCGGTACGGGAGCATGCGGGCCTCGCCTTCGCGGAACTTCACGTTCAGGCAATCCTTTTTAGCCTGCATTTTGGCCCTCTGTATCAGGTAGCGCGACCGGTCCAGACCCTCGATGAACTTGAAGCCGCGGCGCGCCAGCTCCAGGGAATGTCTCCCCTGGCCGCAGGAGAGATCAAGAATGCGGTCATCGGGCAGCAGACTGGCTATCCGCGTAAAAAGGTCCACCTCACGGACGGTCAGTGCGTGGTCCTCGGCGACATCGGCATCCGTTTTCAGGTGGAGCGAATTATTGAATATGGTGCTCCACCACTCGGGATTGACGTATTCCTCGAGGTTAGCGACAGGCCCCAGGGACTTCCTGGCATGGATGCCTTTCGGTCTGGCCTGCAGTGATCCGTTAACGGTAGCTTTCATTGTCACAGAGTCCCTCCCCGGCCGAATTATTATGTCTCTTAAAAAAGCAGCAGATGCGGCGTGCTGCCGTTAATGGAGCGGGCATGTCGCCCATCATGAATGTTTCCATGACGGCCCCTGATAGCGAATGGTTCTTCTGGGTGCTGCGGCTTGAAGCGAAACGACGGGTGGATATGCCGCCGGGAATTCCATCGGCATATAGCGGCAGGACAGGGCCAAAACCCTGCGCGTCTTCCCGTCCGAGCTCTTCGCTTTCCCCGGTCATGATGTTCCCCGGTGGAGGCAGGAATAATGTTTACATGATTCCAATTCTGTTTACCCGTGATAACCCTAATAAAGATTATAACAGAAAAAAGAACCGATACTCTCGACCTGCTGTGTCGTATAATCCATGCGCCACTATCCGCGAAGCACCGGCATGGACTATTCTTGCTTATCTTGCAAAAAATATACTATATATTAAAAAAAATTCAATAAAAAAATGATAAAAACCGGCCAACTATTAAAGACCCGCAACCCGGGCAAAATTCTCTCCCAGGATCATCTTTCTGGTCCGTTCTTCGGGGAAGAGCCTATCGATTCTATTTTTGATATATGCATAATCATACAAGCCGTCTTCCGCCAGGGGACCGTAGGGACCATCAGTGCCGAAGAAGCACCGTTCCGCGCCCAGGTAGGCCACCACGTCCTTCATGATCTTTTCCCCCACATAGGCCACCGCGGAGAGATCGACGAAGACCGAAGGCCTTTCACGGATCAGCTTCCATGAATCCGCGTAGCAGGGAAAGGCCGCGTGGGCAAGGACCAGTTTGAGACCGGGGACCCTGTCGACAAGGTCTATGAAATTCCCATGATCACCGAAGCCCGCGTGGATGAGGAGCGGCTTGTTCAGGCTGACCGCCTGTTCCGCCGCCGGGACCAGCTCTACAGGGGGATAGCGGTGCCAGAAGGGATGCGCCTTTATGCCGACAAACCCCGGTGATTTTTTCCATTTCTCAATTTCCCTGACCGGGTCATTCTTGCCCCGCGGATTGACGAAGACCCATCCATAGAATTTATCAGGATGTTTCCGGGTCAGTGAGAATACGGGCCCGTTGTCAGGATCGGGATAAATTGTATAGACGGAATTGAGGATTTTTATGCCGTCATCGGTAAAGTTTGCCGACAGCAAGTTGCCGACACCGCGCAGCGGCTTGCGGGTCAGTAGTTGCTGCAGCAGCCAGACTGCCACATGAGGCGTGACCGGGAGAGGATCGTTCATGCATCCAATCAGGGCTGTTCTGTCCACGCATGCGGCGGACATTTTCGCCAGGAGCGCCTCCGCGTTCATCATCCGTTCGTCATAATGGAAATGGCAATCTATTATCATATGAGCCTCCATCACGGTTAGATACAATATCAGATACAGCTTTCACGGAGAAGTCAATATGAAAAAATATGCGGTTGCCGGCATAACATGAGCAATCGCTCATTCCTATTAATTTAAAAAAATTTATATTGATTTTTACAATCCGCCATACTAGCGTGGCAACCGTGATTAAACATATAAAGAGACATACATAACCGGAGGTTTCACCTATGAACACTGTCCGACCCCTGCAACACTAATCCCTTTACAGGTATCAGCTCCCGATGTCTCGCCGTCAGGCAGGATGAATTCATCGTGGCTGCCGGCCGATGACCGCGTGTGATTTCATTTCCGTTTAATAATGAAATCGCATTATGGAAAAAGCTCTATTTCCGCGCATGATGCCTGTTGTGCGGGAATTTGATGCATATTATCATGTTGAACAACAATTAATTATGGAGGAAGCAATGAAGCTTATCAGATTCTTTTCATCTCTTGTTTTTCTATTCAGCTGTTCGGTGGCCTTTTCCGAATCGCCGGTGGAAATGGGAACGCGGTTGATGAAGATCAACGACGACCGGCCGGTCTTTGAAAAGGTAAAAGCGAAAGGAACCCTTACCATTTACGACAGCAGCGGAAAGGTCAAGTTCACGAAATCCCTCATCATGGGAACCTACACCACCGGCATGGGATCGGCGGCGACCTTCGCAGAGAAATACCTCGCCTACATGATGTCTCCGGCGGACGACCAGGGGAACTCCTATCTCATGTACCACTACAAGACCCGGGACGACGTGAAATGGGTGTATCTGAAAGGCATCCGCAAGGCCAAGAAGGTCACCGGCGCGGACAAGAAGCTGAGCTTCTTCGGCAGCGATTTCACCAACGCCGAGGCGAGCAAACCGAATTTTCTGGAATGGAACTACAAATATCTCGGCGAGGAGAAAGTCGAATTCAAGGGCAAGGTCTTTGACTGCTACATGGTCGAATCAACCCCCAAAACAAAGGCCATCATGAGCGACCAGGGGTGCGGCCGGAGGGTCTCTTTCTTTGAAAAAAAATCTCATCTTACGCTGCGCCTCGATTTGTATGACGAAAACATGATCAAGGTAAAGGAGCTCCGCCTCTTGTCCTTTACGACAAAAAATAACATACATGGACAAAAAGTTAATTACGAAACCGGATTGGAGATGAAGAATGTCAAAACCGGTTCACGAAGCACCTTGGTCTTCACGGATTTGCAAACCGAAGAAGAATCCAATCTGCGGACGGATGTTTTCACCGAGCAGTACCTGACGCAGAAATGGTGGTAGGATTGTCATGCGGCCCGAGCCGCAGACCGGTCCAAAGCATTACTACTTGGAGGATAGGATGAAAACATTACGAATGACGGTCATCATCGCCCTGTTTTTCTTGTGCACCGGCGTATCCTACAGCCAGATCGAGGATCTCTCCGAGGGAAAGGAGAAACAGGCCGCTAAGAAGACCGAAAAAACGGAGGGGGAAAGCGGCGGCGGCAGCAAGGAAGTCACCTTCGCCCTCCATGGCTATGCCCAGGCAAATTTCGTCGTATCGAGAAACGACATGGGAGTCGGGGGCAACCGGTGGATCAATTCCAAATATCAATTCCCCCGGGTAGGTGCCACCCTCCAGCTGGAGCTGGAAGGAAACGCCTATGACGTTGCCCACTTTTTTTCGGCGGTCCAGATAGAATACAACGCGGCAGGGGAAAAGACCAATTTCCCGAAATTCTATTACCCGAACACCATGCTGCAGTATGTCTACTACCAGTCTATAGCCGACTTTAAAAGGGATGAAATCAGCAAGGCGCCGACGGTCAATGTCCGCGAAACCTATGTTGACCTGTACGGAAAACATGTGACCTTCAGGGCCGGCCAGCAGATCATATCCTGGGGCGAGATCGAGGGAATCGAAGCCCCCTCGGACGTGGTTATTCCATGGGACTTCACAACCATGAGCAACTACTTTGAATATTCCCGCATAGGCGTTGTCGCGGCAAACCTGACCTTCCATTTCGCCAAGCAGCAGCTCCAGTTTATCTGGATGCCGCTGTTCCAGCCGGCAAAGCTGCCGGAAGAATCCCTTTACAAGAGAGGGGTCACCAGCATCAAGCGGCCGGCCTTTGAAGCGCGCAACGGGGAATATGCGGCGCGCCTTTCAGGACAGATCGGCGACCAGTTCCGCTACGGCCTCGGGTTCCTCTACGGCTTCGACGACATGCCCGATACCAGGGTGCGGATGCTCAAGAGCCCTTCATCGATACTCGGTTTTGACCTGTTTCTGCCGAAGGCGGTTTTCACCGACATGTACTATAACCGCGTCATGGTCCCCACCCTCGACCTGAATATCGGCATAGGCGAAGTTTTGTGCTGGAAGGTTTCGGCGAACGCGAATTTCACCAAGGATTTCTACGGCAAGATTGACCTGATCAAGAACTCGACGGTCACCTACCTGACCGGACCCGAATCGACGAATCTTTTCTGGAAAATCTATGTCGGTTTGTACCTGGGCCAGCAGTGGATCATCAATTACACCAAGCCGGGGAACATGATGGACATGCTTGAGCTGGTCACGATGCCGCAATCGAACAAGCTTCCCAACGAACAGATCATCGAGGGGTACGGCCAGCAGTACCCGTACAAATGGATGCTCTCCAGCAATATTCAGAGAAGCTTCGGGGAAAGCGATGCCCTGGATTTCCAGATCCGTTTCGCCCTGTATACTGACCCGAAATTAAAAAAATGGGATTATGTCGTATATCCCTATCTGATGTATAAATTCACCAATGGCGTCAGCACGTCACTCGGTTTTGTCATCGCCAACCGGCTGGGAGACAGCAGGAACATGATCATTTCCGAGACCCGGTACTCCTTCTGATAACTCTTCAGTGAAGATTTTGTTGGAATATCACTGTTAAAGACAGCCCTCAGGGCTGTCTTTTTTTATCCCAATAAATCCAGCTGACGTAAAAAAATATTCTTGCTAATTTCCGGACCCGCACAATGCCTGATATAGACAGCCGGCATGGAACAGATAGTAAACGACATAATCACGTTTTTACTCCCTAAAAACGACCTGTTTTTATACTTATTTCTCTTTATCAGCGCCATCATTGAAAATTTATTCCCGCCGATCCCCGGGGACACCATCACCATTTTCGGCGCATTCCTGGTGGGCACCGGCAGGCTATCCTATATGCTGGTGTACGCCGCTACCACAACGGGCAGCGTGATTGGCTTCATGCTCCTGGTAATGGTGGGCCGCATCCTTGAGCGTGAATTTTTCATGAATAAAAACTACCGCTTCTTTTCAGCTGAAAGCATTGTGGCCGCGGAACGGTGGTTTGAACGATACGGCTATTTCGTGGTGCTGGCAAACCGGTTCCTTCCCGGCATCAGGTCCGTTATTTCGCTGGTGTCAGGAATCACACGACTGAACCTGATAAAAGTAGTGCTGCTGACACTGGTGAGCGCTTCAGTATGGAACCTGATATGGATCCAGGTCGGCTTTGTCCTCGGCAACAACTGGCAGATGGTAAGGGAAAAAGCGGGAATCCTAATCGAAAGATACAATATCGCCATGGGCATCATTATCGCCCTGGCAGTTGTTTGTTTTATCATATATAAAAAGGTAAAAAAACGCGGAAACCAAAAGAACGATAACGCTTTGTAAATATCATTTACCTGATGCAGGCAACGGCCAGCAGATGACCGCTCTGTTACAGAGAATGGCAGGAGCCGGATTAATGGCCCATTAATAAAAAATCGATCTAAAAAATACTTGTTTTTTTATTATACCCTTTGGTAATTGGTATTAAGTCGAACTTTGCATAGAGCATGGTCATGCCCATGCTAAATTCTGTTAAGTTTGATCAATCCTTATGGCAAAAATCAAAAAGGCTCTTCTCAGCGTGTCCGATAAAACCGGAATTGTTGAATTTGCCAGGGAGCTAGAGACATACAATATCCAGTTTATTTCAACGGGAGGGACGGCCAGGATACTCCGGTCAAACGGGCTGGAAATAATGGATGTGGCCGATTACACCGGCTATCCTGAAATGATGGACGGCAGGGTCAAGACCCTGCACCCGAAGATCCATGGGGGGCTGCTGGGTATACGGTCCAACCCGGAGCACCTCCATGACATGAATGAATACAACATCGAGGGCATTGACATGATCGTGGTCAATGTCAAGCCGGTTGAAAAGGAGACGCTCAGCCGGGGGCTTACCCTCGAAGACGCGATGAACAGGATAGATATCGGCGGCATTGCCCTTCTCCGGTCCGCCGCCAAGAACTTTAAAAGCGTCACGGCAGTCACAGACTCCGGAGATTACGACGCGGTAATCGAAGAGATGCGGAACAATAACGGTGCCGTGTCTGCTGAAATGAATCTGCAGCTCGCTATAAAGGTTTTTGAAACGACGTCCAGATATGACAGCCTGATATCTGAGTACTTGAGGCAGAAGGCATTACTCGGTTTTTCTGAAAAAAAATATATTGAGATTCCCCGGTAATTATAAGTTTTGGCATTTATGGCAAACCGGCGAAGACCAATAACAAATATAATAATAACAATTTAATCGGAGGTAGTACATGGCTGAAGTTACTCTTAAAGAGATTTATCCAGTGCCCGAAAGTTTCAAGAAAAAGGCATACATCAAAAGCCGCGCTGACTACGAAAAAATGTGGAAAGAGTCCCTTGCTGATCCAGACGCCTTCTGGGCAAAGATTGCCGAGGAGTACGTGACCTGGTTCAAGAAATGGGACACGGTCAACACCAGCAACTATGCCAAGGACATGAAGGATTTCAAAATCGAGTGGTTTAAGGGCGGCAAGCTGAATGTGTCCTACAACTGTCTCGACAGGCACCTGGAGAAGAGAGGGAACCAGGTAGCCCTCATCTGGGAAGGAAACGATCCCAGCGAAGACAAAAAGTTCACCTACAAGCAGCTCCATGAGGAAGTCTGCAAATTCGCCAATGTTCTCAAGAAAAACGGCGTCAAGAAGGGCGACCGGGTTACCTTCTATCTGCCGATGATCCCCGAGCTGGCAATAGGCATTCTCGCCTGTACCCGTATCGGCGCGATCCACTCTGTCGTTTTCGGCGGCTTCTCCGCTGAAGCGCTCCGCGACCGCGTCAACGATTGCGACAGCCAGGTGCTTGTATCCTGCGACGGCACCTTCCGCGGCGCCAAGGCTGTTCCCCAGAAAGACAACGCCGACAAGGCCCTCAAAGAGTGCCCGGGCGTTCGGTGCCATATCGTTGTGAAACGGGTCGGCGACCAGATCAAGTGTACCTGGAACGACAAGACCGACAAGTGGTGGCATGAAGAAATGGCAACAGTCGACGCCAAATGCGAACCGGAACACATGGATGCGACGGATCCCCTGTTCATCCTCTACACCTCCGGATCGACCGGAAAGCCGAAAGGCGCCATGCACGGAACCGGCGGCTACCTGACCTACGTGGCCTTTACCCACAAGATTATCTTCGACTATCATGAAGGCGACATCTACTGGTGTACCGCCGACATCGGCTGGGTAACCGGACACTCCTATATCTGCTACGGTCCCCTCGCCAACGGCGCGACCACGATCATGTTCGAAGGCGTTCCCAACTATCCGGATCCGGGCCGGTTCTGGCAAGTTGTTGAGAAGCACAAAGTCAATATTTTCTACACCGCTCCGACCGCTATTCGCGCGATCGCCAAAGAAGGCGACAGCTGGGTCGACAAGCACAACATCAAGTCCATCCAGCTCCTCGGTTCAGTCGGCGAGCCTCTGAACCCCGAAGCGTGGAACTGGTATTATCAGAAGATCGGCCGCGGCGAGTGCCCGATCGTTGACACCTGGTGGCAAACCGAGACCGGTGGCATCCTCATCACCCCGCTTCCCGGCGCTATCGACATCAAACCCGCCATGGCGACGGTTCCCTTCTTCGGCATTGAGCCCTGCATCGTTGACGATGAAGGCAAACCCCTTGAAGGCGTATGCCAGGGCAACCTCTGCATCAACCGCTCATGGCCTGGTCAGATGATGGGCGTGTACGGAGATCCCAAGCGGATGTTCGACACCTACTTCTCGCAGTTCCCGGGCAGGTACTTCACCGGTGACGGCTGCAAACGCGACAAGGACGGCTACTATCAGATCACCGGCCGCGTTGACGACGTCATCAACGTATCCGGTCACCGGATGGGGACCGCTGAGGTCGAATCGGCCCTCGTATCCAACAAGAACGTGGCCGAGTCCGCCGTTGTCGGTTATCCGCACCCGATCAAGGGCCAGTCGATCTACGCGTTCGTAACGCTGAAATCCGGCGTTGAGAAATCAGACGAACTCAAGAAAGAGCTCGTCGCCACCGTCCGCAAGGAGATCGGCCCCATCGCGACACCGGAAATCATCCAGTGGGCGGACGTTCTTCCCAAGACCCGGTCAGGCAAGATCATGCGCCGGATCCTCAAGAAGATCGCCGCCAGCGACTTCGACAAGAGCGGCATGGGCGACACCTCGACCCTCGCCGACCCGTCTGTCGTTGACACGCTGATCGCGGGCGCAAAAGAAGTTCAGGGCAAGTAAGTCTTCCGCAAATGAAACTCGAAAAGCGGCGATGCAAATCGCCGCTTTTTTTTGCCCATGACGTTGACATTCTCCATCAACCCTTACCTGCCGCGCTCCCTACAATTAAAACTTGACTTACTATCTTGGTTTATTTACTATAAAACTGACCATCCTTGATGCGGAGTTTGCATATGAAAAGAGTATTTATCCCGGTTTTGGTCCTTCTGTTATCATGCGGCATATCAACCGTCCAAAAGGGAAATTCCGGCGCTACCGGTGCTTCGTCATCGGCATCAAAGAACGAGGCAAAGCCGGATACGGAGCGCTGCAGGGAATACGAGGTTCCTGAAGGAAGTGATTGCTACCTGACCGGCGTCAGAGCGGTGCCCTGCGGCGACTGCGAAACAGGGGTAAAGCTCTATGTCATAGCCTATAACGTGGGCAAAGCCTCCCATCCATGGGGGTTTGAGCTGTCCCGGATCAGGGTCCCCGCCGCCAGGGCCGAGGAATTTGAAACACTGGTATCACGATATTCCCCGGTAAAATGCTCAGGCGTCATTGTACTGCCCCCCTGCGGTCCGGAAGCCAAGGATATGAATTTAAAAATACCATGGCCCGCATGGGTCCGGTTTCCGCAGTAATCAAAACAGCTTTTCTGAAAAATAAAAAAAATTAATAAAATCCTCCATCTGCTTGACTTTGTCCCATCCGATACATATTTTATTCTCTATTGTTACGCCGAGATCCGGGCAATCCCCGGATGCGGGGGACCCGTTTTGTTGGGGCGTATTCCAATACCGGATAGGGCACTTCCAAGCCCGAGCCCGTCAGCTAACCTCGTAGGCGATTGGGAGGCCCTGTGAAGCTGCCTGCATGACAGTTTTATTTTCCCGCCTCCATAGTTTCTTCCGGTGCCGGAGGCCCTATGAACAACGATGAGAATAAAGAACCGCTTTTCAAACGATTAAAACTGCTGCTTATCGGCAAGTCGCGCAGCGTCTCTGACCCTTCCATTTTCCACAAGCTCTCCCTGATCGCTTTTTTCGCATGGGTAGGATTAGGCGCCGACGGGCTTTCGTCTTCCTGCTACGGCCCTGAAGAAGCCTTTCTGGCCCTGGGGAAACACCATTACCTGGGCATTTTCGTCGCCCTCGGTACGGTAATCACCATATTCGTCATCAGCGCCAGCTATCATCAGATTATTAAGCTTTTCCCGACCGGCGGAGGCGGCTACCTGGTGGCCAGCAAGCTCCTGTCGCCGTCAACAGGCATGGTTTCGGGGAGCGCCCTTCTCATCGACTATCTCCTGACCATAACCCTTTCTGTCGCCAGCGGCGCCGATGCCCTTTTCAGCTTCCTGCCCGCTACCTGGATACACTATAAGCTGCCCGTTGCCGTCTTTGGCGTCATCCTGCTGATCTGGCTCAACCTCCGCGGGGTCAAGGAGTCGGTTGTTCCCCTGGTCCCCATTTTCCTAATATTTCTAATAACCCATGGCTTTGCCATCATCTATGCCTTTATCACCCACGCCGGCAATATGCCGGATATTGTCAGCTCCACCGTGACAGAGGTCCGAAGCACCAGCGCGGAAATGGGAACCCTCGGAATGATATTCCTCATCCTCAGGGCCTACAGCATGGGGGCCGGAACCTTCACCGGTATCGAGGCAGTATCCAATGGTATACCGATCCTGCGCGAACCGAAGGTGAAGACCGCCACCCACACCATGAATTACATGGCGGCTTCCCTTGCCATCACGGTTGCCGGCCTCATGATCGCGTACCTGCTCTTTCATGTCGAACACGTTCCGGGAAAAACCCTCAACGCGATCCTCTTCGCGAATCTTTCCAGAGACTGGGCCCCGGGTCTCGCCCAGGCCTTCATCCTGGTCACGCTGCTTTCCGAGGCGGTCCTTCTTTTTGTGGCCGCACAGACCGGCTTCCTTGACGGGCCCCGGGTGCTCTCGAACATGGCCCTTGACCGCTGGGCTCCCACCCGGTTTGCTTCCCTTAACGACCGGCTGGTGACACAGAACGGCATACTCATCATGGGCATCGCGTCGATAGCGCTCATGGTTTATTCAGGGGGCTCGGTCAAGCTCCTGGTCATCTTCTACAGCATCAACGTATTCATAACATTCTCACTCTCCCAGCTGGGCATGGTTCGGCACTGGTGGATTGCGAGAAAAAGCGAGGACCACTGGAAGAAAAAACTTTTCATCAACGGCGTCGGCCTCATTCTCACCTCGTTCATACTCGTCTCGGTGGTTGTCCTCAAGTTCAACGAAGGGGGATGGCTGACCGTTTTCATTACCGGATCCCTGGTGGCACTGTCCGTCGTAATTAAACGCCATTACAACCGGACCGGAAAGCTCCTCGGCAGGCTGAAGGGCCTTGTTGAAATCGCCGAGATGGACATGGCACGGTATGAAAAGAAGCGGCGCCCGTGGAAGAGAACGCAGGAAGTGGATCCAAAGGCCAGGACCGCGGTCCTTTTCGTGAACGGCTTCAGCGGCACGGGTCTGCATACCCTCTTCACAATTTTAAGGATCTTCCCGAAAATCTACAAAAACTTTATCTTCATCCAGATCGGCCTTATCGATTCAGGCCTCTTCAAGGGCGCCGAAGAGATATCCCAGCACAAGGCCCACATCGAGCAGGAGGCGAACCGGTACGTCAGCTATATGCGCGCCCACGGGTTCAACGCGGAATGCCGCACCGCCATCGGGGTTGACGTGGTCGACGAGTCGGTGCGCATCGCGACGGAAATCGTTAAAGCCTATCCACGGTCCATTTTCTTCGCCGGGCAGTTGGTGTTCCCGGAGGACACTTTCTTCACCCGGTGGCTCCACAACTACTCCGCCTTTGCGATACAGCGGCAGTTCTACACCCGGGGCATTTCCATCCTCATCCTGCCGATCCGGCTGTGACGAAAACAGGAGTGGAGGAAGGATCAATGTCCATGGAACAGCTCATCAGGGTCTTTGACAGAAAGCGCGACCCCTACATGGAGTGGCACGACGGCCCGAGCCTCCAGGAGGTCGACTCGGCCATGGCTGGCCTTGCTCCGGAAGAGCGCGCCGAAGCGTCGCGCCTCGTAGCGGAGCGGATCAGGAACGGCTACGATCCCTACCTCGGCAGGGCCGCGGAGATACTTGGAACGGATGAATGCCGGAATGCCCTGAACGAGGTCCTGGCATCAGGGCCGGGTTCGTATGGCGCGGGAAATATCGCCAGGAACATCCTGACCATGGGCAGAAGCGAAGATGCCGTCGCCGCCCTGCGGTCCATCGTGGGAAACCGGTCCCTCGGATGGCCGGAACGTATCGACGCCCTGGTCAACCTGAAGATCGCCATCGATTCCTCCGGCGGATCAAGGCCGATTACCGATTTCATCACCCCTGAATTCGAAACAGTAATATTCGAAGCCCTTTCAGATGATGACTACCTGGTTCGCTACCACGCAGCCGAAGCACTGCTCAAGGCTGCCGGGGATAAAACCGAACTATCAGACCACAAAGAACTCTTCAGTTATATTTGCGGCAAACATGCCGTTGACGGAACACCTGACGATGCCGACCGTGAAGGATTCCGCCGGGCCGCGGAAATCTTGCGAAACATACTGGAGAAATGATCATGGTATTCCAGGGCCCTGTCATAACTGAAACCCACCAGCAGGACCAGGAATTGGCCCGCATAGAGCTGGAGTTTCTTGGCGATGCTGTTAATGGGCGCTTTGCCACCCTCTTTTGCCTCTGGGGCGGGGTTCCGTACCTGACCGCGGACGGCTATCAGCCCTTTACGGGCCGGGTGATTGAGAGGCTTCAGGCCGATCATTTCGTTGCGGAATTATACGGACGTTTCCGGTGTCATCATTTCGATTGCACGACTTTGATCATAGAAGCAAGGGGGAGAACGGCGCGCATCTACGAGAATAAACAGGACCATGCGGTGACTCTGTTCCGGGAAGACCACCGATAAAGCGCGATACGATGAAAGAAACTACATTGCGCCACTTCTACTTCTTCTTTGTGAAGTATTCATGGAAGAGCTCCCGGTTGATGTTCAGCAGGCGGTCACGGATCTGGGTCATGTTTTCGAAATTGTAGCTCTGCAGGCTGTAGTAATCCAGGAGCCAGAGGTATTTATTGATAAGGCGGGGCATGATGTTCGAGGCCTCCACCTGTCCCCTGTTCATCTTCTGATAGGTCAGCTCCAGGTTGTAAATGTCCTTCTGGATTCCTTCGACCTGGTGCGCGCTCAGGTTGCGCTTGACGTAAAAAATATCATGGATGTAGCCGTAGATGGGGATCCACTCGGCAATATCCTTGAAATCGGCCCGCTCTTTTTTCACGATCTCCACCAGTTCCTGGATCGGCTTCGCCTTCAGCAGACTCAGGTCGATCTCGGCCGGGTCTATGAAAAAGGCCTCGCGAAAGGAAAGGAGGCTCTTCGACGTGTCGCCGGAATGGAAGTAGGCCTCGCCGAGGATCGCCATGAGGCGCGCGCTGCTCTTGTAGGAGCCCCGGGCGTACTCGAGGGTGTCGATCGCCAGCCTGTATTCCTCAAGCCGCAGGAAGCAGTCCCCCAGGTTGAGGAGAAACTGGAAATTGTTCGATGTGTCCTGCTGCTCCCGGAAGGCGAACTTGTAGTTGTCCGCCGCCTTGATAAAGATGTACCGCATGGCGTACTTGAAGGCTGACGAGGAGACCATGTTCTTTCCCTCCGCGTACTCGTTGAAGACCTCCCACTGCTTCATGAGGTACTCGGCGGTGTCCTTGCCCTCTTCGAGGGTCTTCATCTCCTTTTCACGGTTGTTCCAGAATTTAGCCACCCGGTACGACTCGATGAGGCCGGGATAGTCGGCATCGATGTCCATCAGCTCGTCTATTTTGGCGACCGCGGCCGCGAACTCGCCCTTTTCGAGGAGCTGGTACACCTCGTTGATGCCGTTCAGGATCGGATCATCGGAAAATGTCAGTTGCCCGTTCTTGTCCATCGCCTTTAAAGCTCTACGAAATTCCCCCAGTTCCGCTTGTCGCTCTGGTGCGTGAATATTATCACCTGCCGCTTGTTGGAAACATACGACACCAGGTCCCGGAACCGGTTACAGCGTTCATCATCCATAAACTGGAACGGTTCGTCAATCAATAATGGGATCGTGGTGCTCCCGTTGATGATGAAATCGGAAAGGGTGAATTTCAGCGAGAGGAGCAGCGCGTGGACGACGGGGGGCGTCATCTCGTCGGACATCCTGTTTTCCGTTATCATCTGCAGAACCGCGGCGTCGTCGATCTTGGTGATGTACTGGTTCCCCGTGAGGTGGTTGAACTTCTCCAGGGTGCCGTCCAGGAGCTTCCGCAGCTGCTTTTCCTCGCTGCGCTCCACGGCGCGCGTCATCATGCGGGTGATGAAATACATCGAGTTCCTGTTGACCTTCCATTTTTTCAGTATCCGGTCGGCGCTGTTCCTCTCCTCGATGAGGGCGTTCATGGCCCCGCTGTTGCCTGACGCCTGGAGGAACTCGTTGTCGATCTGCTGCAGGATGCGCTCCTTTGTCTCGATCTTTTCTTTTATGAGTCCCGCCTCGGTACCGATGTTCCGGATCAGCTCCTCGATCTTGCTCGTCTCGTTTTCTATGTCATCCACGATGTTCAGGGTGTCGATGCTGGTGTGGATTTCGTCCTTAATGATTTCCTCTTCCTTCTTCAATTCATCCAGCTTTTTCTGAATCCTCACCATGTATTCTTCCTCTTTCAGGGAGCTCTTGATCATGGCAAGGTCCTTCTTCCGCTCCGTGTAATTGACGTAGTCCTCGAAATACTGCAGGAGGAGCTCGTAGATTTCGGTAAGCTTGTAGTCCTCCAGCACCACCTTGCTCTTCTCCATCAGGGCCATGATTCGCTCTTTGAAGCGTTTCTTTTCCTCTTCCAGCTTCTGAAGATCCCTGTCGCGCCTGATCAGCATCAGCCCGACGCCGATGGCGGCATAGGCCATGCAGGCGAGGCCGATTATCCCGAGCAACAGGTACAGGTCCTTGAAAAAGTGGAACCCGTTTTTTATCAGCACGGTCGCAAGCGCGGCGAGAGCGCCGGCGGAAACCGCGATGGCCGCCCTCTTCAGCCTCCTGGCCTTCAGCTCCCTCCTGAAATAAAAATTATCGATCTTTTCGTTGAGGTTCCTGATGTCGTTGAACACCTCCTGGAGGCGGTCAAGGTTGGTGCTGTCGGTGATATCGATCTCGCTGAACTGCGGGAACATGGCATCCAGCTCGGTCTTCATGTCGGCCATTGACTTTATCTTCTGCTGCTCGCTCTGTATCTCGTCCTTGATGTCCTCGAACTCTTCTTTCAGCTGCTCGACCTTGTGAAGGTTCTCGATTATCTTGTTCAGGATTTCCTTCTGGCTGTTGAGGGAGTTTAGGGAGCTGTTCAATTCGTCCACTTCGCACTGTATCGTGTTTTTTTCCCTTCTGAGCTTATCGTGCCGTGAATCCCTGATGTCCATTATCTGGATCTTCTTTTCAAGGTCACGCTTTTTGTCTTCAAACCGCGCGACTTCAGGAGGCAGCCCGCCGTCATCCGCCATGCCCGTGTCAAAAATCCTTTGCATGTTCAGGTACTGGTTGTAAAAGCCGGTGTTTTCATCGAGTATGATCCGCTTGAGCACCGGAAGATCCAGGAAGGAATCCCTGGCAATATCGGAGGACGCCGGGACAAAGGAAGAGTTGATAAAGGAGACGATATCGAACCGTCCCAGGAAGTCCCGGAGCATCCTGCCTTCGAAATCCTTGTAAAAATGATTCTGGACCCTGTTGTCCTGGCCTTCCGACTTTGACTCGGAATAGATGACCTTTTCCGCGTTGTTCTGGATATACTGTATCCGGTAATTCTTATCACTGGTGTTGCAGATGCGGTAATATCCGCTGTCGGACAGGGAAAAGAACAGATCCAGATAGAGAGAGTTCCATACCTCGTCGCCCAGGAGCTTCCGCTCGGAAAACTTACCCCACAGGACATCCACCATGCTCCGCGCCAGGAGGCTTTTCCCCGATCCGTTCTTGCCGTAAACAATGGTAAGCCGGTCGCTGAAATCAATGACACGGTTATCGAAGAGCCCGTGCCTGTAAACCATGCACTTTATATACTGCACAGCCAGTCCTCCAGGTTTGTAAACCCGTCACGGGTGATTTTATTCAGGGATAGGGCGAAATCGGTCTTGTCAATATCGTGGGGCAGGCCGCCCTGGTCAATCTGTTCTTTTATGATTTTATAGAATTCCCCTCGCAGCGAATTCTCGTACTGGAATTCCTCTATGAGGGAATCGATCGTCGGCACGCTCCGGTCGATGAAGTCCAGCCTGAAAAACTCGCTCCTGTAATTCTGGATTTCATACTGGCGCAGGACAAAGTCCCGCTCCCCCGTCAGGACTACCTGCTGGATGGCCTTCTTCGACCTGTTGTTCTCCAGCAGTTCCTTGATGGGGCCCATGGTCACCAGGCTGGAACAATCGACCTGGTCACGGTACAGCTTCATGGAATTGACGGTGAGCCGCTTGATCTGGTACAGTCTGTTCTCCTTGATGACGATGGATATGATGTAACGGTCTCCCGTTTCATCAAAGGACGTGGCCTCGGGGCTCCCGGGGCAGACCCCGATGATGCGGTCCATGATCTTGAACATCTTGAAGCTGTGGCAATAGCCGAAGGCGTAAAAATCCAGGCCCAGGGTCTTGATGTCATTCTTCTGGAGACGGTACACCAGGTAATCGTTCTTCTCATTGTCAAAATCGAAGTCAGCGTGGAACAGCCCGATGTGAAAACCCTCTTCGGATATTTTTTTTACTTTCGATAGATCGTATCCCAGGCTGCCCGACAGGCCGTAGACATAGACCTTCTGACCGTTCTTCATGTACAGGTAGGGAGTCGCGGTCATGGTGCTCGAAAAAAGGCAGGATGCGTTGAAATCAAGAACCGGGGGGGCAATGACGTTCCTGCTGGTAAGTTCCCCTTTTCCCGGCGTATACACAATTTCAGTGCCGGCGTTCCGCAGTGCCCTGAATTCCGTCCTGATAATGTCGATTATGTCGCTGCCGACGGAAGCGTTGTCAATGAGGTCGCCCCCGATGAGGAAGAGATCATGTCCCCGGGCAATAGCGGCAATACGCTTGAAGGTATTTACCCTGGCGTAATCGGGGATATGGGTATCATTGGGCCTGATACCCAGATGAATATCCGACATGAACAAAATCTTGATTTCGCTATCCATAAAAGCGTCCCATCAAATCGCGGAAAAATAAGCATCAGATGTGCTATCTATATTGTCGTTTAAAACATTGTAATTCTAAAGTTTTTATGTACCTATAACCTATCCTTCCCTCACCAAATTAAAAAGAATCTCTGCCAGATAAAAACGTACAAGCCAATTAATAGAAGACCCTGTAGCCATCCTGGGGAAAAGGCGACAGGGATATCGCCGATTCCGCCGAGAAAAACCAGGTGCGCTGATGAGGATGACCGAGTGCAGAGCCGACACGGGATCTGCCGAAAAGGTTCTGCTTTACACGAGGCGGACGGGCAGGATGGCTATAGGGAGTCTTTTCAAATGCAAATGATTATTTCCCTTTTTTTAATTGACAAATACCAGTTCAACGTCAAAAAGACTCATCTGCACCCCCATCAGGTTCAATGTCTCCCATGACCCTGATATGACATAACTCGTCATTCACCCCTGCCGGCGGATGACGGCAAAATAGATTATGAGAGATACAACATGACCGACAAAGGCAAATCCGGTGAAGAGAAATTCAAGTATTTCGGCCATATCGGCCGGATAGCGGTTATTTTTTTCCTGGGATTCTCCCTCTTTCTTATCGTATCGACCATCATGCTGATATTCCTGACCAAGCCCGATCGCGAGGTCGTGGTTCCCGATGTCGAGGGTAAACAGTTTATGGAAGTCTATAACAGTCTGGTCCGCAGGGGCATCAAGCCCGAGATCAAGTTCAAGGACATTGCCGATATCGATGACGGCACCGTCCTTTCCCAGTACCCGAAAAAAGGAAAGGTCGTTCCCGAGAACAGCAGGATCAAACTGGTGGTGAGCCGCTCCGAATACTACATCGACGTCCCGAACCTCATCGGCAAGGAGCTTCCCCTGGCGCTGAACAACCTGAGGAACATCCACCGCCATGACCGGACCCTTTCCCTCGGCACCGGCGTGATATCCTACATCCCCTCCGACAAGGTTGCCGACAACACCGTTATTGACCAGAGCCCCCGGGCCGGCGAAAAGGTCAGGCCTGACCGCAAAATCAACCTTCTGGTCTCGACGGGTAAAAGCGCCGCTGACGCGGTCATGCCCGACGTCAGGGGCCAGTCCATAGAGCTCTGCTTTGACCTGCTCCGGGCCAAGGGACTCACGGTTACCGAAGAAATCGTGGCCACGGATGATCCCGCAAAAAGCGGACTCGTCGTATCGCAGACCCCCGCCAAGGGGGCACCGGTGCGGAAGGGGGACGCCTGCACCCTCCAGGTCAGTTATAATCGGCTTGACAAGCGCCCCTACGCGGCATATGAAAAAATTGAATTCCAGATACCCAACGACGAAACGCAGGGTCTCTACGAGGCGTATATCGAGGACAGCCATTCCAAGAGAATCAGGTTCTCGAAAAAGGCGGGACCCGGGCAGAAGATAGTGTTCGTCTTCAGGCGCGAGGGCAACGCGACGATCACGTTCCGCCGCGATAAAAAACGTATAGATGACATGACCATCAATGTCGACTGAAGAAAAAAAACTGCTCATATCCCCCTCCATCATCGCGTCAGACCTGACGACGATCGGGGAGCAGGTGCGCGCCTTCGACGGCAGCATCGTGAACCTGCTCCACCTCGACGTCATGGACGGAAACTTCGTCCCCAACCTTACCTTCGGTCCCGGCTTCATCAGCTCTTTAAAGAAACATACGGCCATTCCCCTTGATGTGCACCTGATGATTGAACTGCCGGAGCGGTCTATCGGGGAGTACCTTGAATCCAAGCCCTGGGTTGTCACCATACACTATGAAAGCACGCGGTTCCCGGCGAGGATACTCCAGCAGATACGGAAGGCAGGCGTACTGGCGGGAATTGCCATAAACCCCTCAACCCCGGTGGAAGCCATCTTTGATCTGTTACCCTACGCTGACATGGCCCTTGTCATGTCGGTAGACCCCGGCTTTTACGGCCAGGCCTTCATGGAGCCGGCTATCGGCAGGATACAGAAGCTCGCGGCCCACATCAGGTCGGTCCCCGGACTCAAGGTCAGGATCCAGGTCGACGGGGGCATCGGACCGGACAACATAGCCCATGTTGTCAAGGCTGGCGCTGATATTGTCGTCGCCGGCAACGCCGCCTTCAAGGGGGGCGACGTCAACAAGAACGTGCGGGAACTCCGCGAAAGGGCAGGCGCGTAGTATAATTCTGTTCACTGCTCCTTATTTTTTTAGTATCCAGATAAAGTTCCCAAAAACTATTCCCGCAATACCCCGGCGGGGACTCGTATAATCCAACTAATTTTAAGACCCCTGTCTATAACTTTTCCAGATGACATATGCCTTTTCATGCTTCAGATAAACTCTATTGCGTTTCTTGAGCCGGGCTGGCTGGTGGAGAAGATTTCTGGATTTAAAAAATACCGGCGCGGCATCGGATCGGCTAAAAAAAAAGCCCCTGGCGCAGGGGCTTTTTTGATTCGTAATAAGGCATTTTTTATCAGTATGCTATGCAGAGAAGATGGTACGGAGAATTACACGTCGCGGTAAGAGTTTCTTGGTCATTGATCCAATAATAGCTGTTCCCATTATCATAGGAACCCAGTATCCCGGAAGATAAATTTGATTCGGATGTCCACGAATTACATGTAAAGGTCGAGGAATAAGAAGAACCATCATGCTGGCTCCCCAACCACCAGTTTGCATCAATTCCGATCGCTGCTTGAAGGGTCAACATAATCCCGCTAGAGTCCCACAGATCGCTCCAGTGATCTTTTAACAATTGCGCCTGTCTTGTAGCAGCATCAAATCCATAGACCGGTAATTCCGCATACCTGGCCGGAACAAGGTCCTTAATATCACCATTTCTAACCCCTGGAAAAGAAAGAAAGGCCTTTTTTACCGACGCGTTGTCCAGCAGGGTATAACCATAAGCGGCATCTACGCACAGGTCATTCGCACCGGTGCTGCCGCTCAGGTTTCCGTTATGCAGACCGCCGTCGTAAATATAGATCTGTTTCGGCGCGACTGAATTCAACAACGCAAGCCCCAGCAGCATTGGATCGTTTTCATTTGAGTCATCGCACCCCACAATGGCGGGAGCGAACAACAGCCCCGCAACCAGAACAAAAAGCATAATCCGAAAGAAAAACTTCATGTAAAATCCCTCCCATAGATTTTAAATCAGACTATTCAACCAGAAAGGATAAAATTCGTGTCCCTGGCGCATATTGTCAAGCAATATGAAAACCCGGGGCAAGGCCCGCATCCCCGACACCATCCCCCCTTCAGGGATATCCAAAAAATTTTAAGTCCCCTGCCCAGAACTTTTCCAGTTGACATATGCCTTTTCATGCTTCAGATAAACTCTATTGCGTCTCTTGAGCCGGGCTGGTAGATGGAGAAGATTCCTGGATTTTAATCTGGACCTTGTGTGAATACAGAGCTTTTTCCAAAATAACAAATAGAATTGATTTTTTTGAATAATCTGACAGTGTATCTGCATGACGCCAATACGGTGAACAGGGAACTGCAGGCGACCGTGACCTGAACTTATCGGAGGATTCCATGACCACTATCCAGTTGCAGGCTCGCATCGAGTGCCCGGAATGCGCTCTTCCTATTCCCCTCAACGGCCCCTGGCTTTCGGTCCACTGCGACAACTGTCAGAACGATTTCGAACTTGATGAAAGCTACTGGATCGGTGTCATCAAAGAGCTGACGAGCGACCTCCATGAAATGAAGGCCAAACCGGAGAAAATGGTGATATTCGACGAATACGGAACCAATATCCTTTTTTGCAAAACAAAACCCCGCTGCCCCCGATGCAAGACGATTTATCCGGAGCAGGACGGTACGCAGGAAAAAACTTTCCAATGCGGGTCATGCGGCAAATCGGCTACCGTAATGCCCGCTCCCGAATGGATTGGCTCGGCAATCCCGAAGGTAACCGTATTGTACAATGCCACGAAAGGGCAAACTGCGGCGGATTCCCCATACATGTCAAAACCGATCGTATTCTCCTGCCTTCAGTGCGGGGCTGCCCTCAAGGTTGACGGAACCTCGCGCATAGTCTCCTGTTCCTACTGTGATTCAGACAATTACCTTCCCGACGCGCTCTGGCTTCGGCTCCATCCCGCCAGCATCATGACCAAATGGTATTTGGGACTGGGTAGCAAGAAATGATAATGAAGCGCGCCCTGCATGAATTGCTCTGACCCTTCCGAAGGGTTTCTACCCGTGTGACAAAGATGCTCTTTTCCCCGCCGCTGTCATATTCACAAGCCTTTTCATGAACCGTCATGGAGAAAAAGGACGCACGGCCTGCCTCGATCAAAGTCCGTTAAGAACCATTGTACCGCAACGGCCTCAGAGCAGGCCTGCCCCTCTTCCCTGGCTAATGATCGCTATGATCCGGCACCGCACGCGCACGAGTCAAACCATTCAAGGGTATCCCGGACGGTTGCATCGGCAACCTGGTGGACAACTCCGTCGTGATAACCGAACACTTCGCGCGCCTCCGGGAAACGGGCCTCCCGGGCAGGGAGGCGGCCGTCGCCTCAGCGAAGCAGTTCGCGGCCCCCTTCATCGCCTCGACGATCACCATCATATCCGCCTTCCTCCCCATGGTCGTGACGCGCGGCGTCATGGGCCAGTTCATCAGGTGGATCCAGATCGTCGTCATGATCGCGCTCACCTTCGCGCTCATCGAGTCGCTAACCCTTCTGCCGGCGCGCCTGCAGTTCTTCGGAAGGCGCGGAGCCCAGCCTGCGACCGCTGCGGGGGCCCGCGCGCAGGCCTGTTCCGCATCATCAAGAAAAGGTTCTCCGAATTCATCCGCCATTCGCTCGGTAAAAGGCGGACCGTCTACCTCCTGCTGACGTTCCTGATCGTCTCATCACTCGCTGTCACGGCGCTGTTCAACCGTTTCGAGCTCTTTCCGCCCGAGGGCGTCGAGTACTACGCTCTCCGATTCGAGATGCCGGCCAGCACCACTCTCGCCGCGACGGACCTCACGGGCCGTGACCTCTCCGCGCTGGCGGTGAAGGCGCTGGGTAAAAAAATCGCGGCTTCGGTCACGGCTCATGCCGGCCGCCAGTCGCTCGGCGTCGGCGATCCCCAGAGCAGGACCGGGGACAACACCGGCCTGGTCCTCATACAGATACGGCCGGAGCTGGTCCCGGACCTCGGCGTGAGCGAAATGCTCGCAAAGCTCGCGGCCATACGGAAGCCGGCGGGCGTGGCGTCCCTGGCGTCATCCTCGATCCAGGGAGGACAGCCCATCGGCAAGCCCCTCACCCTGCGCTCGTCAAACGTGAAACAGCTCGAGGGCCTCGCACGCGCGATGGTCGGCCGGCTCGCCCGGATACCGGGCGTGATCAATCCCTCCACTGACGTGGAGTCGGGCGGCGCCGAGCACCGCGTCACGGTGCGGGGCATCATCGCGGCAATGGGCCAGACGAGCATATCCGGGGCATCGGGAACCAGCTCAGTATCGCCCTCCAGGGCAGGCCGATAGCCACGCTGAGCGAATCCAGGAGGGAGCACAAGGTCGTCGTGCGCTTTGACGACCGGGACAAGTCGGACTTCGGGAGCTTTACCCGTACCCCGCTGCTGATCAGGCGTAACGCCTTCATCCCGCTGAACAAAATTGCCGACTTCTCCGGGGGGGAAGCGCCGTCGACCATAAAAAGCTACAACCATATGCGGTCGATAACAATAACCGCGGACACGGACCCGAAGAGGATATCTTCGGCGCGGCTCAACATGGACGCTCGCTCTATGCTCCGCGACCTCTCGTCCCGGTTCCCCGATGTGACGGCCGTATTCGGCGGCGAGGAGAAGGCCACGCGCGATTCGCTTCAGTCCCTGGCGTTCGCGATGCTCCTTGCCCTGCTCGGGATATTCGCGACCCTCGTCTTCATGTTCAGGAGCTTCGCGCGGCCCTTTCTCGTCCTGTCCACGATCCCCCTGGGAATCATCGGCGTGCTGTACGCCTTCACGATCACCGGCAGGCCGCTGAGCTTCATGGCGTTCATTGGCGTCGTGGGCCTCTCCGGCGTGGTCATAAACTCCTCCATCATACTCCTCGACCACATCGAGGAGCTCCGCGAAGGCAATCCGGGTATGGAGCTCACGGAGCTGCTGGTCAGGGCATCCTCCGGCCGCCTTCGGGCTCGGCGGGTATGATCCCATAATCGCCCCCCTCACGCTGGCCCTCTCATGGGGCATGATCGTGGGCACGGTCCTCTCGCTGATATGGCTCCCCACCGGCTACCTCATATTCAAGCGGATATCCGGCCGCTTTTCACGACGGCCGGACCCTGTCCCGCCGTGGCTCGTGGACAGGCCGAAAACAAGGGTTCCAAAAAAGAAGCTGGTAAGTGCCCGCGCAGATAGGATTTGAATCCTGGTTACAAACCCTAAAGCGGGGGCTGGGGCGCCGGGATAAAGGGAGGAAATAAACTGATTAATTTCCCCTTTTTGGCTATTTTCTATTGACAAAAAAATAGGGGTAAAAATAAATAAATTCCTAATCATTACAGGAGGACTGTTGTGGCTGTTAAGATACGCTTACAGAGAATGGGGACGAAAAAGAAGCCATTTTACCGGATTATCGCCGTTGACGAAAGGGAAAAAAGGGACGGCAAGTTCATTGATCAGCTGGGACGCTACCAGCCGATAGTTGACGGCGAACAGCTGGTCGTTGACGAGACGAAGTTGTTCCACTGGCTTGGAAAAGGCGCGGTACCGACTCATACCATCATGCAACTTATAAAGAAAAAGGGGTTGTGGCAGAAATTTAAAACCGCCAAATAATTCCACAGGAGTCGGAAATGAACTATAAAGAACTCGTCGAGTACATGGTCAAATCCGTTGTTGACCATCCGGACCAGGTGGAAATACGAGAGGTTGAAGGAGAAAAATCGACAATCCTCGAATTGCGGGTAACGAAAGAAGACATCGGGAAGGTTATCGGAAAACACGGCAGAATAGCCCGGGCGATACGGACCATCATAAACGCTTCCGCTACAAAATCTGGAAAACGGGTGGTGCTGGAAATACTCGATTAATGACAGATGACTATATCCGCATAGCTGTTGCCGCCGGGGCCCACGGCCTGACCGGCCGCCTGAAGGTCCTGGTTATCTCCGATATCAGGGAACGATTTGACGAAGGTAAATCAGTTTTTATAAAGACCAAAACCGGCTATCGTGAATTCAAAATACTGAATTTCATCGAGCAGAAAGGAAGAAGCGGACTCCTGCAGCTCGAGGGCATACACGACCGGGATACAGCCCTCGCATTGAAAGGTTCCGACATTTGTATAGAACGGGCGGAAGCTGAACGGACCAGGGACGACCTGGACGAGGACAGTTATTATTATTTTGACGTTATCGGATGCGTCGCTTACTGCAAGGACCGGCTGCTCGGCACCGTGACTGACATCCTTGAGGCGGGCTCCGGAGAAATACTTATCATATCGAACGATGAAGGGAAGCAGTTCATGGTTCCCTTTGTTGAATCGATGGTGGATACGAAGGACATACGGAACAGAGTACTGGATATCAATCCCGTTGAGGGCCTGTTTGAAGTTTAAGATTGTGACACTGTTCCCCGATTTTTTCGCCTCTCCGCTGCGCAGCGGCCTGCTCGGGAAAGCGGTGGAAGGCAGAATCATCGACGTCACGATCACCGATATCCGGAATTTTGCGACGGACCGGTACCGCAGCTGCGACGATTATCCCTACGGCGGCGGTTCCGGAATGGTGCTCATGCCGGGGCCCCTTGACGGGGCCATCGAAAGCGTGAAGGAAAAGGGCACCAGGGTGGTGCTCACCTCGGCATCGGGCAGGCTCCTCAACCAGGACCTGGTCAAGGAGTTTGCGGCGCACGATGATCTCTGTATCGTGTGCGGGCACTACGAGGGCGTGGACCAGCGGGTGATCGACCGCCATGTTGATTACGAGATCTCCATCGGCGACTACGTGCTCTCCGGCGGAGAGTACGCCGCACTGGCGATCATCGACGCGGTTTCCCGGTACGTGCCGGGGTTCATGTCGAACAGCGAGTCCCTGAACGAGGAGAGCTTTGAGCTGGACCTGCTGGAATATCCTCATTACACGCGTCCTGAGGATATTTTCGGAATGAAGGTCCCCGGGGTGCTGCTGAGCGGCAACCACAAAATGATACAGGACTGGCGGCGCGAGGAAAGCCTGAACAAGACCAGACGGACCAGGCCCGATTTGTACAGAAAACATCTTATAAGAAAAATATCAGGAGAATGAGCGATGGACATCATGCAGGAAATTGAAAAGAAAATAATGCCGGTCGACAGGAAGATAAATTTCGAAATCGGCGACACGGTCCGCGTACACTACCGCATCGTTGAGGGAAACCGCGAGCGAATCCAGGTTTACGAAGGCATTGTGATCGCCATCGACAACAAGGGCGTCAGCAAGACCTTTACCGTCCGGAAGCTCTCATTTGACGTCGGTGTCGAGCGGATCTTCCCCGTATACTCGACGAGGATCGCCAAGATAGACGTCGTGCGGAAGGGCAAGGCCCGCCGCGCCAAACTCTACTATCTCAGGGAGCGGACCGGCAAGTCCGCCAAGCTGCGCGAGAAGACCGGAAAGGGCGGCAAAAAGCATTCAGCCGCCGCGGCCGACGTGCCGGGGACCCATGCCGCCGATGAAGCGGCCCCCGCTGAAGGGACAGCCCAGCAGGAATCCTGATATCCCGGGACCGGGCTTTAGTTGGAACCAGCAAACAATACCGGTGGCATCACTGAAATCAAAAAGGCGGGCGATGAGTCCGCCTTTTTGCATTATCCCACCTTTGCCATAGAAAAAAAGCTGCTGGAGGAAGGCATTTCTCTCATCGCCGGCGTCGACGAGGTCGGCAGAGGCGCCCTGGCAGGGCCTCTCTGCCTCGGCATCGTCATCTACCAGGCATCCCTTATCGCCTCCACTGAAGGTCCCATCCCCGGCATCAACGATTCGAAAAAGCTGACCCCCCGGAAGCGAAAATCAAGCCTTGAGCTGATCCGGGCCACCGCACTCCACGCGTCATCGGTTCTGGTGTCCCACCGCACCGTTGACCGGCTCAACATAAATGGCGCCACAGAATTTGCACTAAATCGGCTCATCGGGAGTATACCTATTAAGCCGGATATAATTATACTCGATGGAAATTTTTCTTTTCAAGCGCCGGTTCCCATTCGTTCAATATTGAAAGGGGACGCTCAATCGATATCAATCGCATCGGCCTCCATAGTGGCGAAGGTGCGCCGCGATACGATCATGGAACGGTTCGACGAGATGTACCCCGGTTATCACTTTGACAGCAACAAGGGCTACGGCACCGGGAAACACCTTGAGGCGCTCGCCGCCCGGGGGCTCTCACCGATACACCGGAGGAGCTACGAGCCGGCACGGAGCATGGTTACACCCGAAGGTGATCTGTGATGAGAATAGAACCGACAGGCACCATACGGGTCTCGGGTAAAAGCGGCGTTTTTGACCAGCTCGGCGATATTAAGAAGGGGACGGAGCTTCCCGCAAAGATCGTCAGCCGGATCAGCGGCCGCGAAGCGGTCCTCGAGATAGGAGGCAAACGGATCCATGCCGAATTCCAGAAAGGGGTCCCGGCCGGCGCAGCCATAACCCTGAGGCTCGAGGACATCAGGGACAATTCGCTGTTTTTCAAACTGGTCGACCCGGGAGGGAGGGAAGCCTTCGCGCGTCGCCTGGCGGAGATGGCCATTGCTGACCAGGGACGGATCCAGGCAAACATTGCCAGCGCCCTGGCTAAACACCCGGCGGGAATATTTGAATTGAACGCCCTGCTCCTCGGGCTTCAGACCAGGCAGGAGAAAAAAGACGGGGGAATAACCGGGCTTCTGAGCCTCCTGGCGAGGCTGGGAATTGATAAAAATGTTGTCTCGGACCTTTCCCTCCTCCTCTCCGGTTCCCGCGTTGACGCAAGGGCGTTCCAGTCGCTCATGGTGATTATCGGGTTCGACCGGGAACGGTTCAGGAAATGGGCATCGGGAAAACCGGAGAGCATGGAGGCCATTATCGATGCCGTTATCGAAGGGATCAGCGGAATCAATGATAACGAGATGAAGGAAGCAGTGCTGCGTCAGCTCATTGCCCTTCTCGGCAATTCTACTGAAACGCCGACAGGATATGTTTCCGGGGAACTCCCCTTTGCCGATGATGATGAAACCCGACCGATACATTATCTGGGAAAAGATGACGCGTGGGTTTTCAGCATCGATTTTTCTGCAATGGGCCGCATCGAGGTTCTTGCCCGCAAGGCGCGGGATGGATATTACCTCTCTCTGTTTTGCGGCAAGCACGAGACCCTTGAAGCTCTCAGACAGCATGAAGGGGAGTTAAAGAAAAATATCAAAAACATAGACCCCGATATACATATAAATTTCTATAATACGGCGAAGGCCATAAATAAAATAGTTGAAATTTATTCATATTTCTCACTAAATAGTGTATTTGATATACGGGTTTAGGATGAAAAATGATAGGACGGGGGTCGCCCTGGAATATTCCGGGGACGTCCCGAAAATCCTGGCCGTTGCCAGGGGGATGCTATTTGAAAGGCTGATCCGGATCGCCAGGGAGCACAACATCACCATATATCGGGATTCGGATCTGGCCCAGGTGCTTGCGCAGCTGCCGGTGGGAAGCGAAATACCGGAGACCCTCTTCAGGGCCGTATCAGAGGTGCTCGCGTACTGCTACCGGATTAATGCAGACTTTAAATCCAAACTGGACAGCATGGGAATAGTATAATGGCCAAGATGAGAAAGATTTCCGTTGAGGAGTTGAGGCCCGGGATGGTATACGACAAGCCCATCTACGTGGACAGCAACAACATGCTCATCACCGCCAACTCCCCCATCAAGGAATCGGACATCAAAAAGCTGATGACCTGGGGCATCACCGAGGTCGAAACGTCCGGCATCCTGATCAAGCGGATGGAGATGGGGGAAGAAAAACCCGCCGAAGCGACAGAAACGAACAATTCCGCCGAACCGGTCTCTCCCCCCAAGGAAATTGACATCGACAGCGAAAAGAAGATCGTCAATGATTACAATGATCTCTTAAAAAAACGGAAGGGCCTTATTGAGGTACACAACCGCGCCAGGAACGCCGTTGAGGCAGCCTACAGGTCGATCCGCAACAACGTTCCCTTTGAGACCCGTGACCTCGAAGACGCGGTCCAGAGCATCGTAAAGCTCCTAAAAGACAACAGCAACATATTCCTTTTTCTCTACGGCCTTGATGAAGGGAAAGACTATACCCTGACCCATTCGGTGAACGTGACCTTCTATTCCCTGATCATCGGTATCGCGCTGAAATACAACCCCGTCAAACTGAACGACCTCGGACTGGGGACGCTCCTCATCGACGCGGGCATGATAAAGCTGCCGGTGTACATCATCCACAAGCAGTCAAACCTGACCGACCAGGAATTCAACCAGATCAAGACACACCCTCTCCTGGGCTACAAGGCCCTGAAAGAGCTGGGCAAGATCAAGGAAAGCTCCGCCATCATATCGCTCCAGCACCACGAGCAGTTTGACGGCAAGGGATATCCCCGCGGCCTTCGGGGCAACGACATCGACGAGTTCGCCCGGATCGCCGCCATCGCCGACAGCTACGAAGCGCAGATATCGAACCGGAGCTACCGCAAAAAGGTCTACTTCTACCACGCCATGCGGAATCTCCTGTCAAGCGGCGTGAACAAGTTCGATCCGGTCATCCTCCGCGTTTTCCTGTCGCGCATGTCGGTCTACCCCATCGGCTCCATTGTCGAGTTGAACGACGGCGCCATCGGCATCATCATCGGATCGGTACCGGAAAAGCCGCTCCGTCCCATCATCAAGGTCATCTTTGACAAGGACCGCAAGCGCATCGAAAACACCACCATCATAAGCCTCCTCTCCGAGTCTTCCCTCTATATTGTCAGGGCCCTCGACGAGGCAGAGGTGGGCATCAACATCTTTGACGTGCTGTAGGCCGCGGTGTCAGACCGTTTCCACAACCGGAACTTCGGCTCCGACGGCGAAGACCGCGCCGCTGACTTTCTCGAAAAAAAACAGTTCAACATCCTGGAGCGCAATTACCGCCACGGCAGATACGGCGAGATCGACATCATCGCCCGGAGCGGAGACCTTGTTGTCTTCGCCGAGGTTAAGCGCCGCGGCGCCGAACGCTACGGCGGCGCCCTCTACTCCATCAGCAGAAAAAAAAGGAACAGCCTGAAAACCGCGGCCCAGTCTTTCCTCGCGGCTAACCCCGAGTATAACCGTCCCGGGATCACCTTCCGCTTCGATCTCATTTCAATACGGGATAACGCAATAGAATGGATTGAGGACATGTTCCGGTAACGCACCGGGATATCCCGCGGTTATTTCCTGAGGGAACGGTACTTGCGCACCATTTTTCTATTGATAAAATTCATCACAAAGGGGGCAAACCTGCTGACCCACCAGAGCACCTTCGCGTGGAACGGGAAAACTATCATCGCCTTTTTCCTGGCAACGCCGTCGAGGATGATCTCGGCGGCCCGGTCCGGCGAGATGAGCCGCCGGGGCATGAATTCCATGTAGGTATCCCGGTCCGTTCCGATGATCTCTATGGCGTCGTAAAAGGAGGTTCTCACGATCCCCGGGCACACCAGGGTCATGCGCACCCCCAGGCCTTCCGTCTCGTGGCGCAGGGCCTGGGAGAGGCCCACCACGCCGTATTTCGCAGCGGTGTACGGAGCGTTGATCGAGAACGGGGCAAAGCCTGCCATGGAGGCCACGTTGACGATGTGGCCCCTTCCCTGGCGGGCCATGACCGCGTAAGCGGCCATGGTGCCGTAGAGCACCCCGAAGAGGTTCACATCGAATATTTTCCTCCATTGTTCGATCGTCAGGTCCCGGGCATCCGCCGAAATCCCGATGCCGGCATTATTGAAGAAATAATCAATGGAACCGAATTCCGCGGCTGTGTCTGCCACAGCCCTGAACACGGCGCCTTCATCGCCCACGTCAAGGGTGACCGCGCGGGCATGGCATCCCATGCCTTTTATTTCGTCAGCCGCTCGCCGTGCTTTTTCGCCATTGATGTCTGCAACGATAACCCTGGCGCCCCGCGAGGCAAGGCCGAGGCAGAGGGACCGCCCCATGCCGGAGGCACCGCCGGTCACGATAACGGTTTTATCCTTGTATGGATTTTTCATTTCTGATGTCCGGTTGTTCAACGCAGGCGGGGTCACGTGACCCCGCCTGCATGATTTATCCATGTATCTCATTCATTGTAAAAATTGTCAAACAATATGATCATAAGAAGTTGACATGGCCCCGACGGTAATCCAACCTACCATAAAGTATTATCTTAAAAAGGAAAAATACAATGGCAAAAGACAAGCTCTTCACACCCGGCACCATCGGTCCACTGAAAATCAGGAACAGGACCATCCGTTCCGCCGGCTTCGAGGGGATGTGCCCCGGCGGCTTCCCTTCGGATTCACTCATCAACTATCACCGGTCCGTGGCCGCCGGCGGCATCGGCATGACCACCGTGGCCTATGTTTCGGTGACCAACGGCGGCCGCACCTTCAGCCACCAGGCCTGGATGCGGCCCGAGGCCATACCCTACTTCAAAAAGCTTACCGACGCGGTGCACCGCGAGGGCGCCGCCGTCTCCGTGCAGCTCGGTCACGCCGGCAACATGGGCGACAGCAAGGTCTCGGGGGACCGCGCCGTCTCTCCGTCTGGCCGTTTATGCCTCTTCGGTCTCACCCTCCCGAGAAAAATGTCTGAATCGGATATCGAGGAGTTGGCCCGGGCCCACGGCAGGGCCGTGGCCATGGCATGTGAAGCGGGTTTTGACGCGGTGGAGATACACGCCGGCCACGGCTACCTTATAAGTCAGTTCCTTTCGCCCTTCACCAACCGCCGCACGGACCGCTTCGGCGGATCTCTTGAAAACCGCGCCCGTTTTCTCAGGATGGTCATGAAAGAGGCGAGAAAGGCAGCGGGAAAGAAAACGGCTGTCCTGGTAAAAACGAACCTGGAGGACGGCTTCTCCGGGGGCATGGATAAAAAAGAAGGGATTGAAGTAGCCAAAATCCTTGAAGATGAAGGCGCCGACGCCCTGGTCCTTTCCGGAGGCTTCACGAGCAAGACCCCCTTCTACATGTTGCGCGGCCTGACCCCCCACAGGGAACTCATCAGCTACCAGAAAGACCCCCTCATCAAGCTGGGCATGATCATGTTTTCCCGCATCATGATCAGGGACTATCCCTACACCGAGGCCTTTTTCCTTGAAGACGCCGTAAAAATACGCGATGCGGTGAAGCTCCCCCTGGTCTACGTGGGAGGCCTTGTCTCACGGAAAAAAATCGACGAGGTCCTCGGCAGGGGCTTCGACTTCGTGGCCATAGCGCGGGCCCTGGTGGCTGAGACGGATTTCGTGGACAGGATCAGGAAGGACCCGTCCCATGTGTCCAAGTGCCTGCGGTGCGGCCCCTGCAACAGCTGCGTTGCCACCATGTACATGGGGGAGATGCGCTGCACCTACGAGGGGTAATCATCACCCGGGTAAAGTTCCGTGTTTACGCCGGCCTCCGGTACCGTTTCATGAAACCGTTGACCACGGCGGAAATGAGCCGGTTCGGAACCCAGTGAATAAAACAGAAATGAAGTTTGTTGGTCAGGCCCGGGATGACCCTGGACCTTTTCTTCATCACACCCCGGTACCCGGCCCTGGCGACCTTCTTCGCGTCCATGGCGGCGCTATGGACCAGGGAACCCACCGACCATCTTTTAGGGGTTTTCACAAGGCCGGCGGAATCAAGGAAATTTGTCGCCGTGGTTCCTGGGTATAAGCAGGTGACGGCAACGCCGAACTCCTTCATCTCCCGGGCAAAGGCCTGGGTGAAGCTTGACACGTATGCCTTGGTTCCGGCATAGGCGGCCCAGAAGGGAAGGGGCTGAAAGGATATGGTTGAAGCTACATTGAGGATGCGTCCCCTCCGCCGCTCCTTCATCTTCCAGCCGAAGAGCTGACAGAGGACCGTCATGGTCATCATGTTCAGGACAACCATCCGCTTCACCCGGTCAGTGTCCAGGTCGAGGTGCCTGCCGGCGAGGCCGTAGCCGACATTGTTGACCAGTATATCGATTTCAATCCCGTCCTTTTCGCAGAAATCAAAAATAGATTCCGCCGCGTCCTGCTCCGACAGATCTTTCTGAATTATGATGACACTCTGGCCCGGCGCGACGGGCTTGAGCTCTTCCCTGAGGCGGACAAGCTCCTCCATGACCAGGCTGACCACCACCAGGCTGCAACCGCCCCGGTGGAAGCAGCGGCAGAGCTCACGGCCGATGCCGTTTCCCCCGCCGGTGACAAGGACCGTGGCATGGTGTGATGGCATTGATATCATTTCAACTCCCGCTTAAATAAATGGAAACCTATTAGTATGAGCGGCGCGCCTTTCGCTCACTCCGCCGCAAATAGGACATCCTGTCCTAGCGGCTCCGGCAGCCATCCTGGCTGCCTGTTCGCTGAAAGGCGGCGCCACTCTCACCTTCCCCCATGGCAGGGAAACTGCGTCATTCGCCCGGCTCTTTCACGTAGAGCTGCCTGGCAATCCAGTGCATCGGCATGGTTCGCCGGAAGAGGAGGAAATACGCCGCCAGGGCAAAGACCGGCATACCGATGCCGTACGCTGCGAGGAGGCTCCCGGTCACTTCCCTGATCCCCATGACCGACAGGGCCGCCAGTATCGCCAGGCCGAGGCACAGGACCCACTGCGTGGCGAAATAAAAGACCAGGATCCGCGGCACCCCGGGGACCCTGTCGGACGGGATCGTCCTGTCCATCTTCGCGCCTTCCCGCGTGAAACCGACAAAGCCGTATATGAGCATGGGGGCGAAAAACAGGGCCATGACCACGAGCGTCCACCATACCCTGCTGGCATAGAAGAATGAGATACCCATCATTTTACCCGGCTCCCACAGGGCGCCGTTGTTCACGCTCATGTCATAGAGGAATCGCTGGTACCCGGTGCAGTCCCACCCGCACACCAGGATGAACCAGAATATGATCCATGCCACCATCCAGTTGGCATGGGCCCCGTAGTAGTTCTTCTTCTTGACCAGCAGGAAGGTGGTCCAGTATCCCAGGATCCCCTGGGTGATGTTGGTCACCGCGAATATGGTCACCAGCCACGCCGGAATGTCGCTGAACGTGGTGGCCACCTGCATTGTTTCCCACTGGGTATGCTCCCAGAGAAGATACAGCCCCGAGGGCGCGAAAAAAATAGAAAGAAAGAGAAGGATAAATATATACCATTTATTATTAAACGGCTTTTCCTCCTTTTCAAGCTGCCGTGCCGCCGCAGCCGCAAAGGTCGCGCCAAAAGCGTACGACCAGACGATATCAACCTGTACCATGTAAAACCTCCATGCTGTTATATAATGAAGGGGCCATTTTTTGTCCCCCCCAACCCCCCGTGGGGGGCTTTATGCTCAAATGATGGTAAAAGAGTCCCCCTGCGGGGGATGTAGGTGGCTTTTAGACAAGCCTTGATACCATCATCTACCGTTGGGGCAAATCCATCATGCCCTCTGTCTTACTACTGCTATTTGTACTTTGCGATGATGCTCTCCACCGACACATCCGAAGCGCCGCAGTCGGTCACGATCATATCGATTATTTCCCCTACCATTTTCTTGTTTTCCTTCAGCTTCCGGGCAGCCTCCCTGTCGGGAACAATCGAATCCAGGTACGCGAAATAGAACTTCATCGAGGCCTTTTCAACGCTCTCATAGGTGGCGCCTGACTGAACGATGTTCTTTATTGAATTCCTGTCGTTCTGTATTATCGTCTGCAGGGCCGCCCGGTTCCCCACAAACTTTGCCAGCCTGTTGAACAGGAGGTTCTGTATGTAGGCCTCGTTCCTCGTCCTGGTATCGATGGCCCGCTCCTCTTCGCTGCCCCGCGCTGCGTCGCTGTATTTCCTGTTCGGCACCATGGTCCTGAGCTTTTTCAGCGTTTCGTAGGGATAGCTCTTCATGACGGCATAGGCCACCCTTTTAGGGATGTCCCCCGCGGGGTCCACCAGGAGCCTGTAGATGAACTTGGTCCTGTTTCGCCCGAGGAATTCCATGTCAAAGACGCCGTTCATCATGGTGACCCGCACCCGGTTCTTTTCCAGGGGAATTTTGATCTCCTCGGTGGCCCCAAAGGAAATGGCAGCCCTGGCCCTGTCCCAGTCGTACACGGTTTTATCCTTCAGAGCCACGTCCCTTTCCTGGATTATGGGCGGTTTCAGCACCAGGTAGATGGCCATGGTGTTCCGGTCATACCGCTTTTCCACCTGCGCTCCATGACAATCGGCGATCCAGTTCCGGTAGGAGGGAACGTCGCGCAGCACTTCACCGAGGACCTCCATCTTTTCGTCAATGGCGGTGACCGCCATGTATTCCATCAGGTCCGTGCCGGGGACTGAACGCTCATAGACCTTTATCCCGCTGCTGTTCTTAACCAGCGACCATGTTCCCGTCGTACCGGCATTGGCTTCATTGATAATGACCAGAGAAATAAATGCGGTGAGAATAATTAATAACCTCTTCATGTTTGCAAAAACACCTCCAGTGAAATTCCAATTTATTTAAAAACCGTCTGATTATCCTATAATTAAAGCATGAAGCGTGCCAAAAAAAATTTCGACAGCTCATAGGCTCTGAAATATCACACTGCATTATTAAAAAATTTTTCATGGGTCCCCTTTCCCCCTGAGGGGGCATCAATTAATATGTTTTAATGCATTGCATATCTTCATAGGCGCTACTTGCAGACGGCAGGGGGGCGTATCGCAGGGGGATTCGTGCGGGTTTTAGGATAACGCAGCCTGAACAATAACAATCCATGTCCCATATCAGAGCTATCTGTCCCGTTTTCCGGACAGGACGGCACCGGATCACTTCAAATGATGCGATGTGGAAAAAATCAGTCGGTAATCTTGTACTTCTGGAGCTTGTTGAAGAGGGTCGACTTGGGCAGACCGGTTATTTCAGCCGCCTTTCGTACATTGCCCTTCGCCTGCCGGTACGCCTCGGCAAGAAATTCCCGTTCGATGCGCTCGATCTCCGCCGCGACATCACAGCCGTTCAGGACCGCGTCCTCGATATAGGTCTTCATGGTGGCGTAAAAATCCATCATCCGCGACGTGTCCGAGATCGCGCCGATCGCCTCCAGGTCCTTTTCGGAAATCTTGTTCTTGTCGGTCATCACGAGCATGCGGTGGACCAGGTTCTCCAGTTCCCTGACGTTGCCCCGCCACTCCCGGGAGGTGAGGAAGCGCATGGCCGATACGGTGAATTCGATGTTCCGGGCGCCGGTGTAATCGTACTTTTTGATAAAATGGTCGACCAGGAGGGGGATATCCTCCCGCCGCTCCCTGAGGGGCGGGAGATATACCGGAAGGCCGTTGATCCGGTAGAAGAGATCTTCCCGGAAATCGCCCTTGCGGATCTTCTCCTCGAGGTTCTGGTTCGTAGCCGTGACGATCCGGACATCGACCCTGATGGACGACTCGCCGCCGATGCGCTCGAACACCCCCTCCTGGAGAACGCGGAGGAGCTTGGTCTGGAGCTTGGGGCTCATGTCGCCGATCTCGTCAAGAAAGATGGTGCCGCCGCCTGCCAGCTCGAACTTCCCCTTCCTCTGGCGGTCAGCACCGGTAAAGGCTCCCTTCTCGTGGCCGAAGAGCTCGCTTTCCAGGAGCTCCGGGGGGATGGCCGAGCAGTTCAGTTTGATGAAGGGCTTGTCCCGCCGGGGTCCCAGGGCATAAAGGGCGTCGGCGATGAGCTCCTTGCCGGTCCCGCTCTCACCCCTGATGATGACCGGGATCGTGGACTTCGCCGCCTTTTCAATCACGCTGAAGATCTCCTTCATCTTCCTGCTCTGGCCGATTATGTTCTGGAAACTGGAGGAATAGTCGAGCTCCTCGTGAAGATATACGCTTTCGTTCTTCAGCTGTTCCAGCAGCCTCGAGTTTTTAATGGAAATGGCCGCCTGTTCGGAGAGCACCCCCAGGAGGGTGCGGTCATATTCCGAGAAGGCCCTCGCGGCCTTGCAGGCAATGATCAGGGCCCCCGCGACAGCGCCGTCAACGGTGACCGGGAGACCGTACAGGCTCCCGATTGAAAAATTCTTCAGGGCTGCCGCAACGCCGGCATCTCCGGCGTGCGCTTCCGAAGATACGGCAAGAACCTCGGCCGTGTCGATGATCCTGCCGCCTATCACGCACTCCATCTCCCCGCCGGGATCGCAGGAAAAGCTTCTCGTTTCGGTGATCACTTCCATTGACCCGCTCCGGCCGTTCCGGAGGACCATGAAGCAGCGGTCTGTCTGGAGGAGCTTGTTGGTCTCCAGGGCTATGTTGCTGAGCGTCTTTGCCAGCTCTTCATGGGAGGATATCTTGCGCCCTATCTCCATCAGGGACGCGATTTCCTTCACGTGCTTCTCTCCCATCTGGTACCAGGCCATGATGTAATCCCCCAGCATCCTGGAAAAGGCAAGGCCCATGACCGATATGAGGAAAAAAAACGCCAGGCGGTCAATCACCAGTATGTAATCCACGGGCACCTCGTGATAGGTGAGGTCGAACCATGAGAGCATGATGATCACCGGCACACACAGGGCGACGCTGAAGACCGTGTACCGGGTGCGGTACCTGATACCGCCGCTGAAACCGATCAGGTAATAAATGATAACGAGGGGGTCCTGCATGACGCCGTTGCGGTTCATCGTGTAAAAGGAGAGGGTAATGATGCTGATCGTCACGAAGGCGGTATCGAGAAAAAGGGTCACGAAACCGGTCCAGGAGCGGAAATAGCCCTTCTGTAAAACCAGGTATATGCCCGCGGCAATGGCGGACATGACGATCCATTTGCCGATGCTCAGGATCCAGTATGAGGGAAGGAGGTACCCCAGGAAAAAGCGGAGCGCGAAAATGAGGGGTATGAAGGCAAGGAGAATGACCAGCCTGAACCGGGCCACCAGGAGCTCGCCGCTCCGTTGCTTGTCTTCGAAAATTTCCTCGACCAGATTCAGGCGTTCTTTCCGTGACATGGCAGAGAGGGTAACCGCCGGCGTTTATTTTTCAAATGTTTTTTGGACTGGGATGAAATATATTCCCATGCCGCAGGGGGGGGTTCGCGTCCCTTACCGCGGCATGCCCATGATCCCGCCTGTCACCGACACACGTTCCCGCCTTCAAAATAAATAAAAATATTTCTTGTATATAATCAGTCCGGTTCAATAATTATCCCCGCAGCACACGAAAGGTAATAACCGGTTTTTGGACATCCGTACACTACAACATACCATTCAGAAGGAGCCGCATATGAACGTTAAAGAATTATTCGATCTCAAGGGGAAGAAAGCGATCGTCACCGGCGGAGGCCGGGGGATCGGAAGCTTCATTGCAACCGGGCTTGCCGAGGCGGGCGCGGACCTGGTGATCGCGTCGCGCAAGATCCAGAACCTCGAAAAAGAGGCGAAAGAACTCCAGTCGCTCGGCGTGAAGGTCATCCCGGTCAAATGCGACATTGAATCCAAGGAAGACATTGACAACCTGGTAAAAACGTCTGTTCAGGAATTGGGAACTGTAGACATCCTGGTAAACAACGCCGGCATAACCTGGGGGGCGCCGACCCTGGATTTTCCCCTGGACAAGTGGGACAAGGTCTTCAATATCAACGTGCGGGGACTGTGGATCCTCACCCAGCAGGTCGCCAAAATCATGAAGGAAAAGGGCGGCGGGAAGATCATAAACATTTCGTCAATATTCGGCTCGCGCGGTTCCCTCGAAATAGCGCACCCCGCCGTGCCCTACAACTCGTCAAAGGCGGCGGTCGAGATACTCACGAAGAACCTGGCGGTCAAGCTGGCCCAGTACAAGATATACGTCAACGCCATTGCCCCGGGGTTCTTCCACACCGACATGATGGAATACATTTTCAAGCCGGAGATGAAGCCCATCCTTGACGCGATGGTCGGCCAGATCCCCCTCATGAAGGTCGGCGAAGAGAACGAGATAAAAGGCCTTGCCCTCTTCCTCGCTTCCAGGGCGTCGGATTACGTCACCGGCGCCGTAATTCCGGTCGACGGCGGACTCGGAGCAAAATAACAATTTTCCGAAGATGCCGCACTCCGAAAAAAACCCGGCTCCAGGCCGGGTTTTTTGTTGCCATGATGCTGTCAGCCTTTGAGGACGCGGTGGAGAACGGCCGCGACATCCTCAATGCGGTACGGCTTCGCAAGAACGTCGCAAAACCCGAATTCCGTAAACCGTGACATCACCGGGTCCGATGAATACCCGCTGGAGACGATGGCCCTGACACGGGGATCAATGCCGAGGAGGGCCTTAATGGTTTCCTCGCCGCCCATGCCGCCCACCACGGTCAGGTCGATGATGACGGCGTCAAAGGGCCTGCCCTGGGAGGCTGCGGTGCGGTACCGGTCCACCGCGGCGGTGCCGTCGCCGGCGCTTTCTGCCTCGTAACCCAGGGTCTTGAGTATCGCGCAGGCCGTGTCCCTGATCGACTGCTCGTCATCCATCACGAGGATCTTTCCCGCGCCGGCGCCCGGCGTTATCCGTTCTTCGCGGTCGACGCCGTACGGTCGTTCAGAAGCCGGCATAAATATCTGAAAGGTCGTTCCCCTGCCCGGTTTGGATTCTACCGAGATCGAACCGCCGTGATGCTTGATAATGGAATAGGCGGTGGCAAGACCGAGGCCGCTGCCGTTTTGCTTCGTGGTAAAGTAAGGGTCGAAAATCCGGTTAAGGTTTTCCGGGGAAATGCCGGTGCCGGTGTCGGAAACGGTTAGCTTGACGAACTTTCCCTGGCTGACCGATACATTTCTGGCCTTGATACTGATCGTTCCGCCCTCCGGCATGGCCTGGATCGCGTTGATGGCGAGGTTCTGGATCACCTGGCTCAGCTGCCCTTCGTCGGCCTCAACCATCAGCAGGTTGTCAGGAAGTTCGAAGGAGCAATTGACCCGCGTGCCGTGGCAGACGAACTCCGCCGAGTCCCTGATGACGCCCGGCAGGGTGATGGTTTTCTTCACCGGGGCGCCGCCCCTGGCGAAGGTAAGGAGCTGCTGCGTCAGGTCCTTTGCCCTCAGCGCGGCCTTTTCCGCCAGGCCCAGATGTTCTATTATTTCCGGCTCCTTCGATCCCATCATTTTCGACAGGGAAATGTTTCCCAGGATGGACGTGAGGATATTGTTGAAATCATGGGCGATGCCCCCGGCAAGGACACCCATCGACTCGAGCTTCTGCGACTTGATCTGCTCCGATTCAAGCTTTTTCTGCTCGGTGATGTCTTCAACCACCCCGACATAGCCCAGGACGGCCCCGTCATCCGAAAGCACCGGCGTGCCCATCGACCGGGCCCACACGACCTCGCCCCTCTCCGAAAGCATCCGGTGCTCCTTCATCCATCGGGTCCCCCGCTGCACCGCGTCCGCCCACGATTCCAGCACGGGCGCCAGGTCATCCTGGTGGACGATGCCGGCCCATCCGTTCCGGGCGATCTCGTCCAGGGAAACACCCGTCAGCCTGAGGAGGTGCGGGTTGGCGTACACGATGCCGCCGGACGCTCCGGTGAGAAAAATGCCGATCGGCGCCGTTTCCGTGAGCATGCGGAAGCGCTCCTCGCTCTCCATGAGGTCGTCCGTCGTCCTCTTCAGCTCCGTGACGTCGTGGAACATCCCCAACTGGTATTTTTTGCCGCTGATGGTCACGATCGAAGCATTGACGTCCGCGTAAAAAACGCTTCCGTCTTTTCTTTTGACCGGCAGTGCCCTCGCTATGTAGCCGCCCTCCTCCCCCTGCCTTTTAAAATGATCGATGACCAGGGGAAGGCCCCATTCAGGATGGATATCCTTGACGCCGAGGGACGGGATCTCGTCAGGCTCATACCCCAGCATGGAACAGATCGCCCTGTTCCCGGAATAAAATTTCATGGTCTCAATATTAGCCAGGAGGATGCCGTCGAGGGAATTATCGAAGATGGCCCTGAATCTCTCCTCGGAATCCCTGATGGTAAGCTCCCCGCGTTTGCGTTCGCTGATATCCCGTATTATGGTCTGGATATACAGCTCGTCGTTCATGCGCAGAGGGATCGCGGCGACCTCCACGTCAAACTCCCGTCCATCGGGAAGAATGAAGCGTTCCGCCATCCAGGGGGCCAGCTTCTCGCCCCCGATTATCGCCTTTATCCGATTGGCCGCTTCGGCACGGTAATCTGGATGCACAAATTGGATCACCGGTTTTCCTATCAGTTCCGTCGCGCTGTTCGTCCCAATTAGATCCACAATGGCCTGGTTCGCGTACTGAATGATACCTTTTTTGTGGAGGATGATGCCATCCGGGGAAAGCTCTACCAGGTTGCGGTAGCGTTCTTCGCTTTCAAGGAGCAGCTCTTCGGTTTTTTTCCGTTCTGTGACATCCACGATTATTCCCTGGATGCCGATGATCGAGCCATTTTCATAAATCGGGCTCCTGGATGCCCGCACCCACCGAAGCTCCCCGTTTTTATGATACACGCGATAGTCATCCGCTTCGTAGGACTCTGGAAAACCCTTTTCAAACAGCTTTTTCGCAATATCGACATCGGCAGGATACAGGAAATCCATGAATTGCCTGTCCAGCATGTCCTGCGGGGTATATCCGAGAATCTTTTCTATGTTTGAAGTCAGATACACGATCTTTCCGGTCATGTCCGTCTCATAAATGACCTCATTCATATTCTCAACCAGGCGGCGATAGCGTTTTTCACCTGCGGCCATATCCTCTTCGGAACGAGCAAGAGCGGTGTCCCCGGAAGAGGAGGCACCCCCTGTTTTTTCTCCTGGTTCGTATTTTTTCAGCATGCCCTCGAGTTCCCTGATTCTCTTTTTAAGTGATGAAACTTCCTTTTTCATATTTTCATTCATATTTGCAGGCATACCAATTCCTTCGCAGGTCCCGCTACTGAGGTTTTCAGGGATTATCAATCTGACATTACATCAGGCGAAACAAGAGGTCAAGAATAATAAAAAATAATAAAATCAGAAGCATGGCCGCTGTATCCGCCATACGGGAGCCATCTTCTCCATGCTGACCAAAAACTTTTTCTTGACCGCAGGCAAAAAAAAGACTATCCTGCCCTAACATCGAACAGGTCAGGGGGGATAGTATGAATATAAAGCGTTTTACCATCGCCGGCATCACTGTTTTTATCACGATACAGGCGATAGACTGGCTCGTCCACGGCGTGCTCCTGGCAAAGTGGTACCAGGACATCAAGGGCCTGTGGCGGACGGAGATGATGGACCTCATGTGGGTCATGGTGCTGGGATCGCTCTTCTTTTCCTTCATGTTCGTCTTCATTTTCACCAAGGGGTACGAGGCGCGGGGCGTGGTGGAGGGCGCGCGGTACGGCCTTTTCATCGGTCTCCTGGTCAATGTATACGGCGTCCTCGGCCAGTACGCGATGTACCCGATCCCCTTCGGGCTGGCCATGATATGGCTCGCCTACGGCATGATCGAGATGGTCCTCGCCGGCATGATCACCGCCACGATCTATCGAACATGACATAATCAGCACGGGGGAGCGGGGCCAGAAATTCTTGACAAAAACCCGCTCCTGTTAGAGAAGGACAGAAGAATGACCGGCGTTTTAAGATGGAATTGACCATCAGGGAATTCTCGCAGTATCTGCATGTCGCACGCCTGGGCATGTATTACTCTGCTGCAGGAGTGCACCATGGAACAATCTATTATCTTATCGTACCTTGAGCAAAACGGTGCGGAAAGCATCAACAGCGCCTTTCTCGCATTTCTTTCCAGCCTCGAAACCATAGCCCGGGTCGCGCCGGAAGTTTCCCGGAGCATCGTGCAGGAGCTGGCTGACCAGCGGTCCAGCCTTAAGCTGATCGCGAGCGAAAACTATTCATCGCTGGCGTCCCAGCTGGCCATGGGCAACCTTCTGACCGACAAGTACGCTGAAGGATACGCCTACCACCGGTTTTACGCCGGCTGCGACAACGTGGACGCCGTCGAGGACATGGCCGTCGAAGAGGCGAAGAAGCTCTTCGGCTGCGATCACGCCTATGTGCAGCCGCACAGCGGCGCCGACGCCAACCTGGTCGCCTACTGGGCGATACTCTCGACCCGCATCGAGATGCCCCGCCTGAATTCCCTGCAGGCGAAAAACACCAATGAATTGAGCGACGCCGACTGGGCGTCCCTCCGTCACGACATGGGGAACCAGAGGCTCCTCGGCCTTGACTATTATTCCGGCGGCCACCTGACCCACGGCTACCGCATGAACGTCTCCTCGCGCATGTTCGACGCCCATTCCTACACGGTAAGCCGGGAGACCGGCCTCATCGACTACGACATGATAGAATCGAAGGCCCGGGAGCTTAAGCCGCTTATCCTCCTGGCCGGATACAGCGCCTATCCCCGCGCCATTAACTTCAAGAAGATGCGCGAGATTGCCGACCGCGTCGGCGCCGTGCTCATGGTCGACATGGCGCATTTCGCGGGACTCGTCGCCGGCGGCGTCTTCACCGGCGAGATGAACCCCGTCGCCTACGCCGACGTGGTTACCACCACGACGCACAAGACCCTGCGCGGCCCCCGGGGCGGCATGATCCTGTGCACCAACGAGTTCGCCGACGCCGTGAACAAGGGCTGTCCCCTGGTGATCGGCGGCCCCCTTCCCCACGTCATGGCCTCCAAGGCGGTGGCCTTCCGGGAAGCCAACAGGCCCGCGTTCAAGGCCTACGCCGCGGACATCGTGAAGAATTCCCAGGCCCTTGCCCGCTTCTGCATTGAAGCAGGCATGGATGTTGCCACGGGCGGAACCGACAACCACCTCCTCCTGGTGGACGTCAGGAACTTCGGCCTCACGGGACGCCAGGCGGAAAGCGCCCTCCGCGATTGCGGCATCACTCTTAACCGGAACTCGCTTCCCTTCGACGTGAACGGGCCCTGGTACACCAGCGGCATCCGCGTCGGCACCCCGGCGGTGACGACCCTCGGCATGGGCATTCCGGAGATGAAGGAAATAGCGCAGATCATGCACGGCGTCCTCGCCAACACGAAGGCGCAGACCGATCCGAAAACCGGCAAGAAAAGCCTTGCAAAATATGACATCACAAACAACGCGAAGGATGACGCCCTGGCGAAAGTGAAGCACCTCCTGTCTCGCTATCCGGTGTATCCAGAGCTCGACCTTGACTTTTTGCTCGATTCCTTTGTCAACAACGGCATGACGGTGGCGGTGTAATAACGCCATCTTTTAGCCTGAGGCAGGCGCGGTCACGAGACCGCGCTTACACCATGATGCGTCTATTACGGGGATGGAGGGTTCAACCCGCGGAATGGTTTCAGTAGTTGTCCCTGATAAGCCTGATCATATCGGTCTTGAGTTTTTTCAGCCGGTCTGACAGGCTTATTTTGTATATATGCGGGTTCAGGAGTCTCCGGTATGTTTTATCGAGTGCCTCGATTTCCTTCCGGCGGTACTCCTGTATCTCCTGCAGCGAAGGACCGGCGCTTATGGCCCTGCCTTCCTTCATGACCGGCGCCAGGAGCTTTCTCGCCGAAGCGTAATCGGCAAGGGTGAAGTGCGAATAGTCCGTTGCCGGATGGTTGAACCGCACCGGCGCCCTGCGCGCGATCAGGGCCTCCAGTTCCCCCTCCTCATCTTCAAGGTAGATAAGGTCCGCCAGCGCCTGGTTCCTGTCGCTGTAGAAGCGCATGATGTTCTTCACGCCCGGGTTGGTTATCTTTTCCGCCTGGTTCGATATCTTGATGCGCGGATCTAGGGACTCACCCCGGTTCGTTGCCACGATCTTGTACACGCCGGTCAGGGCCGGGTCGTTCCACCCGGTCACCAGGCGTGTTCCCACGCCCCAGGCCTCGATGGGGGCGCCACTCTCTATGAGCTGCCGCATGATCCACTCATCGAGGTCGCTGGAAACGAAAATCTTCACCTCCCGAAGCCCGCTGTCGTCCAGCATCGCCCGGGCCTTCTTGCTCAGGTACTCCAGGTCTCCGCTGTCGATGCGCACCGCCATGAGGGAGGGCTTTTTTTCCCGGAGTTCCCTGAAAACGGCTATCGCGTTGGGTATGCCCGATTTCAGCGTGTCGAAGGTGTCCACCAGGAGCACGCACCGGTCAGGGTACATGGCGGCGTATTTACGGAAGGCCTCGAGTTCCGAATCGAAGTTCATCACCCAGCTGTGGGCCATGGTGCCGCTCACCGGGATGCCGTACTGTTTCCCGGCCAGGGTATTGGACGTCGACGACGCCCCGCCGATGAACGCGGCCCGCGCCGCTGACAGGGCGCCGTCGGCCCCCTGGGCGCGGCGGAGGCCGAATTCCATAACCGGCCCGTTTCCGGCTATGGAGACGATGCGGGCCGCCTTGGTGGCGATGAGGGACTGGAAATTGATGAAATTGAGGAGCATGCTCTCAACCATCTGGGCTTCCATGAGGATCCCGCTGACGCGGACGAGGGGCTCGTTGGGATAAACCACGGTCCCTTCCGGTACGCTGAACACGTCCCCCCTGAACCTGAAGCCTGACAGGTAATCGAGAAATTCTTTCTTGAAGGTGCCGCGGGAATCAAGGTAGTCGATCTCCTCGCCGGTGAAGCGCAGTCCTTCAAGGGTTTCAAGGAACGGCCCCAGGCCGGCGAATACCGTGTATCCCCCCTGGAAGGGCTCCCTGCGGAAGAACATTTCGAACACGCCGCGGTCGCGGGGACAGTTGAAGAAGTATCCCTGCATCATGGTGAGTTCGTAGAAGTCTGTCAGGAGAGATAGGTTCATGGGCGCCGCTACAGGTCCTTCGATTCGATGATCCGGACTCCCTTCCGCTTCATGTCGCTGATCGACCGTTCAATTGATCCGCCCGGCACATCGATCCCGCGGCAGGCGTCGAGAATGACCAGGGTGGTGAACCCGAAAGAGACCGCATCCATAACGCTGTAAAAGACGCAGTAATCCGTGGCCAGGCCGCAGAAGAAGACACGCCCGGCCCCGATCGACATCAGGTACCCGTCGAGGCCGGTCTTTGTCTTTTTGTCGTTTTCCAGAAACGCCGAGTATGAATCCACGGCGGGATTGGTCCCCTTGCGCACGATGAGGTCAAAACGGTCGGGATTCAGCCCGGGATGAAATTCTGCGCCGCCGGTGCCGGCGACGCAGTGGTCCGGCCACAGCGTCTGGCTGACACCGCCCAGGTCTATCTGTTCGAAGGGTTTTTTCCCCGGATGATTCGATGCGAATGACGCGTGGTGTTTCGGATGCCAGTCCTGGGTGGCAACGATGCGGTGGAACCGGTCCATGATGCCGTTAATGACGGGGACAATCAGGTCGCCCTCGCGTACCGCGAGGGCGCCCCCGGGACAGAAGTCATTCTGCACGTCAGTGACGATCAGGACATCACGGGCTGTCATCGGTCCCTTCCCGCAGAAAGCTGCTGATTGCCCGTGTCATTTCTTCATCCTGGCGAGCTCCATGGCCCGCAGCTCCTTGCGAAGGATTTTCCCCACTCCGCTCTTCGGCAGCGTGTCGATAAATTCGACCATGGTGGGCACCTTGTACTTCGCGAGCTTTTCCTTGCAGTAATCCATGACCTCTTCGGCTGTCATGGTCTCGCCCGGCTTCAGCACCACGAAGGCCTTCACGGTTTCGCCGCGGTAGGAGTCGGGGACCCCGATGGCGCAGGCCTCGAGGATCTTCGGGTGCTCGAAGAGGACCTCGTCGATGTCGCGCGGATAGATGTTGTACCCTCCGGCGATGATCATGTCCTTCTTCCGGTCGACGATATAGAAGTATCCCTCCTCGTCCATGGTGCCGATATCACCGGTGAAGAGCCACCCGTCCTTCACGGTCTTGGCGGTCTCGTCGGGCATCTTGTAATAGCCGCTCGTCACCTGCGGGCCGCGGATGATGACCTCACCCGGCTGGCCCTGGGGCATGTCCTTCGTGCCTTCCTCCAGGTCGACGATGCGTACTTCAGTGTCCGCGATCGGCAGGCCGATGGAACCGACCTTGGTCTTCCCCCCCCACGGGTTAATCGTCACCACGGGGCTCGTCTCCGAAAGGCCGTAGCCCTCGCAGATCTGGGACCCCGTCTTCGACTCGAATTCCTTTATGACCTCAACGGGGAGCGGGGCCGCGCCGGAGAAGCATCCCTTGATCGATGATATATCATACTTGGCCAGGTCGGGATGATTGAGGAGCCCCACGTAAATCGTCGGCACCGCAGGGTAGAAGTTGATCCTGTGCTTGTGGATCGCCTCCAGTATCGTCTTCGGCTCGGGCCGCGGTATCAGCACGTCGGTGCCGGCCTTCCATATGGTCAGGTTCATGACGCAGGTAAGGCCGAAGGAGTGGAAGAAGGGAAGCACGCCGAGCATGACCATCTCCCCTTCCACGAAATCCGGAAACCATGCATTGATCTGCTGCACGTTGGAGGAAAGGTTCTTGTGCGTCAGCATGACACCCTTGCTCACGCCGGTGGTGCCGCCGGTGTACTGAAGGCTGGCCAAGCTGTCAAAATCGACGGATATTTTCGGGTCCGCGGCAGGATATTTTTTTATGACATCCATCCATTCAAACACGTCCGGCGTCGGCGGGATGTCCCGGTGCTTGTCCTTGGCCACGATGGGAAGGAGCTGCTTTTTCGGGAACTTGAGGTGGTCCCGAATATGGGCGACAACGATCTTCTTTACCGGGGTCTTCGGCTTGAGCGCTATCATGCGGGGCCCGAGAAGATCGAGGGTCACCAGGACCGTTGATTCGGAGTTGTTCAGCTGGTGCTCAAGCTCGGTGTCTGTATAGAGGGGGTTGTTCATGACCACGACCGCCCCGGCCCGCCATGCGCCGTAGCTCGCGATCACGATCTGCGGCATGTTGGGCATCAGCATGGCCACCTTGTCGCCCGGCTTGACACCCATATCAATGAGGGCATTGGCAAAACTGTTCACCATGTCGTTAAGCTGCTTATAAGTAATTTTTACATCAAGGAAGATGAGGGCTGGTTTATCAGGATATTTTTGAGCCATCCTGTTGAGGGCGTCCGCCACGGTTATACGCTCATACTGCACGGCAGAGACCACGCCGTTAGCATACGATTTCAGCCATGGTTTATCCATACACGAAACCTCCTAACATTGTTTTTTGAGAGCACGCATACGGTAAGAACTGTAATGATTAATGACAATGGCCCACTGACTGGCAATTGTCAATCAATATTATTGTCTTACAATGATGATTTGAGGGCAGGATAGTGCAGGATTACATCAATGCTATCTGACGGAATACCTGAAGGTTTCCCGGGCTGACTGGTTCCCGGCGCGGTCGGCTATGGATGCGGTTATCACGTGCTTCCCCTTCGACCAGATTGCGTTAAGGCGGAGGATTTCGATGCAATGCCGGTCCGGGTCATAGTCCCAGGCCACAGCGCGGCCGTCCACCTTGACCTGTGCGGTATTCAGATCGATGCCGGTGCCGGAGTCTCCGATATAGAGGCGGAGCTTATCCCCGGCATTCACCCTTGTGCCGTTCCTGAACCGTATCCGGGGCGGCGCATCGTCCCTGGCGAGAAAGAATTTTCCCATCCTCATGACAGGAATCCGAAAGGCCTTCCTTCCCTTGTCATAGGTCGCGCCGGCGCAGGAGAAGTACCTGCCGTTTCTGGAAAAGCGGTACACGGCGACCCTGTCAAAATCGCCGCCATCATAGGAGATTGAGAGTTCCGCCGCCCTGTCGATGCAGAGGTTCGTCGGCGACAGAGAATAGACCGCGCTCAGGGAGGTTATGCCCGGTATGCGCACCCGGGGCTGCCCCTCGATTTCCATCTTCAGCGTCTCATCGTAGAGGGCCGACCCCCGGGGGAATGATATGATGCATTTTTTATCTTCGCTTCCCAGTTCAAGGGAGCTCCCCCTGGCGAGGTTTGCCGCCGGTGAAGGCGGATCTTCCGGGAGGCGGTCAGCCCTGACCTGAAAGGCGAGGACCGTGGCGTTGTTCGCAGCATCATAGCAGATAATCGTGATGTCGGTGATCTTCCCTACCTTTCCCGCTTTCACCGTCCCGTTTCCGCTGATCCGGTCGAAGAGAAACATGGTATAATTGCTCAGGTCGGAGGCGTCATAATCATAATAGAGGCCTACGCGGTGGCTCAGGCTCCGCTGGATGCGCCGGTACCGGATCTGGTACAGGAGCCGTCCGTCGGCATAGCAGTCGAACCCGTAGGGGGCGACGCCGTTTTTAATGCCGATCCGGTCATAGGCGTTTACGGTGATACCCACGGTCCCCGACACAAGGGGGATTGCTTTTGCCTTCACCGTGCAGCTGTTTTTCCCGGCGGTTATGACCGGGAACCGCGCCGCGCGGGTCGAACCGTCAACGCGGGACAGGCCGTCCATGGGCACCAGTGACACCGCCGTTATCACCGGCGGATTTTTATCGTCAACCATGATACCGCTGGTGAGGGGGTTCACCGGCTCGCCGTCCTCCCCCCGCACCTCGAAATGAAAATGCTCCAGGCCGATGCCGCTCTCGCCCGAATAGCCGATAACGGTCCCCTTTTTTACCGGAATGGCGGTCCTGTCTAAATCCGCCCTGAAATCCTTCCTGTTTTCAATCTGATAAGCGTACCCCCTGATTTTCTGATTCTTCAGGATGGCCTCGTCAAACCGCTCCAGGTGGCCGTAGAGGGTGCTCCAGCCGTTGCCGTGGGTGATTATCACGGCGTAGCCGATGCCCCACTGCTGGTACATGACGCTGCTCACATACCCGTCATCGGCAGCGGACACCGCGTACCCGGTCTTGCCGCCGGTGCTGACATCAATGCCGTGATGAAAATGGGCGCCCCGGTACTCCCCGAAGGTGCCGGTTATCATCGCCGGCCTGTCAATGGGCCAAAGAAACGAGGGATCGGCAGCCATGCCGGCTGCGGCACCGATCAATATCATACTGCTGATGGATAGTGCGCGGATCAGTTTCATGATTTCCCATGGAAGCTGAAACGCCGCGATTCGATCAAGAATAATTTCTCATTGACAGGATAAAAGGGGAGGATAGATTTAAAATCTCTCCGGGAACCGGAATAACGCACACAAGGAGGCTGTCATGAAAAAAACTCTGGTGCTTATCCTTGCCATCTTTGTCGCCGCTGGCCTTGCCGGCTGCGGGAAAAAAGTCCCTCTCCCCGATGACCAGAAGGCCTTCGCGGGGAAATGGATAGCCGATGACGGCACCTTCGTCACCATTTACCTGGACGGCGGCGGTGATCTGAAGGGTTCAAACACGACCATCACCGGCGGCAACACGACCATTGCCGGCGACTCCCTGACCATCGGCATGGGCCCCATCAAGAAGACCATGAAGATCACCGAGAAGCCGAAAGATGTGGCAGGGAAAAAAGTCCTTGTCCTTGACGGCATTACCTACACAAAGCAGCAATAACGCCGGGGGGCGCGCCTCGGCGTGCCCCGTGCCGCATATCAACTGCACCATCACAGGGGTTTTATCAGATGATCCGCTATCGTATCGCCAGATTCTTTATCCGCCGCTACAGCCGGCGGTGTGACTGCACAAAATACCGGGGGATGAGAAAATGGGAGGAAGCTGCCGCGGCAAAATATATCAGGCTCCCGGAACAGTGCCTGGTAACCCCGGTCGCCATAGGCGGCCATCCGGCCGAGTGGGTTGAATGGAAAGGGGCCGATGCCGGAAGGGTCATCCTCTATCTTCACGGCGGCGGGTATGTCCTCTGCTCGCCGCGGACGCACCGTGACCTCATCTGCCGCATCGCCCGCGCCAGCGGGGCCCGGGCCCTTTCCCTGGAATACCGCCGGGGTCCGGAGCATCCCCACCCGGCGGCGGTTGAGGACGCCGTCGCCGCCTACCGGTGGCTCTTAAAACAGGGCACCGATCCGAAGCGGATCGCCGTCATGGGAGATTCCGCCGGTGGCGGCCTGACCCTGGTGCTGCTCCAGACCCTGCGCAGGCTGAAAATCCCCCTCCCCGCCTGCGCCGTGTGCATGTCGCCCTGGGCCGACCTGACCTGCTCGGGCGAAACGCACCGGACAAACATGAGAAGGGACCCCGTCCTGCCGGCGCCGGTCCTGCCGGGCTTCGCGCGTCTCTATCTTCCCGAGGGCGACCTTGCCAATCCCGCGGTGTCCCCCCTCTTCGGCGACTTCGCGAAACTGCCGCCGATCCTGATCCATGTGGGCACCGACGAGATACTCCTGGACGACTCGCGTCGCGTTGCCGAAAAGGCACGCCAGGCCGGCACCGCGGTGGAGCTGAAAATCTGGCCCCGGATGATCCACGTGTTCCAGGCCATGGCTTTCATGCTTCCCCAGGCCCGCCAGGCGATACGGGAGATAGGTGCCTTCGTTCAGCGCCAGATGCCCTGAAGTCGCTGTGCCGGGTGAAGGTATCTGCGCCACGGGCCGCCGGGAATTCCGGGACCGGTGAACCGGTGACGCCAATCTTGCTTTAGTGTTGACATACCGGTGCCCCTTTGAGTTAAGGTTAACAACCGCAGGCTTTCAAGGAGCAAGGGGCGTGGGAAATGATCTGAAAAAATCGTTAAGCGTCGGCATTAAGGGCGATGTGGTTTTGATAGTTGCCGAGGGAGAGATGCGGGCACCGGACTGCTTTGCCATGAATGAATATCTCCTTCCGTACCTGGACCATGTCGGAGAACCGAAGAAAATCTATATCGATCTCAGCCGCTGTGACTACATGGATTCCACGTTCATCGGCGTCATTGTCGCCCTCACCAAACGGTGCAGGGCGAAGGCGTGCGACAGCATCAGGATCGTGAACCCCTCGGACAAGGCCGCGCTTTCCATGAGGAAACTTGTCGGCATTGACGAGATAGTCGTCGTCGAGAATCCTGAACTGGGCGACATCCCGGTATTCAGGCTGGTCAATAATCCGTCCTCCTACGATTCCCGGAAAAACATCGAGCTGATGTTCGAAGCCCACCAGGCCCTGAGCCAGCTCAGCGAACAAAACAGAAAGGAGTTCAAGGACCTTCTCGAAGAGTTAAAGAGGGTGCTGAAGTCAAGGATGAAATAAGGGATTCACCTGTCCCGTGTATCACGGCTTCTCCCCTCAAACACAACGATCATATGCATAATGGATGTCACACCACACGGAGACATGTATTACTCTCATGAAAAAAACCACCGCCACGATCCCCCGCCTGCCGGCCCCATGGACGCTCCAAGGCCATGCCTTTGCCTTTCTGGTGAAAATGCCGGAAGACGACCTGGACAACCGGTGTTTTGTAGTTCCGGAAATCGCCGGGAAACGGGCGGGGCGCTTCAGCGTTTTAATGTACGTGAATTACAGCAGTTCCAATGCGGGAGCGTATCACGAGCTCATGTTCCTGCCCGCCCGGCATGATTTCAACGGCAGCAAGCGATGGACCATCAGCAAGATATATGTTTCCGGCATGGAAACCCTTGTCAACGGGCGGGAGAACTGGGGCATCCCTAAAGAAATGGCAAGCTTTGACTCCGTTATCGGCACCAGCGGCGTTGAGCGGGTTCGGGTGAGCGCGGGAAACAGCGTGTTTGCCGACATGGAGTTCGCTCCCTGCGGGCCGTCCTTTCCCGTGACCAGTTCCCTTATGCCTTCATTCATACGGACCCTGGCTCATTACAGGGAAGGGAAACTCTATACCGTGACGCCGGCATTGCGTTGTATGTCACGGCTGGCCCGGGTTCGCGCCATGACAATCAATGGAGATTTTTTCCCCGATGTTTCCCGGGGGAAGATTATCATCGGCGGGTACCTGGGAAACTTTACCGCTGTTTTTCCAGAGGCCGGGATTACCGGCTGATTAAACTGCCGCTATCCGAGCGGTGGATAAGCCCGCTTCACCGGTACACACCTTTGAAGAATTTATAGTAATATAAATCATCAGGCTTTGTCTGAATGGAACACGCCGCTTCTCCCATGGTTTCGCCGCAATCGCCGGCTTTACCTTCCCCGTGCGTTGAGCAGAAATCAGGCTTTAAATAAACGGTGGCGTTCTTAATCGTATGGAAACCCCGGTTATAACAGTTTATTCCCCAGACCCGTACTCATAGGTATAGGTCCCGTCGGGTAAAAACGTAAGTACACTGCTGGAAAGAAGGGAGCCGTATTCAAAAGGATTTTTCGTCAGAAACCCCTGGCCGATACCGCGGTCACCGGCCATGATCAAGGTTGCGGATACCAGCGGCAGAATGACACCCGCAAGGATGCTGATCTTTTTCATACCCACCGCCTGATGAATGATATACATGCATACTAATCAACATTTGCAATCATTTCAATAAATTTTTTATCCGAGATATGATTCCTGATCGATAGTCGCCGTGAATAGATGCAAAAATGTCTTGATTTTAACCGGCTTGCAGTTGAAGGATTCTCACTATCAATGCACGAGGTATGCAGATGGATATTCAAGGGGCTGTGATTCTCATCACCGGGGCTTCAAGCGGCATCGGCAGGACCGCGGCCATAGCCTTTGACCGGGCCGGAGCGAAGGTCGCCATGGCCGCGCGGCGCAGGGAGAACCTGGAGGAAAACGCCGCGCGCATGAAGAACGCCCTGGTACTACCCACCGACTTGTCGGATGAACGGCAGGCCGTGGCCATGGTGGAAAAGACGGTGGAGCATTTCGGGAGGATCGACGTCCTCATCAACAACGCCGCCGCCATCATCGTTTCCCGCGCCGACGAGGTTACCTCCGACGACCTCCTCCGCTCCTTCAGGACGAACGTTGTCGGCCCCGTGGCAGCCACGAATTGCGCTGTCAGTTTTATGCGCGGCCAGGGGTACGGACACATCATCAATATCGGGTCCCCGGGCTTCATGATCGGCGTCCCCCTGTACACGCCCTATGTCTGCTCGAAGGCCGCCATGTGCGGGTGGACCCGCACCATCCAGGCAGAGTGGGCCGGCACGGAAATACGGGTGAGCGAGTACTTTCCCGGCTACATCAGGACCGACTCGCCGGCGGAATCTGGCTACGGCCCGGTCGAGCAGGACACCATCATCGACCCTGACCAGAATTTCATCACGAAATTCTTCACCAGGCCCAAAACGCCCGACGACGTGGCGCGCCAGCTGATCAGCCTGGTGCGGAAGCCGAAACCCCTGGTCTATTCAAGCTCCCTTACCGGCTTCGGCTCCTGGGTGGCCAACATCCCGGGAAGGCGCCTTTCCATCGCGCGCAACATGGCCACCGCGGCGCGGAAGCGCCTCGGCCTGGAAACCTTCGGGAAACAGCCCAGGGTCACGATTCATTAATAATCGACCGTATTGCCTCGTCCAGGCGGGACAGGTCGCCGGCGGCCGCCAGCACCCTGTTGTAGAGGCTGATAACTGCTTCTTTATGCAAGCCAAGCTGTGAGGACAGCAGAGCCGCGTCATTATCGGAAAGTTCCCTGATGGCGCCGCCATCCAGCCCCAATGCGACATAGAGGAGCTTGCATAACGCGATGAGCATATCCTCTCTTTTCTTTGTGATGATTTCCGCGTCAGCCATGCTTTTCAGCATGGTCTGCTCCGACGCGTGGAGCCGGTTGGCGAAAATCTTGATGAGGCGCTGGGCAAACACCGGGTTGTTCTCGATAAGAACATCCAGGTTGTCCGCCTCGGCAACGGCAAGGAGGCACTCTGTACGGCACACGGCCGTCGCAAGCCGCGGCTGGTTGCCCACAATGGCCATCTCGCCGAAAATGTCCCCTTCCGACAGGGTTACCATGCGCACCTTCTCGCCGGTTTCAAGGGTCTTGATAATGTCCACTTTCCCCTTTCTGATGAGATAAAAGACCTTCCCCTCCTCGCCCTGTTCAAAGAGAACATGGCCCTTGCCGAAGCGCCACTCCTTCTGCATCACCGACACGGGCCTCACGAAGAGCTGCCTGATGCTTTTAAAGCCCGGCAGGTGCAGGTTGAAAAACAGCCCCCGAGTCACCCGGTACAGGTAGTACTTGATCAAAAACGCGCGGTAACCCCACGGCCGCTCCGTGAGGCGCACCAGGGTGCCGGAAAGCTGCTTCCGGTCATCGCGGCTGTCCCATATCACGGCCGCGGGCACCGGCGGCGACGAAAAGTTCGAGCAGGTAAAGGTCAGAGAACACCGTGTGCCGACCCTGATGGGGTCCACTGTTTTGAGGTAGCAGTTCCCCGCTGTGACATGGTATGTGGTGGTCCTGATGACCGAGTTATCCTTCTGTATATCGACATCGATGATGATGGGGATCCGTATCATACTGTTTTGAAAATATTTCGGGTTCACCACGCCCACGAAGAAAAGGTTCAGGCAGTACAGCGCGGGGAGCAGGGTAAAAAGCATAACGGTCTCTTCAGCCGCCAGCCGGTACCGCAGCAGTCCCATGAGGGCGTCCCGATTGACGAAGCAGGCGGCGGCTGCGGCGATCATGACGGTGATGACGGCCCCCCTCATCTTCCCGATGCTCAGCCTGAAGAAGGGCACATATTCGCGGTTCTTCGAACCCATGGAGCGGAGGATCCACCGGGCGTGCTGAGGCTCCCGCTGAATGGTTTGCCACTCCTCGATGGACATGTTGTGTTTCCGCAGCCCGTCCAGGAGGGGAAGCGTCTGCGACCTGGCGAGGAGGTACTCCATCCCCATGATGAGCGTGACCAGAAGGGGCGCGATCCAGTAGGTCCCGGCGCCGCCGCTCATGAGCATCGTGTCATAGAGGCCGTGAAACAGGAGCGGCACGATGAACGCCCCCAGGGCATGGCGGAGTCGGTTACCGGGGGACCCGCTGAAGCGCATGAGGGCCAGACCGTATCCCATGAGGCCGCAGGTAAGGACGTGGAGCGGCACCGAGCTGAAGAGCCGCACCACGATCACCGGTTCACGCACCGCCAGAGCGTACACGATGTTTTCCACCGTTGCGAAGCCGAGGCCCAGGAGCATCGCGGAAATCGTCATGTTCAGGACCATGAGCATCGGCGGCGTCCGGTAGGTGAGGACCAGGATGAAGATAAAGGCCCCGGCCTTCTCGATCATGGCGGCGCTCAGGAATCCCCGGGCGAGGGTGCTCTGAAACACCAGATAGTTCATGAAAAAAGAACCGGCCAGCAGCAACAGGAGCGCGAGGATGGAGCCGTAAAGAAAATTTTCCAGGTGATAGAGGTAGCTTGGCTTGACCAGGAAATACCGGTAATAAAAGAAATAAATGACCGGGATCGGAAGAATGGCCAGCAGGATAAGGAAAGGTGTCATCGATGGCACTGTATCACCGCATGTATCATGGCATTGCTACGGTTCTGATCCATGGTTCTATTATATATTGAAACCATCCGACCGCATTTTGATTTTCTTCATTGATAAAACCTCTTCAATACAATATTATCAAGCATTTTTTATCTCGTGTCATGGAGCAGGAATACATGAGGATATCCTCCCCCCCTTATCCCGCATTTATGGTTTTTCTTAAGGCCCCTTTCATTACGGCAACGTTCAATAAAAACTGGCACCCTGTATGATTTTCCCCCTTTATGAGTAATGTATCACGACGCCACACTTTTATCATGTGAAAAATTGAACGCAACCCAGTTATTTGGATAAATGACCAAAAAATTAATTACCCGGGCATAATTAATTTCCTTTACAAATATCAGTGCGCTGAAAAAATCAGAATACGCGTATCAGTGGGGAATGCGGGAAGATACGACAGGCCCTCATACCCCACCGATGGGCAGCCAGATTAATAATTTTTGGAGGATAGGTTCATGAAAGATGTGGTAATCGTCAGCGGCTCACGAACTGCGATCGCGAAATTCGGCGGGGCCCTCAAGTCTGTCCCCGTAGTGGATCTCGGCGCACTGGTAATAAAAGACGTATTGAAAAAAGCGGGCCTCCGTCCCGTGGTCAGCGACGCAATGAAGGAAGCGGCGCCCGACAAGCTTAAGGATCAGGGCATGATCGACATCGAGAAGAAAGCCTATACCTGGGACAACTCCCTTGCCCCGATTACCGTGGACGAGGTCATCATGGGCAACGTCCTTCAGGCCGCCCAGGGCCAGAACACGGGCCGCCAGGCCATGATCAAGGCCGGCATCCCCAAGGAGACACCCGGCTTCACCATCAACAAGATCTGCGGATCAGGCCTCAAGGCGATAGCAGAAGGCGCCCAGGCCATCATGTCCGGCCAGGCGGATGTCGTCATCGCCGGCGGCCAGGAAAACATGACCCTGGCTCCCATGGCGCTGAAGGACGCCCGCTGGGGATACCGGATGGCCATTTCCGGCGTCGGGGAAGTTCACGACCTGATGGTCTTCGACGGCCTGTATGAAATATTCTACGGATACCACATGGGCCTCACCGCTGAAAACATCGTCAAGCTCTACGGCATCAGCCGCAAGGAGCAGGACGAGCTGGGCGTTCTGTCCCACACCCGGGCGCGGAAAGCAATGAAAGAAGGGCTTTTTAAAGAAGAAATCGTGCCGGTGGTCCAGAAGGGACGCAAGGGCGACGATATATTCGCCGAGGACGAGCGGCCGATGGACACAACCCTGGAAAAGATGATGGAAATGAAGCCGGCCTTCGTGAAGGACGGCACCGTCACAGCCGGCAACGCATCGGGCATTAACGACGCGGCGGCCGCTGTCCTCATGATGAGCGCCGACAAGGCCAAGGAACTGGGCCTGAAGCCGGTGCTCAAGATAAAGGCCTTCGCGGGCGGCGGCGTTGACCCGGCGTACATGGGCCTCGGCCCGGTTCCGGCCGTCAGGAAGGTGCTGAAACTGACCAAGATGTCCATCAAGGATCTGGAAATGATCGAGCTGAACGAAGCCTTCGCGGCCCAGGCCATCGGCTGCTTCCGCGAACTCGGACTGGACAACGAAAAGCCGAACCAGCTGGGAAGCGGCATTTCCCTGGGCCACCCGATCGGCTGCACCGGCGCCAGGATGATGGTAACGGCCATGCATCACATGAAGCGCAATAACATCGCTAACTGTCTCATCACCATGTGTATCGGCGGCGGCATGGGATTTGCCATGATTGTTGAAAAAGTGTAGCGATACTGTTTATTACGACAAAAGGCCATCCCCCGGGACGGCCTTTTTTATTTGTTGACAAAAAGATATTTTTTAACCAAAGTGAGCCATCACTCATTCAGGAGAATTTTATGAAAAAAACGATGATCGCGCTTACCATGGTTGCATTTTGCATCATGCTGACAGTCACCCTGCTGGCCGCGTTTACCGCTGATTCAGTCATCGGAACCTGGCTGGTGCCGAAGGGAGACGCCAAGGTTACCATTTACAAGTGCGGAGAAAAATTCTGCGGCAAGGTATCATGGCTCAAAACGCCGGAGGACCTCGACACCAAGAACCCCGATCCGGCCAAGCGGAAAAACAAGATCCTCGGCATGGACATGCTCTGGGGGTTCCATTTTGAAAAAGGCGAATGGGTCGGCGGCCAGATCTACGATCCTGATTCGGGAGACACCTACAAATGCAAAATGTATCTCAAGAGCGACGACAAGCTGAATGTCAGGGGCTACGTCGGCGTGCCGTTATTTGGAAGATCAGAAATTTGGACCAGAGTCAAATAAACTTGACAACCTGTCAGTTTTTGCTAGTGTATCGTCCATAATTGTTTCATGACCTGGTGGGCAATGTCCTCTTTCCGTGCCGCAGGTGACGGGAATTATGGAACCATAGCGCTACAATTCAGGTCTAATCAGCAAAAATCAAACGGGAGGATCATCTATGAAAAAATTTCTAACTATGCTCATGGTTTTACTGGTCACCGTGGTGTTTACCGGCGTCAAGGTAACGGCAGCAGAAAATCTCGCGGGGATATGGAAAACCATAGCTGATGAAGGTCCTGACAAGGGAAAGGCCAAATCCCATCTGCAGATCTACGAAGCAAATGGCGTATACAACGCAAAAGTCGTCAAGCTGCTGCTCAAGCCCCAGGATACCCTTTGCGACAAGTGCAAGGGAGCGCTGTACAATAAACCCGTTGTCGGCATGAATATCTTCTCCAACATGAAGAAAACCGGCAAGGTTGACAAGGATTTCGGCGAGGAATATGCCGGCGGCCAGATCATGGACCCGGACAACGGAAAATTTTATACCTGTAAAATCTGGATCAAGGGAGACACCCTGGTAGTCCGGGGTTACCTGGCCTTCTTCTATAGAACACAGAGATGGTACAGGGTCAAATAACCCGTCAAAATTCAATTAACAAAAAGAGCATCCCGGCGGATGCTCTTTTTGTTTTGCCGCTGACGCAAGACCTGAGAGCTTCAGAATTTCATGCCTATCCCCATTCCGCCGGGGACGAGGGTAAAAAATATCTCATTGTCATACCCGTCGCCGTAGCCGGTTTTCTCACCGCCTTTATATTTTGCTTCATAGCTTTTCAGGGCTTTTAGATTCTTCCTGGGCTGCGTGAAGATATTGAGCAGCGATACCGCCTCGCTCTCGCCGAAGGTGATCAGCCCGTCTGTCCAGGGGCGGTTGAAGGCCAGCACGGTCGTGAGGCCGGCGCCGATATTAACGACGAGGTTCAGGACATGGGGCATCCACCCCCATCCGTCCGCTTCCACTTCCGCGCACTGCCGAAGAATGTCTTCCGCCTGCAGGAGTTTGGCCTGCCGCTCAGCCGCCGTATTCGCCGGCATGGACCGTAGCCTGTCAGGCAGATAGGCAGACTTGAACGGCGTTATGAGGAGCCCGCCGACGCCGAGAGCCGTTGTGCACCCCCCGATGAGCATGTCCTCGGCAAAGGCCCGGTTCCTGATTTTCCTGGTATAGAGCGGGTGGTGGTCATGGCGCCAGTCGTTCCAGTGGTGGCCCGCCAGCGTCCCCTGGACGATGGTTGCAGAGGCATAGATGGCCATCCAGCTGTACCACCATGCCTGAGCATGGGGCTGGGCGCTGTACAATGCGTTCTCGATATAATTGAGCCGCTCCGTTACCTGCGCGTCGGAAAGGGCCGCCGGCGCCGGCTGGGGTTTCTTCTGGGCAAAGGCCTGACCGGCCGAAGAGGCCATGATCATCAGGGCAACGATAAGACATAGAAAACGGTTGTTCCTCATACATTCCTCCATCGGGATAGAATAATTATCTTACTTCATTGGCGCCAGTGCGCCGCGAATAAACCTCATGACTCCCTTGACGATTCTCTCGTCATTGTCAAGGGCATCGTGACCTGCGAAAATCTTCATCCGTTCCATAAAATATTTTGATGTGTACGAGTACTGCAGGACCAGGAGGAGATTGTCAAGGCAGAAGGACGCGATCCACTCATTGACATCATCTCCAACGAGCCCCTTTTTCTTCGCATCGGCGATAATGTGGCGGTAGTACCGGGCCGTGATTTCCTCCATTTTTTTCGACAGCCGCGCCGACATGTGGGATAGGCTCTGGGACGTGAGATCATGGTATATCTGGGTCAGTTCAGGATATTTCCGCGAATACTCCTGGGTCGCCCGGACCAGTTTTTCAATCTTGTCAAACACGGTGCCGGTCGAAAGGTCGATGGAGGAGATGAGCTTCTCGAGGATCCGGAACCCCTCGTCGGCAATGGCCATATAGAGGTCGTCCTTGGAGGCAAAGTAATTGTAGAGTGACCCGATGCTGATGCCCGCTTTTTTTGCTATGTCATTGATGTTGGCGGCCACGAAGCCCTTGCCGGCAAACTCGTTTATGGCGACATTGAGGATCCTCTGGCGCTTATCCTCGGATATTTTTTCAAATGATTCTTTATGGAATTTTGTCATGACCTTCCACCTCTGGCACTGTTTAATACCAGCGTAATGAGTGAACAATCAATCAGTATAAAAGTCAACTCATAAATAAAATTTAAACCCGGCATAGGGTTAATTTTTCTAAATTGCTTAATTTTTTTATGGCTTTCGAATCGCATCCTGATATACTTCATCTGCGGTAACAATCACTTATACCATAAACCATATAACTTGAATTGAGAAAACCACCTGCTTCTGGCAGGATACTATACCAGTACATATCGGGGGCCAGATGAAACCAATAAAAGTTGTATCTACCTTGCTGGTTTGTGTGCTGGGAATTACCATCATGATGGGATGCAGCAGCACGTATACGGGCAAGATCGCGGTCAAAGGCAATGAGCCCTTCACTTATCTGGCCCTGGTGACTGATAACGGCGACATGAAGATAACCGGCCCCCTTGAGAAGAAACTCAGGGAACATTTTCAGGGCAGGCGGGTCACGGTAAAAGGAACTATTGTGAAAGAAGGCAAAGGTTTCCTGTCATTGAGGGAACTTGAAGTGACCGAGATAGTGAATTCCGGGGAGTGAACCGGGTATAATCACTTATTTAGATCATAGACAATCTTGATCCCCTTCATGGGAAGGAGAAGATCGACGATATTGGCATGATCAAGATGTTCCGCTACTTTCCCGGCAAAACCGCCGGTCAGGATTACTGAAAACCCCCGCCCGTATTCCTTCTCTATTTTTGCGATGATTCCTTCGGCAAGGGATACCCATCCGTGGAAAAAACCCGACTTGAGGGCGTCGCTCGTGTTCTTGGCCACCACCCGGGCAGGCTTCTCAAAGGGCACCTCCGGGAGCTGCGAAGCGCGCAACGAAAGGGACTTAATTGCCGTGTCTATTCCCGGCGCGATGATGCCCCCGTCAAATACCTTTTCCTCCAGGAGCACGCAGAAGGTAACGGCCGTTCCGATGTCAACGACGATGGCCCCGCCCCCGTATTCATTAAACACGGCCGCGGCATTCACAATACGGTCCACGCCGAGCTGCCGCGGATCGTCATACCGTATGGTGAAATTAAGCCTGCTCGCGCAGGATATTTCGTGGGCGGACAGGCCGAGGTTTTTCCTCCCCATGGCATGATAGGCATGATTTATCTCCGGCACCACGCTTGAAAAGGCGAGTCCCTTTATAAAGTACGTGTCCGTGCCAATGCCGCAGCGGAACATCCCGTCCTGCACATGGCGGTACAACTCATCGGGAGCGGTATTCTTCACCGTCGGAAAACGGAAGGTGTACTCCGGGAATATCTGTTCCTCCGGGTACAATGCTGCTGTTGTGCTGGTGTTTCCTATATCAAAACCGAGAATCACTCTTGTCCTCGATAGTCATGGTGCAGGATATAATGCGGAGCCATGCCCGGTATCATCTCAACCGCTCCAGGGCGCCCTGCCGCTTGACAGCCCGGGGGAGGTATATCAGCCCCACCCTGTTCTTCGGATCGATAAGCAGGAGACGGTTCATGACATTGATGCATCCCCGGTAATCGCCCTTTTCATACAGTTCGATGCCCTGCTTTTCAAGGAGGGCGGTATCCGCGGAAAGATGTTTGCGGATTTTTTCCTGCTCCTCCCGCGCGGCAGGAAGGTACTTGCCGGCGCTGTCCAGGACCGGCAGGGCCTCGTAATAGCGCTTGTCCTTTGCCAGTTTCATCCCTGTTTCATAATCGCCTTCGGCCTTCTTGATGCCTGCCAGCTGGTCCCGGGCTTCCCTGTTTGTGCTGTCCAGGGCGAGGGCTTTCGCGTAGTTGTCCTTTGCTTCATCGGTTTTGCCCTTCCGCAGGGCATTCCCGGCTAGGGTAAGGTACCAGTCTATTCGCGCGGCGGTATCGCCCGCCGGAACAACGCCGGTAACCTCTTCCTCGGGATTGAAGTTATATGAAATACCGCCGATAAAATTGACGCCGTGAAGAGGCTTTCCCGAAAGATACTGCAGGGAATACTCGGCCCCGGCCCGTATCATGAAACCGGACTTAATCGGGAAAAAGAATCCCGCCTTCGCCAGAAGGCCCGGCTTCAGGGATTTGACATTCTTGTGCGACCTGCTCGCGAAGAGGTGCACATAGGATCCCATGGCCGATGCCCCGAGATAAGCCTGGAAGTGGGGCACTATCGGGTAATAGAACAGCGGACCGGCAGCCAGCGAGACCGTCTCGAGATATGACCTGTCGCTCTCCTTCATGGGATAGCGTGAGTAAAACAGGTCCATCTCTCCCATCAGATACGGCACGATCCCCCGGTTGCCGTATGAGAAGGTGCCGCCCGCGGTATAGGAGCCCCTGAACCGGTTCTTATAATATCCCTCGATCAATGAATAGCCGGCCTTCGCGCCGATGATGATGTCGCCCCGGGATTTCTGCCGGTCTTCGCCGCGGACGGGGTCCGCCCAAAGAACAACAATGGCCATAAGCGCGAAGGTCAGGATGACATGTATTCGTGCGTTACTCATGCATTTAATAAAAAATCCACTCAAATCAGTTTTGATTTAATTCCCGCGCCAGCACCTGTTCGAGGAGCTTTGCTTCAGGCGTTCCTTCCAGACGCCTGCCATTTATAAAAACCGTCGGAACCGCGCGGACCTTCATGGCACTCCCCAGCTCAACATTGTCATGGACCGAGGAACGCGAGGTCTCCGACATTGCTTCCTTCAAAAAAATCGCGAATTCATTCCGGCCCGGGCGCTCTTTAAAATAGTCCTTGAAGCCGGCCATGACGTCACCGGAGCGGATCCGGGAGATATTGGCCCGGTAATGCCTGTAATGATAGTCCATGAATTCACTGAATATTCCCCGGCGGGCCGCGGCGCTGAATGCCTGGGCCGCCACGCATGAATTGGAATATGCAGTCTTCGGTATATGGCTGTTGCACACCGTGTCAAGGGGAAAACTGTAATAATCGATGCGGATCTTACCGGGGAAGCGCGACATGAGGTAGCGCCCCGTTTCGTAAAACTTCATGCAGGCGGAACAGAAAAAGTCCGTAAACGCGACAATTCTGATCGGGGCCGACGCCGGACCGATAGACATGGCGCTTTCAGGGAGGGAGACGTCTTCCTGCGCGAGGGAATAAAAATGCTCTTCGAATTTTATCAGTTCCGCCGCGGACGGTTCCGCCGCCGCCCCCCTGGCCTCCATGAATGCTGAAAGGAAAAACACGGAGAGCACCATGAACAGCACCGCAAAGGACAGGGCCGCTTCAACGGGACGGTTATGGGGATCCCTGACCAATGAAACAAGATCACGATACATAGAGCGCAGGCCGACGCCTTCTTCATTGACAGATACATACCAGAGGAACAGGGTTATGCATATGAGGATATTGATGACATAGGTTGCAATGCAGAGCCGGCATGAAAGCTTCAGGAAAATGAGGATTGAACCGAGGACAACATCAATAATGACAAAGGCGACCGCCACCGGCAGCTCCATGGCAAAACTTGGGATATGCCAGGAATCCCCGGCGGTTATCGCCAGTGTTGCGGTAATAACGAGAAGCAGGTATCCGATCAGTCCGTAACCGGCCACGGGGAGGCCGAACAGAACCGCATACCCGGACCGGCTCAGCTGGGCGCAGGAATTATCAACGCCGCTTCCGCACGCTGCAGTGGCAAAGCCGGAATGGGGAAAGTAATGCTGGTAGAGCAGCATTGAAGCGACAATCCCGCCCATGACAGATAACAGCATTATTGACAGAATGTATCTCTTCATACGCCCTGTATGCTATCACGATGAATCAAAGCGTCAATACAATTTTATCATCCTGCCGGTTGCAGTTGACACAGAAGGGAACTCGTTAAAATTAAAAAATCCTGCTGATACAGAATTCTATAATGAAAAAATTATTCTATCATAGATAAAATAATGCCTGACATATTACCAGCATACACAAAGGACATGTCGCGAATTATTGCAGTTATCAGGTCCATCGTCAATCCATGTGGAATCTGTTTTATTAGTGGTGCCAGTTTCTCCCTGAGATGCGTTAGTGCCCACGGTCCATCCCGTGCAGGTGTTGCAAGCAACACAGGCATCCGTGACAAGGTATTTCCCCGTATAATCGGAACCGGACCACCATTTATTCTGTGCAATGTCTGCATTCTTAAGATTTTCTAAAATGCTGCCGTCTAAAAGATCAGTCCAGCTGGTTGCTATTTCAGTGCCTGTGGGGCCCACAATCCTTTTACCTGTTGGTACACCAAAATTGCCCGGCATGGCAGCAATGCAGTCAGAAGTTGTTATACTGATGAAGGCCCTTACATTAAGACAGGGGAGTGTTGGATATAATGCACTCTTGGCATCCACGCAATAGTCGTCTATATCCGCTCGTGCCGAAGCCGTTGTCGTTGTCGTTAGATTACCGGTATGGGTATCAGTAGCAAACATGTATACAGCATCGCTCTGGGTGGTGACCGAAACAGTCACATACGCTGAGGTGTTGCTGTCGCTGTCGCGCACCACCACGTTGAAGTAGTAACTTGTCCCCGGCGTCAGCCCGTTGGATACAGCGGTTACGATGTCCTGCGTCCAGTCCGTTACAACAGTACCATTGGCCAGAGCCAATTCGGGAGTGGATATATTGTTGCTTGAGGAACGATAGACGCAGTACATTAGTTCTGACTGCGGCGTCTGGGCGTCTTCAGCCCTGGTCCAGTTGAGCTGGACACTTGTTGTCGATATGACGCCATTGGTTATGATGCCGCCGTTGCCGGGGACCGGAAATTCATCTGACGCGGTCAGGGTAGTTGCTGATACGGTCTGGTACGCGGCCATGTTTCCGTCGCCGTCGCGGACCACAACAATGAAATAATAGGTGGTCCCGGGCATCAATCCTTCCGCATCGGCTGAAACGATGTCCCTTGTCCAGTCGGCCACAACGGTGCCGTTAGCTTCAGCCAGGACCGGCGTGGATATATTATTGCTCAATGACAGATAGACCCTGTATTCAAGATCGTCCTGCGGCGTCAATTCATCTTCCCCGGGCATCCAGGAAAGTTCGACGCCAGTTTCAGTTATGGAACCTGCGGTGATTATGCCGCCGTTGCCCGGGACCGGGCTGCCGTCTTCAGGAATGGCCGGGATGATCGGCAAGGTTTCGAATTTCATGGTCTGATCAAAATCATCACTGAAGCATGATTGGGCCATGACACTCATGGTGACTATCACAAGGACGCCCAGGACAATACGCAACGATGAAAGTATCAGTTTTTTTCTCATACCTGCCGCCCTTCGTCTTGAAGGGATATTTTTTGTCGGATACCGGGTTACGTAACGGGAACAGCGAGGATCTGCGCTAACCGAGGGATATCCATACAAACATATAAAAAACAATGGTTGGGTTCAAATTAATTATTTGGAAATAAAAAAATATTCTACCTGGGCGGGTTTTTGTAGGGAAATTCCCTGATTTCTTCATAAGAAAATTACGGATTTTTATACAAAATCGCTTTTATATAGAATTTATTGAAAGATCGCAAAATCAAGCCTTAATGCGGAAATCGCCAAGCCGTTTAATCAGGCCATCCCGCTCGATCCTGTTAAGCAGGGGGAGGATATACTTTCTCGATAGACCCACCGCATCCTTCGCTTCCGGCACGGTGAGTTTGCCTTTCGTGTCAAACTGAGACATGATGATGGCTTTCATTTTTTCATACACGTCACGGTGGTAGAGGATATTACCGTCGAGGCTCACCAGCGAACCCAGCTTGATGAGCTCCCGGGCGTCCCGTTTCATGGATTCGTCATTGAGCCGGTCAAGCTCCAGGCCCTCGCCGCCTTTCGCAAGGACAGATTCCAGCAGTTTCACCTTCCCCTTCGAAAGGACAACGCCGGTGCCGGGAAAAAAGCGCCCCTCTTTTTCTGCCACCTGGCCCCCGGAGACCAGGGCAGCCACGATGAGCCTGCAGATATCCTGGTCAGCGGCGGCCATGTCGGAAACCTCTTTCAGGTTGAGTCCCACGTGCTTGTTCACGGCATCGATGATCCTCCCGCGTACCGCGTCCAGGGCAGCGGCGTTCATGATAACATCGCCCAGCTTTTGTATCACGCCCCGGTCAAGGAGATTCCCGCAGGCCCTGGTGATGTCATCGCAGCCTTCCGGGAAGAGGGAATGGAGCTCCTCCTGTTTCATCCAGCCGCGGACCGTAACCATGAAGAGGATATATTCGTCAAGGGTGTATGATCCGAAAAGGCCCAGGTTTTCCCGCACCCGGTCCCGGTGCTGGCCCGGCCTGTAACCCGGAAAGAGCACCCTGCCCCCGCCGATGATGCGGAACCCGCCGGGGCTGGTGAGGATGAGGGGCTGGCCCGGATAGGAAAACCACGGTTCGGCAAACTTGATCCGCGCCGGGAACTGCGTTGACGTCGTCGCCTCACCTTCGAGCAGTATTATCTTCGCCCTGACCGCCGCCGTGCCGATAAGGACCTCAATGCCGGTATTGTTCTTTAATTCGCGCTTCCGGTCCAGGAGCTGGACCCGGGCTATTATTTCGTCCGACTCGGTGAAAAAGCCGCTGCGGTAGAGTATCTGGCCGCGCCTCAGCGATTCCACCGGGACCCCGGTCAGGTTCAGCGCCGTCCGCTGCGACGGGCTCCCCTCGGCAAGGTTGCTGTGGTGGCTCTCGATGCGCTTGACGCGCGCCTCCATGGCGCCGGGCTGGATGAATACCAGGTCGTCAACATGGAGCATGCCGTTTCTCAGGGTTCCGGTAACGACGGTCCCGTGTCCCTTTGACGCAAAGACCCGGTCCACGTACATGAAAGGCTTGTCGGCGTTGCGGGCCCGGGACAGCTTTTTCAGGTTATCAGCGATGATTTTTTTAAGGTTGTCGATGCCGGTGCCGTTTTTCGAAGAGACCCTGGCTATGTCGGCTTCCTGGTAGGGCGTTTCGGCGATCCTGCCCCGCACGTCCTCCTCGACCAGGTCAGCCATGCCGCTTTCCGCAAGGTCGATCTTGTTCAGGACAACGATGATCCTCTCAATGCCGAGGAGCTGGATCACGCGAAAGTGGTCTTCGGTCTGGGGCATCCACCCGTCATCAACGGCCACGACAAGGAGACCCAGGTCTATGCCCCAGGCCCCCGCCACCATGTTGCGGATGAAACGCTCGTGGCCGGGCACATCGATAAAGCTCACAGTCCCGAAACCCGGGAGCTCGGTCGCGGCAAATCCGATGTCGATGGTCATCTCCCGAGCCTTTTCCTCGGGGAGCCGGTCGCAGTCCTCCCCGGTCAGGGCGAGGATGAGAGAGGTCTTTCCGTGGTCGATATGCCCGGAGGTGCCGACAACGAACATTACCGGCTTCCTCCATGGAGCGCGATAAGCCCGTTGACAGCCTTTGCGGCAGCGGCCACGTCACTGTCCAGGATGGCGCTGAAATCGATGGTAAAGCGCCCCTCCATGATAATGCCGATGAGGGGTACGTCCGCTTCTGCCAGGGCGGCATAGATATCATCGGCGCTCATGCCCGGGATATCGACCCATAGCCCCAGGCTTTCCATCCGGGAGCCGGGCACGGCACCGCCGCCGATGGTGCTCATCGTCGCGGTCTTTTTCAGCATCTTTTTGCCTTCGGGATTCGCAATAAGCCTGAGGAAGCGGTTTATCCGGCCGCTGATATCCTTTTTATCCTGGTGCATGATACGCCAGAGCGCGATGGAATCATCCTCCCCGTTGACATGGCGCAGTAGCGTCTCCTGGAGGATGTAGTAGGTGATCTTGTCCACGCGCAGCATCCGCATGAGGGGGTTCTTCCTGAGGCGTCCCACGAGGTCTTTTGCGCCGACGGGCGGGCGGGCAACATTCGCCGTAACACCTTGCCTCCAAGGTCCTGAGGCACCTCATCGGTGAACCAAATCTTCTTGGGGCACTTGTATCGGGCCAGTCGTGTCTGGCAGTGGCGGATGACGCCTTCCTCCTCAAACATCGCCTTGTCGGCGGGCACGACGTAGGCCACCACCGACTCGCCGGTGCCCGGATGGGGCACCCCC
>DAONAJ010000015.1:0-66210 GCA_035400945.1 Spirochaetota bacterium
CGAACATCCGCTTCTTGATCTCCTCCGCCAGCTCCGGGTCCTCCTCCTCCAGGGCCTCGATGATGATCTTTTCCGTTCCGCGGTCGACGTTGTTCAGGACCTCGACGATGGCGTCGATGCCGCCGGCGGACGTGAAATCCTCGCTGGCCAGGGTGGAGAGCTTCCGCTCCAGAACGCGCTCGACCTCGCGGAGGACGTCCGGCGAGGTACGGTCCATCTGGGCGATCCGCTTGGCGACGTCGGCCTGTATCTGGTGCGGCAGGCCCGAAAGGATCAGGGCCGCCTTTTGCGAGTCAAGGTACGCGAGTATGAGGGCGATGGTCTGCGGGTGCTCGCCCTGTATGAAGTTCAGGAGGTGGCTCGGGTCGGTGCGCCGTATGAAGTCAAAGGGCCTCACCTGCAGCGACGAGGTCAGACGGTTGACTATGTCGATGGCCTTCTGGGTGCCCAGGGCCCGCTCCAGGACGTCCCGGGCATAATCGATGCCGCCGTTCTGGATGAATTCCTGGGCCATCATCATCTCCTGGAACTCCTGGAGGACCTTGTCCCGGTCTTCAGGCTCGATGCGGTCCAGGCGGGCTATTTCGAAGGTCAGCTGCTCGATCTCGTCTTCCCGGAGGTGCTTGAATATCTCCGATGACACCTCGGAGCCGAGGGAAACGAGGAAAATAGCCGCCTTCTGGCGCCCGGTCAATTGTGACTTTTTCGCTTGGAGCATTGGTTATTCCATCCTGTTGCCCGGGCGGGTCATGGCATTGCCGAGGCCCGCCCTAATATGGCGGATTGTTACCATATTAATTATCGGCCTGTACATATAAATAACATTATTAATATATCAAAGTCAAATAGAAATTGGCTGGGATCATATATGCCGTCACGGCCCGGGGCGGAGCCCCGGGCCGTGACGGCATATAATTATTTATTCCTCCGCCAGCCACGTGCGCAGGAGCTGTGCCACGTCGTCCGGCCTCTCCCGGGCCAGATTGATGGCGTTTTCCTGCAGCTCCAGGCGGGCCCGCTCCTCCAGGGAGAGCTCCACGTCGATACCCTCCTCCTCAGCGGCACGGAGGGCTGCCTCCCTCATGCGCTGCTGCTCCAGGGCAAGGGCCTCTTCCTTGGCTCGGCGACGGCGCTCCAGTTCCTTGGAAATGGCCCGGAACAGTATAAAGCCGACAAAGAGGACGATGACCCCGATAAGGGCCGCAAGGAGTATCTTCTTGATCTGCTCCTTCTTCCTGAACTCGGCCCGGAGAGATTCCCAGTACTTGCTCCGGTCGAACATGATGTTCTCCACGGCAACCTGGTCACCCCTGCCCTCGTTGAAGTTGATCGACTTCTTGACGATATTCTCCGCCTTTTTCAGCTCCTCCTGCGTGAGGGGCGTCTGGACCGGCTCCTTCTGCGGGTCAAGGTCGTAATCGCCGCTGGGGAGCTTCGGCAGATTCTGCTGGCCGTCAATGGCAATGGCCACGGAAACCTTCGATATGTCATAGGGATCGCGTTCGATCTTCCGGTTTGTCTTGTTGACCGCGTGGTTGCGGATGTCTTCTTTCTTGCTGTACTTGGCAAACTGGTCATCGCTGGCCTTGTAACCCGGAGGGGTATTGCCCTCGGTGCCGGCCGGCCCCTCGGGATTCCAGCCATGGCCCTGGAATTTCTCCCGGGTTGACTTTTCAGAGATGACCAGGGAATCCTTTATTTTCCTGGTATTATACGGCTTGGAGGGGTCCTGCTTTTCCAGCTCGATGGGGGTGTACTCTTCCTGCTCTTCCGATATCTTGTCCCAGTTGAATTCCATGTTTAGACGGAGTATCTGTATCCGGTCGGGGGAATATATCCGTTCCAGACCGGCGCGGATGTCCTTGAGCATCCTGACCCTGGCGCGCTCCTCCAGCTTGTGCCGGTATTCAAGGATGGTGTATTCGGTCTTGGCCTTGTCAAGCTCGTCGTCGAAATCCGATATGATGGCGCCGGTTTCATCAGTCACCGTGATATTCTCCGGCTTGAGACGCGGCCCCACCCCGCGGGAGACCAGGTACATGATGCCCTTGATCTCCTTCTTGGAGAGCTTTTCATAGCCCGGCTTGAGGTGCACTGTCACGGCGGCCGTATACGGCGCCTCGGTCTCCGAGTATATGCTGTCCTCGGTAATGGCAATGTCAACATCGGCCTTGTCGATGCTCGCCAGGGACTCGATGTGGCGCTTGATCTCGTCACGGACAGCCCGCATGAACTTCACGTCAAGCTCGCGCTCGGTTTCGGTCCACTTGGTCATGTCGAAGAGCTTCCAGCCCGGGATGCCCTTGGGGATCATCTTCTCCTGGGCCAGCTTGGTGAGTATGACATCGCGGTCGGTGGGCCTCACCATGATGTTGGTCTGCGCCGATGTCTGATAATGGTAGCCCATCTCGTCCAGCTTTTTCGTCACCTGGCCGAAGTCATCGGCCGAAAGATCGGAAAACAGGACCACGTTCGGCTGGCCGCTTGATACGGAGAAGAGCACGATGAAGGCGACCACGACAACGCCGGTGACCACGCCTATGATTATCTTCTTGGTCCGGTCCAGCTTGCCGAAAACTTCCTTCATCTGACCCAATAATTTTTTCAGGAATTCCATCTTATGTTCCTCCTCTGATCGCCATGGGGGGAACGGCAATCGTTACGGATATCCGCGAAATGTCAAAACACAATGAGACATAATACACCTTATCAGGACAAAAAAAAATGTCAATTAATTTTTCTAAAAATAACAATAAAAATATACATAAAAATTAATTGGCTGCCACCCTGCACAATCTCCCCTGAATCCCCCTCAAAGGGGGGGACTCGGAAACTCGTGTCTAAGCCCCCTCCGGGGCCAACGCATTCGGCACATCCTGTGCCTGCGTTGGCATCAACCTCATCCTGAGAACGCGGGTTGGGGGGCTTATCCTGAGGCAGCAAGGACAAACTCATTACCTCAGGTTAATCAACTCGCGGTATGCCCTGATCGCCTCATCGCGGACGGCCTTGGCAAAGGAAAGGGCCACTTCCGCCTTCTGCGTCGCGATCATCACCGTATGGATGTCGACAGATTCCGGCGAATGGATCATTTTCTCGGTCATGTCCTCCGAATCCACCTGGAGGTCATTGACCTTCCCCAGGGCCTTCATGAGGGAATCGGCAAAGGACGTGGAAACGTCGTCCAGGGCCGGCTCACGCTTTTCCCGGTTGTCATAGTGAAGAGGGTTCGTGGTCTTCATGTTTACGATGTGGCCGATGGGGCCGCCGTTTATGGTATTCATCACTGCACTCCTTTTACTGTGTCATACCGCAGCTCGATCTTCGAGTTGAAATTCAGGTCGTTGACATGGTTCCATATCCGCTCCGCCCGCTTCAGCTGGAAGCGTTTCGATATGTTATGCGATACGTGTATCTCAGTGTTGGCTGCCAGTTCCCGGTACATATCCTACCTCCTTATACTCCGCCCCGCCCGATTTCCAGGGCCTTGTTGAACATCGCCTTTTCATTGTTGATCATCTGCACGTTGGCCTCGTAGGACCTCGACGCGGAGATCAGGTCGGTCATTTCCGTGACGATATTGATGTTCGGCATTTCGACATACCCCGTCTTGGGACCGGTCTTGATGGCGTCCGGATGCGTCGGGTCATAGACCAGTCTGAAGGGGGCCTTGTCCTCCTCCAGTCTTACCACGCGCACGCCCTTGCCGATGCCGTGCTCGATCCGTTCCGGCACCAGGGGGGACTTGTAGTTCGGCCTGATGTTGACCGGCGCGAAGATCGCCCGCTTACGGCGGTATGGACCGCCCTCGGGGGTCCTCGTCGTGTTCGCGTTGGCGATGTTGTTGCTTATCAGGTCCATCCGGAGCCGCTGCGCCGTGAGGCCCGTGGACGATATGTTAAAACTGTCGAACATTCCCATGGTTTATCTCCTTATGCCGGTCTCATGACCGACTTGAGCATCCTGAAATTATGGTTGAGCGTGGTAGTGAAGGCATTGTACCGCATCAGGTTCTTCGCCGCGTCCACCATCTCTTTTTCCGGGTCAACGTTGTTCCCGTCATTCCGGGACGTGGAGTTGTAATCCAGGTTTATGCGGGGATGGACGGTCTTGATATCCCTGGCCACGAAGAAGGGTATGTGCCGGCTGTCAGTCATCAGCGCCGGCAGCTTGTTCTCTTTCTCCTCCCTGTCCATGATGGCCCGCTTCAACTCGCTCTCGAAATTGACTTCGCTCCTTTTGAAATGCGGAACGTCAACATTGGCCATGTTATTGGCAATGACCTTTCTCCTGAGGGATTCTATATCGAGGCCCTTCTCCAGGAGATAATTGGTCGTCATCATTTTACTGTTCTCGAACATGTCTCAATCCTTATTGATGCAGAATTTGTCCCTGGTATTCTGATCGGCTTATTCTGGAATACTTTAAGCATTTTTTGCCAGGGGACATAATTTTTTTATTGATTTCAGGCGCCAGAGAGATTTTTTTGTCATAAACAATCAACTTCTGACACTATAAAGATAACGCGGGCCGAGAAAAAATAGATTCACGAATCCACCGGTGAAGAGGAGGATTTGTGCGCCTGCGTCGCAAAAAACACCGGATTCACTGTTTATTCCGGTTTAAGCGGTGATCAAACATATCAAACAACACATGGAGGATTTCATGAAAAAGACCGTTCTATTATTATCAGCTTTAACCGCATCCCTGCTCATCACGTCATCGGCCATGGCCGTCGGCATCGGGGGATATGTCGACATGGGCGTCGGGAGCACCTCGGGGAGCGGATACGGCATGGGTACCGACCTTATTCCCACGGGCGGCTTCATCCTGGATACGGCCGCGGCAAAAAACAAGATATTCAACTATCGTTTCAAATTCGGCGGCGGCAGGATGTTCAGCGGCGGCGTGAAGTTCGACAAGGTCGGCATGGTGCACACGCTGGGGCTCTCCCCGGTAAATCTCCGGGGCGACGAGGCCCGCTTCTTTTTCGGTCCCCGCATAGGGATCCACTATGTCGGCGGAGAAGTTAAAACCGGCTCCACGATAAATCCCCTCATGATGCTGTCGCCTCTTGGTTTTCTCATGTCCATGTCCTCGTCCGGCTCCACAACGACGCGCATTGACATGGTCCGGTTTGACCTTGGCCTGGTGCTCCTCGGGTTCAACTTCAACTTCGGCGAGCTCGCGACAATGACCTTTGAATTCGGCATGAATTACGGCGTCATGCTGGGAGACAATTCGGGAGTTTTTGCCGTGACGGGATATGAAGGGTTCGCCACCATCGGCTTCATGTTCCGCATCAATGACACTTACAACATGACGGCATCAACGGGTGACGTCAGGATGCAGGTCAAGGATATCAAATAAAAGACATTGGACTCCACTCATCCGCCTAAGTGCGAATTATATCAAAAGGCACGCAAAAAGCAGACATTGCCGCACGCCTGCTTTAACGTGCCTCATTCCAATACTTCAACGGATTCTTCGGAGGAGCCAACAACTGGCGAGACCGGTCAAGGAATATCCGGGAGAAACAATTCGCAAATATTTTTGTTTATTTTTCCTATCAAATGACACTACCTGTATATACAGGGGCATTTACCGGGAAAAATATATTGATAAGACCCGCATCTGCACTGTTATATCAACTTTGGTACTATTTTTGGAGGATTTGAGAATGAAAAAGGTTTTAATGTTCATCGTCATGTGCGCAACTGTTATAATTATTACCCAATCGGCACAGGCCGCAGGAATAGGCGTGTACGGCACCGGTGGGGTAAACTTTTCAACATGGAATTATAAGGGAGCATCGGCGAACTCGACTGACTATTTTTACGGCGGCGGCCTGGTGGTGGATTCCAATGTGGCCAGGAACGAACTTTTCGGATACCGTTTTACCGCGGGGTATGAGCAATACCGGCTTAAAGATCCGGACACCGACAGCACCAGCAGCGCCATGCACCGGGTCAGTATGTCGCACACTTTCGGATTCGGCATAGCAAGGAACGAAACCGTGCGGTTCTGGCTTGGTCCCCGCATCGGAATGCACTATCTTCGCTACAGGGATTCATACAATACAATCAATATGAGCATGTTTCCCTATGTAATGCCCTATCCCCAGAACGTGAAAGTCACCATAGACATGATCGGCATTGACGCCCTCCTTGCCATGGGACTCAATATAAACATGGGTGATGTGGCGACCATCTTTTTTGACCTCGGAATCGGCTACATGGGAAACTATAATATCCGCGTGTCGGAAAGGGGCCACGGCTTCGGCGTTGACGGAAAGATCGGCTTCATGTTCAGGATAAATGACAATTACAAACTGACGTCATCAACGGGCAATATCAAAATAGAGGCGCAGGAAATCAAATAGAATAGAGGCATCCATCATCCAGCAGGCATGGCCGCCATGCCTGCTGTTTTTTGCTTTACTTATCCTTCATTTTTTCTTATATTCTTCACTATCCGTTAACCTGCGATAATTTTTTGTTTCATGATAAAAAAGGAGAACCAATATCTTTCTCAATGATCAAATATACACCATGATCTGAATGGAGGATTTATTATGACAAAAAAATATTTTTTGTCCTTGCTGGCCGGGACGGTCATACTCAGCGCCTCATCATCAGTCTTTGCCATGGGAATCGGCGCCTATATCGATGCTGCCGGCGGCGAGACCTACCGGAGCGTCAAGAGCAAGTCCCTTGAGAGCACCGGCGGCAAGGTCACCGGCTACGGCTTCAGGGCGGGCCTTATCTTCGACACCTGCGCCGCCTGCGACAGCGAATTCAGCTACCGCCTCAAGGTCGGCGGCGGCATGTCCTGGGCGGACTCATTCACGAAGACCGATTTCAACGGCTTTTACATGAGCCATACCTTCGCCTTCGCCGCGGTCAAGAACGACTATGTCAAGTTCTGGATCGGACCACAGATAGGCTTCAGCTACCGCAGGGGAAGCAGCGACCGGGTGTTTATCGGCACAGATTTTCCCGGCGCCACCTACATGGCGGCCACGGGAGGAATACCTCCGTTCCCCTACTACACCGTGGGCATTTTCAAGGAGCGCACCAAGTACAGCATCTACGGCGTCGACGGGGGCCTCTCCTTCGGCGTAAACCTGAACCTGGGCGATTACGTGACCCTGGGACTGGAAACGGGGGTCAAGTACGGATACAACATCGGGTCCCAGGACCGTGAGCTCTATGCAGCCGGCATTCCGGGCCCGGGCAATCCCTTTGTCCCGTTTAACAAGTTCAAAGGGAACCGGCTCACGGAGCATGGCATTGAAGGATACGGCTCCTTTGCTTTCATGTTCCGTTTCGTTGACACGTACCAGGATTAACTATTAGCTCCAATTATCGCCCGATAGTTATCGGTTACCGATAACTATCGGGCGTAATTTCCCTTGAAACCAACTCTTGCACTACAAAAATCTGCGGGAATACCGATAACTATCGGACAAACCTATATAGTGTTTTCCAATTCTACGTCTTTGGTCATAACATACTGACCAGGTATCAGAGCAAAATCCATAAACAAAGATCACAATACAATTTTTAAATACGTCCAGACGGTTTTTAATTGACAAAACCGTCGTCCTGTCGTCAAAATGACTGATATGTCAATCATTATCAATCAAACGCCGTATATCTCAAGCTTTTTCGTGTATTCAGGTATCGTTTCAAATTCGGTTTAATAAACAACAAATCAAATGCGGAGGGTAATTATGCTCAGTAAACGAATCGCCGCTTTTCTTTTTATCATCTCCAGTCTCGTGGGTATCACTGCCTGTGACGAAAAATACGCATGGGTGGAGCCCCAGGAACAAAGCTATACTTATTCGAACCTTAATGATCTTGTGGACAAAACCTTTTCTCCGGACGGAAAGGGATACCTTGGCGTCAACGGCGAGGGTAAAAAACTGCTCCATGTTGAAGGATCCCCCTATGAAATGGGCTACCAGCACGGCTATCTCTGCGCAGAAGGCGTTTCCCACATGGCATCCGTTGAATTCTGGGGCGGTCTGATTATCAACATGACCGGCCTTAACATGACGGTTGACCAGCTTGTTTCCCTGGTCGGGGGAGAAAAAGGCGTCAGGGCACTGGTCAATCTCCTCTATCTGCCCATTGACAAGTCCATCAAGAATGGCGATATCCCGCCTGAATTCCTCGAGGAAGTGAACGGGATCGTTGACGGGGCCAATGACGCCGGCTTCCCCGTGGATTATAAAAGCGTCATGATGAACAACATGGCCTTTGACGCAATCCTGGGGATCGGCTATCCGATCATTGCTCCCTTGATCCCCCTGGCCATACCGGCCATGCCGGTACCCCATGCCTGCAACGCCTTTGTCGCCACCGGCGGCGCCACGGTCGACGGCAGGACCCTCTTGGGCCGGGACTTCATGTTCGGCAACGGGGCATATTACAAATACGGACTTCTCATCGAATATGTTCCCGACAGGGGCAACCGCCTGGTGAGCGTCATGGCTCCCTCCTTCGTGGGCACGGCCGCCGGCATGAACGATAAGGGAATCGGCATCGGCATTGACATGGTCCCGTCAGCCAACTGCAACGTGAACGCACTGGGTATGGGCGGCTTGCTTATTAACCGCTACGTGCTGCAGTACGCCAGCGAGCTGAGCCAGGGCGTGAAAATACTCACCGCCAAAAAGCTCGGGGTGTCCTGGCTCTTCCCTATCGGCGACGGACAGGGCGCGGAGACCGGCGGCGCCGTGGTTGAAGTGTCCGCCAATATGAAACGGGTGAGGTATGATGACTTCCGCCAGCCGGCATGGGCCAGATTATTCAACATACCTTCGCAAATCGAAACCAAAAGCGACCTCATCGTCACCACGAACCATTACCTCAACCCGGACATGTATATGACCCTGGGCGGGGCCATCCCCGACTCAACATGGCGGTACGAGACCCTTACCGATCTGTGCCTCGATCAATACGGATCTATAGATAACGGGAGGGCGCGGGTGCTCATTGACTTTCTCCATCCGCCAAACTACGGATACTATGCACCTGACCCGGACCTGCCGGTGGAGTCCTCAATTTCCATGTTTGATCTCACCAACCTGGAGGCGTCGAGCCTGTACGGGCTTTACTCTGACCCCTGGGTCATATTCAAGTTATAAAGAAACCTCACAGGGGCGCCGGCAATGGCGCCCCTGCTGCATATGCATATCCTCCCGCCAGGGGCCGTCCCGCACCGATACTTATCGGTTACCGATAAGTATCGGTGCGGCAGAACGCCTGCCATCCAGTGAACAGAAAAAAAAATATGGCGCATTGAATGCGCCATTACGGTAATGAGGTTTATCGTGGCTATTAGTTTACGTGATTATGGTTCAGATAGAAGGCTGCATGCCTCCTATCGTTAAACGTCGTAACATCCTATCTTCCTCGATATGACGATGCGCTGCACCTCTGACGTCCCCTCGCCTATGGTGAGGAGCTTGTAGTCGCGGAAGAAGCGCTCGACGTTATATTCCTTCATGAGGCCGTAGCCGCCGTGGATCTGGACCGCCTCATCGACGACGCGCCCCATCACCTCGGAGCAGTAAAGCTTGGCCATGGCGGCTTCCTTGCCGAAGGGTTTCTTCTGGTCCTTCAGCATGCAGGCCTTGTACAGCAAATTACGCGCCGCCTCGATCTCGGTGGCCATATCGGCCAGTTTGAAGGCGTTGATCTGGAACGTCGATATGGGCTTGCCGAACTGTTTCCGTTCCTTGGCGTACTTGAGGGCCAGCTCATAGGCGCCCTGAGCACCGCCCAGACCCATGGCGGCGATGGCCAGGCGTCCGTTATCCAGGGTCTGGAGCATCTGGTGGAACCCCTCGCCCCGTTTGCCCAGGAGGTTTTCCTCCGGCACGCGGCAGTCGTCGAAATAGAGCTCGCCGGTGTCCGAGGCGCGCCACATCATCTTCTTCGTCATTTTTTTCTGGGTAAAGCCCTTGGTGCCGTTGGGCACCAGGATACAGGACACTTCCTTTTTACCGTCCGGCTTTGTCCCGGTTATTGCCTGGACCGTGCACACGCCGGCCATCTTGTTGGTTGAGTTGGTGATGAATATCTTGCTCCCGTTGATCACCCACTGTCCGTTATCAAGCTTCGCGCTGGTCTTGCTGGCGCCGGCGTCAGATCCGGCCTCCGGCTCGGTTAGGCCGAAGGAAGCCAGTATCTCGCCCTTGCAGAGCCGGGGGAGCCATTCCTCCTTCTGCTTGTCGCTGCCGTAGTAATAGATCGGCCCTATGCCGAGGGAATTGCCCGCCGCCACCGTGGCGCCATGGGAACCGTCCACGCGGCAAATCTCTTCGACGGCGACGATGTAGGACAGGTAGTCCATGCCGGCGCCGCCCCACTTTTCCGGGACGTAAATGCCGAAGAGGCCCAGCTCTGCCATCTTTTTCGTTATATCATATGAAAACTCCTCGTTTTCATCCAGCTCCTGCGCCCGGGGTTTTATCTCCTTCTCGGCGAACTCCCTGACGTTGTAGCGGAGCATCTTCTGTTCGTCATTCAACCAGAAATCCATTGTTATCCTCCAAAATTTCCCAACCTTTTATTAAGGTTCCCCGGGTCTCCCGAAGGAGACCCGGGAATACAAATTCACTTCCCCCCTATGGGGAAAAGGAGGTCTCTGCTAGAAAGAAAAACCTCTCGGTAATTGATCCGCCTTGGTCCCTTCCGGGACAAAGCAGAGGTCAAGAATCGTAAAGGTGGGGTCCTGCCTCTTGAAGCAGGGAACGACCCTCATGCCCATCTTGGGCTCGCCTACCGCCAGGTAGCTCATCAGGATCGTAACGACACCCTCGAATTCGATGTTGATGAACTTGATCGGCTTGTCCAGGAAGTTGAAGGCCCCGGAGCGCTCGCACACCATGAAGGTGTGGACCTTCGCGGTTTTCTTCGCTATATCGGTCATGTCGATCGGCGTCATCTTTGCCAGGCAGTCCGGGCAGTGGATCCGGAAGGGCTGGTAAATGGAGCCCTTGGTTTCGCACTTGGGATTGTCGCACCGGGTCGCCATCAGCTTTCCCTGGCTCAGGGATTCGAAGAACAGCGCTTCACCCCCGTAGGAGTGCATGTGCGTCAGCTGCCGGGGATTGGTTATGCCGACCAGCTTCCAGTTCTCATCAGCGCTGCGGATCGGCTGTCCCAGCTCAAGATGGTGAAAGTCCCCTTTTATTTTGTACTGTCCGTTCTTGACGGATACTTGTCCTATCTGGCTCATGGTAATTCCTCCTCTACGCGTCCTTTTTAATGAGATTGTCCGGATCCTGCAGTATCGTGCAGGTCACGTGTGAACCGACACCGGCGTGGCTGATGGCCAGGGCCCGCTTGGCGCCCTTTACCTGCAGGTCGGTCCAGTCAGAAGGCTTCTGGCGGTTGAACTTCTTCCAGATCTTCTCGTCGCCGTGAACTTCGGCCCAGCGGTTCCAGATATGAAGGGCTATCTCAAAAACCTGCATGATGCCGGTCGCTCCGACGGAGTGCATGCAGCCGATGAGGCCCCCGGACAGGTTCGACGGTAGCTTGCCCGGCTTGCCGGTCTTCGGGTTCGTGTGGTAGCAGTCGCCCGACTCGACATAGTCGCGGCCGTAGCCGTAGGGGCGCAGTCCGATATCTTCGTAGGTCTGCACGTCGCTGATGGTGAAGGCGTCGTGGAGCTCGATGACGTCCAGGTCCTCCGTCGGGTCCTTGATGCCCACCTGGTTGTATGCGTAATAGGCGGCCATGCGGGCGGCCAGGAAGCCGGTGAAGCCCGGATAGCGCTCGCCGCCGGGGAATTCTTTGCCGAGATCCTTGTACTGCTCCTTGGTCTCGTTCGGCAGGAGCGGTATCTCCATGTCGCGCCGGTCGGCGGGACGGAGGGTATGCGATCCGGCGGTCACCCATATCCGAAGCGGCTTGTTCTTCGTGTTCTTGGTGAGCTTCATCGCCGTGGCCTCGTCGCAGATGATCGCGCAGGCTGCGCCGACGCTCATGACACAGCAGTCCAGCGCCCGCAGGGGATATGCCACCACCGGCGAATTGAGAACGTCTTCCACGGTGATCTTCATCGGCGCCTGGGCGTAGGGATTCATCCGCGCATAGCCGTGGTGCTTCACGGATATCTCCGCCAGGGTCCGCCGGAAGGAATCCTGCTCCTTACCGAAGACCTGCCAGTATTTCTGGGCCATGACCGCGTAGTAGCCGGTATAGATGTGCCCCAGGGGGCCTTCCCAGTCCTTGTCAGCGGCGCAAGAGATGTAGAAGTTGCCCTCGTCGGTGGGGACTTCGTCCATACGCTCCCAGCCCATGGCCAGGACGCAGTCCGAGTATCCTGACGCGACGGCCTTGACGGCTTCCCACAGGGTCGAACCGCCGGTGGCGCCGCCGGTCTTCACGCCGATGTTGCCCAGGGGGTCCAGGCCCAGGCGGTCGTGAATGACGGCTTCCCCGAGGAGCTGGTCGCCGAAGTGGTCGGCAAAATGGCCGTAGTAACAGGTGTGGATGTAGCTCTTCAGCTCGGCCGGAGTCAGGTTGATCATCTCGGCGGCCTGAACAAGGGCGTCCACGCAGAGCTCTTCCGTCCGCTTGTCCGGGAAGGCCCTGTCGAACTTCGATTGACCGGCCGTTACCAGGTACACCGGCCTCATCAATTTCGGAATTGCCAATTGTTTGTCACTGAATTTAATCATAAACGAAACACCTCTTTTTTAGAATCTTATATAATCCTTTTAATGTGATGCATTTAAATGGTGCCGACCCACACCACGATGGACGTGGGGCTTTTCCCGAAGATCATCTCTTTCCCCGGTATGGACCAGTAATGGATCGAGTCCCCTTCCGAAAGAGTGATCTTTTCATCGCCGAGCTCCAGCTCGACCGTCCCCTTCAGGACGCTGAGCAGCTCCTGGCTGTTCCTGATGTTCTTGCGCACCGGGATCGATTTTCCCTCGTTGATGACGAGGATCGCTGTGTCTATGACGGTGCGGTTATCCGGAGGAAAAAAGCGTTTGGTTGCGAATCCTGATTTGGGCACGTCAATCTCCGCCCAGTCGCTCCTGTGTATCACCACGAACTTCACCTGCCGTTCGACCTGGTTCAGGATGTCGCCGGCATTGACGCCCATGGCACTGCAGATATTCATAAGGGTATCAACGGAAGGAGTGTTGACGTTATTCTCTATCTGGCTCAGGAATCCTTCGGAAATATGGGCCTTTTCCGCCACTTCCTTCATGGTCAGCTTCAGTTCCTTTCTGTGTTTCCGCAATATCGAGCCAAGGTTCATTGTGTATACCTTTAGTAAAGTTTCATGGTTTAAGACTCTTAATATAGATAGATGGATCCCAGTATTGTAATGACTGCAGACATCTCCCCCGTTTTTTGTTATGATACCTGCGAATTACATGATCATAATTAACATTTCATAATAATTAATATTTACTAATTAGCATTATTTACTTAATGTTAATATTTACAAATAATAAATATTAATAAAACAAGTCAAGCAAAAACGTAAAAATTTTTTAAAAAAATTAGACTATTTTATAATTATTGTATGTTTTTTTTTGAGCAAAATAGGCCGGGCCTCAGGCTTGAGGCTTTTATTGGTAGGATGTGAATGCTGAAAACACTCCATGGAGGCACGGTTTCGAAACCGCGCCTCCATGGAACATCATAATCAAATTACTTCAATTTCGGAGGCGGCATGACCAGGCCTTCGCCTGTCCCCACAACTTCCCCTTTCTGGTTCGTCCAGGTCAGCTTCATTCTGAGCCATTTCCTTTCCTCGAGCTTCTCGATAACCTCGGTCGTGGCGGTTATCGTGTCGCCGGGATAGGTGGGAGCTTTAAAACGGGTCTTGATCTCCAGTGCGATGGTGCCCAGGCCCGGCAGCTTCGTTCCCCAGACCGGCGCGATAAGGCCGTGAGGCAGACCGCCGTGGGCTATCCGCGTCTTGAAGGGAGTCTTCTTGGCGAACTCCTCGTTCATGTGCATCGGGTTGAAGTCGCCGGTTATGGCCGCGAAAAGGGCGATATCGGTTTCCGTGATGGTCTTTGAAAAAGACGCCTTGTCGCCCACGTTGATTTCGTCGTATGATTTACCGAGTTCGTATTCCATGTTTATCTCCTTTGTTTTGTAATAGTATCGATCCAAGCTGTCATTGCGAGGAGCGAAGCGACGAAGCAATCGTGCTTTTGTCACCCTTATTATCCATGCAATAATTGATATTCCATGGCATCTTTACTATCATAAAAAGATCACTTCGCTTCGCTCGCGATGACTCGCGTTATACCTTCCTGCGCTGTCAGCTTGCGTACTTCTTGATCAGGTCCTTGGCTATCAGCACCCGCTGGATCTCCGACGTGCCCTCGCCGATCTCGCCCAGCTTCGCGTCGCGATAGAGGCGCTCCACCGGGAATTCCTTGATGTATCCGTAGCCGCCATGCACCTGCACCGCCATGCTTGAGATCTGCGTCGCTGCTTCGGAGGCCCACACCTTGGCCACCGATGCGAATATGGCCGCCTCGGGGTTCTTCGTTTCTTTCGCCCATGCCGCCTGCCAGATGAGAAGCCGGGCCGTGTCTGACATGATCATCATGTCCGCGATCTTGAAGGATACTTCCTGGTAGCGGTTGATCGGCTTCCCGAAGCACTTCCGTTCCTTGGAATACTTGTTTGCCAGGTCAAGGCACTTTGCCGCTATGCCAAGGCACACGGTGGCCATGCCGATGCGGCCGTACTCCAGGGTCTGCATCGCCTGGATGAAGCCGGCGCCCACCTTGCCGAGGACCGCGCTTTCCGGCACTTCGCAGTCTTCGAAGATCAGCTCCGCCGTGGGGGATCCGCGGAAGCCCATCTTGTCAAAGGGCTTGCTCACGGAAAAACCCTTCGTCCCCTTGTCGACGAGGAAGCAGGTCACGCCGGCGCCGGGGCCTTTCTCCCGGTCGTTATAGGCAAAGACCAGGGCCACGTCCGCTATGGTCGCGTTGGTGATGAAGGTCTTGGTGCCGTTCAGGACCCACTTGTCGCCCTTCTTCACGGCGTTGGTCTTGATGGAGGCCGCGTCGGATCCGGCTTCCGGCTCGGTGAGGCCGAAGCATCCGATGAGCTCGCCCTTGATGATGCCGGGGAGGTATTTCTTTTTCTGTTCCTCGGTTCCGAAGAGCCTGACCGGCACGCCGAAGAGGCCGCAGGAGGCGCCGCAGGAAAGGAAGGTGGAGGCGCACGCCTTGGCCACTTCCTCGCCGGCTATGGCCTGGCTGATCAGGTCGAGGTTCGTGCCGCCGTAGGCTTCCTCATGGCCCATGCCCAGGTAGCCCAGGTCGGCCAGCATCTTTATATTCTGCTTGATGAGCTTGTCCACTTCTTCGTGTGAAGCCTGGTCGAGGAGCTGGGCCCGCGGCTCGATCTCCTTCGCGCAGAACTTCGCGAAGTTCTCTTTTATGGATAATTGTTCCGGTGTCATATCGTAGTTCATAGTGTCATTCTCCTGTAATACCCCCCTGCAGGGGGCGTGTATATCATGCAGGCGCGGTCACGTGACCCCGCATTCTAAATCGTATTAAAACATGCTCAGGATACGGGAAATGATAAACCGCTGTATCTCTGAAGTCCCGCCGCCGATCTGTGCCAGCTTCGCGTCGCGGAGGAACCGCTCGATCGGGTAATCATGGATGAATCCGTACCCGCCGAATACCTGGACCGCCTCGCTGGCAGCCTTGAGGCCCCAGTCACCGACCACCGCTTTCGCTATGGACGTGTGCATATGGTTGAGGGGCTTGCCCGTGTCTTTATCATGGGCGACGCGGTATACCACCATCTTCGCCGCCTCTTTTATGATCTTCAGGTCGGCCAGCTTGTGCTGGATCGCCTGGAAGGTATTGATCGGCTTTTCGAACTGCACCCGCTCCTGCGAGTACTTGGTGCACTCCTCGATGGCGAACTGCATGCCGCCGATGAAGGGGGCCAGGAGCGCGCTCCGGTCCCACGACAGGGTCTCATGGGTGTACGCCATGCCCTTGCCGACCTCACCGAGGAGGTTTTCCTCGGGTACTTCGCAGTTGTCGAGGAACACTTCAGACGTCGTGGAGGCCCGCACGCCCATCTTGTGGAACGGCTCCCCGGTGGAGAAGCCCTTGAAGCCCTTCTCCACTATAAAAGCCGTTATGCCGTTCTGTTTCAGCTTCTTGTCGACGGTGGCGTAGACCACGCACACGTCGCATACCGGGGCGTTGGTGATGAAGGTCTTGGAGCCGTTGAGTATCCACTTGTCGCCCTTCTTCACGGCCGATGTCTGCAGCGATCCGGCGTCTGACCCCGCGCCGGGCTCGGTGAGGCCCATGCAGCCGATCCATTCCCCGGATGCGAGTTTCGGTACGTACTTCTTTCTCTGGGCATCGTTCCCGTTCTTGTACAGCGTGTCCGTGCAGAGATACGTGTGCGCCCCGAGGGCCAGCAGGTGCCCCTGGTCCACGCCGGCGTGCCCGAGGGCCTCGCCCGAGAGACAGCAGGTTACGACATCAGCGCCGCCGCCGCCCAGCTCTTCAGGAAACGGCAGGCCCAGAAGGCCCATGCCGCCCAGTTTTCCCCATATTTCTTTCGAGAACTCAGATTTCAGATCGGCCTGCTCGACCAGAGGCGCGATTTCTTTCTTGGCAAAACGATACACCGTGTCTCGAAACATCAATTGTTCTTCAGTAAATCCAAACTCCATTGCTTCCTCCTGTTAACCATGTAAAATCTTGCGAGGGTATCCCTCTTTCCCTTAATTCCGATAAATGTATTAGTTCTGGCGGATGATCAAACTTTCGGTTGACCATTCAACCAATATGATGCCACAGCAACGCCCCTCCGGGGCCGTCCTGATATCACTTCTTCTTGTAGACCAGATCATTGACATGCTTCATGACCTTTTTTGAAAAATCGTCATAATTGAAGGCATTGTTATCAATAACGTACTGGATGATCAATCCCTGTATTATCGATATGATGACCGCCGAGGTGAACTCGACATCCATCTTGACGAACACGCCGCGGTCGACTCCTTCCTTGAGGATCTTGGAAACCTCGTCGCGATAGCTCTTGAACAGCTTGATGTTCGCGCGCTTCATGCGGTCGTTTTTGTTGACCTGGGTCCAGAAATCTATGACGATATAAAAATAATCCTTCTCGTTCTCGACCAGGTCAAAGGCCTGCTTCATGAAGATGCTCAGCTTGTCCCGGGGATCATCGGCAGTGCTGATGGACCGGTTGAGGATGACCAGCATGTTCTTGTTGATCTCCTTAAGCAGGTTCAACAGGAGGTCTTCCTTGTTCTTGAAATAATAGTGCACAAGTCCCGTCGACAGTCCGGCTTCCCGGGCGATGTCACGTATTGTGAAATCGTAGTATCCCTTCTGGCCGACAACCTTGTACGCCGCCCTGGTCAGCTGGTTCCGCCTCAGGTTTATGATATCACTCTTGCTCCGTTCATTCATGGCTGCTCAATCTCTCCATTAGTTTAATGTACACCTTCCGTCCCCCGCTATTCCGGCGGTCATGCCATCGGCCTGCCGCATTTTCAATTACCGCCATGCGCCAGTATCCGAATCCCCGCCCCCTCGAACTCCTCCGCTGAAACGCTCCATTCGTCGCATGTCACCCACCGGTCATGCCGCCGCGAGACGTACTCCGCCAGGTACCGGTGCTCTTCGCCGGGCCGCGTCCCGCCCATGATCACCGCCGCCCCTTCGATCCGCTCCAACCTGAAGGGATCGACAATGATAAAACCGATATCATCGTGCTCAAACCCGCCCCGGTTATCCTCCAGTATGCCGTGGATCATTTCACCGATGGAATCCACCTCGTACCGTTCAAAGACCTCCCTGGCGCCGCCGAGGAGCGACCGCCGGATGCAGAACCGCCACACGTCATCAAATCCGTCCGACGAGATAAGCACCCTGCTGTTCCGGTCGGTCATGCGGTATTCACTCACATCGGCAATCTCCATGCTCCTCCCGGCGAAATACATGTCCCGCCCGGTCTGGTGGCTTATCGCGCCGGTAACGCTGCTCATGACCGTCACCACGCTGTCGCCGCCGTGGGAAATAACCAGGGAGACCCCATCCGGGTCCCGCCGAACGGCAATACAGCTGAAGGTCGTCTTGTGCTGGAACTTCTGGACGGAGTAGACCTCCCCATTTACCAGCTCTTTCCAGCCTGCTGCCGTATCGGGCGGACCTGACTTCGCCAGGCTCTCCGATAATCGATTTAAAAGATCCCGGGACGCCCAGGGAAAGCGTTCCGTTGCGTCGGCCACGGCAAACACCATGTTCTCGAAATCAAAATAGAGGCAGTCACCGTTGCCGTAGCCGCTCCGTATTTTTTCGGTGCCGGTGCTGATTCCGCCGCACACCGCCCCTGCCGCTTTTAAAATCCTCTTTGAAGGATTTATCTCAACCTTCAGTGACTCCTCCCTGTAACCTGACAATGGCATTCTCCCCGCCGCAAACGGCTTAGGGAATGCCGCTGCCGCTTTCAATCTATGACTTTAAAATACTCGATGTCCCGGATGCTTCCCTTGGGATTCTTCGAGAACACGGGCTCGACCCGGGCGCCGACCTTTATCTTCTTCTCATCCTCGACGCTGATGTAATGCTGGAACAGGGTATCCGCGCCGTCAAACTTAATAAATCCGTATCCGTACGGAACCGGCTTCTGGTGTCCCGTTTCCGGATCGATGAAGGCGAAGCGGAGGATGGTGAAGGTGCCGATGACGCCCTTCGGACCCACCTCGACCCAGTCCTTCATCTCCACGAAGCACTCGCCGCACACGCCGCGGGGCGGGACATACACCTTGCCGCACTTGGGGCATTTGAGGCCCATGAAGCGCCGGTTGTCCCGCAACTCGGTGAAAAACTTGCTTCCGTGCATCCCGACCGAATACTTGAAAGGCTGCACCGCGTCGCCTGATTCAATGATTATATGTTCCTTGTCAGCCATGGTCATTCCTCCTTTTCAATCACTTCGGCTTTTTCTTGCCGTGCAGAATCATGTCAGTCCACCAGCACCCGCCGAAGCCGCTGCTGAAGGCGAAATTGACGTCCGGCACCTGACGGCCCTCGGCCTTGCCCATTACCTGCATCGCCGCCTCGGCGCAGCGGATGAGGCCGGTCGCGCCGATCGGGTTCGTCGCTATAACGCCGCCCGAAGGATTGATGGGGAGTTCGCCGCCCATGTCGGTGTTGCCGTCCCAGATGTACTGGGGCGCTTCGCCGGGGCCGACGATGCCCATGTCCTCGATCCATATAAGCCCGCCGAAAGAGTACGGCTGGTACAGTTCAATTACGTCAAGTTCTTTCCGGGGCTCCTTTATGCCGGCCTTTTTGAACATCTCCTGCGAACCTTCACGCATGCTGGTGAGGCGGCCGTAATCGGCGTCCCCCAGGTATGAATAGCTGTGGCGCACCGCCGTGGCCCAGATCCAGTCGGGCTTCGGGCAGATCTTTTCCGCGACATCTTCGCTGGCCATGATGACCGCGCAGGCGCCGTCGGTCCGGGGGCACACGTCCAGCAGGTGTATCGGGTCCGCCAGCATCGGCGAAGCCAGGACCTCCTCGAGGGTGACTTCCTTCCGGAGCTGCGCGTGGGGGTTGTTCATCGCGTGCTTCCGGTCCCGCACTGAAACGCGGGCGCCGTCACGGTCCGATGCCCCGTAGCGGGCCATGTAGGCCTGGGCCTCGGCCGCCAGTCCGGATATGGCGCCGGCGAAGACCAGCCGGTCCCATATCGGGTCAAAGGCCGTGGTTATGGCCCCGGTGGTATCCGACTCGGAGTTCTTCTCCCAGCCTATGACCAGGACCTTCTCGAACATGCCGGACCCGACCAGGTGATAGCCTCCGATGGCCACGGTACACCCGGTGGTGCCGCCGGTAGTCAGCTTGATGATCGGCTTCATGGTCCCGCCGGAGCCGTCAACGCTCCAGCAATCGACATAGTTGATGCCTTCAAAGTGGTCCATGTTGCCGATAACTATCGCATCGATGTCCTTCATCTTGAGATTCGCGTCATTGAGCGCCCGCACGACGGCTTCGTTGATAAGCTCCTGGCCGTTCACGTCAGGTCGGTGGCTCTTATGGAACGTCTGACCGGTTCCTACTATTGCAACTCGTTTAGCCATGGTTCTTCCTCCTACTTGTCCTTGTCGAGAATCCACACGCAGTGGGACTGGCCGCCGAGGCCATTCACGCCGTGCACCAGACCGGTTTTAGCCTTTTTGACCTGGAAACCGCCGGCGTCTCCCCGGAGCTGTTTGACCACCGCCGCCATGCTGTAGAGGCCAGCCGCAATAACGGGATGTCCCGACAGGAGCCCTCCGGATGCGTTCACCGGCAGCCTGCCGTCAATGTTGAATTCCCCTTTTTCGAGGAGCTTTCCCGCCGCCGCTTCATCAACGAGTCCCATTTCCTCGAGCCACATGAGTTCCTGATAGGTAAACGCGTCGTATACTTCCGCGAGATCGATTTCTTTTTTCGGATCCTTTATGCCGGCCATCGCGTAGGCCTTTTTCGCCGCCTCGGTGAGGGATTTCGCGCGGGACAGGTCCCTGTCTCCGAAGAAAAAGCTGTCGGCGCAGAAGGATACTCCCTTGATCCACACCGGCTTCTGCTTGAATTTCGTCGCCACCGACTCGTGGGCTATGATGACCGCCGCGCAGCCGTCCGATACCGGGGAGCAGTCCAGTTTGTGAAGGGGATCCGCCACCATCTCGGACTTGAGCACATCGTCCACGGACAGCTTCATGGGAAGCTGCGCCAGGGGGTTCTTCTGCGCGTTGCCGTGGTTCTTCACCGATACCATGGCCATCTGCTCCGGCGTTGTGCCGGTGCGGTGCATGTAGGAGCGCGCCTGCATGGCGCACGCCGTTACCATGTCCATGCCCAGTCCCCGTTCGTAGATCGGGTCAAAGGCGCAGTTCGTGATCAGGCTCGATACGCTCTGGGAGCCCTTCGAATGCCCGGTCACCAGGGTGGTCTTGTAAGAACCGGAGATGCTCCTGGTCATGCCGTAAAACGCGCCATAGGTGCCGTCGCCCTCGACGCAGGAGACGTTCTTGTGCGCCGCGCCGCTGGCGTCTCCCACGGCCATGCAGGAAATGGTCCTGCCGTCCCAGAAGTCGCTGGAGGTCGTAACCACGTTGTCGATATCGTCTATGGTCATCGCCGCATCGGCCAGGGCCTTGTTTACGGCCTCCCATGCCATGTCGGCAAAGGTCTCGCCGACCTTGGCCTTTTCTATTTTCGTCATTCCGACGCCGATTATCGCTGCTCTATCCATATCTGCGCTCCTTCCTTATTTCACCGGTTTGAAATGCGAGATGTCGCGGATGGTTCCCTTCCGGTCATCGGAAAACACCGCCTTCACCCGCATGCCGATTGCCACGTCTTCCGGTTTTACTTCGCCGAGGTAATGCAGCATTGCGGTATCGGCGCCGTCCAGCTTGATCAGACCCCACACCACCGGAACTTTTTTATCGCCCGGGATGGCGGCAAACTGACGCCGCGCCACCGCATAACTGAGCACGGTCCCCTCGTCGGACACGCTCACCCACTCCGTGTTTTCGGTGAAGCAGGTCGGGCACGCCTTGCGGGGAGGGATGAATACCTTGTTGCAGGCCCCGCATTTCGTTCCGATGATCTTCTTTTCGTCCCTCAGTGTTATGAAGAATTTGCTCGCAGTATCCCCGGCCCACCATGAATAGGGGACGTTGATCTTGCTGTTATACACCATCGGCTCAATGCCTTTGAATTGATCGGACATGATTGGTCTCCTTTTAAAATCACCTCTGGTAGGCGGGGTCACGTGACCCCGCCTACCATGGTTATTATCTTCCTATTATATACCGGTGCGGATCCACCTCTTCGCGGAGGATGCGCAGCTCGTCCGCGTGGGGAGGATCGGTATCAACCAGCTTGTCCGCCCACTTCAGCTCGAACCCGCAGTTGTCCTGGATGTCCTTCCGGCTGTATCCCGGGTTGACATTGAGCACCTTCATCCACTTGGTCTCCTCGTCGAAGCCCATGATGGCCATGTTGGTGATGATCCGGTAGGGACCGGTCCCCTTGGGAAGACCCGCCTCATACCGCGTATTGCCGCCCTGCAGGTAGCCGGGGGACGTGATGAAGTTGATCTTGTCGGTGAAGCGCTTCGCGTCCTGCGGCGTCATCATCATGGTGCGCCAGCAGAGGGAGGCCAGGTCATTCGCCCCCCCCGAACCCGGGAAGCGGACTTTCGGCTTCGCATGATCGTCGCCGATCATGGTTGAGTTGATGTTCCCGTACATGTCGATCTGGGCACCGCCGAGGAAGGTATAATCAACCATCCCGCGCTGGCAGGTCTCCATGACGTCCGGCATGGAGCTGGCCAGGATTGCCCGGTGAAAGGTCCGGGAGTCGCCGACCGATATAGGCATCGACGGCAGGATCGGCGCGATACCGCCCGCCTCAAACATAATGCACAGGTTCGGCGAATGAGTCTTCTGCGCCAGCATGGCCGCCGCGCAGGGTGCGCCGGTACCCACGACGACGGTGGCCCCGTCCTCGAGGTTGCGCGCCGCAACACATATCATTAATTCCATTGGATTATAATCTGCCATGGTAATTCTCCTTATTTCTTGTCAGTCAAATGCTCGATGGCGCGCAGCTTGACCATCTTTTCGATGCCGCCGTTCAATTCCAGGTACTCGTTGAAATTCTTCGTGTCGAGAACCTGTTTCTTGAAGAACTTCTTGAATTCCTCGGGGTCCTTTTCGATGTTCAGCCATTCTTTCAGGTATGCCTCGTCTGAGAAATACTCATAGGGCATGTTGCCCGGATAGCTTCCATAGGGCACCTCGACGACTGCGTCGACGCACCAGAAAGGAATGAACGTCGCATGGGGCTGGCGCCTGATCTCTTCATTGGGAATGATCCGCTCGGTGGTGAGCACCACCCGCTTGGCCGCCTTTGCCAGGTCCTGGTCGGACACCGAAGAGCCGAACACGTGGGCGTTGCCGTATACGTCGCACTCATGGACGTGGATGGCTGCGAAGTCCGGATAGAGCGCGGGGTGCGCCACGTACTTCTGCCCGGTAAAGGGGCACACGATCTCCTTGTCCGCGCTGTATTTGAAGGTATCGGTTCCCATGATGTTCCGCGCCGGCAGAAACGAAAGGCCCATGGCCGCGGCCTTGATCCGCCAGGAAAGCGTCGCATTGGTCCACTCGGTAAGCTTGATCTTCCCGCTCTCGACGGCGCGGCGCGAGCTGGGGGAAAGCCCCCGCGCTTCGAGGCCTATGATATAGGCAATATCCAGCCGGTCAATGCAATCGCCTGCGATCAGTATCTGCATGTCATGGGTCGCCGTATGACCCGCGAAGGCCAGGTTTTTCTTGCCCTGACGGCATATCTCATGCAGGATCGCCGTGGGGATCCTGTTCGCGCCAAACCCGCCTATGGCCAGATAATCGCCGTCTTTCAAAAGCCTTCTTACCGCGTCTTCCGCGGTTGTGACCTTGTTCACCATGGCACGGGACTTATGCCTGAAAAACTCCCGAGCCTTGTCGGCATCAGGATCGGAAAACAGTTGGTTTTGGCCCTGTTTCAATTCAACTGCCTTGTTCATAACGTATCTCCTTAATCCTCCCGGATTTATATTACTGTAACGCGTAACGCTACTGCTTTCTAAAAAATTTCACTTGTGAGCATACAAGTCGTCGACCGCTTCCTTCTCGTACATCTGGTCGATAAGGTCCTGGTATTTCTGCTGCACGACCTTCCGCTTGACCTTGAGCGACGGTGTCAGCTCCCCGCCCTCCTGGGAAAACTCCGTCTTGACGATCCGGTACTGCTTTATCGACTCGTACTTGGCCAGGTGCTTGTTCCGTTCTTCCACGTGCTGCTGTATCATCTCGAGCACCTTCTGGTTATCCAGCAGTTCCGCCGGATTCCCGTACGTTATCCCTTCCTGCTTGGCGAAACGCTCCACCTCTTCCAGGTTAATATTGCACAGGCCGGTGAGGTACTTCTTCTTCTCGCCGATGACGATGAACTGCGTGAAGAGCGGGTCCGACTTGAAGAGGCCCTCTATCTTCTGGGGCGCGACGTTCTTGCCGCCGGAGGTAATGATCAGGTCCTTCTTGCGGTCGGTGATGAGGAGGTTTCCCTCGTCATCGAACATGCCGATGTCACCGGACATGAAATAACCGTCCGGCGTGAAGGCCTCGGCCGTCTCTTCCGGGAGCTTCCAGTATCCCTTGATGACGTTGCCGCCCTTGATTAAAATTTCTCCGTCGTCGGCGATCTTCATGTCCTGGCCGGGAATCGGCTTGCCCGCGGTTCCGATCCGGTAATCGCCCAGGGACTGCATGGTCGCCGGGGCCGTGGTCTCGGTCATGCCGTATCCCGATATGACGGTAATGCCGGCGGCATTGAAGAATCGTATGATCTCCTCGGCCGTGGGGGCGCCGGATGCCGTCATCCAGGAAACGCGGCCTCCCAGCTTTTCCTGGAGCTTTTTGAAAATTATGGCGTAGGCGATCTTGTATTTCAGTTTAAGGGTGACGGGGATGCTCTTGTGATTCTCCCTGAGCTCGCTGATGCGGTTGCCGACCTTCTGGCCCCAGCGGAACACCTTCTGCTTGAAAGGCGACTGCTCCTGCACCTGCGCCATGATCTTCTGGTACACCTTCTCGCACACGCGGGGCACGGCCAGGATCATGGTGGGCCGCTTTTCGGCAAAGTCGGCAAGAAGCGTATCGATGCTTTCCGCATAGGAGGTCCATATGCCGCAGTACATGGCATAGAAATGGCCGGCTATCCTCTGGAACACGTGCGACAGCGGCAGGAACGCGACCAGGACGTCCTTGTCCGAGGCAAAATGCGGCTCGATCCTGTCAAGGGACTGGACGACCCAGAAAATATTGCCGTGGGATATCATGGCGCCCTTGGGGAGTCCCGTGGTCCCGGAGGTGTAGACCAGGGTCGCGAGATCGTCCTGCGTGACCTCGGACGCAAGCTTTTCGAAAAGGGACGGATCCTCGTCATGTTTTTTCCGCCCGAGATTCATGAGATCGTTGAAGGTCATGATTTTCGGATTTGACTTGTCGGCATCGGCATCCTTCATGACAACGATCTTTTCCAGGTCAGGGCACTTGTGCACGACCTCGAGCACCTTTTTCGTCTGGTTCTTATCTTCAGTGATGATGACTTTCGAGCCGGAATTCTGGAGTATGTATTCCACTTCCTCGGACACCAGCGTCGGATACACGGGTATGACAACGCCGCCTATGCCCAGGGTCCCCAGGTCCGAGTAGCACCACTCGAGCCTGTTCTCGGAAAGGATCGCGACCATCTGCCCCTTCCTGACTCCCAGCGAATACAGACCCAATCCGACGGCGCGGGCCCGATCGTAATATTCGTTCCATGAAGCAGTCTCCCATTTCCCGCGGAGCTTTTTCTCAACAGCAAGCCTGTCCCCATACTTCTTAACACGATTGCGGAACACATCATTCATTGTCTTTTCTGATAATTCCATGTAACTCCCCCTCTGTTTTGTACCAATCGTTTATATCATGCCATTCAGGTCATCATGCGTGTTCATCAACAAACCGCATCACTCTCATAATCCCGTATCAGGGCATAAACCCGCCCTGTTATTTTCCCTTGAAATTCGGTTTCCGTTTTTCCAGAAATGCCGCAATACCCTCCTTCTTGTCCTCAGTCTCCGCCAGTTTTCCGAAGAGACGGCTTTCGAGCTTGAGCCCATCTTCAAGGGGCATGTCCCCGCCTTTCGTGACTGCTTCAATGATGGCACCCATGGCGACGCCGCCCTTGAACGACAGGTCCTTGGCGAACTTCATTGCTTCTTCAAGCAGCGTTGCATGTGGTATAACCCGGTTAACCAGGCCGATCCTGTCGCACTCCGCCGCGGGCAGAAACTTGCCGGAGAGCATGATCTCCATGGCGCGTGCCTTGCCCAGGATCCGCACCGCGCGCTGCGTTCCGCCGAAGGCCGGCATGATGCCCAGCATGATTTCCGGAAGTCCCATCTGTGCCTGGTCGCTGATGAAACGGATGTGGCACGCCATGGCCAGCTCGGTTCCGCCGCCCAGGCAGAGGCCGTTGATGGCGGCGATCATCGGTTTCGGCGAAAATTCTATAAGGTTCATTATTTCATGGGCCCGGCCGGTTAGCGTCTCGCCCGCCTCTCTGGTATTGACATTCTGCACCTTGTTGATGTCGGCGCCGACGACAAAGGTCCCGCCCTCGCCGGTTATGACCACGACCTTGACCGTGTCATCAACCTGGATCTTGTGGAGACAGAACTCCAGCTCGAGCATGGTCTGCTCGTCCAGGGCGTTCATCGGCGGATTGTTTATCTTCATGAGGGCCACGCCCCGCTCATTCACTTCATAACTGCATTTCGCACTCATTGATCATTTCCTCTGCATCAATTTTTATACTACGGCTCCGCCGCGGCGCGTTCCGCGCCGCGGCGAAGACGGAAATCTACTTCTTCTTGAGACCCATGATCGCGCGGGCTTCGGCCGGCGTCGCTATCGGCCTGCCGAGACACTCGCACATCCGAACCGCCACTTCAACAAGCTCGTAGCTTCCCTTGGCAAGCTCGCCGTTGGGCATCCGGATGTTGTCCTCGAGGCCGACCCGCATGTGGCCGCCCAGGATGCAGGACTGCATGATGGCCGGGAACTCGTCCGTGCCGACGCCGCATGTGGTGAAGTTAGCCTTCGGCGGCAGCGCGTTCATCAGGGCCACGAAGGCATCGGTCCTGAAGGACTGCCCGCCGGCGACGCCCCAGACGAAGTTGAAGTTCATCGGGTCGCTGAAAATCCCCTGCTTGGCTATAAGCATGGTGTTGTCGAGTCCGCCCATGTCGTAGACTTCGATCTCGGGCTTAACGCCGTTCTCTTCCATGGCCTTGCCGAAATCCTGCAGCATGGTGAAGGTGTTCTCGAACACGAAGTCGATGAAGATCTTGCCGGTCTTCCGGTCGATGATGCTGAAGTTCATCGTGTTGGTGTTCAGGGAGGCCATCTCGGGCTTGATCGCCACGATCTGGCTGATCCGCTGCTCGGGAGTCTTGCCCATACCGACGGCTGAGCTCAAATTGACTATGAGGTCAGGGCACTTGTCCTTGATCGCATCGTGGGTCGCCTTGATCCGGGCATGATCATGGGTCGCCATGCCATTATCCTCGCGTGCATGAACATGCACCATGGCGGCTCCGGCCTTGTAGCACTTGTACGCCTCTTCGGCAAACTCTGCCGGGGTGTACGGCACGTTTGGATTCTGATTCTTCATGGTGGCGGCGCCGGTAAGTGCCGCGGTGAGAATTGCTGGTTTTGACATATCTGGTTTTCCCCCTCTTCGTTTTTCTTGTGTTTCGGGCTCATCATCGGGAACCCATTGTTTCCGTGCCGCATTGCGCTCGTGAACCGACAGAGTCTCAACGGCGGGCTTGAAATGATCTATATCGAGTATGGTGCTCGTGGTTTCTTTCGCGAACACCGCCTCAACCTTCATCCCTATCTTCACTTCCTCGATTTTGCATTCCTCGAGGATATGCATGAAGGGAGTAGTCGCCCCTTCCAGCTTGACGAGGGCCAGGACGAAAGGCGCCTTCCGCGGCAGATGCTTGTCGTCATAGCGCACCACCGTGAAATTCGTTACCGTGCCCTTGTTGCCCACCTCGACCCAGTTCTCGCGGATATCGGTGAAGTCCTGGTCGCATACCTGCCTTGGCGGAAGGTATACCGTGTTGCAGGTGGGGCATTTGACTCCCATGATCTTCTTCTGGTCCCGGATGGTCGTTATGAACTTGCTGCCGACCCGGCCGGCGAAGTAGGTGTACGGGAGCGCCATCTTGCCTTCCACGATGAAGCTATCTTCATACCCTTTTAATGGTTTTGTTGTCATATCCCTGCTCCTTATTCATCTATCTCGAAGTATTTGATGTCCCAGATATCACCGATACGGTTATCCTCCCAGACGGGGCGCACGCGCGTTCCCTTTTTATCGTCCCAGCCCATCTGGATTTTTTCAATCTGGTCCCTCCGGATAAAGTGCGGCAGGGTCTCGTTACCCTTGCAGCCGTCCAGGAGGATATTGATCGATCCGTACGGGGTCTCCCGGGCAACGCCGGTAAGCGGGTCAGGCATGGCATAATAGACCGTGTCCATGTAGCGGACTTCTCCCTTGGGCCCGACCTCGACGAACTCGGTGACGCGGACGCGGCACTCGGCGCACACTTCCCGCGGAGGCAGCTGCAGGCGGCCGCACTTGGGGCACTTGTTGGCGATGATTTTCTTCTCCTTCAGTCCCTTGAGGAACTTACCCATGACCGGCCCTGTGGCGTATCTCTGGTTCACCGATATGGTCCTCTTGAGCACCAGTAGTTCCTGTTCCGGAACGGCGCCCCCCAAGGGGTCCTTGTATTTTTCAAAAAGGACCGGCCATTTCGTGGCCATCATGTTGATGTCGCCCTTGGCGCCTGCCTTGCCGGACGCCATCAGGCTCTGGGCATCGATCTTTCCAAGGATGAAGTCGACGTAGTCCTTGGCATCGTTGAACTCCAGGGTAACCGTCGGTTTCCCCTCGATGGTCTCGGTGATCGTGCATTTTTTGTCCTTCACGAAGACGGTCCACTTGCCCCCTTCCGGTCCGCCCAGGTCAAAGGCAAAGGAGGCATCGACACCGTCGGACGCCTCGGCCTTAAAGCGCGGTATCATCGTCGCGAACATGTCCTTGAGATACTCCTTGGTCGACATCGCTTTGGGACCGATGACGTACTTGCGGAAGAGCTTGCCGGTCTTGCCGAAGGCTCCCATGTCGCCGTCCACTTTGACCTTGCCGCCCATGAAGGCGTTGGCCGCATCCACCTTGCCGGTGTTCACGCCCACGAAGGTCTCGCCGTCTGCCTTCATCGTCGCCACGGCGCCCGATAGATCATCGGTCTTTTCGATCTTCATTTCATTGTTCTTAACGGTCAGCTTCCACTTCCCCTCGCCCTGGATGTCGTAACCGAACACGGCGTCGACGCCCTTGGCGCCATCAGGACGGAAGCGCTCCTTCATCGAATTGAATATATCTTCTACTTTTACTCCCCAGTATTCTGCCATGGTTCTCCTCCTACCAGTTAAGTTCCTTCTCGAGCATCGTGAGCACCGTCCACATGGTGCCGCCGAAGCCGGAAGCGAGCGCGTGATTGACCGGGGTCGGTATCTGGTGCGGGCCCGCGTTGCCGCGTACCTGCAGCGCAGCTTCGGCGACCCGGATGAGGGCCGTCGCGCCGATGGGGTTCGACCCGATAACGCCGCCGGACGGGTTGATGGGCATCTTGCCGCCGATCATGATCTCATGGGCTTCGATAAGTTTTATGTGCTCATCGCCCGGGAGGTCAAAGAAATCCTTGATCCAGTCCATGGCCCACCAGGTCGCGGGATCGTACATTTCGAACACGTCGAAATATTCCAGCGGATTGGTTATATTGTTACGCTTAAAAAGCTGCTCGGCCGCGAACTTGTGCGTCCTCATCCAGGGATATTTCTTGTTGTATCCGAAGATGGTGAAGGTCTCCTCCTTGTGCACCGTGATATGGTCGCGTATCCAGACCGGTTGCTTACAGAGATCCTTCGCCTTCTTCTCGCAGGCGTAGATGACCGCGCACGCGCCGTCGGACTGCGAACACATCTCGATGAGCTTCAGGTCGCCGACGAGACGCGGCGACGTCTTGACGAGATCATCTATCTGACTGAAATCAAGACCGAAGGCGCGGTGCGCGTTCGGGTTGAGTCCCGCGTGCTTGTCCATGATGATGCGGTAGGTCATGGACGCCTTGTTGGCGCGCTCCAGGCCGATCGTGTCTATAACGTCATAGGCGGCGGAGCCGGTGAGTGCGCCCGCCTGGATCTTCCGAAACCAGAGGGGGTCCGCCATGTTGGTGATACCCGCCGTGGTGTGGCCTTCCTGCAGCTTTTCAAAACCGATGGCCATGACGATGTCATACATGCCGGAGGCCACCAGATTGTCAGCTGCGCAGGAAAGGGTTGCGCCGACGGTGCCGCCGGTGGTGATGCGGATACTGTCCTTGCCATAGGCTCCGGTGCCCAGTACGTGCCACATATCGGGCTGGTGCACCATTTCGAAGAGCTCCATATTGCCATGAACGATGCAGTCTATGTCCTTCATGGTCAGGCCCGCGTCCTTAAGGGCCAGGCTGACCGCTTCGTGTATCATTTCAGGCTGGTTGACATCTTCGCGGTGACTGGAATGCTTCGTCTGCCCGATGCCGATTATGCCTACATTTCTGTTCTTTTTTCTGTGTGCCATTGTCAAACCTCCCTACGCTTCCATTACTATAACGGCCTGGTGCTGGCCGGCGCCGCCGGTCGCCGCCTGCGCAAGGGCCTTCCTGGCGCCCTTGACCTGGCGGTCCCCCGCCTGTCCGGCGAGCTGATAGTAGCATTCGATGGCCCTGGCAGCGCCCCCGAGGAGGAGCGGGTTCCCGTTGAGCTGGCCGCCCGACAGGTTCACGTTGAACTTGTCCATGCCGCCGTCATCGATCCATTTGCCGCCCTTGCCTTCATCGGCAATGCCGACGCCCTCGGCCCACATCGGGAGCTGATGCGCGGCGTGGTCGCTTAATTCAAACACCTGTATCTCTTTTCTCGGGTCTTTTACGCCCGCCTTCTCATAGGCGCGCTGCGCTGCGTTTTTAAGCGAGAAATTGCCCGCAAGGTCCCTGTCGCCGAGGAAATAGCGGTCCATGCAGCTGCCGTACCCGGTGATCCATACCGGGTTCTTGCAGAACTCTTTTGCCCGTTCTTCGCAGCAGAGGAGCATGCCGTAGGCCCAGTCGGTGACCGGGTACACGTGCAGCTCGCGAAGCGGATCAAGATACATCGGCGAATTCATGACTTCTTTTACATCCACCATTTTATTTTCACGGGCATAGGGATTCTTTTTGGCGTTCTGCCTGGAGCGGACAACGATCTTCGCGAGGTGCTCGTCCGTTACGCCCGATTTTTCCATGTATGCCCTGGCCTGCAGCGCGTCGACATTCTGGAAATCCATGCCGAGGGGCCTGCAGTAGAAGGGATCATAGGCAAGGTTGGTGGCCATCCTGCGGCTCTCCCCCTGGGATTCCTTGCAGTGGCCCATGAACAATATCACGTCATCATGGCCGCTAAGTATGCTGGCCATGGCATAACCGAGGCCATTTAAGCTTTCCTGCGCCATTTTCTCTTCCCCGCGGAAGTGGGCGCCCAGCACGTCCGTCATACCATTGTTGGATATGGTCCGCGCGTCGAACACGTCATCCGAGCAGGAAATGATGGTCCTGATGCCCTTCTCCATGTCATAGGTGACCTTGGTCTGTTCCATGATCGGCTCGAAGCATTCGAGAAGCATGTTCTGGAACCGCATGTGATCGTATGCCGGCTCGTTTTTAATCTGCGCAACGGCGCAGATCGCTATTCTTTTACCCATTACCAATCCTCCTGTTTTTACTGAAAAGATAAAGGATCACAATAAACCTCCTGCGTAATCTTTCTGTTTCTGATTTTACTGGTCCATCCCCGCATACATACAATGCGGGTGCCGCGTTACCTGACCCCATCCCGTCCCGGAGCGTTACACGTAACAGTTCCAGAACGTCCCCTGCTTGACCGCCTTCAGTATTGAATCCTTGTCGCGCTTCGCGTCGAGCTCGATCCAGGCCCGTCCCACCCCCACCAGCGTGTGGGAATCGTCGGAGGCGATCTTGGGATACCTGATGTTCAGCGACTCAAAGACCGTGTCGCGGAACCCCTTGGTCGTTATCTCAACCGCGTCAAGGGGGTACATCTTCTCCAATTCAACCAGCCGTTCCAGCACCTGTTCCGGCGTCATATCATATTCGCCGATATGGTTGAAGACATGGAGCATTTCACTGTCCCCTTCGATCCTGTTGACATGAACGTACCCCCTGACGAACGCCGTGATCTCGATGCCGTGAAAAATAATCATGTCGGTTTTAACCTGATCATAGAGCTCCCGGTAATTCGGCTTCAGCAGATAATCATGGTCTGTAAATGCCACAAAATCGTACCCCCTGGCCTCGTAGGCACTGGCGACCTCCTGGGGGGTCAGCTTGCCGTCGGAGCAGGTGGTGTGAGTATGGAGACAGCCTTTCAGCAGCATAGATACCAACCGATAAAAAATTCAAAAGAGCGTTGGCTGATTCGTTGCTTTTCGATTATCAGCCAGGTTCTTGATTGGACGGCCAACCAACAAGGTTTTTAAAAAAAAGCCGTTCCCGGGACATCCCTGCGGATATCCAAATAAAACCGCATAAACTGTTAGCATTGATTATTTTAATTAATGTCCAACTTTTAAATTGGACGACCAACCAAATCTGATATAAAATTAATCATCGGACATATTATTGTCAATAAAAAAAGATTAATTTTTCCCAAAAAAATTCAGGCGGGCACCGATGCCCGCAAACTCCGGGCACCGGCCGCAGGGAAAAATCTATTTTTTCTCTTCCAGGGCTTTCTTTAAATCCTTCCCCATCTGCTCGAGGATATTTTCGCGGAAACGGTTCAGCGTTATTGAGTCAGTCATTTCGTATGAGCGCTCGGGATATTCATTCTTGATCGTCAGGATGGTGGCCCCGCTCGACGTTGAAACCAGGCGGGCCTGGATCTGGAACCTGAAAAACTTTTTCCGCTTTGACTTCTTGATTTTCTCGGTCTCCTTGGTGATCGGGTTCTTAACATACTCGATATATTCAACCCATTTAACCTCCTCCTCGTTCCGGGTAATTGTGCCGAAGAGCAGCGCCTGCGCACCGGTAAGCCGACCTATCTCCTCGGAGCTGCTCACTATCCCGGACTGGGAGCGCTCGATCTCCTTCAGGATGGACTTCAGTTTCGACCGCTCAACAACATTCTTCTTGGCGTCTATGAAATGGCCACGGAAGGCCTCCTCACACTCGGTGACAACAACACCCTGTATTCCCGGTGAAGAGTCAAAATTCATGATGGCAATGGTGTTAACCTTGTCCATCTCCGCCTTGTTAAGGGATATTTTTGATGTTGAGCAGGAAACGAAAATGACAATCAGCGCTGCAATAAAAGCGATTCCTGACAAGTGGCTTAAATTCTTTTTCATAGAGAAAACACCTCGATAAGTTATTGATATACTAATAATTATACGCTTGAGTATCAAGATCCATCATGAACTTCACTCAAGTAGACCACACAGCTATCATCTGTCAATGAAAATGCAGCCTGCACTGCAATAATGCAAACAAAAGGCCCCGCAACTCCTCTCCATAACTATGGACAGCATGTCCCCGCCCGGTGAGCCATATACAAAAAAAACACCGTTATGCACCGGTAATGCTTTACTGACAGATAATTTATCAGTATTATTTTCTTGTGAATGCCAACCATAACGCAAGGAGCCGCCCCATGAAAAAAATCACAGCCCTGCTCGTCCTGTTAACTATTAACGCCTTCGGGGGGACCAAACTGCAGCATTACAACATGGGGGCCTTTGAAAACGGCGCCCTAGTCTTCCTCGCGGCGGACACGGTCAATATCCGCAGCGCCCCGGTCATCGGCAACAATATCATCGACAATCTGCCCGTCGGCTACCAGGTCCGGATCGACAAGAAGAGCGACGCAACCTATGTCGTGGACGGCCTCAGGGCGCCCTGGTACCTGGTCAGCTATGAAGGCAACAAAGGCCCCGCCAAAGGCTACGTCTGGGGCGGGTTCCTGTCAATCGCCGCCCTTCCGGTGCACTACCGGGGCAACCCCGCCCTTTTCCTGTTCACCATTAAGAGCGCCAAAAATACAGGCTCCATACCGGTCCATGCGATGATCGCCAGCGGCGGGAAAATCGTATCAACGGCGGTCTTTGACGCCATCGGGATCCTCTCCGGGGACCGGTCCTTCGACTACAGCATTTCAGCGGAGATCCATGGCCCCCGGGGCTTCACCGGGATCTCCAATATACTGACCCTGGAATTCAATTACGGGGCGTGCGGTTATCCCTTCGGCACGGTCGTGCTCATGTACAACGGCTCGGAAATCCTGTACGGCTACAGCGCGATCAGCACGGTCGAGAGCGGCGTATTCCACAGCCTGTCGAAATTCATTTTTCCCGATGAGAAGGGAGGGGCAAAGAACGGCCTCGTGCTGGTGCAAACGCAGGAGGATTTTGACGAGGCAAAAAAATCCTATGTCCTCAAGGAAACCAGGAAGTCCATCCTCTCCTGGACCGGGAAACGGTTCAGCGATCTCAAGTAGGCCTACGCCGTCACGGGGCATTTTCAAGGTAACAAAGTCCCGTAACCGGATACATATACAATCATGAATGGACTGCCAGAAAAACATCGCACAGGGACAGGACGGATCCTCCGTTTCGTTTTCCTGTATGCGTCAGCCGGCATGATCATCGCGGCGTATTCCATCGCGATGTATTCGTATATCCGGCTCCAGATCGAGGACAACACCAGGATAAACGCATCCGGCCGGCTGCGCATGCTTACGCAGCAGATAACAAAGGAGGTGATCCTGTATCGGGACGGTGCAATCGCGAAAAGCAGGGTGCTGAACACGATCGACTTTTTCCACGGCACCCTACACGGGATTGCCCGCGGAGGAACCATCCCGATGGACCCCGGCAGCACCGTTACCGCGAAACTGCGCGCCATGGAAAGCCGTTCCAGCCAGATCATCCTCAACAGGACACTGGGGGAGTGGGAACCCTTCAGGAAGCATGCGCTCCTGTTTCTCGACCGCAAAGACCCGGCTTCACTGCGTTATATTCTGGATAACAATGAGGACTTATTGCGAACTGTCGAAAGCGCGGTGACAGCCATCCACAACTACGCTGACGATGACCAGATGGAGATGGGCATGATAATCGCCTCCGCCATCCTTCTGATCATAGGGGCAATCGCCGTTTCTATGGTCCGCCAGGTGAAGAGATACCGGAGCATCGAGACGCGCCTGGCCGAAATCGAGCAGCTTCTCCCCATATGCGCCAGCTGCAAGAAGATACGCACCGACAACGACCACCCGGAGAACCCGCGGTCGTGGACATCGATAGACGAATACCTCCGCGACAAGAAGGACATGGTCTTCACCCACAGCATCTGCCCCGACTGCATGATGAAGCTCTATCCCGGCATGTTCAAGGGCGGGACCGGGAAGGAGTAGCGTCGTCATCCCGCTCCTGCATCATTTCCCGAAGCGCCGCGCGATCCCGTCGGCCACGTAGTTCGACAGGGCCATGATGGTGATCTGCGGGTTCACCCCCAGGGACGTGGGAATAAGGCTCGCGTCGGCCACGAAAAGGTTCCTCACCTCGAAGGACTCGCCGCTGCCGTCCACCGCCCCCTGCTTCGGACCGGACGCCATCCTGCAGGAGCCGAGGGGATGGAAGGCCATGATCTCCATCTGGTTCGGCTTCACGCGCATGTTCAGCAGGCGGTCGGCGTCCTCCACGGAATCCAGGTACGGCATTTTTGAAATGGCGGTGTAGACCCGGAGAGCGCCGGCGGCGAAGAATATTTTCGCCAGGTAGGCGACGGCCCGCTTGAGCTTGTCCGCGTCGGACCTCTTGATCATGTAGGTCGCCTGGATCCCGCGGTTCCGTTTCGGGCTGTAGCCCCTGAGCACGCGCCCCTCGGTCTCGTCATGGACCATGACGCCGAAGGCGGCGAAATTGTTGTACTTCACCGCCATTTCCTTGTGCCCGTGCCCCACGCCGGGAAGCGCCGCCAGGAGGAGCGACGGATGGACCATGATGCCGTCCATCATGATCCCCTCGTCCTCGAAATCATCGATGTAGGCGCCCTGGGAAACCCCCCGCCACCCCCTGACGGTTTCATTCATCAGGGCCACCACCCTGCCAGCGGGATGGATCTGGAGGTGCCTGCCGATGTGCCTGTTTTTCAGGCCGCTCCACCGGAGGAACGACGGCGTGATCATGGCGCCGCAGGAGACCACGACGGCCTTCGCCCTGACGGATACCCCGAAGATACGCTTTCCCGTTTTCGGATCAACGACGGATCCTTCCACGCCTTCCGCTGCGCCGTTATTTACCATTATACCCTCGGCGCGGCAGTTGGCGTATATCCGCGCGCCGGCGGCCACCGCCTTCGGGATGTAGGTAACGTTGACGCTCTGCTTTGCGTTCTCCTGGCACCCGAACTGGCAGGGCCCGCACCCCTTGCAGTCCTTCACGTTGTGCTTCAGGGGCCTGCAGGTATAGCCGAGCTTCTCGCACCCGCGCTTCACGATTTTCGCGTTGTTGCCCAGCACGTCCCAGGGGAGCTCCGTGACATTGACGATCTTCTCGACCCTGTCAAAGTAGGGGTTCAGGTTCTCCTCGGTCATGGCGCCCAGGCCAAGCTCCTCGCGCCATTTCTTCAGAACAGGCGCCGGTGTGCGGAAGCATGTGGCGGAGTTGACGGTGCTGGTGCCGCCGATGCATTTCCCGAGAGTGAGCGATATGAAGGGGTTCCCCATGGTCCCGGTGGAGCCGCCGTAGCGGTACATGTTGATGAGCCCCTTCACCGGTTTGCCGTCCCATTCCTTCACGGTGAAGTGGCCGCCCTCCTCGAGAAGCACCACGGAAAGGCCCTTCTCAGCCAGCTCCTTGGCCGCGACGCCGCCGCCGGGGCCGCTGCCGATCACGCACACGTCGCACGATTCGATGATATCGCCGCTGTAATCCTGTATCGTTTTTATCATGTCATTCACCTGTATTAAGTCCCCCTGTCCCCCAGAGGGGGCATGAGGCCAAATTCTTTAGCCTGCGTCACTTCATCGAGATGCAAAAATCCGTGTCCAATCGAGAAACGATAGCGACCGAGTAAACATTATCCTTGCATGAAAAAAATCCTCACATCCGCCGGTTTCGAAACAACCGCGCAGTACATCGTTATACACGCACCCGCAGTGGGTCGGGGGGGTCTTCATCTCCCATAGCAGCCGTGCTCGTACCCGGTGAGACGAGCGTTTTCATCGCTTTCGTAAAAAGTGAGCATGGTCAGGAGCTTCATCAGGAGCATGATCATCCTCCGGTAGAAGAATGGGCTCTCCTCCATGGCCTCCAGCACACGGGTACCGCTTTCCACGCTGAGGCTCGTGAAGACTTTTCCCTTACGGAGGATCGAGCTGAACTGGATATAGTTCAGCATGAAAGGGAAAAGGCCCCTTATGGACGGGTCGTAGCTCATCAGCAGCTGGTCCGCCCTCGGGAGCAGGTCAAAATCGGCCGCCCCCGCCTCGAAGGCACCTCCCCGCGGTATGATCGCGTTCATCACCGCCCTGAAAATCCTGCCGTTTCTTCCCTTGAGAACCTTGAGATCGCTCATACCCTTCTCCTGGAAAATGATTATTTGAAAGTTCCCGCCTTCCTCACCGAAAAGTAAAATGAATTGAACACCAGGCGGCCTATCTTGAAGACGCCGCGGCCCAGGTAATGGCCTTCACCGAGGCGCTTCACCTCGTCATTGAGCGTTTTCAGGATACAGCTGTTGCCCCTGCGGTTGTAATTGATATGAAGCACCTTCTGGCCGTCCCCGAGGACGGAATCCCTGGCGCAGATCTTGAAGCTGCCGATGCGCAGAAAGCCGAAAAATTCATTGAAGCCCCCGGGTCCGCCGTCCTCCACGGCTGCGTTATCGGGAAAAAATTTCCGGTGGCTGAAAAAGCGGATTTCGGGGAGCAGGGGCGTCACGAGGCGGACCTCGTAATAGCCGCGGAGTTCCTCCGGGCAAGGCGTCGCTCCCCGGTAAAAAATTTCCTTCAGGCTCATGGCCGCCCCCTTCAGAATCGTCCCGTCACGGAGTATATGATGTTATTTCAGCAGCATAATCTACACCGTCAGGGCCTGTCGTCTGGAAAGATAATTCCGGATGCTTTTTATAAATAGTATTCTCAGGGCCCTTACCCCCCGGTATTTCATTCATGCCCCCTCGGGAAGGCAGGGGGGTCATCTCCCTCCCCCCTTCCTGAAATTCTGCGGGGACATGCCGGTAAAGCGCGCGAAGGCCTCGTAAAAGGCCGATTTCGAGTTAAAGCCCACTTCAAGCGATATGGCCAGGACCGTTTTCTCAGGCTGGCTGAGCAGCATCTCCTTCGCGTCGCGGATCCGGTACTGGTTCACGAAGGTATTGAAATTCGTGTTCAGCCGGTCGTTCAGGAGCTGCGAGAGCTGGTGCGGTGTGATGGCGAGCTCGTCCGCAAGGTCCCTGAGCGTGAGCTGGTCGTCGGTGTAAACGCGCTCTTCATCCATGAGGCGGTTCAGCGCCTTGATCATTGACGGCACGTTCACCTGGTCGAGGAGCGACCGGCCCGCGTATTTCTTTTCCGCTTCGAACATCAGCAGCTGGAGGATCTTGGGATACCTGAGGCTCACCAGGTAGGCGCATATGACCAGGAGTCCCGCCAGGTTCGCTCCCCACCGGAGCAGGGAATAGGAGCCGGTGAGATACCCGAGGATGGTCGCCGCCGTAATGCCGGCGATGACCGCGATGCTCGAGGTCATGACATAGAATATGACGATGTTCTCCCCGGACAGCCGGGTCGTCATGAACTTCTTGAAGAGGAAACCGAGGTAGACGACCATCTGGACGCCGGCGCCGGCTATGAGGACCCGTGCCGCGGACGCATAACCGCCGCCGGTGCCGCTGAAAAGATGCCGCAGAAGGGCGACCCTGGCTTCATCGGCCATGGCGAGGTAGGCGATGTCAGTCCCGAGGCCGATAGCCACCGGGAGGAACAGGAACGCCATCTTCCGCGGCATGGCCTCCACGGGAAGGATGACCAGATAATCCGCGCAGTAAATGACGGGGGCCATGAAGTAGAGCGCCGTCACGTGAAAGGCGAGAAGCCGCGGGTGATGGTAGTGCATGTCGTTGACGACCAGGCAGATCTGGAACAGGATCACGCTCAGGCAGAAGAGATAGGCCGCGAGGACGTAATTCTCGAAATAGCGCTTCCTCCCCCCCAGCTGACCTATGCAGAGAAGCAGCGACAGGCCGGCAGAGAAGAAGATGAAGGCGGCCGATATGAATTCGATGCTGAGTATGTCCATGACGCCATCACTGCATGATCAGTGTCGTGATAAAAAGCAGCTCCACCAGGAAATGAAGGAGGAACGGGACCCAGATGCTCCGCAGCCTCAGGGCAAGCCACGAAAGGAGCGGCGACCCGACGAGGAGCCCCAGCGCCTCCAGTTCCGGCTTGATGAAGTGGAACACGACCTCGAAGACCCACACCACGGCGATGGCGATCCTGGCGGCCGTTTCCGGCGGTACATTGTCGCGCTCGCCCAGGACGTAGTAAAGACCCATGAGGAGGAACCCCCGATGGATAAACTCCCAGCCGGTGAGGGTAGAGCTCGTGAAGATCATGAAATTGAGGAAGCGATCCAGGCTGCTTCCCCCGGGACCGGCAAAGGAGGCGGAATAGTGGGTGAAGTATCCCTTCAGAAAATATATGCCCGCGAAGGCGGCAACGAGTATCACCACTGCGGCAAGCACCAGGTTCCGCGACAGGCGGTCAAACTGCGGCAGGCCGAGACCGATCCTCGACAGCGGCACCCTGAGGGCGATGAGCACCGCGACGGGGAGGAGGATTCGGACAATGACCCAGAGCAGGTAAAAATACCTTCCCAGGACGAGTGACCTGGCATGATAGCTTCCGATGAGCTGAGCCGCCAGGGCGGTAACAACAATGACGATGAACGGCGAAAAAAATGAAGAGGTCTTTTCTTTTGTATCAATCATGCGTTCTCGCAGTTTCTGATTATCCGGCGCGGAAGGGCATCGCCGCCTCAATCCATAAGCCATTACTCAATATTTATCAAGCTAAATTTTAATCATCACGCGTCTTCCCCCTCGACAGGGCCTATGCCTTTCAGCCTTTTCCGGTATTTCCAGAGGCTGTAATGGAGCGAAAGAAAAAACGACACCATCTCGACAGCTCCGGTCCAGTGGTTCACCGCCGCCATGACCATGCTTCTGAAAAAGGCCAGGATATAGAGGATGGGGGAATACACCGCCACCAGGAAGTGCCCGTTTCCCCGGGGAAATATGGTTGAGAAAAAAACTCCGGCGGCGAAATCCTCCATCCTGCTGAAGTGGCCCGTGGAGGCGAAATACACCATCGCGACGAGAAGGACAGCCACTACCGGGATGAGAAGAGCGATAACCGGCAGCAGCGCCACAAAGATCCCCGCGAAATAGGCGAATACCGCTATGGCATAGGACTGAAGGCGTGCAACGGCCTTTCTGCCGCTCAGTGGCAGGACGATGCCTTTCCCCGGATAGACGATAATACCGATACCGGCGCCCATGGCATAAATGAGGCCGATCTCCATGAAATATTCCCTCAACGACTCGTACGTGAAGCCCCTGAAGAATGCGGGGATGACCTTGCCGACGAGCAGGACAGCCATGACCAGAGCCAGGTCCTTGACCGTGTCCCCGATCGCCTCGCCGTATCCGCCAAAATTAACTATGATGGAGTACACATACCAGGCCAGGATAACCCCGGTCATAGTCGCCACCGGGATGAAATAACCCCCGGAAAGCAGCGGCCAGATGGAGGCGCATGCCGTGAAGGCCACCAGGATCACCGAAATATAATCCCGCGAGGCAGCAAGGTAGTTTTTCTTCGATGTGTCCACGCCGAAAGTGCGGGCCCGGTCCGCGGCGAAAAACCTGATCGGCAGGTAGAAGACAAGACCAAGGATAGGCACCGTCGCCAGCGCATAGGGCGTGACAAGGTTCTGGAACAGCGCGGCGGCAGGTGAAAAAGAGCCGTTGTCATATACCGCCATGGCCATGGCCAGTTGCTCCCTCATGAAAATCAGGGCCACAAGAGTAAATGATGCGAGGATTACCACGAGGCCGGCCGCTTCCCTGGCCCCGAAGATAACATCAGACACCATGCTTTTAATTATTCGATTCATAGTTTTCTCTCACCTGGGCAGGATCCAATCAATAATGCGCCATACACATGCTATTCCGGCCGGAAAAAATTGCAATAGAAAATTCACCAAAATAATGCCGCGCTGCCGGGAGCAAATCTCATGAAACTATATTCCACACGCATCAAGAAAAATACTTGCAAAATGGAAATATTATTATTATAGTGCCATCTAACACATATGGGGGAAATTACAATGCTGGAAGACATACCGCGAGATCAGCTTGATCCGATACTGTTCAATGCCCTGCGCGCCATATATAAATTTCAGCAGGCAAAGATGACGGCCTTCGGCCTGGATTACGAAGACATCTACCTTCTTCAATTGCTCAGGAACCATACCCCGTCCCGCATGGGCGAGATCGCCGATGAGATGGGGATTCCCATCAGCACAGCCACGCGCGTGGTGGACCGCCTCGAGGAAAAAAAACTCCTCTCGCGGAAAAAGGACCCCCGGGACAAGCGGAACATCCTGGTGACACTGGAGCAGAAAGGGAAAGACGTGGTAAACAGGGTCGAGAACCAGACATTCCAGATACTATTAAAAAATCTCAGCAAGTACAATGATGAAGATATAGCTTCATTTTACAAAACAGCGGTACACCTTCATGAAATATTGAAGGTTTAAGGAAACCGCCCAAGGAGATCCTGATGGAATATGATTTCGCGGTAATCGGCAGCGGGTTCGGCGGAAGCGTATCCGCCCTCCGCCTTGCGGAAAAAGGCTACAAGGTTGTCGTCCTTGAGCAGGGAAACCGCGTGACGCCCCTCGACATGGAAGAGGCGTCGCGGAGCCTGTTCAAGCTCCTCTGGATGCCGCTGCTCGGCATCAAGGGCTTCTTCACGCAGCAGTTTTACAAGCACCTCAGCATCGTGGGAGGCGTCGGCGTCGGCGGCGGCAGCATCGTGTATGCCGCAGTCCTTCTGCGGCCCAAGGAAGACTTCTATAATGACCCCTCATGGAGCGGCCTCGGCGTCAACTGGAAGAAGGACCTGAAGCCCCATTATGACATGGCCTCCAGGATGCTCGGTTTAAAGACAAACCCGAACCAGGACATCATGGATGACTATCTCAAAAAGACCGCGAAAAAAATGGGCGCCCTCAAGACCTTCGGACCGGTCGACAACGGCATCTATTTCGGCACGCCGGAAGTGACCCGGTCCGATCCCTTTTTCGGCGGCCTCGGTCCGGCCCGCGACGGGTGCCATCTCTGCGGCGAATGCCTCACCGGGTGCAAGCACGGATCAAAGAACTCTCTGGACAAGAACTATCTCTACCTTGCGGAAAAGCTGGGCGTGACGGTGCTGCCGAACCGGAAGGTCGTCAACATCACCCCCCGGGAAGACGGCATGTACGACCTCACCGTCAAGGATCCGACCCGGAGGCTCAAACGCTGCCCCGGCATTAAGGCGAAGAAAGTGGTCGTCGCCGCCGGCGTACTGGGAACCCTGGAACTGTTGTTCCGCTGTAAAACAATAACCCGGACCCTCCCCCGCATATCAAAGGAGCTGGGAAAGGTGGTCCGCACCAACAGCGAGGCGATCGTCGGCGCCCTTTCTCCGGACAAGGACATGGACATGTCCCGGGGCACCACCATATCCACCGACTTCTATCCTGATCGGCATACGCACATTACCCAGAACCGCTTTCCCCGCGGCTACAACTTCATGAAATGGTACGCCGGCCCCCTGGTCAACGATGACCATCCCTTGAGGCGCGGCCTCAAGGCCCTGGGGAAGATCATTACCAGCCCCTCCACGGTATTCAGGAACTGGTTCGCGAGGAACTGGAACAAGCGGGTTACCATCCTCACGGTCATGCAGAACCTTGACAACCGCATATCCTTCACCTACGGCAGAAGCCTGGCGCTGCTCTTTCTCGGCCGCCGTCTCAAGTCGAAGCGGTACCCGGGAAAAGAGGCGCCCACCAATCTCCCCGTCGCCAACGAGGCTGCCCGGGTCCTCGCGGAGGTAATGGGGGGCATACCGATAAACGTCCTCATGGAAAGCCTGATGAACCAGTCCACCACGGCCCATATCCTCGGCGGGTGCCACATGGGCTCCTCGGCGGCAAACGGCGTTATCGGCACCAACCACGAGGTTTTCAACTATCCGGGCCTGTATGTGGTTGACGGCGCCGCTATATCGGCCAATGTTGGCGTGAATCCGAGCCTGACCATAACAGCCATGGCGGAGCGCGCCATGAGCCTTATCCCGGCGAAGAAAAAAGCTCCAAAGGATTTCTTAAAAAACAATATTACCATAACAAAAAGGAGTACCCTGATGAATGCATTGAAAAAAATCATCATCGCCCTCGCGATCATTATCGCGGTCACGTTTTCCCTCACCGGCATCAACGTAGCCCAGAAAGGCTGCGGCGGCTACAAGGGGCAGACAGTCGAACAGATTCTTGGCGTGCCGGCCGAAAAAGCAACGGCCGCGGACATCGAGAAACTGTCCCGCGCCCAGGTGATCCAGCTCTTTTACGCAGCCCCCGCTCCCCTTTACGAGGAGATGGACGGCGAATTCAAGGCCACCATGGCCGGCGGCGGCATCCTGGGACCGTCCTCGAATCTCTATGTGGCTTACCTGTTCGGCCCCGGAAAATGGGACGGAAAGGCATTCTCGCCGAAAGATGGGTTTGGATACAACATTTTCAAGGCCTCACAGGACGGGAAGGATGTTATAAAGCGCACGAAAAAGATGAAGACCTTCATCGGAAAATCGCAGTACGACGGCAAGGATTCGTTCCATCTCGACTACAGCTCGTTCAACGGCGGCCTTCTCCATTCCATGCGGGATGAGATCAGGAAAATCAACGACAATCTCTACCTCGGCATGGGCGCCATGGCGGCCAGCGGCGGTACCATAAACCCGATGCCCTTTGTCCTATCAGGAGAGAAGGCCCCCTGGGTGGGACCTGATAAAGAATAGATGTTTGTTTGCGTTGCCCAGGGTGGAGATCAATCCCCACCCTTGAGCGAATAGATAAAACCGTTATATATGAAACGCAAGGCGGGGTCGGGTTTAAACCCTACCCGCCGCCATTAAAACCGATAACCGCATAACAAGAATCGACCATGAATAAAATACGTCTCGCCAAAGGGGAAACATGCGCGATCTGCGGCAGGAACGAGGCCGTGGTCTACTGCGACGGGTGCGACAAGCCCCTCTGCCAAGAGTGCCGGGTCTTTGACATTTGGTGCACCGGATGCGGCAGCGGCGATCCCCACGTGTTCTGCCGGAAATGCACCGATGACCCGGAGAAGAACATATGGAAAGGGTTGTATTGATTGCGGGGATTGATTGCGATAGGCCCTGGATACGGCATCAGCGCATCAGCATTCAATAGCAGCGCAAAGCTTTCCGAATAATGCCGCTACCTGTCTACGGGTCTCCTCCAACGAGCCCGAGTTATCGATTATAAAACGAGCCCTCCCTTTTTTATCCTCTATGCTCATCTGCGCGGCGATGGTCAGCTCGGCCGTAGGGCGGTCAAGGCGGTCCCGCGCCATGAGGCGTTCCACCTGGATTGCAACCGGCACATAAACAAGGATGGCGTCAGGGAAAATTTTATCCCATCCTGATTCGTAAAGAAGGGGGACGTCGATTATGATGGGCATCCCGTCATTCATGCCATTCAACTGCCCAATCCTTTCCATCACGATCTGGTTGATGCGCGGATGGGTAAAGCTGTTGAGCCTGCTGCGCTTTTCAGGGTCCCGAATTATCTGGTCCCGCACCTTTTCACGGTTCAGTGTCCCGTCAGGATTTATCACGTCCTTCCCGAAATAATCTTCTATGTCACGCAGCGCCGGCTGGCCGGGCTCCACCACTTCCCGTGCGATAAGATCGGTATCTATGATATGGGCACCCATATCCGCCAGCATCGAGGCAACGGCGGACTTGCCCGTGCCGATTGCGCCGGTCAATGCAAAACATTTCTTCAGAAAATCTCCTGATGCGGTCATGCGGGGGAATCCTCCAGAAAGGATATCTATTGTTTCAGGAATTTGTTTTCTATAAAATCGGCAAGCTTGTCAATCTCGCCCAGGCCGATACAGGGGACTCCCAGATCGAAATTCGTATCGGTCACAAGGGCGACCAGGTCACGGCCGTCGGCAAAGACAGGAGACGCATGCTCTCCTGCGCGAAAGACTTCAATCTTCGGAGCCCGTTCCTGCTTGTAGCCCTCGGTGATCATGATGTCCACGTCGCCGGCGTATTGTTCACGTATCTCTTCGAGAGTCGCGTCATGGTCGACATCGCGGATCATCGCCAGCTGTTCGGCCGAAGAAATTATGGTGCAGGCCGCCCCGGCCTTTCGGTGACGCCAGGTGTCCTTGCCTTCGTGATCCATGGAAAAATGATGCACATGCTTCACCGTTGCGACACGGTATCCGCGCCGCACTAGTTCCGGGATCAGCTTCTCAAGCAGTGTTGTCTTGCCGATTCCGGACCAACCGACGAATGATAGAATCGGGACCATCGGACCTCCTTGTATCAACACTAGCCATGACAGGGCATTACGGAAAAAATTCAATAAAAAAAGGAATAAAAATAATTTTTAAGAAAAACAGGGTTCCTTCGTTACTATCGTAAAGCACCTTCGCAAAAAGAGAAAAAACATATGGAAACAACACTTAACATACAACAGGACATCTTAGGGCAAATCACCCGGGCCGCTGCGACCCTGGGCATAAGCCGGTCTGAGGTCATCATTACACTTATAAAGAAAGTAATGGATAACACCACAAACCCCGATTGTCTCTGGAAATTGGTCAAATACCAGCAAAAAGGAAAGGATGGTGAATGGCACAGGTTTCACCTGACGGTTCGTCCCGACGATTATGAGTATTTTCAGGATCTCCGGAAACTCCTTAAAATGTCGCTTTCATTGATTCTTTTTCATGCGGTAAATAAATACCTCAACAAGCTGATGAAAAAGAAATTTACCGATAACTATCGGTATAAAAATTATATTATTATGGGAAAACGAATCAATTCTGTGCCATGCTGGATTTTTATCTGGGGTTATCCGCCAAACATAGGAAAAATCATTTAAAATTCCACCGAACAACCTGACGCAAACACCATAAATCAAAAGCCACCCTATTGGTCTTGATCCAACTGCAAATTTGTTATTTACAAATACTACTCATATTATAATCTTTATGCAAATTTAAATTGTACAGAATGAAAATGAAAATCAATGTATTTATTATTCTCTTCCTTTTAGTCTGTTCACCATTGTTCGCACAAGAGATTCTTATCCTGGATGATGACATCGGCGAATATGATATTTCAGGTCAGCAGCTGTCTTACCTTGAAGACAGCGAAAAAAAATTGACCATAGACCAGGTATCCTCACATGAATACCGGAACCAATTCAAACATGACATAAAGGATACACCCAACTTCGGTTATACGCGTTCGGCATACTGGCTATCCTTCAGCATTGACGGGGGTGAGACAAAAGAAAAATGGCTGCTGGTAGTCAACTATGCCCTCCTCGACTACATAACCCTGTACGTTCCCGGCAACCACGGCTACGAGGAAAAGAAGCAGGGACAAATGCTTCCCTTCAACGAGCGGGACGTTAAAAATGAAAATTTCGTTTTCAACCTGAACATTGCCCCCGGCACCACCAGCACCTTTTACATGAGGATAGAAACCCAGGATTCCTTCGCCGTACCCATGAAGCTCTTCACCAGCCAGGCTTTCACCGAGCAGGCCACCATGATCCACCTCTTCCTGGGGATCTTTTATGGATTCATCATCGTCATGATCCTGTACAATCTGTTCATTCTCCTCCTGACCAGGGATCTGAGCTATCTCTTTCTCATCCTTTATATGACCGCATTTATTTTTTATATCACATCGGAAAACGGCATCTCGTATCAATACCTCTGGCCGGGACTGCCCTGGTGGGGCAAGCGGGTTGTCCCCTTTTCAGTAAGCATGGTGGCCATATGGAGCTCGCTCTTTGCCCGGATGTTCCTCCAGACAAAGGCCCTGAACCCGAAGATTGACAGGGTCATTCTCGGGTTCAGCGCTCTCGGGGTCATCGGCCTCGGCCTTGCCCTTGCCGCAGGCTATTTCATCGCCATCATCTATGCCGTTGTCCTCTGCGTGCTCTATGCGCCGGCGCTTATCGTTGTCGCCTATCTGCAATGGAAAAAGGGATATCGCCCCGCGATCTACTTCCTCATCTCCTGGTTCGCTCTCAGCGCGGGGACGCTGCTCTATGGTTTCAAGACCTTCGGCCTCCTCCCCGAACAGATGATCACCAAGTACGGCGTCCTTATGGGAGCGGCATTCCAGTCGATCCTTCTTTCGATCGCTATGGCGGACCGCATCAACATGATGACCGAGTCCCTCAGGAGAACAAAAAAAGACCTGGAGATCCGGACCGAATCGCTTCTCCGCATCTTTGAAAAGGCCGAAGCAATATCGACCGAGCTCTACACGGTGAGCAACGAGCATAAGGAAATCGTCAATACTTTTTCCCATGTGGCGCAGAACCAGGCCGCCCATGCCGAAGAGATGGCGGCATCCTATGAAGAACTGACATCGTCCACGGATTCCATAGACCAGTCCATGACGCGGCTGGCCCAGGAAGGCGAAAAAATCCGCAACATGGCCGACATCCTGAACTCAACGCAGAAAGACGTTCAGAACACAAGCCTGGCCGTGGTGGATAGCATGAAAAACATAATCCATTTCACAGAAAAGACCGACGTCGACCTCACCCGCATGACCGACATGATGCAGATCATCAACGAGGGCGGCCAGTCCATTACCAATATCATATCCCTTATCAACGACATATCCGACAAGATCAACCTTCTTTCGCTCAACGCGGCAATTGAAGCCGCCCGGGCCGGGGAGCACGGGAGGGGCTTTGCCGTTGTCGCAGACGAAATCGGCAAGCTCGCCACCGCCACATCGGACAACTCCAAGCAGATATCCAGCCAGATCGAGAAAATCTCCGTGGACATACGCCGGGGCATCGAAATCGTCAACCAGACGAAGCTTTCGACCAACGACGTGGCAAAGCTTGTCACCGGTATCAACAATCAGATTGAAACCGTGAAATCGGCCATGGTTAAACAGGAAAACGCCATCGGCGAACTGGTGAACCAGTCCGATGTCATCAAGGAGCAGTCTCGGGTCATTTCCATAGCCACGGGAGAGCAGAAAAACGGCATGATGGAGGGGGCGACCACGATCCAGACCCTGGCAAACATGGCCAACGACATAGCCGTGTCCAACACGAAGATCCTGCATTTCATCAAGGTGCTCAATGACAAAGCCGGCGAGCTCAAGGGCATCATTCAGAAGCTTGAGGAAAACACCGAGCAATGAACCGGCCGCTCAATCCCCGGCTGATGTTAGTTTTTTAATAACGCGATATGCCGGGCGAAATCGGCAAAGGCCTGCCGCGTATCGTACCTGAAGGTATAACCTGTAGCGCGCTTCAATTTCTCGCAGGACGCCACCCAGCTGTACCGTATCATTGCAAGGTACGGGCTGGGAAATTCGCTCAGGAAAGTCAGCCGAAGAAGCCAGGCGATATTGTTCAGCACATAGACCAGATGATACGGCAGCGGCAGGGTCATATTACCGAGTGCCGATGCCATCTCACGTATCGTCATGACGCCATCGCCGGCCGCATTGTAGGCTCCGCCCTTCCCCATCTGCAAAAGGATCCACATGATCTCGACAAGGTCATCCTCATGGATAAACTGCATCGGTTCTGTCCTGATGGGTATCGGAACGATTTTCAACTGTAAAAAACGTGCCAGGGGATTGTCGAAGCCCGGCCCCACCACGAAACAGGGCCGGACAATGATGAAGCTTATATCCGGATACAGTCTGCCGTAATCGGCAAAAATGCCTTCAATGATTCTTTTAGACTTGCTGTAGGTGACATCTTCATTGCCCCGCAGAGGGCTCTCCTCCGCAAGAGGGCGGTCATTGTCGTGATGAAAACCGTAGGCAGTAGTGGAACTGGTATAGAGGACCCGCTTCACCCCCGCCCTGACGCATGAATCCAGGACTGACCTGGTTCCGTTGATATTAATGTCTTCCATCAGTTTCCTGTCATGAATCGGCGGCAGGATAAAAGCGGCATGGATGACCGCGTCTATCTCATGTTTACCGATGATATCGTCCACCGGCTGCCGGACATCCCTGTTATAGAAAACAAACTTATTCCCGGAGCAGTCTGGCTCTTTCACATCCACCCCGACAATCAGCCCGACTTCCTGTTTATCAGAAAGAAAGGCGGCCAACTTCCTGCCGATATAACCGGAAGCGCCGGTGATGAGGATTTTTTTCATAATAACATTCCCCCACGCAACAGCCGAAACCAGAATCAATAAGACGCCGATCATGCCGTAAAAGGAAAAAAGGTATGCCGGCATGTCCCTGTTTATTTCGCGCCGCTCAACACAAAATTTGATATCGCGCTCACAATGCTCCGCGGCAGGAACCGGTTTAGAATCAGGTGGACAAATTTGCTCATGAGTCCGGGCACGGCCACCGTTTTACCCTTCACCATGGCCTCCATACCCTTGCGGGCAACTTCCGCCGGATCACCGAGCCCGCTGATCCGGTACCACCATACTTTCTCCGGAAAATCCTTGACCTGCAGAAGGGGCGTCCTGGTATAGGATGGACAGAAGGACGTGACAAGAACCCCGGTGCCCCGCAACTCCTGGCTGATCGCTTCCGACAGGCTCTGGATGAAGGATTTTGACGCGCCGTATACCGCGTGATGGGGGCAGGGCTGAAATGCCGAAACGGAGCTGATATTGAGGACCCGGCCATCGCCGCGCTTCACCATGTCAGGGATAAGCAGACGCATCAGCGCCAGGTATCCGCCGATGTTGATCTTCACCAGGTCCATCTGGCTTTTCAGGGAAGCCTCGTGAACATTGCCGTACACCATCATCCCCGCGTTATTGACCAGGACATCCACGCGCGGCACATTCTCCATTATTTTCCGGGCGAGATTTCCCGGCCCTTCATCATCGGTAAAATCCTCGAACATGCACCAGATCCTGGCTGAATACCGCTTCTGCAGCTCGCGTCCCCATTCTATCAGAGCGTCCCGCTCCCCCGGTATTGAATGAAGCACGCAGTGAGACCCTGCTTCGGCAAAGCATCGGGCCAGTTCCTTCCCGATGCCCGACGAGGCACCGGTTATAAGCACATATTTTTCTTTCAGGTCGTATTTTTTCATGACGCCTCGTATTATGGCTTCAACGCATTAAACCACGCATGAAGTCGAGATATTGAGACCTCGCCTTCATGCGTTTTCCCTCACACCTTCTCAAGAATATGAACGCACATCGCCGCTTCTTCCACGTGAATGTTGCCGCCGCCGTTCTCTGCGAGGCCTATGCGGGCCTTTTCCACCTGCCGTTTCCCCGCTTCGCCCCGGAGCTGCAGCACCAGCTCGTGGATCTGGGCGAGCCCCGACGCGCCGATGGGGTGCCCCCGGCACTCGAGGCCGCCGCTCGTATTGATGGGCCGCTCGCCGCCGAGGCGCGTCGCCCCGGTTTCCGCGTAGGGGCCGCCCTCGCCGACCGGGCAGAAGCCCATCACCTCGGACTGGTGGAGTTCGCCCCACGAGGTCGCGTCATGGAGCTCCGCCAGGCTGATGTCCTTCGGCCCCACGCCGGCCATGTTGTACGCCTGCTTCGACAGGCGCTCGCCGATGTCCTCGCCGTCCAGTTCCCGGTCGCTCCCCTGGCCGCACACCGACGCGATGATTTTCACCGGCCTGGCGCCGGAGAGCTTTTTCAAATACGATTCGGAGCATACGATGCACGCCGCCGCCCCGTCGCCCACGGGGGCGCACATGGGCCGCGTGAGGGGCCACGCCACCTCCTTGTCCGCGAGCACCTCCTCCACGGACATAAGCTGCTGGTACTGCGACAGGGGATTGAGGGAGCCGTGGAAATGGTTCTTCGAACAGATCACCGCGAGCTGCTTCTGGGTGGAGCCGAAGCGGTCCATGTGCCACCGGGCGCCCATGGCGTAGGCGTCCATGAAGATGCTGCGCCCCTCCCCCGGCTTCGACTCGTCATGGCCGGGGATCTTCAGGTTCTTGAAGGTTTTGCCCACCTCCATGATCATGCTGATGTGCTTCTGGAGATTTCCCACGTCCATGCACGCGGCGTACGCCCCGAGTGACTGGGCCTTGTTGGGGCTGGTGATCTTCTCCGAGCCTACCGCGATGGCGACATCCCACATGCCGGCCCGGATCCCGGTATAGGCCAGGTGGAGCGCCGTTGACGCCCCGGCGCAGGCGTTCTCCACGTTGACCACCGGTATCTTGTCTATGCCCATGCCGCGGAAGACCACCTGTCCCCTGATCGAATGCTGGTTGTCGAACATCCCCCAGAAGGTGTTGGAAAAAAAGGCCGACTGGATGTCCCTGCCGGAGAGGCCGGCGTCCGCAAGGGCCAGATTGATCGCCTCCTCGGCCATGGTCTTGACGGTCTTATCCGGATATTTGTTGAACCGGATCATTCCGGATCCGATGATGTATATGTTTCCCATTACGCCAAGGCCTCCTTCACGATCATGTTCCCGGCCGTGATGGCAAGCGAATCATTGGAGCCGTCTTCGATGAGGCCTGCACGGGCGTCACGGAAAAGCTTCTCTATCGGGAACTCCTTCGACAGGCCGTAGCCGCCGAAGATCTGCACCGCGTCGTGGGTCACTTCCATGGCGGCCTGGGTGCAGTACACCTTCGACGCTATGGAGTATTTCACGTCCGGCGGCGTTGTGTTCATGTTGTAGCACATGGCGTCGCGCGAGAAGGAGCGGGCCGTCGCCGTTTTGCAGAACATGTCAAAGAGCTTCTTCTGCACGAACTGGTGCTCGCAGAGACGTTTCCCGCCCTGGATCCGCTCGGTGGAGTACTGCACCGCCATGTCGTAGGCCGCCTGGGCAACGCCGGTAAAATACGCGCCCATGGTCGCGTTGGCATGGGCCAGGGTGAGGTCGGTCATGAGCTCGTAGCTCTCCTGGTCGATGATCATATGCGGCCCCGGGCACACGGCATTATCGAAGAATATCTCCCCCTGGGGCAGTTCCCGCTGTCCCATCTTGTTGAGGGGCTTGCCCCTGCTGATGCCGGGCTGGTTCAAGTCCACCAGACAGATGCCGCCGCCGGCCATCCCCAGGCTCGGCTCGAGGTTCACGAAGAGGGATATGTTGCTCGCCACCGGTCCATTGGATATCCATGACGATTTCTGGCCGTTGAGAACGTAATCCCCGCCTTTCCTGGACACCTTGACCTGCTGGGTAACCTTGGGGTTATGAAAATTATCCGTCCCGGACATGAGTATGTCCGAGCCGTGGTCCGGCTCGGTGATGCCCCAGCAGCTCATGACGCTGGCGTCGCGGCACTCGACGAAGGGGATGATGAACTTGTCTATCATGTAGTCGTCCGCCATCATTGAGGCATAGAAGGCGTTGAAGCAGCTGCACCCCAGGGACACGGCGAAGCCCACGCTGCCGTAGGACAGCTCCTCCCAGACGATATGGGTGGCCAGCGGGTCGAGACCCAAGCCGCCGTAGGCGTCCGATATGAGCACCGTGTGATAGTTCAGCTCGTACATCTGTTTCATGCACTTCCAGTACAACGAGTTCTTTTCAATCACCTGCTCCGGCGTCATCCGGTCCAGCTCGATCGCTGCCGGACGCAGCACGCCCATTGCGAATTTATGCACGGCCTCCTTCAGGGCCACGTGGTCCTCGGTGAGGCTCAGATCCAGTTCAGTATAGGACATCTCATCCTCCTTGCATTATGCATGATCTTGGTATTTATGTATCGTTCCTTCACCCTTGTCGAACATCTCTTTCAGCAGACGCGGTATGGCCTTCTCGGTGATGGTCTTAGGAATATGGCTGACCACGAACAGATATGACGGGATGAAGTTCTTCTCGAGCCCGCCCTTGCAGAGTTGGTAGACCGAGGCCGGGTCGATTGCCTTTCCCTCGAAAGGCTCGAGGGCCGCCACCAGGTCGCTTTCGCCCGGGGCCCCCGACGCCGCCGGTATGCCGAATACGCAAACCTCGCTCACGTCCGGGTGCTTGCCTATGACCGACTCGACATACTCTGGCTGGATGAAATCGCCGGCGCGGCGGAGCTCGGTCCCCTTGCGGAAATCGAAGAAATACCAGCCCTGTGCGTCCTTGTGCACCATGTCGCCGGTGCGAAGCCATCCGCCCCTTGTCTTTTCCTCGGAATCGTCCGGCTTGCCAAGATAATCGACCTTGGTCTCGCCCTTCATCATGCGGCAGATAAGCTCTCCTGTCTGCCCGGCCGGCACTTCCTTGTCCTCGTCGTCGACGACCTTGAATTCCATGACGCCCGGCACCGGCTTCCCGAAGGAGCCGACGGGCCCCTGTCCGATAGGCTTGTAGGCGAAGCCGCCCTCGACCGACCCGTACCATTCGAGGATCTTGACATTGAAGCGCTTCTCGAAGTTGACCCAGATCGGCTGCGGCGTGCCGGCGCTGATGACAACCTTGACCGGGTTGTCGCCGTCATTGGGCTTTTCCGGCTCGTTGTAGATGCCGGCGAGCATCCCGCCGAGGGACGAGAAGGAGGTGCATCCGTACTTGCGGCAGATGTCCCATATGCGGCTCTTGGTGAAGCGCGGGCTGAAGACAGCCTTGATCCCCAGCGCCAGGGCCGGGAAGAGAGTCACCGCCTGTGCGTTGCCGTGGGTCAGGGACAGGCCGTTGTAGAGAACATCGTCCTTCTTGTACTTCCACACGATCATGTTGAGGATATTGAAGAGACCCGTGCGATTGTTCCGGATGGCCACGCCCTTGGGGTCCCCGGTCGTGCCGGAGGTATAGATAATCTGCATGGGATGGCGCACATCCATGATCATCTGGTCAACCGCCTGCCACGTGTCCTTCTCGAGGGTTTCATTCAGCACGTGGTACTTTGACGAAACGGGCATATTCAGGTCGCGCTGGTACGCCACGGTGATGAACTTCAGATCCGGAACGTCCTTCACGACCTCTTCGAGCTGTTCCAGGCATTCGATCGACACGATGACTGCCTTGGCGCCGCTGTTGGAAAGGAGGTATTTCAGCCGGTCTCCCCGCGATCGCGGGTCGATGGGAACCATGATGGCGCCGATGGTCGTGCCGGCCATGAGACTGTAAACGAATTCCGGGTAATTGCGCATGAAAACACCGAAGGTGTCGCCGCTCTTTATGCCGTTGTCAAGGAGTAGGCGGGCTATCCTGTTTGCCTTTTCGTGAAGGTCCTTGTAGGTCACGATATCCTCGCCATGCTCCCCCCGTTCAAAGACATATATCTGGGTGTCTGGCGTTTCTTCTGCCTTGATTTCCACCAGGTGAGAGGCAATGACCGGGTTGAGATGAGCTTTTGCCATGGCCAGCCTCCTATTCTATCGCGCCGATGAAGCCGCGGGTAAAAGTCGGGAACTCCTTGGAGAAGGTCTCGTCCCAGTGCTCCTGGGTCCAGAACTTGTGGCGGTCGAAATAGGGATCGACCTTGGCGGCGCTCACCGAAACGCTCGTCACCACGTCAACGTCTGGAATGATCTGCAGAGCGAAGGCCGCCATCGCCAGGGTGCTGAATACCCGGCAGTGGAGCCCCAGACGCCATGCCAGTGACGCTGCGGCGTTTGCCGCTATGTTCAGGCTCAGGTTCTTGAACTGGCAGCTCGGCCCTCGTGCCGTAAGCGACTCCATCTCCTCCGCCTTGTTAAGCTCCGCGCAGGTGCGGTAGCCGCAGGCGCCGCAGTTAAAATTCAGGTCAGATTTTCGCTTGTCCCCGAAGACAAGGAGAGCGCACGGCTCCTTGATCAGGTCGCGGAGGAACCGCCCGTCCCGCGCCGCCAGGGGCGACATGTCGCCCAGGGAGTACGCGAACTCGGCGATCTGCTCCATCTCCTCCTTCCCGACGCTCACGCACTTGATCGTATTGCGGTTGCCGAACCGGTAGCTATTATGGGCCGCAACCATCATGAGCTCAACGGCGCGGTCAAGACCGGACTGTAAGACCTCTTTCATTTCTATTACTGCCATGACTATTCTCCTTAACTGTATATGGACCGGAACTGCGGCCAGAGCCTCTTGATGATCCGGTCGTTCATGGTCCGCTCGTTCATCTCGTCATACTTCACCGGCACGTCGCGGAAGGGGCTCTTCTCCGTGACCGATATGGCCACCGCCACGCAGAAGCCGGTGTCCCGCGGGACGATCTTCATCCGCATGGCCGCGGCCCCGGCTGACCAGAACACGCCGTAGTCGATACCCATGGTCCGCGCCTGCTGTATGACGGCGTCGATGGCGTAGGCCATGTTGTTCGCCCTGAACACGCACAGGGGCCCCGTGTAGGCGACGCCGGGACCGGCCGGCAGACGCTCGACCTGCCGGTAGTACTCGCAGGTCAGCCTGCCGCACATGTTGCAGTTGATATCGGCCGGGTCTGTGAGGCAGCGGAGCGACGTGATGACCAGGACCGCGTCGGCGTCGCGGAGCATTGCAGCGTCGCGCTTAAACATCTTCCATGCCTTGTTCTCTTCCGACATGCTTTCCACGGCATGGGCAAGCTCATCGATCTCGCATTCGTCGTCGATGATATGGATTGTGCACTCGCCGACGCCGCCAACCCGCGGAGACGTGGTCCCCGACGCAAGGAGAAGCCTCGCCGCGAGCTTGACCGATTCCCTGCGGTCAAGCTCGTATTGTTTCATTGTTCTCTCTATACTCATGCCGCACCCCCTTGTTATTTACCGCCAACGGCCAGACCGTTTTCTTTTGCGATGCCCGGATACGCCTCGTAGGCCGGCTTGAGCAGCGGCAGAAGCTTCAGCACTTTGGGCAGAGGGCCCTTCGCCTTGATCAGTCCCTTGGCGAGGGCGACCGGCATGGAAATCTCCTGCAGCCAGAACTTGTGGCAGGTATCGCCGGACAACGCCATTTCTATGGTTGGCGTGAGGCCCGATGGACCGCACATGACCTCTCCGCCGTTGTTCGGAGAGAGCCATATCTCGCCGCTCGGATTGTCTATCGCAAACTTGATAATAATGTTGGATTCAACGAACTGCGGCCCCACCGCGGGGTCCTTCACCAGTTTGTTGAACAGCGCACCCAGAATGCCATACATCTTCTCAGTATTCTCGAAAACAGCCATGAGACGCCTCCTTTGTAGGTTATGATTTTTTGATTTCCCCCAGCAGAGCGGTGATCGCTTTCTTTGAATACGCGATGGCCCACTCCGTTGAATGTGCATCCTTATCAAGGTACCACCGCGTCGCCACGCCCTGATAGATGGACGAGACCGCCCGCGCGGTGCCCTTGATATCCGTAATATTAAAAATCCCCAATGCCACGCCCTCTTCCAGGGCGCTTCCCAGGAGTTCTATCCAACCGTCAAACCAGTCATGAAACAGTTCGCGGTATTCCCCGTCATGACCGGCCATGGACATGGCGTCGAAGAGCATGGAATACCCTATGTGTACCAGGGGATCGTCCCAGTTGTAGAGCCATACGAACGAGAGGAGTTTGTCGACGGGATCCAGATACTGGTCCATGATCGCTTTACCCCGGAGGAATATCATGTTAAAGAATTCCTTGAAGGCATCCTTGATGAGGAAGTCCTTTGTCGAATAATAATAGGCAATGCCGCCCTTGGATAACCCGGCCTCGGCAGCGATATCGTCCAGGGTGATGTTCTGGATTCCTATCTCCGTGATTTTTTTGAAAGTGGCCTCGATAATCTGGGACTTCCTGATCTGTTCCAGGGTGACTTTGTTATTCATAGTTATCTATCCAGAGTTTTGATATAACTCATACGGTGAGGGTAAAAAAGAAACGCTCCCCCCTATGAGATAGCCCCTTCAGTGCTCCCCTTGACGCGAAACAAAAAATGAAACAATTCTAAGAAATTGGATGGTAGTTCAATAATCCGACTGTTCAGATTATTTACCGGATGGACGGATTATTTATCATGTATTACAATATGTCAATAAGTTTTTATATTTTTTTAGAATTCAGGATAATTAATTATACACCGGGGTCAGAGCAACGCGTGCAATCTGCCCTTATAAACCGATAACTATCGGCGATTTATCAGGGTCGTGATACAATCCCGGGGTCAGAGCAAACAAAACCATTAATAATAATGAAAATTAAGAGTATTAAGCTTGAAAAAAAACAGAATTTTGTATAATTATTACCATAATTCTGAAAAACACTAATAACCTTATCATGTTACTAGCATATAAAACAGGAGAAAATCATGAGTAAAATAGATTCCCAACTCAAGGTTGAATCTCTTCTGCTTCATGGAGGTCATGTACCGGACCCCTGCACAGGGGCCCGGGCTGTACCCATATACCAGACCACCTCATATCAATTTAATGACACGGACCATGCCGCGGACCTGTTCGCGCTGAAGGAGTTCGGCAATATTTACTCCAGGATCATGAATCCAACGAATGATGTATTCGAGAAGCGCATGGCGGCCCTTGACGGCGGCGTCGGCGCCCTGGCGGTTGCCAGCGGACAGTCCGCCATTTCCCTTTCAATACTGAACATCGCCCGGGCCGGCGACGAGATTATCTCGGCTGACAACCTCTATGGCGGCACCTATACCCTGTTCCATTATACGCTGCCAAGGATGGGGATCACGGTTCGCTTCGTGAAGTCAAACGACTTCGACGCCTTCAAAAAGGCCATAACGCCGAAGACCAGGGCGATCTATGCCGAATCGATCGGCAATCCGAAGCTGGACGTTGCGGACATCGAGGCCATCGCGAAGATTGCCCACGACAACGGGCTGCCCTTCATACTCGACAACACGGTGTCGCCCTACCTGCTGCGTCCCATCGACCACGGCGTTGATATCATCGTCTATTCGGCGACCAAGTTCATCGGCGGTCACGGCACGTCCGTGGGCGGCGTCATCGTCGATTCCGGAAAGTTCGACTGGACCGGCGGCAGGTTCCCCCTCATCGCCGACCCCGAGCCGAGCTACCACGGCATACCCTTCGTGGAGGCGCTGAAGCCGATGGGGAACATCGCCTATATCACCAAGGCCCGGGTCACCCTGCTCCGCGACATGGGCCCCGCCCTTTCGCCCTTCAACTCCTTTCTCTTCCTGCAGGGACTGGAAACGCTACACCTGCGGATGCCCTGCCACTCGCAGAACGCCCTGTCGGTGGCGCGGCACCTCGAAAAGCACAGGTCCGTGAACTGGGTCAGCTACCCCGGCCTCGATTCGAGCCCGGAACGGGAGAAGGTGAAAAAATATCTGCCGAAAGGCGCCGGTGCGATTCTCGGCTTCGGCATCAGGGGCGGCGCGGCCGCGGGGAAAAAATTCATCGATTGCCTGCAGCTGATATCGCACCTGGCCAACATCGGCGATGCCAAGACCCTGGCCATACATCCGGCCAGCACGACCCACCAGCAGCTTTCCCCGGAGGAACAGATTGCCACCGGCGTCACGCCTGACTTCATCAGGCTTTCAGTCGGCATCGAGCATATCGATGACATTATCGCCGACATCGACCAGGCCCTGGCGAAAGCCACGGCATGACGTTAGAACGCTTACCTTGACCAAAGGAGGATACCCATGAGGGGAATATACAATGACATCACAAAGACCATCGGCGACACGCCCCTGGTGAAAATAAACAGGATGTGCGACCCGAAGGGGGCCGTTATCCTCGCCAAGCTGGAATCGTTCAACCCCCTCTCCAGCGTCAAATGCCGGATCGGGGCCGCGATGATAGACGCCGCGGAAAAGCAGGGGCTGGTCACGAAGGGCACCGTCATCATCGAGCCCACGAGCGGCAACACGGGCATAGCCCTCGCCTACGTGTGCGCGGCCCGGGGCTACCGGCTCATCCTTACCATGCCGGACACCATGAGCATCGAGCGCCGCCAGCTGCTGCAGATCTTCGGCGCGGAGCTGGTGCTGACCGACGGGGCCCTGGGGATGAAGGGCGCCATCGCGAAGGCGGAGGAGCTCGTGAAATCGACGCCGAACAGCTTCATGCCCCAGCAGTTCACCAACCCGGCGAACCCGGCAATCCACCGCGCCACCACCGCGGAGGAGATCTGGGACGCTACGGCCGGGTCCGTTGATTATTTCATCGCCGGGGTGGGCACCGGCGGCACCTTGACCGGCGTCGGCGAGGTCCTGAAGAAGCGCAATCCCTCGGTGAAAATCATTGCCGTTGAGCCGGCGGATTCGCCGGTCCTCTCCGGCGGCAAGGCCGGCCCCCACAAGATACAGGGCATCGGCGCCGGCTTTGTCCCGGCCATCCTGAACCGCTCCATCATTGACGAGGTCATCCCGGTGGCCCATACCGACGCGGGCGATACCGCCCGGCGCCTTGCCCGCGAGGAAGGGATCCTCGTCGGCATCTCGAGCGGCGCGGCCTTCAGCGCCGCCCTCGCGGTGGCAATACGCAGGGAGGCCGCGGGGAAGACCATCGTGGTCCTCCTGCCCGATACCGGCGAGAGATACCTCTCGACATGGCTCTTCAAGGACCAGTAGGATAAAAGACGGAGACGCGCCATGAGACTTTCGACCAGATCGCGCTACGGCGTCAGGCTGATGCTGGCCCTGGGCATCACCGAAAAGGAGGGCCCCGTGTTCCTCAAGGACATCGCCCGCGCGGAGAACATTTCTGAAAAATACCTGAGCCAGATCATCATTCCGCTTAAGGCCAGGGGCCTGGTGAACACCTTCAGGGGCGCCCACGGCGGCTACGTGCTCAGCAGGCCACCGTCGGAAATCAGCCTGAGGGACATCATCGAGCCCCTCGAGGGGGACCTGGGCCTGGTGGACTGCGTCGGCAACCGGGACGTTTGCGGCAGGTCAGGCGAATGCGTCACGCGGGAAGTCTGGGAGGAAATGAGCGCCCGGCTGCTGCGCTACCTTGACTCCATGACACTGGGAGACCTTGTTGACAGGTACCGGGCAAAGCGGGAAGCCGGCGTGGATGCTGCCGATTTTTCGATATGATCCGGCGGGTTTATTCCTCTGGCGATTGCCGAAAGCTATGATCACAATCCCCCGACAAAGGCTTCTATCTCCCTGTTCACTTCATCCGGCTTTTCCAGGAAGACCATGTGTCCGGCGCCGGGTATGACCACCATGCGGGAACCGGGGATACGGTCCGCCAGGTACCGCGTATACTTCACCGGCGTCATGACGTCCTTGTCGCCGCACAGGAGCAGGACCGGCGTTTTTATTTCCGGGATCCGATCCATGATATCAAAGCGGTCGCAGCAGAGAAAATCGTTCAGGTGCGCGCTCACGGGTATGGCGCACACCCTGTCGAGGACCCCTTCAAGGACCGTCCCGTCAACGCCTCCATACATGGGCCTGACGATCTCCCGGTACCAGGACGGCGGCCGTTCAATATTATCGGCCAGGACCTTGAGAAAGGCGGGATTAACCCTGAGCCTGGCCCCGGTGCCGATGAGGACCAGGCCGGCCACGTCTTCGGGATGGGCCAGCGCGTAGGAAAGCGCGATGGCGCCGCCCATGCTATGCCCCGTCATGACCACCCTGCCGAAGCCGTTGCCGGTTACATGGCCGCGGAGCCATTGCCGGTATTCATCCACGCTGCCGCAGGGTGGCCCGCCGGGATGACCGGGCAGGGTCACCGCATCGCAGTCCGGGAAATGCTTCGCCTGATAATGCCAGAGAGCGCCGCATCCCCCGGCGCCATGGATAAACACGATTTTCTTCATAACCGTCCTTCCGGGATTTCAGCAGTTAACCGGCCTTCTTCTCATGCAGCATCTGCTGGACCACGCGGGCGAGCTCGTCAATCCGGTAGGGTTTTGCTATGACGCCGCTGAATCCGTAGTCGCGGAAATTGGCCATGATCGGGTCATTGGAGTATCCGCTGGAAACGATGGCCCTGACGCCGCCGTCCAGAGCGACCAGTTTTTCGATGGTCTTTTTCCCTCCCATGCCGCCGGGAATCGTCAGGTCAAGAATGACTACGTCATAGCGCGGGCCTTCTTTCAGGGAATGCTCGAACAGGGTGACCGCCATGTCGCCGTCCAGGGCGATATCGACGGTATATCCGAGATGCCTCAGCATCTTCGTGGCCGTGGTGTTTACCGCCTCGTCATCATCCATGAAAAGGATCCTTCCCGATCCCCCGGGGTATGACCGCTCAGCCTCCTTTTCCGCCACTGCCGACGCATCAGAAGAGGGCAGATAGATAAAGAAGGAAGTGCCGGCCCCGGGGTGCGAATCCACGAAGATATACCCGTCATGGCGCTTGATGATGGAATAGGAACTGGTGAGGCCCAGGCCGTTGCCGGATCCCTTTGTCGTGAAATAGGGGTCGAAGATTTTCGACTGGTTCTCCAGCGGAATCCCGACGCCGGTGTCCGCGATCGTTATCTTCACATACGGCCCCGGTTTTACCGGGAGTCCGCTGTCCGCGTCCATGACGACATTTTCCGTGATGATGGTGAGGTCGCCCCCGTCGGGCATTGCCTGGTCCGCGTTTATGACGAGGTTCTGAATCACCTGGCTGAACTGGCCCACGTCAGCGTTGACGGGCCAGAGGCCGTCCTGGAAATTATAGATGCACCGGACGTTTGAGCCCCGCAGTATGAAGCGGGACGAGTCCCGTATGATATCTTCAATTGACGCGATCTGGCGCACCGGGGCCCCGCCCTTGGAAAAGGTGAGGAACTGGTGGGTCAGCTCCTGCGCCCGATGGGACGCCTTTTCGGCATCATCAAGAATGTCCAGCAGCCGGGGGTTTTCCTGCGCTGTCAGTTTCGCCAGGTTGATATTGCCTATGATGGCGGTAAGGATATTGTTGAAATCATGGGCGATGCCGCCGGCAAGGATGCCGATCGACTCAAGCTTCTCGACTTTAAGGAGTTCGTTGTGGAACTTGACCTCCTCGGTGATGTCCCTGGCGACAATGACATACCCGATCGTCTTGGCGGAGCGGTCGAATATCGGCGCCACGCGTTCGGAAACAATACGCTCGGAACCGTCCCTTCTGACCAGGACGGTGTTTGAGCGGTATCCGTCGGCGGTATAGCTTGCCGTGTCGCCTTTTGTCAGGTCACGGGGTATGCCTGTTTTCTGGTCGACCAGAACCATGACATCGGAAATAATTTTTCCCCGGATCTCATCCTGCCGCCAGCCGGTCAGGCTCTCCGCTGCCCTGTTCATCAGGTGAACGCGCCACTTGATGTCCGTGGCAATGACGCCCTCCCCGATGGAGCGCAGGGTGATGGCGAGCCGTTCCTTTTCCTCCAGGAGAGCCTCCTCAGCCATCTTCCGCTCCGACACGTCGCGGGCAATCCCCTGGACCCCGGTCACGATGCCGTCCTTCATGATGGGCGAGAGATTGATCTCCACGCTGAGCCTGGTCCCGTCTTTCTTCCTGAAGGAGGTCTCGTAGCCGATGATTTCCTTTCCCTTCAGCAGGTCGCCGAAAACCAGCATGCCGAGGCCCATCATATCCTCTGAAATATAGTTTTTGAAATTGTTGCCCACCACCTCGTCAACCCGGTAGCCCGACATGGCGGTGATGGACGGCGACATGTAGGTTATGCGGCCCCCGGTATCCATCATGAAGATGATGTCGAAATTTCTCTCGATGACTCCGCGGAACCTCTCCTCGCTCCTCTTGAGGGCTTCCTTGTCGCGTATATGCTCCGACATTTCCCGGACGATGTTCGCGTTGAGGATCTCGAGCTTTTTCTTCATCATGTTTATCCGGTCCGCAAGGCCGAAGGAAAATATCATGATCTGTCCCAGCATCGCGAACCTGAAATACGACATGGTGACGACGTTCATGGGAATCAGGCCCATGGCCCTGAAGGCATACACGAGGATGCCGGTGATTATGATGACCCATGAGGCCAGGAAAAAATTCACCTGGCGGGCCTTCCGGTAGAGGCCGACGCCTGAAATGAACAGGGTCAGGAGCACCGTCATGAACCCCATCACGATGGAAAGCACCATGACCTTCATGCTGTTGACGAAGATCAGGTTGAGCACGATACCCGCCGCCCCTACGGCTGCCACCGCCAGGCTCGCCCTGTCAAGGAGGGGAGAAAGCAGCCTGGTGCTCATGAATTCCCTGATAAAAAGGATATAGAATGAAAGGAAAAAATAATTATACAGGCTGGAATCCGAAAGCAGCGGCGTGCCCGGCCATAGATACTGGGCGCCGTGCCCCCGTATGGCCACCGACGCCATGAGAAAGGAAGCGATATAGAGAGAGTAAAAAAGATAATCCTTACCCCGTATCGAAAGAAACAGAAACATGTTGTATACCAGCATGATGATCAGCATGCCGTAGAACAGGCCGTTGACCCAGTTATCCGTCATCGTCTGGCGGTATAATTCCGCCCGTGACATTATCGACAATGGGATGGACATCGCGGAAACGGTCCTGACTCTCAGGTAGCAGGTCGTTCTCCCCGGCTCCATGACGAGGGGAAAGACAAAATTGGTGTGTTTCAGCTCTCGCTCTTTGAAGGGATACCGGTCGCCGGTTTTCTTTACACGGAAACCGCCGCTCCCGTCCGGGACAAACAGCATGATATCGTCAAGGAGAGGATAGCCGACCACGAGATCGAAGAACAGGGCCCGTTCCTTCGGGTTCAGGAAGGTAAACCGTACCCAGTAGGCCGAGGAGGTCAGTCCGAAGTTCGGGAATTCGGTTGTCGATTTCTTGAATTGCCTCTTCAGGCCGGGAGACGACACGTCCTGAATAGTAAGCCGGGCGTCCCGGTCTTCGAGGTAATCCACGAGAGTCCCTATGGTCCTGGCCTTCATGGATTCATCAAGGACAATGTCCCTATCCTTTCCCGGGCCGGGTACCGCGTTCAGGGCAGTCTGCTTAACCCCTGCCGGACCCGCCGATGGGGCACCTGTTCCGGCCGCCGGCAGACCAGTGCCAGCAACCACAAAGAAGAGGAAGCATGCCGCCGTCACCATGAACCCCGGTCTGTGCCGTCTTCGTATATATGTTATAACATAGAACAAAATCGGTAGTCCCGTTAAAAACATGGCCGGTCAACGGGGAAATTCAACCGATACCGCAACAATCCCGTCAGCACAACCGTTCCCTGTCAATAAATTGACAATGGTTACTATAATATATTGACATAAAAAAAATCAACTGAATATCTATACCAGTCACAGCAAAATTGAATTTTCCTTGCACTGTCAGTCTGTACGGGGGCAGTGAACTTCAACACAGGTATCTGCGGATGATCATCATGCGATATATCTATTCCGTCCTCTGCTGGGCCTTTATCATAGTCGATACGGCCTTCTGGGGCACATTGTCCATTCTGTCCATATTCATCAGCCCCGGCGGCACCCTGTCCAAATTCTGTGAAAAATCATGGGGACGCACCATACTCTGGGCCTGCCGCATCAGGGTGAGCGTTACCGGCCTGGAGAACATACGCGGCGACCAGGTCCAGATATTCGCCTCGAACCATCAGAGCTTCTTCGACATATGGGTCCTCTGCAGCATAATACCCGTCAGGTTCGGATGGATCATCAAGAAAGAGCTGAAGAAAATACCGTTCCTTAACGCCCACATGAAAATCATGGGCTACGTGACCATCGACCGGAGCAACCGAGAGAAGTCCCTTGCCAGCATGGACCAGGCGGCGGAACAGATCCGCAGCGGCAGCAGGATCGTCATTTTCCCTGAAGGCACCCGCAGCAGGGACGGCCGGCTCCAGCCGGTCAAGAAAGGACTCTTCCATCTCTGCCTTAAAACGCGGGTGCCCGTGATTCCCATCTACATCCACGGGACCGGGAGCATCATGAAGCCGGATTCATTGCTCATACGCAGCGGCACTATCCATGTTTGCATCGGGAAGCCGATACTGACCACGGGCTACCAGGAAGACGCCCTCGAAGAGGCGGTTGCGGATTTCCAGAAGGTAATGCATGATCTTCAGCGTGACACTGTCGCGATGCTGGGCGAGAGCGGATCCCGGGGCATGTGATATGCCGGCGCCGCGTACCCGGCCGTTTAGAGGCTTTTCAGATATGCTTTTTCAAACTGCTGCCTGGTCATGACAGGAATGATCTTGTCCAGCTTTATTACCTCGAAAATCTTCTTCAGCGATTCAAAGACATCGAAGATGACCAGGGTGATGTTTTTTTCTTCAGCGGTCCGGGCCATCTTGAAGATGTGGTTGATGCAGATGGAATCTATCTGAGCGACGTCCCGGAAGTCAAGGGCGATCACCTCCGGACCGGCATGAACTTCGTCGTCCCACGCGTCCTCCATTTCTTTCAGGACTTCCCGGGTTAGGGTGCCGTGAAAATGCATGACAACGACTGTTCCGTATCTGTCAGCATTGATACTGATCATGTCCTAGTACCCTGTAATCAATATTCATTCCCGCAAGATCCTGTTGGCCTTCACGGAGCATAAATCTATACAAATAAACGCCGGTTGATCAGTCACCAACAGGATACATTTTCAAGCAATGCTGTCAACAGGTTTATGCGCCGTGAAAGAAAAACTCCATTCCCGTCATCGGGTCGACAGCGGACACCCTGCGCCGGCTCATCGGTTTTCATGAACCCTGCAGCAGGGAAGAGCGGATGTGCTTCATCTCGCCGGGGTTAAGCCGGTAGTGCTCCATGACAAAGGCATCGACTTCCCCGGGTGACCGGGTGCCGCCGAGTACCCCGTCGGCCAGCGACACAAGCTGATCCAGCACCCTGTTCCCCCAGAGGGGAAGCGGCAGCTGCTCGAGATGGCCGCGGAGCACTTTGATCGAGGAGAACTTTTTCCGGAATATAAACTGATAGAGGGATGAGTTGAAAAGCGCCAGCACCGCCTTGATCGGGTAGCATTCGGCCCGCGGTATCAGCACGTTGGCGCTGTTAAGGGTCAGGCACCGCCGGTCGTCATAGGATACGACCAGGTTCCTTGAGATGAACCGGTAAATCAGCTTTTCCTGCGCGCGGTATTTCCATTCAGGCGCCGCCTGCTGGAATCTGTCCGGCATGAACCGTATGAATTTCGAGGGATTCCCGAGGAGATACGGGCGCACATCCTTGCCCGTGTAAATCGGCTCATATCCCCTGTCCTCCAT
>DAONAJ010000016.1:0-52545 GCA_035400945.1 Spirochaetota bacterium
AAAATCTTATCCCCCTGTCATTTCGATCCCTGAAGGGTTGATAAATATTTTCTAAAAAACTCTTCGCCTCATTATCGCTTGTCTACGACAGACCTGCAATGTACTTATTACGCGCCCCCTCGGCGGGACAGGGGGTTTTACTTTATTTACAGAAAATCCGCCAGATCCAGGATGAACCGCTCCGAATCCTCCCAGCCGAGGCACGGGTCGGTGATAGACTTCCCGAACTCGTTCCCCGACGGGTCCTGGGCCCCTTCCAGGAGATAGCTCTCCACCATGAAGCCCTTCACCATCTTGCGCAGGAGGTCGGAATACTTGACGCTCCGCATCACCTCCATGATGATGCGGGGCTGCTCGCGGAACTTCTTGCCCGAATTGGAATGGTTCGCGTCAATAATGATCGACGGGTTGTCCAGCGACCGGTCAAGGTACATTTCCGTCAGGACGATGAGATCCTCGTAATGGTAGTTGGGGAAGTGGTTGCCGTAGCGGTCCACGGAGCCGCGCACCACCCCGTGCGCCAGGGGATTGCCGCTCGTGGTCACTTCCCAGCCGTTATAGACAAAGGTGTGGGCCTGCTGGGCCGCGTAGATCGAATCGATCATGACGCGCAGGTCGCCCGACGTGGGGTTCTTCAGCCCCACCGGCACGTCCAGGCCGCTCACGGTAAGACGGTGTTCCTGGTTCTCGACCGAACGCGCCCCCACCGCCACATAGGAAAGGATGTCGGCCAGGTACGGATAATTGCCCGGGTAGAGCATCTCGTCCGCGGCGGTCAGGTGCGATATCTCCAGGGCCTTGATGTGCATCTCCCGTATCGCCAGGAGCCCCTTGGTCATGTCCGGCTTTTCGCGGTGGTCCGGCTGGTGCAGCATCCCCTTGTATCCCTTCCCCGTGGTGCGGGGCTTGTTGGTGTAGATGCGGGGCATGAGCACCAGCTTCTCCTTCACGCGCTCCTGGAGCTTTGACAGCCTCGACACGTATTCATACACCGCCTCGGCGTGGTGGGCCGAGCAGGGTCCGATAAGGACCAGCATGCGGCTGTCGCTGCCGGTAAATATGTTCCGTATCAGCTCATCCCGCTTTTTCTTGACATCCTGCAACCCGACCGGCAGCGGGTTGCTCTCCAGTATTTCCCCCGGTGACGGGTACTTGCGAATGTAATTCAGACTCATGTTTTTCCCTCCTTTAAGGTAAAGAACGGGGCCACCCCGAGCCTGTCAAAGGTGACCCCTCTGCCGCGGGTCATGCTCTGACATGCTCAGCATGACCGCGTATGGTATATGTTCTCACATGCCGAGCGTTCCGGTTATACTAGCTAAAATACTCCACTGCATTCTTAAATATAGCAAAACCGTCAGACATCTCGGGCATCTCCTTTTCTTCCCGCGTTAATTGTTCCCGTATGTTCGTCCAGTCGTCGCGCTGCGTGAAAAACATGCCCCGCTCGGGATGCGGCATCATGCCCATGATCCTTCCTGATTTGTCGCAGATTGACGCTATATCGTTCATCGCGCCGTTGGGATTGTATGGAAAAACTCCTCCCGCCGGTTCCCCCCCGGGCCCGGTGTACCGCATGGTGACCAGGCCGCCCTTCTCGATGCGCATGAGGGTGTCCGGCTGGGCGTAGAAATTACCCTCGCCATGGGCCACCGGTATATGGAGCTTATTCAGGCCGCGAGTGAAGACCGAGGGCGATGACGCTTCAACTGACAGGTTCACCCACCGGCACTGGTACCGGAAGGTCCTGTTATGCTCCAGGGCGGCCTCAGCCTCGCCGGTGAAGCCGTCAAGGGCCGGGATGATCCCGATGTTCACCATGACCTGGAAACCGTTGCAGATGCCCAGCATCAGCGTGTCACGTTCGATAAAACGCCGCAGTTCCTCCATGAGGTTGTTCTTGATCCGGTTGGCCAGGGCCTTTCCGCTTCCCGTGTCGTCCCCGTAGGAAAAACCGCCGGGGAAGGAGAAGACCTGGTACCTTTCAAGAAGGGACCGGTTGGCGATCAGGTCATTGATGTGGACGATGTCCGCGTCCGCGCCGGCCCTGCGGAAGGCGAAGGCGGTTTCGTCATCACAGTTGATGCCGTATCCGGTTAATACTAAAACGCGTGGTCTTGCCATGATCTACGCTTAATTGTCCACTGTTAATAATCTAGTTCCAATTGTATACTCCCCTAACCCACTGAGGGGGCATTTGTGTCCATACGCCCCTAAGTGGGTTAGGGGGGGATCAAAAATCCTTAAATAGCCCCTTATATGCCTTCATGAGATCATCAATGCTGATTTGAACAATCCTTTTTTTATTCAATCCAATTATTTCAATATCAGCGGATCCGCCGACCGTTCCCATGAGGCCCGCCGGCAGTCCTGCAAAGACCTGCTCGAATTCCTTTTTCCTTGTAGGATTGACGGACACCAGCACCCGCCCCTGCGATTCTGAGTAAAGGATGGCGTCGTTTCTGCCTGTTTCCGCAGGGGCCGCACCCAGGTCAGCGGAAAAACCGAGCATCCCCGCCAGGGCCGACCGAGCCAGGGCCACCCCGAGGCCTCCGCGCTCAACGCTCATGCATGACGCCACGAGGCCCCGCTCTATGGCCGTCTCCAGGGCCCGGTATGTTTTCACAAAACCTTCCGCCGGGACGGCGGGCGCCGAGTCGCCGATGTAGCGCCGGCCGGAGAGCTTCTCCCCCATGAAGGCAAGGTACTCGCTCCCCCCGACCTCGTCGCGGGTCATGCCGACCAGGTATATCAGGTCGCCGGGCGACTTGAAATCGATAGTCTGGCACTTCCGGATGTCATCGACCACGCCGATTGAGGAAATCAGGAGCGTGGGCGGTATGGATATCAATTCCTCGCTGAAATTCTCGTCATATCCCCGGAAATCGTTGAACATGCTGTCCTTGCCGGATATGAAGGGCGTGCGGTAGGCGATGGCGTAATCGCGGCACGCCCGCGCCGCCTCGCGAAGCTGGCCGAGACGCTCCGGGTTGTTGGAATCGCACCAGCAGAAATTGTCCAGGATGGCGAGCCTGTCCAGGCGCCCGCCCGCGGACACGGCATTCCGGATCGCCGTGTCTATGGAACAGGCCGCCATGCGGTAGGTGTCGATATCGCTGTAGGACGGATAGAGGCCCTGCGAAAGGACCGCTCCGCGGTATGAATCGAGGACGGGCCGTATCACCGTGGCGTTGCCGTTGACGCCGCCCCTTCCCTGGAGGGGCTTGATGACCGAATTAGCCTGCACCTCGTGGTCGTACTGTGTCGATATGAATTCAAAACTGGCCGTGTTGAGCCGCGAAACCATGGCGCGGAATATGTCCGTCATATCTTCCGGATCGGGAAACGCCGGATAGGGATGCTTCGCCTTCGTGTAGCTGGTAGTGAGCTTTTTCCGGGGAAGCCCTTCGTGGAGAAAGGACATGTCGAGGTCAAAGATGACCTTCCCGCCGTAGCGCACGACGCCCCTCTTCCCGTCCCTGAACCTGCCGATCACCGTGGCCTCGACGCCGCGGCGCTCCATGAGGCCGATGAACTCCTCCACCGTGCCATCGGGAACGGCGGCGGTCATGCGTTCCTGGGACTCGCTGACCCATATCTGCCACGGGGCAAGGCCCGGGTACTTCAGGGGGACCTTGTCGAGGTCGACCTCGAAGCCTCCGCACTCTCGGGCCATCTCGGCCACCGAGCAGGAAAGCCCGCCGGCGCCGTTATCGGTTATGGAGTTGTACAGGCCGCGGTCGCGGGCCTCCTTCACTATGGCGTCGGAAAGCTTCTTCTGGGTGATGGGGTCGCCGATCTGGACCGCCGTTGCCGGGCTTCCGGACGACAGGGCCTCGGAGGAAAATGTTGCGCCGTGGATGCCGTCGCGCCCCACGCGGCCGCCGATCATGACGATATTGTCTCCAGGCATGGCGCGTTTGAGGCAGGAGGGTTTGCCGTTGACGAATTTCGGGATGAGGCCCACGGTGCCCACGAAGACCAGGGGCTTGCCCTTGTACCTGTCGTCGAAATAAACGAAGCCCTGGGGCGTCGGTATGCCCGAGGTGTTGCCGCCGGCGTTCACGCCCTGCACGACGCCTTCCAGGATGCGCCGCGGGGAGAGCATTCTGCTTGCCGGGTCCTTGCTCTTGTACAGGGGCCTGGTGTCGAAGGGATCGGCGAAGCAGTACCCGTAGCGGTTGGCCACCGGTCTGGAGCCCATGCCGAATCCGATGGCGTCACGGTTGACCCCCACGATGCCGGTTATGGCCCCGCCGAAGGGATCCAGCGCGCTCGGGCTGTTGTGCGTCTCGACCTTGTCCGATATGATGTAGTTCTCGTCAAACTCAATGCCGCCGGCGTTGTCCTCGAAGACCGACACGCAGAAATCCCTGTCGCCCAGGTCGCGCCGTATCCTGACGGTCGCCTCCCTGATGTAGCTCTTGAAAATTCCCTCCGGGATGTCATCATCGATTTCAGCGGCAAATATGGTATGCTTGCAGTGCTCGCTCCAGGTCTGGGCGATCGACTCCAGCTCCACGTCTGTGGGGTTCCTTTTCTCAGACCCCGCGAAGTATTCGCGTATCGCGCGCATGGACGCCATGTCCAGGGCCAGGGGACCCCGCCGGGACCCGTCGCTTTCCGGGATGCCGTCCCTGGCTATCTTCATGAGCTCATCGTCGGGAACGCCGAGGTCCACAACATCGGCATCGGGCCTCTCGTGGATGCTGACCACCGGCAGGTCCATGCCCATGCCGCCTACCCGCGCATAGTCTGCTGATGACAGTATCTTCCTTCTCTGTATCAGAGGGTTGTAGAGTTCGGCGCTGATCAGCTCAATCTGGCTGCTGGAGAGCCCGCCGGTGAAAAAATAGGTAATGGTCGTGAATACGGATTTCTCAATGTCGAGGCGCATCCGGAGGAGGTCTTCTATGGACTCGCGAACGGTGTGGGCGATATTATCGGTAACGCCGGGGAGATAGCCGATTTCCACGGCATGGTCAAAACCCTCCGGCGTGTACGGCCGGTTCACCAGGCAGTCCTGGATTACCGGCTGCACCAGGAGCCGGGATACTGCCTCGGCCTTATTGTCATCGATATCCGCATTGATCAGATAGTTATCGGATATGTGGACGGCGCGGACGGGAAAACCGAGGCCCGCCAGCTTTTTGCGAACCACCTCGCAGCGGGGGTCGCTGGTCTTGTGAAACACTTCAATGCGGTACCTTGCGCTCGTCATGAACAATCCTCGGATGTGGAACAGCTAAATGATGTGCCCTGAATTGTCCAGAAAAATTTTTTTTTAATCTGGGCCGCGGCGCATTTGACTGCATGGCACCGGCCAACAATCATAAAAAAGGGCCCGAAGGCCCTTTTTGTTTAGTCATTCTTAATAAATCGAGCTGATCCTAGTCCGCATCGGCCGGATACAGGCTTTCGATTTCTTTTGCGTACTTGGATTCGATGATCCGCCGCTTGACCTTCTGCGTCGGTGTCAGCTCGCCGGTCTGCTGCGTCCACTCGGCGTCGAGGAGCTTGAACTTCCGTATCTGCTCGACCCGGGCGTACTGCTTGGTGTACTTCTCGATCTCGCCGGCGATGAGTTTCTGCACCTCGTCCCGCTCGATGAGGTCCTTGTGGCCGGAAACCTCGAGGCCGTTTTTCTTCGCCCATTTCATGACGGCGTCAAAGGCCGGAATTATCAGGGCCGTCAGGTATTTCCTCCGGTCGCCGATGACCGCCACCTGCTCAATGAACTGGGACGTCTTCAGGCTGTTCTCTATGTTCTGCGGGGAAATATTCTTTCCGCCAGCCGTCACGATGATGTCCTTGATCCGCCCGGTGATCTTCAGGAAGCCTTCCTCGTCGATGGCGGCGATGTCGCCCGTCCTGAAATAGCCGTCCTTGGTGAAGACCTCCTTGGTAGCGGCCGGGTTCTTGTAGTAGCCCTTCATGACCTGGGGCCCCTTGATCAGGAGCTCGCCGTCATCGGCGATCTTGACCTTGGTGTGGGGGATGGGATGTCCCACCGTCCCCGGCTTGATCATGCCCTTGCGGTTGAAGTGCGTTACCGGCGTGGTCTCGGTGAGGCCGAAGCCCTCCAGGATCTTGATGCCCATGCCGATGAAGAACTCTGCGTCGGACACTGACAGGGGGCCGCCGCCCGAAATGGCGAACTTGAGACGATCGAGGCCGATGGCCTTCTTGAGATTGGAGAATACGAGCTTGTCGGCCAGGTTGTACTGCTTGGCGAAGAGGCCGGTGCGCTCCTTGTCCCGGCACTCGTAGGGCAGGTTCTTCGCCGCAATTTTCATGGCCCATTTGAATATGGCCTTCTTGACGCCGGACCCGTCGGCCACCTTGGCCAGGATCCCCGCGTGCACCTTTTCGTAGATCCGGGGTACGCTGATGATGATAGTCGGCCGAACATCCTGGAAGTTCTCCATCAGCTTTGATATGTCCTCGGCGAAGGCGACCTTGGCGCCTATCATCACGGGGATATAATAGCCGCAGGTCATCTCCAGGGAATGGGAGAGGGGCAGGAATGACAGCATGATGTCCTTATCCGTCATGTATTCCTTAACCTCGCCGTAAACATTAGTTGCATTAGAAACAAAGTTGTTGTGGGTGAGCATGACGCCCTTGGGATTTCCGGTCGTGCCCGACGTGTATATGAGGGTGGAGACGTCATCGGGCTTGATAGAAGCGAGGCGCTTGTCGAACTCGTTTTTCTTCTTGTATCCCTGGCCGATCTTGAAGGCTTCGCTGATGGTCACCACGTCCTTGTTCTTCTTGCTGTAATCATCGAAAATAACGAGCTTTTTCAGCTTTTTGAGTTTCGGCTTGACCTTCAATATCCTGTTAAGGTGGTCTTCCGTTCCGGCAAAGCAGAGCCTGGAATCGGAGTTATCGATTATATACTGGCACTCCTCAGATGAGTTTGTCGCGTAAATGGGAACACTGACGGCCCCGATGGAAAGCGTCGCCTGGCTGGCAACCCACCATTCCCACCGGTTCGGTGAAAAGAGCGCTATCTTGTCATTCTTTTTCACGCCGATGGAAAGCAGGTAATACGCGAGATCATGGATCATGCGGTTCATATCTGTCCACGATATGTCGACATACTTCCCGCCCTTCTTATACGCCACGCAGGCCTTATCGCCTAATTTTTCAGCCTGATTCTGAAAAATCGCCGGCATGCAGGTTTCTTTAAACTTTGCCATGAATACCCCCTTTAATTTCTTTTTATTAATATATGATGCGCCATGCGGCTAAATACGAACATCAGAGGAAACCTTTCCTTGCCTCACCGTTGTCCAACAACATTTTTCCGTTTCCGGCAATGCCACAAGCAGTCACACAAGGCGGCTTTGATAACCTGTTCGATAATTTCGTCTCTCGCACTGGGCGACCGCGTAATTATTTTACAGTATATTATCTGATGTTCATATTTTTGACATGTGATAAAGAGCCAATGCTTAAGCTGACTCTCAATTTAATTTTATGGCAATCCTGTTTTAAAATGTCAACTTAAATAATTGTAAAAAGCAAAAATTACTGACACGATGTTCAAGGCGGCGGCAAACAGACAGAATACTCTTTAATGATTCTGTTTTGTCCGCTAAATAATTTCACCGCTTCGATCATTCTGGGCATCGTCAGGAATCAGCGGCAGAAGAATACATCCGGCACAGGCCGTAAGATCGAATTGGTCCGACCCGGCCTAAAATACTTGACAGCATCCATCCGGAAACCCAACATACCTCAATTGCAGATAAGGAATGATTTCTTCCAGGAGCAAAACCCTTGGCCACTACCAAGAAACCGAGGCCGGTTAAGGCCGCTGAAAAAAAGAAAAAATCCGCCGCCAAAAAGCCGGCGGCCAAGAAGAGTTCTCCAAAAACTGCGCCGAAACAGCCGGCTCCGGCGGCATCCGACATCGCCGCAGACACCCCGCCTCCTCCCCCGAAAGTCATCAATCCGCTCACGCAGATCAGCGATGCGGTAAAAAACAATCCGATTCTGCCGGAAATGGCGGGCCTTTCAACCTTTGAGCGCATTATCCATTTTTTTGCCCGCCATGATAATACAGAAAAACAGGTACAGAAATCCGAATCCGACGAGGAGCCTGACGAAATCGACCCCGAAGCCCTTGAGCGCGGGGACGTGCCGATGAGCTTTGTCGACCATCTTGACGAGATCAGGTCAAGGATCCTTATAAGCATCATAACATTCGTTATCCTGACGGTGGCGGCTTTCGTTTTTTCAGACGAACTTCTCTTTGTCATAAACAAGCCCTTTGTCGATACCGGTCTGAAGCTCAATGTCTTCAAGCTCGCCGAAGGCTTCATGATGCGCCTCAAGGTTTCCGCCATTGCGTCATTCATCGTATCGCTCCCCTTCTTTATTTTCCAGGTATGGCGCTTCATCCTTCCCGCGATAACGAAAAGGGACCGCATGTTCTCGCGCGTGGCCCTCATCTCCTCCATACTTCTGTTCTACTCGGGCGTCGCCTTCGTGTATTTTCTCCTGATGCCCTTCACGGTCAAGATGCTCCTGAGCTTCGTGGCCAAAAACATAACGAGCGTCATCGGCGCCAGCGAGTACATCAACTTTGTGTTCCTCTTCTGCTTTTTCATGGGGGTCATCTTCGAGTTCCCCATTCTCGTCATGATTCTCACCAGGATCGGCCTGATCACGCCCTACCTCCTGTCAAACAACAGGAAATGGGCCGTTGTCGTCATCTTTGTCCTGTCGGCCGTGGTTACGCCTACAACGGACATCCTGACGCAGGCCCTCGTCGCTGTTCCCCTCTACTTTCTTTTTGAGGCATCAATCATCGTATCCAAAATGACCGCGATCCGCAAAAAGAAAAAGGAGCTGGAGGAGTAAATTAATCTTGACCTGTAATCCTGCCGGTTGAGAATCACAATGGGCCTGCGGCGGTACCCGGACCGCGCCCCAGTAAAAATTGTGCGAGGTACAGTAATGACGATCAAGTATATTGACAAGGTAAACATCAAGGGGAAGCGCGTCATGGTCCGCGTGGACTACAACGTCCCCTATGACAAAAGCATGAACATAACCGACGATACGCGCATCACGGCGACCCTGCCCACTATCAACTACTGCCTCAAGGAAGGCTGCAAGATAATCCTCGTGTCCCACATGGGCAGGCCCAAGGGGAAACCGGTCCCCGAGTTGAGCCTCAGGCCGGTGGCCGAGCGCCTGAGCAAGATCCTGGGCAAACCGGTGCTCTTTATTGACAAGCCCCTCGGCGATGAGGTCAGGAAAATGACCGACGCGCTTAAGGACGGCGAAATAGCCCTCCTGGAAAATATACGCTACTATGCCGGCGAAGAGAAGAATGACCCGGAGCTCGGAAAGCAGCTCGCCGCCCTCTGCGATGTCTATATCGACGACGCCTTTGCCGCCGCCCACCGGGGCCACTCCTCCAATGACGCCATCACGAAATTCGTGAAGGAGTGCGCAGCGGGATTCCTTCTCGAGAACGAGATCGAGTATTTCAAAAAGGCGATGGAAAATCCCCAACGCCCCCTTGGCGCCATTATCGGCGGCGCCAAGGTTTCAACAAAGCTCGACGCGCTGAAGAACATCCTCTCGAAGGTCAATTACATCATCATCGGCGGGGGCATGGCCTTCACCTTCCTCAAGGCCAAGGGCCTCAACGTGGGCAAGTCCCTCCTCGAGGCAGACCTGGTCGGCTCCGCGAAGGAGATCATGGATGAAGCGGCCAAGAAAGGCGTGGAGATCATCCTTCCGGTGGACATCATCGCCGCCCCCGAGTTCGACAACAACTCCCCCAGCACCGTGGTGCCGGCGGACAGGATCCCGGACAACATGATAGGCCTGGATATCGGACCGGCGTCGATGAAGCTTTTCAATGACAAGATCATGTCTTCGAAGACGGTAATCTGGAACGGTCCCATGGGCGCCTTCGAGATGCCCAACTTTGCCGGCGGCACCAACGCGGTGGCGAAGGCCCTTGCCGACTCCGGCTGCCTGAGCATTGTCGGCGGCGGGGACAGCGTTTCCGCTGTCAACCAGTCCGGCGTGGCGGACAAGATATCATATATATCCACCGGCGGCGGCGCCTGGCTGGAGCTCCTTGAAGGCAAGACACTGCCGGGAATCGCGGCGCTGGACAAATAGCGGGATACGATAAAACACAAAAGGCGGCGATACTGATCGTCGCCTTTCTTATTTAGCGCAATGGAAACCAAAACCAAAATCTTCGGGATGCCTCTCTTCTCCATCGGCCTCTATGCCCGCGGCTTTATCGCCATAGGCTGGGTCGCGCGGGGCGTCATTACCATCGCCCAGTTCGGCTACGGCTTTATTGCCGTCACCCAGTTCGGCTTCGGTTTCTTTTCCCTGTCGCAATTCGGCTTCGGCCTCGCCTCCGTGGCGCAGTTCGGCCTGGGACTCATCCTCGGCGTCGGCCAGGGGACCGTCGGCTTCATCGCCAATGGCCTGGGCGCAGCGGGATACTATGTAATGAAAGGCCCCGGGGTATGGGACCGCTTCCCCGCACTGCTGGCAGCGGTCATGGCGGACCCGGTCCCCCTGTGCGTATGGACCGCCGCGTGGGCCGCTCTCTTCATCTTTCTCTGGAGCCAGCGGGACAAGATCACCATCGGCATGTCTCCGGGCGACCTGTTCCGTTCCCGGCGGAGGAACCGTTTAGACCGGATCAGGGCCAGTGCGGTATCGGAAATCAGCGACCAGGAGGAGCTCTTCGGCATAGTCATGAACGACCCGTCGGAGATGGTAAAGATGGCTGCGCTGTATAACATCACTGATCCCGGATTGCTGGCTAAGATAGCGAAATCAACCATGAGTGAAGCTGTCGCCGGATATATCATCGATAGAATGGAAGACCGGGAAACGCTCTTTGATGTGGCCCGGTCAGCAGTATTGCCGGCGGCAAAGATCCGGGCAATCGAGCATCTGATCAAATCGGACCCGGAACGTCTCGTTGAACTGGCCTGCATGGAAGGGAACAATCTGGTAATCCAGCAGATCATCAACGCAGTGAAAGACCAGGCGTCGTTGGAAAAAATTATCCGCGAGGCCGCTTCGTCCCAGGCGAAGATAACCGCCTTGTACAGCCTGGACAACCCTGACCAGGAATTTATGCACGGCATCGTCAGGGCCGAAAAGGACATCGCCGTGTGCGAGGCGGCGGTGCTCCGGATATACGATACCCGCATCCTTACCGGGATCATCCTCGACGATTTCCATTCCGTGGTAAAAACAGCTGCCGTAGAGCAGATCAGCGATAAGAAGCTCCTGGCTGAACTGGCCGGGAAGGAACTCCCGGAAACCGTCAGGAAAGCCATAGAGCGCCGGCTTAAGGACATCCGGCCCCTGTATTACTCTCTCAAGATCGAATTCAGCTGTCCCTTCTGCAGCCAGCCGGTCTTCGTTAACGGGCCGATCAAGAAGGCCAAGTGCCAGTCATGCCTGCGCGAATCGACCCTTACCCGCGAGCTCTGGGAAAAGATCTCCGGCGCCGGGTTCGGCAAGATCGAATTCTCGTCCCCGCTGTCTTTCACCGCTGAAAAGAACGTCATCGGGAGTCCGCTGTGCAGTTCATGCGGGGCCTCCCTTGACACTGATGACATAGCTGCCGGAGCAAGGACCATGCCGCCCTGCCCCTCATGCAGGGCCCCCCAGTCGACATTCCCCGTTCCGGAATGGCTCCCATGGTCACAAAACGCCGAGCAGGTATTCTGCGCAGAGGAGGTGGGAACACCCTCGCCCGGGGAAAAGGAGGTCAAGCCGGTGGCCATATCGTGCATCAAGTGCGGCGCGCCGCTGGAAATAACCGCGGAGACGCCTCGGAACGCCACCTGCACCTACTGCAACACGACACAGTACCTGCCCGATCCGCTCTGGCTGTCCCTGCACCCGGTTAAGATCAAGCAGGCCTGGTACATACGCTGCAGTTTCCGAGAACGGCTGAAATAACGCGACCTTCTGCGGCGATCCATCATTTTACATCAAGAACCATGAGGGTGATATCGTCGTCCAGGATTTCCGATCCGGAAAAACGGCGGAGCTCCTCCAGGAGCAGGCTGCAGAAATCCGCCGGCGGCAGGTCGTGGTGGGCCAGGATGAAGTCCTTGAATTGCCCGATGCCGAACATCCGCCCTCTGCCATCGAAGCACTCGGTGATTCCGTCAGTGTAGAGCACCAGGCGGTCACCCCGGGATAGGCGGATTTCCGTTTCCATGATCCCCGGATTTTTCATCCAGCCGAGGGGCTTGCCAGGAGGCCGTATCACCTCTATGGCGCGGCCTGCGCGCCGGAACAGCATGGGCGGGAAATGGCCGGCCCTGGCGCAGCGCATCACCTGTTCTTCCCGGTCGATGACGCAGTAAACAGCGGTGACAAAATTGTTATTGACCGTCGACCGGAGCACCGCCTCGTTCAGCCTTGCCAGCACCTCCGCGGGCAGGCCTCCCGACCGTTCATAGTCAAAGGCCATCTTCGTGATGGTAGCCAGAAAAGCGCTCGACAGGCCGTGGCCCGTGACGTCGGCCACGAAGAGCTCGATTGCTTCATCAGTGATGTGATAATCGTAAAAATCGCCACCGACTTTTTCCATGGTCCGGTACTCGGCATGGAGGGAATATCCCGGTATATCCGGCACCGCACCGGGAAGAAGGCGCAGCTGCAGCAGGCGCGCCACTTCGAGCTCATCCTCAACCCGTGTCCGTTCCTTGCGGAAGTTGTCGACAATGATCTTGATAATGAAGCCGGAAGCAAGAAGCCACGCGGTGCAGTTGATCAGGAAATCCACCCACCGCTCCTTCTCGCCCCGATATGCGGCCAGCGGTATTATTGAGAGGCTTTCGATCCACGTCAGGGCAATGATGACCGCCGGCACCAGCAGGAAAAAAACAATCCGGCGTTTGCCATCGAGGGACAGGAGCACGAAAAGGATTATGAACTGGAAGAAGAGATGGGCGTACCCGACAGATCCGTAGCCGGTGAACCATATTACTGACAGGCTGATGAATCCGACGATGACCAGGAGCATCACGGCCGTTCTGTTGCGGAAGCGCGAAAGATAATAAAGATAAAATCCGGAAAAAGCGATGAAAAGGACCGTGACCACGTGATAGGCCCTCAGGTCAAGGACAAAGGTCAGCGGCAGAATAATGATCGTCGTGAGCGAGGCGAAAAAAGTGAGGGCGTTATATATCCTGTTTTCAAGCCTGGTCTTGTTGGGATCACCGATGATGTCTGCAATGGTGAGCTTCATTACACGAATGATCAGGCTGAATGATGCATCCTGTCAACAGCTATTTTTCATGCCTCCGGCGCGACTGTCCGCTGTGCATCGGCCATGCCGCGCCCCCTATCACCCGTCATGGAGGGTTTCCCGCGCTTCCATGATGCTGAAAATGGTGATCGAAAGCAGGATGACCAGGCCGCCGGCAATTGCCCACACCCCCGGCCGCTCTCCCATCGCGAGGAAAACCCATAGGGGGTTCAGGACCGGCTCGATGACCGGTATGAGAATCGCGTCCAGGGCCGGCACCTGTTTTATCGCGCGCGAGTAGAGCACGTAGGACAGGCCGAGCTGGAACACGCCGAGAAGGACCAGGGAAACCATGCCTGCCGGCGAGGGCAGCGGCGCTGACATGTGAGGCGCGCAAATGACCACGGTCACGACATTGCCGAGAAGTATCGATTCGGTCGGGGATCCGTACTTCTGCATGCGCAGGAAAACCACCATGAAGGCCATGGTTATCCCGCTGACCAGCGCGAGAATATTTCCGCGAAACCCCGCGGGAGTCAACCGGTCGAAAAAAAACAGGACGATACCGCCCAGGGCGATGCACATCATAATCCCCGCCCTCAATGAGACCCGTTCCTTCAGCAGCAGCAGACCCAGCAGCGCGACATAGACGGGGCAGGCATACTGGAGGACAATGGCGTTGGCAGCCGTCGTCATCTTGTTCGCCAGCACGAATAATATGACCGTCGCCGAGTAGGCCACGGCGCCACCGACCTGGGGAACCGACCATACAAAGCGGGGGCGGCGCAGCATTACAGTTACGACCAGAGCGGCGATGGCGCTCCGGGCGCCGGCGATGGCAAAGGGATCCCAATCCACGGATTTAATAAGCAGCCCGCCCATGCTCCAGAGAACGGCAGACGCGGCCAGCATCAGGACCGCCCTGCCCCGCGTGTTGTCCGCGGGCAATCCATCCAACATAACATCCCGCCTTTTACTGAAACTCCAAACAGATCATTCCGGAGAGGCAATAATGTGCGGGGACCAGTGCTGGCGCAAGGAGTTTTTGAATAAATAGATACCGGGACAATCCTCAGAAGATAATTTATTCCTTGATTATTTTCACCCATCAGCCACAATGTGAAAAATCGTGTCCGGGTCCCATGGAAACGCACAGACATGCGCGGTCTGCCATTGCCGGTTTGACCGCGCGGATGATGGCTTCAATACCCGGCGGTTATTCCCTTAGATCTGGAGAACGTTAATGCCTGCCAAGAAATCAGCCACCAAGCTCATAGTCGTGGTGCCGGCCTACAACGAAGCCGAGCGTATTGGCGACACGCTGAAGGCGCTGCGGAGCATCCGCGGTACCCTGAAGAAACAGAACATCGATTTATGCCTGTACGTGGTTGATGACGGGTCAAAGGACGACACGCGCTCCGTTGCCCGGGCGGCGGGGGCAGACCGCATTTTGCGTCATAAGATCAACCAGGGCCTCGGGGCCGCCATCCGTACCGGGCTCACGGCGGCGGACAAGGACGGCGCGGACATCGTGATAAAATTCGACGCCGATCTCCAGCATGATCCCAGGGACATAGTGGACCTGATAAAACCGATCCTCGAGGATTCAGCAGACGTGGTCTATGGGAACCGTTTCAACCGGATCGAGTACCGGATGCCCTTTGTCCGCCACATAGGCAACAAGGTCTTTACCGGCCTCATGCGCTTTCTTACCGGGTGGCCCCTCAAGGACAGCCAGCCCGGCATATTTGCCATCAACCGCGACTACCTGAGCGTCTTCAGCCTTCCGGGGGACTACAACTATACCCAGCAGATCCTCCTCGATGCGTACCACAAGGGTATGCGCTTTGCCCATGTCGATGTCAGCTTCAGGAAACGAACGACCGGAAAATCATTCATTTCCCTCAAGTACCCGTTCAAGGTTGGATTTCAGATCCTCATGGTACTGGTGATCGTGTCTCCGATGAAGATCTTCGGAACCATCGGCCTCTTATTCCTTTCATCAGGTATCATCGTTTTTGCCGTGGAGCTCGTTATGTTCTTCCTCGGGAACAGCCCGAAGCCGGTCGTGCATGTTAATGCCGTGATGGGATGTCTTTTCATGGGCCTGCAGACCTTATTCTTCGGCCTGCTTGCCGAGATCATAAAAAAAATCACCCGCAACCGCTGACCGGCAACCCGGCCGGATGAGGGACGCACCATGACCAGGATGGCTGAAGACAGGACCGCGCCGGAGCCGCCGGCAACAGCAGAGGAAATAATCACCGAGCGCAAGCGCCGGATATTCAGCGCCAAAACGCTGGTATTCTTTATCCTTTCCCTTTTCCTCCTCTGGTATCTCCTGCGCAAAATCGATTACCGGCAGACCCTTGACACATTCCTCCTCGCGCGGCCGGACATGCTGATATATTCATGCCTTGCCTACACGGCTGCAAATATCTTCAAGACCCTGCGATACTTCCTGCTGCTGAAAAACCTGAACCTGGACTTTTTTGACCACTACACCGTATCAAGTTACCAGAATTTCTTCAATCAGATACTTCCGGCCCGAACCGGCGAGCTGACCTTCGTGTATTACCTGAAAAAATTCAGCAGCGCGTCCCTGTCCACGGGCCTCCATGTACTCCTCCTCACGCGCATATTCGACTTCATCGTCGTTTCGGCATTTTTCATCGGATCCCTGCTCCTGTATTACGGCCGGCAGACTTCCGGGACCCTCCTCGTCGCGGGCGTCCTCTTCTTCATCGTCTCCGTTATACTGCTCTTTAAACTCAAGTGGCTTGTGCTTCTCGGTGCGAAAATATTCAGCCTGGCGATGCGCATGCTCCGGCTGGGGTCTATAGGACTCGTGAAAAAAATCGAATCAAAAATAGACCCGGTCGTCGCAGAATTTTCCGATTTCGAGACCATGCGCCACCTGCCCGGCCTGGCGATGTCAAGCCTGCTGGTGTGGATGGCCCTCTACCTGTTTTCGTACCTCACCCTCAGGGCCTTCGGCGTGGATATCGGCCTCCTCCTCTCCATCGCCGGGTCGACGGGCGGCGTCCTTGCCAATGTTCTTCCCATAAACAGCTTCGGGAGCTTCGGCACCCTGGAGGCGGGCTGGACCGCGGGGTTCGTCCTCGTCGGGGTTTCAGCACAGGACGCGATCACCACCGGTTTCGGCTATCATATCATCAACTTCTTCGTAAGCGCCGTCCTCGCCGCTTTCTGCTGGGTGGTGCAGAGAACCAGGAAAAGATAATTTCAAATGAAAGAAGGCGCGGTCTCGAGACCGCGCCTTCTTTCATTTGTTTTATTTTCTCTCTTGAAATGATTTTTTATTCCGCATTTTCCTTCGCCGCCTTGATGTTGATCTGGGCAATCCCCAGCTTGGCCAGCGGTATGGCGAAGGGCGAGCAGGAAACATAGTTCAGGCCTGCGTCCATGCAGAACTGGATGTTCTCCGGCGCCGCTCCGTGCTCTCCGCAGAGGCCCATCTTGATGTCCGGCCTTGACAGCCTTCCCCGCAGGGCGGCGATCCCGATGAGCTCCTTCACCTCGTCGCCGAGATACTTGAAGAGGTTTGACTTCATAAGGTCAAACAGAGAATAGCTCGGGAAGAAGGAGTTTGAATCGTCCCGCGACAGCCCGTACGTGGTCTGGGTCAGGTCGTTGGTGCCGAAGCTGAAAAACTCGGCATACTGGGCTATCTCGCCGGCCCCCAATGCAGCGGCGGGAAGCTCTATCATCGTACCGACCTTGTATTCAAGGTCCTCGATGCCGTATTCTTCCACCACCTCGTTCTTGATGTCCCGGATACCCTTGACTTCTTTGCCCTCGATCTTCTTGCCGTTCTTGATGAACTTGATCTCTTCCTTGCTCATTACAATGGGGATCATGATCTCGGGCTCTATCTTGTGCCCCTCTTTCCGGAGCATGCACGCGGCCTCGAATATGGCGCGGCACTGCATCTCGTAAATTTCAGGGTACGTTACCGCGACCCGGCAGCCGCGGTGACCGAGCATCGGGTTCATCTCGCCCAGCTCCTCGCACCGGGCAATGATGTCGGCGGCCTTCATACCGCGGTCCCTGCCCTGCATGTACTGGACGAAAATTTTCATGCTTTCCTCGTTGCGCGGCAGGAACTCGTGGAGCGGCGCGTCAAGGAGGCGGATGGTCACCGGATATCCCTCCATGATCTTGAACAGGTCGTAAAAATCGGACCGCTGCATGGGAAGCAGGGCCTTCAGCACCTTGCGGCGCTCCTCTTCGGTTTCCGCGATGATCATCTCGCGGAACTTCATTATACGCTTCTCGTTGAAGAACATGTGCTCGGTCCGGCACAGCCCGATCCCTTTCGCCTTGAAGTCCTTGGCGACCAGGGCGTCACGGGGCTGGTCGGCGTTGGCCCGCACGTTGAAAGCCCCGATCTGCTTTTCTACTATTTCCATGAATTCGAAGAGGCCATTGCTCTTCCAGTCCGGCTCAATCAGTTCGACTTTTCCCATGAATATGGTGGGCGCTTCATAATAGGGAACGCTCATGGAAACATAGTCGCCCTCGTATACGGTCTTTCCGCCCAGGGTGAAGCTGTTCCCTTTTATTTTCATCTCGGGCTGAACCATGGCGACCTTGCCAAGGCTCCGCGCCACGACCGGTGCATGGGACGAAAAACCGCCTTCGCAGGTGATGACGCCCTGGGCCACCTCGATCGCCTTTACGTCCTCCGCGAAGGAGGCCGGCATGACCAGTATCAGGTTGGCATCACCGCCTTTCATGATGGCCTTCTTATGCTCCTCAAGGAGTTTGGGAGTCGAAAAAAAGACCCGGCCTATGGCGGCGCCGGTCGAGCCGGAAATGCCGCCCTTTATGAATTTGACGTTCTTGGTGGACCTCGGATCAATGACCGGGTGCAGGAGCTCGTTGAGCTGGTTCGGCTTTATGCGCTCGATCGTGTAGGTTTCGGAAACGATTTTCCGCTTGGTCAGGTCAAGGAGGGCCTTGATCTGGGACTGCGTGGACTTGTCATCTACTTCTTTCTGCTCCACGAGCCAGAAATCACCCTCTTCGATGGTGAACTTGATCTCGCGTATTTCCTTGAAGTTGTCTTCTATTTTATGGGCTATTTCGGTAAAATGCGTATAGTGCTTCTTCTCTATCTTGCTGATGTCCTTCGCCTTGCCTTCCTGGATATCGAACTCGCTCTGGCCGAAGTTGCCCTGGATCTCCGGGTCGCCGGTGATGATGTTCCTGGTATAGTAGTTGCCCGCGTAGGAATTGTCTCCCCAGTTGCCGTAAACCATCACCTGGACCATTATGGAAAGGGAGTTGTCGACGTCTATCGCCGAATCGCAGTACCGTGACGACGCGCCCTTTATGATCAGGCTCAGCTGGTCATTGACGTCCTCGCTGAATTTATCGCCGAAGAGCTTCTGGTACGACTCGATGGCCTTGGTCATGTCGTCGATACCGGCCTTCTTGGCAATTTTACCCTCGATCTGCTTTCTTTCCTTTTCATCGATTTCGAATATCTTGTTCGCCAGGTTCCGGAGTAAAAACAGGTACTCGCCGTAGGCGAATTCCCGGCCGGTATACTTGCCGAAGGCCTCCACCGTGGTCGCATTCATGCCGATATTGTGGATCGAAGGAAAGTGCGGCACATTCAGGTCGGAGCTGAGTACGACCTTGAGCATGAGGGGTTTTTCCGCGTCACCGTATTTTTTCTTGGTGTCTTTCTCCAGCTGTCCGATATAGGTGCTCAGTATTTCCTTCAGGTTGATCTGGGGCAGCTTTTGCGTGAGGACCGAGTCGATGATGAAGCCCGGCACAATGGGAAGGCCCATCATGGCAAGGTCCACGGCCCTCCTGCCGCGGATGCCCAGGCGCTGCCGGACCTTCTCGTCGACTTCTTTCAGGTTTTTATTAAAGTATACTATGTTTTCCATTTCAAATCTCCTCTGAGTTTGTAGATGATTTCACGGGCGCTAGAAAAGCCTCAGCACCTGTCCTACCCCGATCTTGAGGAACTGCTCGAAACGGGGGCTGGCTCCTTCATAGAGATATTTCTGGAGCTTCGATACGCCCTTGATATTCTCGCCGGCGACCTGAAAAAAGATGGTGTCGCCATGCTTGACCTTCCCCCACTTGAACAGAGAGTTTATATCGTTGACCAGTTCGCTCCCGTGGTATATGAACACCTTAAGGGCTGGAAATGTTGTGGTATAGCTTTCAACGATCTTTTTCCAAGCCTCGACATTGCCGTTGTGAAAGAGCTCATTGGAGACCTCCACCGCGTACTTCGGAGTAATGTTCGCCACTCCTCCTCCTCCGACTTTCCCAGGTTCCTCGACCTTCTTCTCCTTCTTGACAGGTTTCCGCTGGACAACGGTCTGGTCGATAAAGGCCTTGTTTATGAACACATCCTTCCCGGACAGCATCTCCTCGAAGGTATTGATCGCCGCTTCTTCGATTTTTTTATTTTCCTCCTTGAGGAATTTCACGTAAATCACCATCAGCTGGTCATTGTGCAGCTCCCTGACGCGTTCCCAGTGGTCCGGGTTCTTGGGATTGATGATGAACACCTTGCCTCCCGGGTTGTAGTATACGCAGACAATATCCAGTGCAGTCCATTTCGAAGTCTCTTCCGCAATTTTCTCAAACTCCGTGATCGGTTCGATTATGTTATAAGAATCATAGCTGTAGCCGTATTTATCCCTGATGACGGAGCCCACGATCGGCAGTATCTGGTCCTCGGTGACCTCATTGGCGTCAATATCGTCATTGATTACATCAGCCAGGTTTCTATTCATCTCAATTTCATCTACAACTTCTGACACCTTGTAGAAGTGTCTGAGTGCCTTGTTGAAATTTGACTTGGATGCCAATGCGAAATAGGTGCTCTCCATGGTTGTACTCCCTTTTAGCGAGATTTGGCAGGGGGTAAAAAAATGATTTCAAAGCGCCTTCTCTTATCCTGGCATGCTCAGGCATGATATAAAAGACGGCCGCATTTCAGGATTTTTATATCCCCGTATGGTTGATAATATAAAAGCTCTACTATTAATTGCAAGCATTTTGTATTGAGGAAACGCAATAAATGGACCTCACCGCCCATGTTTCAAGACTGCCAGCATTCAAATTCCGCCATTCAATGTATAAAAAAAGAGGCCGGCTCATCAGAGCCGGCCTCTTGTCAGTCATGTTCATTGTTGGAAATCTTAAAGCTCTTTCAATCCGGACTTCTTCATGGGAGCTTTCGATTTCGGCGAAAGGCTTACCGTGCCGCTGATTTCGCTGGGCTGGGACACCTTGTACGCTTCTTCGATGATGCTCTCGCTGGTATCGGCGGCAGCAAAGGACTGATCGATGTCCTCGCGCTGGGTCGAACGGCGCCGCGTGTATTGAGCGAAGGCGGCGTCGGAGAAACCCTTCGACACGCCATAGAGGAATTCGTTCAGCACGTTCGCCATGCCCTTCAGCATGTACTGTTTCCTCTTGATCGTCGCAATGTCGATGTCGAGGATCAGGCCCGGCTGGATGTGGTGCGGGTTCACGCGGTAGGTGAACTCGTTAAACCGCTTCGACATGAAGTTGATCCGCTCGTCAAGGATAACGCGTTCGACCGGGTTCTGGTAGCCATGCATCTTCGCCAGCATGTCTTTCAGGTAGTTAAGCTTGTTCTTAAGGTTGACGATCCGGTTTTCATAGGTCCGGTTATTCTTTTCAACGAAGGAGTCTTCCGGATACATTTCGCCGATCTCGTTCCAGAGAATGTTCTCGGGATCCTCTTCGCGCTCTTTTTTGGCCCGCTTCCATTCTTTGGACATGATCCTGGCGGACAGGTCGTCGAAGTCCTTCAGGGAACGGAAACGCTTCTTCGACTCATAGTAGCCGTGACAGACGTCCCACAGCATCTTGATCTCGGTCGAGAAAGAATCCATTTGCTTGTCGTATTCTTTCTTTTCAACCTTGAGCTGGTTCTGGTCGTAGAAGGCCAGCCGCATGGCGTACCGCTCGTCGGGAAGGATCGAGGTGTCGGTCTCTTCGTATTCGCGTATGTGGCATACCCGGGCGTTCTTCATGTTGTTGCAGACCTGGTAGCCCAGCTTGCTGGTGTCAAGGATCGAGGTGATATTATTGATGGCGGTGTTGTAGCCGCGGTTCCGGACGTTCTCCTCGTCAATGATGAACTTGATGTTTTCCCTGATGTTGAGGGGATCGAAGTCTTCTACATCGATCTCTGCCCTGAGGCCCTCGATCTTGTCGAGGAACTTCTTGGCGAGGATGGTGTACCGTTTCGATTTCTCATCGTCTTTTTCGTCATCGGTGAAATTCTCGATCCGCTTGATCTTCTCAAACATTTTCTCGCTGCCGGTAAGCTCGCGCTTGCCCTGGTCGACCAGTTCGTCGTAGAAGGCCTGCACCTGGCGGTCAATCAGGTCCTGAACGTGTTTCTGTATAGCGTCTTTAAGGAGGTTTTCGACAGTTACCTGATAGTGGTACATCGGGCTGATGAGCTCGCTCTCGAGTATATTGATCGAAAGCTTCACATCATATACGTACTTGGGCCGGTATTCATTGTCTTTGAAGACGCACTTTAAAATAGCGTAGGCGTTCTGGCCGCGGACGAAGGCGCCGATGTCTGTTTTCTGACGGAGTATTGAGTTGGTCTCGGTTTCGAGGTCGTTGACGCCCCGCTGAATGTGTCCCTGGAGGTGGCCATACATGTTGATGATGGACTTTTCAATCTCACCGGTATGGAACTTGTCGGGACCGGCGATCTTGTCCATAAGCTCGATGATCTCCCTCGGGGTATACCGGGCAAGACCGCGGAGCTCTTCCTTGTCGACGAAGTCCCGGACTTTTTTCATGAACTCGTCTTCCATGGTAACCGTGTAGCGGTTGAACATGTTGACGTAGGTCTGGTTCACATAGTTATATAGCTTTTCCTTTAAACCGCCCATGATTTCCATCTTTACCAGAACTTCCTCGGGCAGCTTGGTCAGGACCTGGTTTACGACCCGGTCCGTGGTTTCATTTACAATCAGTCGCTGTTCAGCGATTTTATCACGTCCTTCCTGCGCGTACGATTCGTGGGAACCAACGGCATTGGGGATGGTCGGGTGAAACTTGTTAGGACTTTTAGGAAATTGTGTAAAAGCCATGTAATATTCCTCCTTAATTTCGCTACGCTTTTAAATTCATGTTTATGTGCATCTATTCAAATGGAATTATATATATTTGTTAAACTGTAATATAATAGTAATGAAGAATATTCTGTCAAGATTATTTCTAAAAATTCTTCAATACTATCGACAAATAATATCGTCCTCCAATCAAATTCTTATAAATACTAATCGTTTCGCCTCGCCCGCGTTATGACGCAAAATATTTAAATGTATAATTGCCTACTTTAAATATGTCGCCATCCTGGAGGAGTCCGTCCGCCTGACGGTTAACCATCTCGACCCTTGCGCTTTCATTATCGATCAGCTTCATCCTGATGGCACCTTCGTGCCGTATGGCCTTGATCATAATGGGTTTCTTGATGGTGATATCCCTCACGTTCACGACGCACCCGAGGCCCTTGCCGATCATGACTTCCCTGGCAGGCCTGCGGGCAAGGTCAAAATGCTGCATATAGGGCTCGATTATCTCATTGTTCCAGTATTCAAGCTTGCCGGCAACCTTGAGGTCCGCGAGCCTCTTTACAAAGAAAAGTATTGCCAGGACCAGGAGGATGCAGGCGCCCGCGATTATAATGGGTATGAGGATGCTTCTTCCCGCAGATTCCCTTTCTTTTTCGTCCTGGATCAGCTCCTGTTTCCCCTTTTCCGGATCACCGGCCTGGATTACTTTAACATTGTCGGAAACAAGACCCAGCTCCTTCTCCATCTTCTTGGCATTTTCGCTTTTCATCCCCGGGGAAAAACTCAGCACATAGACCCAGAGATTCGACTTCTTCCCGTATTTCTTGGCAAATTCAACGAAGTCAAACTTTTTATCTCCCGGAGAGGGATCGTCTATGGCATCGGTCATGATCACGATCTCGGTTTGGCGTCCGTCTTTCTTGTCGAGGTTTTCTGCCGAATCAAGAACCTTCGTTATCATTTTAAAGGTGTTGGTCCAGAGGCCTGTGGCATTGGTCATGGTTATGTATTTCTTGAGGATATCCCGGTCATTGTCGTCGTCAACAATAACCGTCGGGTATATTCTCACATCAGTGTCGAAGGTCACGAAGGTGACGCGGTCGCCGTCCTCAACCTGGTCGATATAATCGCTGATGCTGCGCTTGACATCGTTCAGGATATCCTTCCCGCCGGCGCGCCCGATCATGCTCATTGAAGTATCGAGGACCATTATGATATCCTTGCTCTGCCTGGCCATGCAAACCTTTGAAGCCAGGGTAAACTGGGCCACCACCAGCAGCAGGAACAGTGGCAGAATGGCGTTGCATAATTTCCTTCCCAAAATAGTTCTCCTCTTTTTATTTTTGGGTACTTCCAGATTCATCGACTCCAGGATATCACCAAGAAATAATAAATGGGTTACAATTACAAGGAACCAGAGATGTGATATTCCGGGTTAATGGACTGCCCCATCGAATTGATAAATAATAATATGAATATTTGAATATATGTCAAGAATATTAATCGAATTATACAAAATTATATTCCAATAATCGGCTGTTTTTATCCAATTTCCTTAATCAATAATGGGCCTGCACGTTACCGATGGACCATCCAAGGAGTGATTTACTGCCCGGATAACGCATTTTTTGCACAAACAGCGATGCCCGGCTCCGGAAAAAGCCCTCCCGCGGGGGCTCATCAGACCCCGCCCCACACCTTCAAATCCGCCTAATACTCGTTATAAATTACTTCTTTTTTCACATAGTTCCTAAAATCGATGGCGCGGTCCTTTTTCATGTCAAGATACTCGTTCATGAGAATGAAAAACCACATGAAGGTGTCCTCATTGGTTTCCAGGGCGATGAAGCTCCTTTTTTCACGCCAGTTTTTCACCACTATGCCCTTATGCATCACCATGAGTATATCCATCTCGTACTGGTACTCTATATTCTTTGACAGATAAAAATTAACGATATCATTTTTCAGTTCCTGGAACTCGTATTTCGTCGACTGCACCACCACAAAGGAAGGGATATGCACACGTTCCTCCTCTTCAGCGGGTGCGGCGTACATGTTCAATTTTTTTGCCGTTGCGATTTTGCTTAAGACCTCGATCAGGGAGTCCTTATTCAGGGTCTGGACCACATGAATCAGGCCGTAGACAAGCTCATAGGGCACATATCCGCCCATCAAATCGATAATGTCGCGGCAGTATTCGTCGTAGATCACGAGATCAGCCCCGTCGGGCGAAAAACCCGCGGAATCTATGGGCTTGACCGGGGCTATTTTCAGATTCGACGGGATAATGCCTGAAAGGTTATTCTGCAAGAGGTGGATGTCAAGGGCGCCCTTAGATCCTTTTTTCTTGTGTCCCTGTTCGCCTTCGGCTTCGTCCACGGCTTTTTTCTTGTATAATTTTTTATCATAATCCTTGAAGAACTTCGATATCATTGCCACTACCCCTGCTGATGTATTGTATAAAGACTTAGCGGCCGGATCCGGCCGAACGATATGCATGCATACTATCCAGTTATTATAAATTGGATATCCCCCGCCACCTTCCGCGGCAAAGGCGCACATTGAGTATGATGAGATATCCAATAAGTATAATGATGTCAATGAATAATTTCCACAAATATTTCAAACAAAATCATGGAAAATGAGCCCGCGGTTTTTTCCCCGATTACGGCAAAAAAACTTGTTGCCAATTAAGGAGGTCGTTACTTTATAAGAAGTCGCCTGCGCTGTTGGTGATAGGAACTACATTTTTTTGAACCAAAAGCTTTTTAGGGATCCCAATATTTGGCTGTAATGGTCATGCCCCATCCGGGGAAGACCTGATCTGCCGTGCGGGAACCCACCTGGTCACAGGTTCAAAAAGCTTTCCTACACGGCAGCGCGGGTTTTTTTATAATCACGCTTCGCCCGGGCGGGCTTTACGCGGCGCTATCAAGGATACCAGGGCAAGGACATCCCGCCTGCGAAGACCTCCCCGTATTAAGTAAAAAAAGAAAATAGCGGTGAATATTGCCACCGATATGTGGAAAATGAAAAGGAACTTGAAATACAAATAGGGCGTGAAAAAGAAAACCGTCATGACCAGCAGCGCGCTGACCACCCAGAGAGCCAGCAGCGGTTTCCGCGGAAAGTAGTCTCTGAAGGCGTTATAGGCAAAGGTAAAAATACCGGGAAGGCAATATAGATAGTCAGGAAATAGATACTCTGCACCGGGGTATAATAAAACAGCGACGGGTGCCACACTTCGGCGTAATGCCCGTCAAAAAAGTCCAGACAGCTATGAGAAGGCAGAATATCCCGGGCCACAACAGCGCCGGTTCATTTCACCGGAGAATAAAGAAAACAAGGTTGTACAGGCCAATCACCCGCAGGCACCCGATGATAATAAAAGACTTGGGCTTGCTGAACTCCACCTTGCGGGTCATCCTGCCATAGAGGCCGATTTCGGGCGCAGTCCACATCCCGCCTTTAATGCTGACAAGGTCAGCAACTTAAAATACCAGGCTGAATTCACCTCCCTGCGGATGCTGCGCTAACGTATGGCAGTATTGCCGGGAATAAAATTATGGCCGCGGGGCCCGAATTATTATTGCCAACTGCCGGGGACACCTTTTATTATGATCAGCAGGAATCGTATCCGTGGCACCGAACATGTACCGAAGAACAGCATCCATGATAACGGCCTCCATGCTGGTGGCCCTGTCGTGCTCCGGCCTCATGACGCACCGGGACAGGAGCGCAACAGACCTTGAATCTGAGCTTGCCGTTTTAAAGAAACGCGTCAGCATGATCGAAAAAAAGAACGCCCTCCTCGAAGCTGAAAACAGCGACCAGAAGGAAAGCATAAAACGGCTTAAAAATGATTACGCTCTGCTGAAGACCGAATCCGATGCCCGGATCAAGGAGCTTGCCGGGTTGAACGCGCGCCTGAAGTCGGATTATGCCGAAACGTCGGCCCGTCTCAATGCCGCCATTGCCGCACTTGAAAAGAAAATCGAGGAAAAAAACGAAGAACTTTCCAGGAAGGAAATGGCCGTCAGGGATATCCAGTCTGCCGCCGACCGGATGAAGGTCGAGCTGAACAGCAAGGAAGCGGAGATAAGCCTCGGCAACAAAAAAAACAGGGACCTCGCTTCGGAAATCGAAAAGATGAAAGCCGCCATTGAAAAAAACGATCTGCTCCTGAAAGAACGGGAAGCTGCCATACGCACCCTCAGGGGGGAAGTCGACATGCTGAACTCGTCGCTTAAAGATAAAGTCGCCGAGATAACAGTCCTCAAGTCGAAACTGGAAACCCTGGAATCGAACAAGACCAATCCGAAATAACCGGTATACATGGCGTATTTTTCACACAAAACTGAAATGAAAACATCCCGGAACCGCCGAGGGATAACGATACTCGCACTGGTCGGTGCGGCGCTGCTCATCCCGCTTCCACGGCCCGCGGGGGCCGCCGAGGCGGTGACGATTCTTCTCACGTCAAACCTCGAGGGACGGTTTATCCCTGATATCGAAGGCCAGGAGACCCGGGACCCGATGCTGCTCCTGGGCCAGTCCATCATCATGGAGTCAAAAAGGGGCAAGGTCCTCTATCTCGACCTGGGCAATTCCTTCTATCCCGGCGTGCTCTCGAAGCAGAACTACGGCGGCGCCATGATGGACTTCTTCAAGCATTTCCGGTGCCGGTCGACCCTGGTCTCGTCCATGGACCTGCGCATCGGCGTTGCCAGCCTCGAATTCCTCCGGAAGCAGAGCGGGACAGCCCTTCTTTCGGCAAACATCATGCGGGACAATTCGCCGCTGTTCACTCCCTATATCATCCAGGAAATCCAGGGAAGGCGCGTGGCCTTCGTCGGCCTTTCATCCAAAAAGATTCTCTTCGATATCGCGGAAAAGAACGTGTACCGGATCGCCGTCGAAGACGAGGTCAAGGTCCTCGAGAAGGTCATTTCAGACCTTGACAGGCAGTCTGTCGAGGACATCGTTCTCGTCTCGGGCCTCACCTACCGCGAGAACGTGAAGCTCCTCAGCACCTTTCCCCGGGTGCGCCTCGTCCTTACCGGCGGGGACCACCGGGGTGTCCTCTCCGGCGGCCGCGTGGTGCGCCTGGAGCTGGCGGACCGGCGATCCATCATCACGGTGCCGCCGGACACGGGCTACTGCCTGCTCACCCTCTCCCTTGACGGCGGCCTGTCCGTATCGGGCTTCCAGTTCAGAAAGCCGGCCCGCCACGCCGTTGACGACGGTGATTACGAGGATTTCGTCGCAAGGCTGACGCAGTGGAAAAAACAGTTTGCCGCCGAACAGGACATGGCCCTGACAAGGATCGACAGGCCGGTCCGCCTTGACCAGGGCAGGATAGCGCATCTCCTCCAGGACTACTCCTCCGCCGAGGTCTCCATCGTCAAGAACAACACGGTAAACCCGATGGACCTGGCGAACGATATCCGCCTCGTAGACGTCCTCTCGGCGGTCAACGACAACTATGCCGTGTACACCTACCGCCTCACCGGGGAGGAACTCACCTCGATCAGGAACATTCTGGGGCACTACGCCGTGGCCGGATACCGGGACCGTCTCATCCAGGGCCACATCGTCATGCCCCGGAGGAAATACCTGGTCGTGTCGACCCAGACGGTCTTCGAGGATATCGAAAAGGCGCTCCGGAAAAAGATCATTTTTAAAAATACATGGAAAACGATCCCCGATATCATCATCGACGATCTCAGGGGCCGCAAGGCGGTCCTTGCCGGGGACTTCGGCTACATCGAGCGGCGTTTCAGGTACCTCATCGACATATTCTTATCGGCCTACTACGAGGCGTCCCGCATCATCGTGGACAAGGGGGTAAAGGTCCCCGTCGGGGAGACGTCCAGATCCTACACCAAGTGGGGGGTCGAGGGGAAAATCGACTTCGTGTTTTACAACCGGTATCATACCATAACGATTACGCCCTACATCAATTACCTGCGCCAGGACAGGGACTACCTGAAGAACCTCATCAGGGGCACCATCGCGTACATGCCGAACCTTCACCCCATCGTCAATCCCTACGTCAAGAGCCAGGTCGACACGGTGCTCCTGCCGGTGCGCGGCGCCACGATGCCTGCCAAGGTTTCTGACTACGACAGCCTGAACCAGTTCATGCAGTACCGGAAGCTCCTCCGGCCGGTCACCATACGGGAGACCCTGGGGATGAACATCCACACCAAGTTCCTGACCGGGACCTTCGGGTGCGGTCTTGAAAAATACATTCATGACCCGGTGCGTCCCGTTGTGTTCGGTTTTGAGATGCTGGTGAACATGAAGTACGATTTTTTGAAGAATCTTTCCTACAGCCTCAAGTTCGATTCGTTTCTGTCGCTGATCGGCGCAAGGGGGAGCAACAAGGAAAACAACTATTTCCGGAGCGAGCTCGAGAACGCCGTCACCATAAAAATGAACGATATCCTGGGCGTCTCCCTGAAGCACCGCTGGTACTACTTCCAGAACCTGAGCGACAACCGGCGCTATTCCAACTCGCAGATCGTCACCTCCTGCGACGTGAGGACGGATTTCAAAATATAATTAGGCCTTGAGTTATCCCGCTCGTCCGCCTCGTATAACATCCTGTTGACTCGGCGGAATCGGCGATATCCCTGTCGCCTACTCGCCGGGACAACTCCCGGCCCAGATATTATCAATTGAAAACAACCTGCCTGACCATCACCGCTCCGCTTTCCGCAGCGGCCTCCGGAAGAAGAACAGATTCCTCGATAACAGCGCCAACGCCTATGTCACATCCTGCGCCGATGACCGACCTCGTTATCGCGCAATTCTTTCCGATGCGGGCGGACGCGTCAATGGCCCGGGGCTCCATGGCGGTGGCGCTCATGACAGCGTTCCTGAAGCCCTCATCCATATCAAGCAAAGCCATGTTTGCCAGCCGATACGATTCGATGGAGCCGATGTCGTGCCACGGTCCGGCGTATTCTTGACATCCCAGTGACCCGCGTTTCACCAGGTCTATGAATCCGTTTTCGACGATGTCGGAGAAACCGCGTTTCAGGTACTTGAACACCTCCGGGGAGAGCACGGCAATGCCGAGGAAGTCATGGCCCGGCTTCTCATCAACCGGCAGGAGGGTGCGCAGGTTGATGACGCGGCCGTCCTTCACGGTAACGCGGCCGCCGGGGCCGGAGCTTCTGCTCACCAGCAGGGAACCGTCCTCCGACGACGCATCATACGAGGCCATGAATGATTTCAGGTCCACGGGGGCGATGATATCGCTGTTAATGTAAACAAAGGGAGCGTCCTGCAAATGCTTGCGGCAGTTTTCCAGGCCGCCGCCGGTCCCCAATATTGTCTCTTCTACAGAGAAGGCAATGTTCAGTCCAAAGTTATTGTTCCGGCGGAAGAACTCCATGATCTGCTCCCGGCGGTAATGGACGTTGCATACAACATCGGTTATGCCGGCATTTTTAATCAGGGACATTGCATAGCATATGGCCGGGACGTTCATCACCGGGACCAGGGGCTTGGGCATGGCATCGGACAGGGGCCTGAGGCGCTCGCCGAAGCCGGCTGCGAGAAGGAACGCTTTCATGGAGCTATTGAACGCCGGAAGGGAAAAATATGTCAAGGAAAGTACTGTTTCACCCCTTCGGCACCGCCGATTCGCTCTTCTCCACCCTCGACATAAGGACCGTGTCGCGCCTCATACGCCCGTACGCGGCCCTTACCATCCGTTCGCTTGCGCGCGGCAAGGACCTTGCTCTCCTGGCGAGGATGGCCATATCGCTGGCGGCCATCGGCGCCGGTGTCTGGCTCCTCGTCTCGTACCTTGCGCGATAGGGGCCGGAAGGGATGGACGATGCTGCTATCCCATCAAGGCCGCGATTTCCGTTTCGGACTTCGGTCCCATGATAAAATCCCGAATTTTCCCGGACTCAACGAGCACCGTGGACGGTGTGCCCATGACACCGAACTTTCTCGCGGTTTCCATGTCCTCGGCAATATTAATAGGAAAGATGTTTTTATTCCTGCCGGCCATGGTCTTTACCACAGGAGTCATTGCCCTGCAGGCGCCACACTGGGGACTGTAGAAGTAAAATAAGGCTTTTTTACCGCTTTTTATTACAGACCCGGCCTTGCCGTTAAGGTGCGGTGCCGGTTTTCCTTTTTTAAATTTCATTGCTACCCGTAAAGAAAACTGCAGGAGTATAAAAATGGCTACTATTCCACCGAATATGTAAATAACGAACATTATTAATAACCCTATTATATTTTATTATTATATAAAATACTTAATAACTAGTCGGCTGTCAATATTTTTTTCATGTCGTCATATATTAATAAACCACGCAGCGATATCCTGCTGACGGCACCAGGCAACCTTCGTGAGGTAGCAGCCCGGAAAAATATCTCGCGCGCGGCCGACGGAACGCAGAGACGGATTTCAGGTAAAGTAAAAATCACTTGTACAATATCTCCGCTTATGGGAAGATAATCACACGCGCTGCAATCCTTACCTGACGGGGGCAGGCATATGGACCGTTTAGTGGCCGCAATGAACCTGTTCATATCCGGGTATTTTATCGTTACCATCGCGAGGCACGTTGTCTCGCCCGGGGATAACGCGGGGTACACGCGCATGCTGCTGTTCGCGTGCCTCGGCACGATCTGCGTATCTTTCATGTTTATAGCGATCGGGGGTCCGGACCGCTGGCCTTCCCTCGCCAAAACGGCCGGCGACGCCGTCGGCGGCACCGGCCCGCTCTATTACCTGACGCTGGCCGGGTTTGTCGCCGTGGGGGTGGTCCTGCCGGTTGTCCTGCTGGGGGCGCTGGCCTTCATGCTTGGCCTGCGCAACGGTTTTTTCATGGTCCTGTTCTTCGTCCCGGTGATGGCCCGGCTGGTGACGGCGACATCGCAGGAATGCATCAAGCAGGGCGTGTTCCAGGCCCTGCTGTTTTTCGCCGCGATGCTCCTCGGCGTCGCCATCGTGGCCCTCCTGGTAAAATACAGGTCCGGGGTGCAGGTCTATATCGCGCATTTCCACCGGATATGGCCCGATTACGACGACATGTCATCGGCGCGGATGTTTTTCAGCGCTGCGGCCTTCGCGATCGCCAACCAGCTCATTGAACTCGTTTACGCGGTCCTGAAATTATTCGGAAAATGACAGAATCAGAAGATCGCTGCAAGATACCTTAACCGGAGGGCGTGCATATGAAGATTGTGAAATATACCCGCGCGAAAGGCAGACCAGCCGAATACGGCATACTCGCCGAAGGCGTCATCAGGCCGATACAAAACGCCGGGGGCATCGGCGACGTCCACAGCCTCACCAAAGGCGGGAAGATGCCGGAGACCGGAAGGGCGCTGAAGATAAAGGACGTCCATATTCTTCCCCCGGCGGGCGACCATCCCCACGTGTACTGCGCCGGGCTCAACTACCGCGACCACGCCCTCGAGGTGCGCATGCCGATTCCGAAGAGCCCCATCTTTTTCACGAAAGCCCCGAGCGCCCTCTGCGGCCCCGCGGACGACGTCGTGTACCCGTCCGGGGTGTCCCTCCTCGATTACGAGGTCGAGCTCGGCGTGGTGATGGGAAGGACAGCGGGCAGAAAGGACGTCATCACGGATGAGAACCTCGGGGACTACGTGCTCGGCATCACCCTGTTCAATGACGTGTCCGCGCGGGACCTGCAGCTGCGGGCAGGTCAATGGTTCCTCGGCAAGAGCTTTCGCACCTTCGCGCCCATGGGCCCCTATATTCAGCGGCTGGACCCGGCCTCGCTCTCCAGGCTCTACGAACTGACCCTGGAGCTCCGCGTATATAAGCGGGACGGGACGTTCTACCCGGACAAGGGCCAGAAGGGCTCCACGGCCAGCATGATCTTCAGGGTGCACGAGCTCCTCAACTGCCTGCGCGAGAAGTTCGACCTGCAGCCGGGCGACGTTATCGCGACGGGTACCCCCCGGGGCGTGGCCCTCGGGAGCCCGCCCAAATTCAAGGCGAGGATGGCGGAGATCCTGGGAATACCCCAGGCGCAGCGTATTGACCGTTTCATAGCCTCCGAGATAAGGAACAACCGTCGCTACCTCGCCCCGGGCGACATCATGGAGGCCCGCATATACAGCGGCGACGGCGAGGTTGACCTGGGTGCGATGAAGAACCGCGTCATACGGGATGATACGGGAGATTGAGCCGTGAGGGCATGAAGAAGACTTTAATCGGTTGGGTTTTACCTGCCGTTCAGGTAATTGCGCAGTATCCGCCAGGCCTTGCCGAGCTTTTCCTGCCGCTCCGCGTAATCGCCCAGGTAGTCCGCCGTAGGCCGTATGTAGCGCTCGTACCGGGCGTTCCCCCTGGCGGAGACCTGGTACCCGAAGGTACCCAGGGCCTTGACGTTCCGCTGGAAGGCCATGAGGTCGAAGTAGTAGTTGTACTCGTCTCGCCCCATTGAGTGAATGTCCATCTCCTTGCCTCCCTCATAGCAATAATTTTTGAGATAGTCAAAGATGTCATCGGGAAGTGTAATGTAGGAATCCCGCAGCAGGGACACCGCGTCGTACTGGGGAAGGCCCATGCGCGCGTCCTGGAAATCTATGACATAGGGGATGTCGTTGAAGATTATGAGGTTCCGCGAATGGTAGTCACGGTGAGCCAGGACAAAATGCTCGGGGCGGTACAGGGCCCCGGCTATTTCAAGGAACGCCGATCGCAGATCCTCCCGGTCGTGACCGGAGAGACCGGCCCGGAAATAGCCCTCGAGGGCGTGGTCGATGAAAAAATCGAACTCGAACATCAGCTTCTCGACATCAAAAGAGAGGGAGAAGGGCGCGGAGCCCTTCCCCCGAATCATCTGAATCGAAAAGAGGTTTTCAATGCTGGACTGGTAGAAACGCCTAACAGCCTGTTCGTCGGACAGGGGGTAGACATATTCGAGCAGGTCGTCGCCGAGGTCCTGAAGGAGGAAGAGCCCCGGCCCGCTGTCCATGGCGAGGATTTCAGGCACCGGCACCGAATCTTTCAGGAGGCCATACACCACCAGGAAGGGATAACCGGTTTCCTGTCCGTTGATGAAGCCCGGGTCTTTGCAGAGGACGCAGGTCCGCTCCCCGGCCCTGACCCGCCAGTACCGGCGGGTGGAGGCGTCGCCGGCCAGGGGCTCCACCGCGGTGAAGCTCCCCATGGCCCCGGCGAGAAAGGACCGGATGTCATCATCAACCTGAATATCCATCACCGCTCTCACGGCCGCCTACTCCACTCCCCTGCGCAGAAACGCCGGGATGTCCAGGTCCTCGTTCTGGAAATCGCGCGCACGCTTCCTCTCGTAGTCGAGGGAAAAGGTCTGCATGCCGGCGGAGACCCGCTTCTCCAGCCTGTTCTGGCTCCCCTCTATCAGCGTGAGGGAGGTCCCGTTGACCGGCTGCTGAGCGCCGCCCCGGTTTATCATGTTGCGGCGTCGGTCGAAGCCGGTGGCGATAACGGTCACGCGGACCCTGTCGGACAGGGCCGGATCGATGGTGGTGCCGAAGATGATGTTGGCCTCGGGGTCGACCTGGCGGGTGATGACGTCGGTAACCTCGTTCACCTCGTGGAGGGAGAGGTCGTTGCCTCCGGCGATATTAATGAGGACCGCCTTGGCGCCCTCGATGCTGGTCTCCTCAAGGAGCGGGCTGTTGATGGCCTGCTGGGTCGCCTCCAGGGCCTTGTTCTCGCCCGTGCCGATGCCGACTCCCATGAGGGCGTCGCCGGTTTCCTTCATGACGGTGCGCACGTCGGCGAAGTCGACGTTGACCAGGCCCGTGACCATGATCAGGTCCGCTATGCCCTGAACGCCCTGCCTTAAAATGTCATCCGCGAGTTTGAAGGCGTCTTCAATGGGCGTGCGTCGGTCGATGATTTTAAGTAAAAGATCATTATGGATGGTTATGAGGGTGTCGACTTTCTCCTTCAGGTTGGCGATGCCGGTCTCCGCCTGTGAAAGGCGCTTCTTCCCTTCCACCTTGAAGGGCTTGGTGACCACGCCGACCACCAGGGCCGACAGCTCCTTGGCAACCTCGGCCACGATGGGCGCCGCGCCGGTCCCGGTTCCGCCGCCCATGCCGGCGGTGATGAACACCATGTCGGCCCCCTTGAGGGCCTTGTGGATCTTGTCCCGGTCCTCGTTGGCCGCCTCGCGGCCGATGCTCGGGTCCGCGCCGGCGCCGAGGCCGCGGGTGAGCTTGGTCCCTATCTGGATCTTGACCTGGGCCAGGCTGTCCCTGAGCTGCTGCGCGTCGGTGTTGGCGACGATGAACTCCACTCCTTCCATGCCGGTGGCGATCATCCTGTTGACCGCGTTGCACCCGGCCCCGCCGACGCCGACGACCTTGATGACTGTTGCGAGAGGCTTTTCTTCTTCCAGTTTGAACATGTCAGTCCCCCTTCGATTCGGTATTATGTCTCATTACGATATATTTTTTCGCCGCAGCGTTTGATATGAAATAATAGTATGCCTTCATCGAAAATCGTTCTTCTGTTCACCCCCCGTCCCCCCGGAGGGGAGCCAAGGATTCCATCAGTCCCCAAGTCCCCCTCCGGGGGATTTAGGGGACTGCCCCTACAAATATTCTTCCAGCCACTTCTTCATCCTGCCGAACACGCTCCCGCCCTTTTCCGGCGCGAGCTTCCCGGTCCGCAGCTGGTTCATCCGGAGGCCGTACCGGAGCAGTCCCACCGATGCGGCAAATTGCGGCGTCGCCACCCGGTCCGCCAGGCCCGCGATATCACGCGGGGAGCCGATGCGCACCGGCATGTTGAAGACCCGCTCAGCCGCCTCTATGGACCCGTCAAGCATGCTCCCGCCCCCGGTCAGCACGATGCCCGCCGAGAGCATGTCCTTCTTGCCCGAAAGGGCCAGCTCGCGGTCGACCATTTCCATCATCTCAGCGACCCGCGGCTCGATGATCTGGGTGAGCTCCTGGCGGAGGAGCTTCCGCGGCGGACGCCCGCCCACGGAGGGGACCTCCACCACTTCCGACGGATCGACCAGGTCGAGGACCGCGCACCCGTATTTCTTCTTGATGAGCTCCGCGGACTCGATCGGCGTCCGCAGGCCGATCGATATATCATTGGTGACGTGTATCCCGCCGATTGACAGGACCGTCGAGTAGGCCACGCCGCCTTCAAGGTAAACCACTATGTCAATGGTGCCGCCGCCGATGTCCAGCAGCGCCACGCCGAGCTCCATCTCGTCCCGGGAGAGGACCGCGTCCGCCGCCGCCAGGGGATTGAAGACGATGTCGCGGTACTGGAACCCCGCCTTCTCCACCGCCTTGATCATGTTCTGTATGCCCGATGTCACGCCGGTCACGATATGGACTTCCGCCTCCAGGCGGACCCCGGTCATGCCGATCGGGTCCTTGATGCCGATCTGGTCGTCAACCGAGAATTCCTTGGACAGGACGTGGAGGATCTCACGGTCCATCGGTATTACCACGGCCTGGGCGGCCTCGATGACCCGCTTGACGTCGTTGGTCGTGATGGTCCTGTTCCGGCTCGACACCGCGACCACGCCGCGGGAATTCTGCCCCTTGACGTGCTGGCCGCTGACGCCGATGATGCAGTCGGTCACCTCGTAGCCCGCCATCAGCTCGCCTTCGTCGATGGCCTTTATGATGGCCGCGGTCGTGTTGTCAATGTTCACGATGACACCGTTCTTGAGGCCCTTGGACGGCGTCACGCCGACGCCGATCACCTCGACCTGGTTGTTCTGGTTCATGGTGCCGATGACCGCGCAGGTCTTCGTGGTACCGATGTCCAGCCCTACGAGTATGTCTTCCATGCCATGTTCCTCCGTGTCACCTGACAACGACCGCGCTGCCGGTCATGTCAATCTCCTCCGGGTACCGCTCCGCACGGTCGCAGTAGCCGGCGACATATTTCAGCTTCATGAAATCCGCCGCGTCCGGCCTCATGACGTAGCCGGTCTTTCTTCCCCGCAATACTACCCTGATGCTGTTATCATTGCAATAAATTTCTGATAATTCCCTGTATATAACCGCATTTTGTTCACGGACCAGGTCGAGAACCTCCAGGAGCCGCCTGACCCGCGCCGGCACCGGTCCCCGGTCCGCCGCGTCATCGGCCGCGGCGAAGATGAAGGGCACCCGTCCCGTATGCGCCGTATTTCTTGATATGACAGCATGGCCGCCGTCCAGCTCGAGCAGGTGCGTCCTCCCGCCCTTCACCATCGCGAGCACCAGGGCGGGCTTCTTCTCCTCCACCGTCACGATGAGACTTCGGCCGCTTTCATTGACGCTGTACGACGAGAGAAAGGCGTTATTTTCCAGGACCGCTTCAAGGGAATCGACGTCGATGGCGATCCCGCCCGCGACGGCCTTGATCCTGGCCCCGCGGACGACCTCGTATTTCGACAGCAGCTTCAGGCCCCTGAATTCAATGGCCTTCACCAGGCGTATGTCGGCCGCGCGCACCGCGCCGGCCGACACGGCCAGGGCCGCCAGAATCGCCGTCATGTTCAGTGCCATGCCCTTCATCATCTCAGTGCGCCCTCTTCTTTATCTCTTCTATAATGCGCAGGCCCGCCTTGTAGATGTCGCCGGCCCCCAGGGTGATGACGATATCATTGTCCCCCACCAGGGACGCGACGCGGGCCGGAATTTCCTCGAACCGGGAAACGATATCGACGGCCCGCCCCTCGTGCTTGCCCACCGCCTCCCGGATAAGCTGCGACGACACCCCGTCAATGGGCGCCTCACCGGCGGGGTAGATCTCGGTGAGAAGAAGCAGATCGGCATTGGCAAAACACTGGCCGAACTCGTCCCAGAGGAGCTGCGTCCGCGTGTACCGGTGCGGCTGGAACACCACCACGGTCCGCTTCCCGAGCTTCTTGACCGCCTCCAGGGTTGCCCGTATCTCCGTCGGATGGTGGCCGTAATCATCATACACCCGGACGCCTGAGGCCTCGCCGACAAGCTCCAGTCGCCGTCCCACGCCGCGGAACCCGGCAAGGCCTTCCCGTATGGCGTCGACCGAAAGGCCCAGCTCCAGGGCCACCGCTATGACCGCGAGGGAATTGACCGCGTTGTGGTTCCCCAGCTGGTTGATGCAGAACTCGCCCATTTCCTCGTTCCGGTACAGGCAGCGGTAACAGGTCATGCCGTTTTCCATGCGGATGTCGACGGCCCTGAAATCGGCGTCTTCGGACAGGCCGTAGGTGTAATAGGGCCGCTCCACCTTCGGCAGTATCTCCCGGACGGTGGTATCGTCGATGCAGAGGACCGAGTACCCGTAGAAGGGAATGGTGTTGATGTATGACAGGAAGGCGTCCTTCAGCCCCTGGAAATACTTGTAATAGTCGAGGTGGTCCGCGTCGATGTTGGACACGATGCCGATGCAGGGAAGGAGCTTCAGGAAGGAGCCGTCCGACTCATCGGCCTCGAAGACCATGTAGTCACCCTCGCCGATACGGGCGTTGGTGTTGAAGTTGAGGACCTTGCCCCCGACCACGGCCGTGGGATTCATGCCGCCGTGGAAGAGAACATAGGAAAGCATCGAGGTGATGGTCGTCTTGCCGTGGGTCCCGGCCACGCCGATGCCGTACTTCATCCGCACCAGTTCGGCCAGCATTTCCGACCGGTGGATGACCGGGATCCGGCGGTTCCGTGCCTCGATAAGCTCCGGGTTGCTCTGGCTGATGGCGCTGGAGGTGACCACCACGTTGTAATCATGGATATTGGACGGGAAGTGGCCGATGTACACCGTCGCGCCGAGGGAAGCCAGGCGCCGGGTCTGCTCGGATTCGTTCAGGTCCGATCCCGACACCTCGTATCCCATGTTGATGAGGATCTCGGCGATGCCGCTCATGCCGATGCCGCCGATCCCTATGAAATGCATTTTTTTAGATTTTCTGAACATGTATAAATTAATCCTTTTCTGTCATTCTACGGTGGTCCTCGATCATTTTGAAGACCCCCCTAGCCCCCGGAGGGGGCACCACTCCGCCCTTGCCCGAACCGCTCCCTCAGTGGGTCGGGGGGGTCTTGGGAGTGGCCGATGTTACAATACTCACTATCTCTTTCACGATAACATCCGCCGCGTTCACCATCGCCGCCTCCAGGGACTTCTTCGACATGCGCTCCAGCGCCCGGGGATTGTTCATCAGATCATGGAGGACGGGCATTACCTTTTCGGGAATTGCGTCGGCGTTGCTGATCTTGACCGCGGCCCCGGCCTGGACAAACTCGTCGGCGTTCTTGTCCTGGTGGTTGTCCGCGGCGTGGGGATAGGGTATCTGGATCGACGGCACGCCCATCGCCGCCAGTTCCATCATGACCCCCGCGCCGGAGCGCGATATGGCGATATCGGCCGCGCGGTAGGCCAGGCCGACTTTATCAATGAAGGGCGACAGGTATACCGAGCCCTCGTCTATTTCGGCGTTGATCTTTTCCTTGTATGTCTGGTAGGAAAAATCGCCGGTACTCCATATGAAGCCGACATTCTTAAGATCGTCGGCATAATCCTTCTTGAGGCCGAAGACCAGCTCGTTGATGCGCACGGCGCCCTGGCTCCCGCCGATGACCAGGACGACCTTCTTGCTGTGGCCCAGGTGGAAGACCCTGCGCGCCTCCTCCTTCTTTGCGTCCACCAGGACCTTTTTCCTGATCGGGTTGCCGGCCAGCAGGTACTTTTCGCTGAACTTGAGGTATTCCGTGGCGCCACGGAAGGTCCCGAAGATCTTTGCCGCGTGCTTTTCAAAGAACCTGGTCACCTTGCCGGGCACCGAATTCTGCTCGCACACGAACAGAGGGACCTTCATGAGCTTCGCCGCCATCAGGGCCGGCGCGGAAACGTACCCGCCCATGCCGATGACGGCGCGGACGTTGTTGTTCCTCACGATCTTCCTGACGGCGAGCATGGCCGCGGAGAAGGCCGCCGGGAACAGGAGGAGCTTTCCGGGGTTCTTCGAGAAGGAAGGCGCCCGGTACAGGTATAGGTCCTCCTCCGCCACGTCGTTGAGGGACGAAAACCGCGCGTCGCGCTTCCCCGAGAGGAAGAGCGCCCGGACGCCGGCTTCCCGGAAGGCCTCATACAGGGCTATCCCCGGGCTGATGTGCCCGCCGGTGCCGCCCGCCACGATGAGTACGCTTATATTGTCATTGCTGTTCACTGCCATACCTCTTCGAATAATTTCATGTCCTGCTTCACGGCGCCCCGGTACCGGGAGACGTTCAATAATATACCCGCCGCGATCATGTTGGAAAGGAGCGAAGACCCGCCGTAACTGATGAAAGGCATCGGGATTCCCTTCGTCGGCAGCGCCCCGGTGACAACACCCATGTTGATGAAGGCCTGCACCACGATCATGAGGGAAAGCCCCACAGCAAGGAGCCTGCCGAAATTGTCCTGGGCCTCGGTGGAAACGACGATCCCGCGCCAGAGCACCGCCGCGAAAAGGAGCACGATGAGCACCGTGCCGGCGAGGCCCGCCTCTTCTCCGATGACGGCGTATATAAAATCGGTGTGCGGCTCGGGGAGGCGGGACAGCTTCTGAGTGCCGTTGCCCAGTCCCACGCCGAGAAATCCGCCCTTCTTGAATGCTATGAACGACTGTATTATGTGATAGCCGATGCCGTAGCGGTAGGCCCAGGGATTCAGGAAGGCGACGACCCGGTCCTTGCGGTACTGCACCAGTGATATCATCAGGTAAAACATCGGGATGCTGATGACAAAGAGCGAAAGCAGGTACGTGAAGGGGAACCCCGACACGTACAGGATAAAAACCGACACGATCAGGATGTCGATTGCCGTTCCGAAATCGGGCTGGACGATGATCATCAGGAATATGACAGCCACGATGATGACCGGGATCAGGAGCCGGATGAAATGGTCATCGGCTTCCGAAGAAAACACCTTGGCCAGGTAAATGACCACGACGACCTTGACGAATTCCGCCGGCTGGAACGCCACCGGGCCGAAGCCGAGCCACCGGACCGACCCCTTGGCGCTGTGGCCGATGCCGGGTATCAGAACCAGGGCGAGGGCAGCGATGGAAGCCAGGAGCATCACCTTGGTGTATTTCATGTACGTGCGGTAATCGATCTGCATGAAGACCAGCATGAAGACGAAACCGATGGCGAACCAGAGAAGCTGCTTTTTCAGGAAGTAATAGGGGTCGCCGAAGGTCTTCAGGGCGTACACGGCGCTGGCGCTGTAGCTCATGGCGATGCCGATCCCCGTCAGGGTGAGGATCACCACGAAGAGGACCAGGTCCGGCTCTTTTGAGCGCCGAATGTCTATGAAGGATCTCAGGTCCACGACAGCTCCCCTTTCTCCAGGCGGCGGAACGACTTGATGAACTCCGTTCCCCGCTCCTCGTAATTTTTGAACATGTCGAAGGACGCGCACGCCGGCGATAATAAAATCACGTCGCCTTCACGGCTCTCCTGCATCGCCTTCACCACCGCGTCGTCCAGGGTGTCCGCAAACACGCAGCGGACCTCGTTCAATATCTTCGAAAAGTATTCCTTCGACTCACCTATCAGCACCAGGGTCCGGATCTTTCCCTCCAGCCCTATCTTGAGGCGGGAATAATCGTCGCCCTTGGTCCTGCCGCCCAGGATGAGGACGCCCATGCCGGGGAAGCTGCGGAGCGCCGTGAGGACCGCGTTCACCGTGGTCGCCTTGGAATCGTTGATGAATTCCCTGCCCTGGAAGACGCCGATGCGCTCCAGGCGGTGCTCCAGCCCCGGGAAGGAATAGACCGCCTCGGCGATGCCCCGGTAATCCGGATCCATCCCCCTCTTTTTCATGATCGCCAGCGCCGAGAGAATAGCCACCATGGCGTTCTGTACGTTATGGAGCCCCAGGACCCTCATCCGGCCGGTCTCGAGGACCTTCCGGTTGCCGTCCCTGAGGAAAACGGCGCCGTCGCGGTAAAATATGTCGGCGTCCTCGGCCTCGACCGAAAAGGACACGGCCCGCGAAGCGACCCGCGCGGCGCTGCGCGAGCTCATCACGTCGTCCCGGTTGTAAATGAAATAATCGCCGCCGTCCTGGTTCATGGCGATCCTCATCTTGGCCTCGAGGTACGCTTCCATGCTGTCATAGCGGTCCAGGTGGTCCGGCGTCACGTTCAGGAGGGCGGCCACATCGGGCTTGAAATCAATGATGGTCTCAAGCTGGAACGATGAGAGCTCGGCCACGACCACCGACCTTTCCGAGGTTTTGCCGGCGAAGGAAACAAGGGGGATGCCTATGTTTCCGCCGACGTAGGTGTCGATGCCCAGCTCACGGAACACGTGGCCGGTAAGGGCCGTGGTGGTGGACTTGCCGTCCGTCCCGGTTATCCCTATGAGGTTCCCCTTCATGTTACGGAAGGCCAGTTCGACCTCGGCCATGACCGGGATGCCCCGTTTATACGCTTCCTTGATCAGAGGTATGTTCTTCGGCACGCCGGGGGAAAGGACCACGGCGTCGAATCCCTCGTCAAGGAGCGACGGGTTCTGCCCGCCGGCGACCACCCGCACCGCGGGGTCAAGCCTGCGGATGACGTCGGCAAGCTCCGCTTCGCCCTTGCTGTCGGACGCGACAACGGCCACTTCCCGGGCCGCGAGAAAATTTGAAACCGCCAGCCCGGTGCGGTAGCTCAGTCCGACCACTAATGCTTTCTTTATGTTGATGTTGCTTTTCATAATTTTTATTACCCTCACCCCCAACCCCCTCTCCCTCGGGGAGAGGGGGGAGAAGAGTTTTATCGCCCCGCACCCCCTCTCCTTACCAAGGAGAGGGGGCCGGGGAGTGAGGTTATATCCTACAATATCTTCAACGAACTCATTCCCAGTATCGCCAGTATGATGCCCAGCACCCACATCCGCACGACCACCTTCTGCTCCGGCCACCCGGAAAGCTCGAGGTGGTGATGAAAGGGCGCCATCTTGAACACCCGCTTGCCTCTCAGTTTGAACGACGCCACCTGGATGATCACGGACAGGACCTCGATGACAAAGACCCCGCCCACGATGAACAGGAAAATTTCCTTTTTAATCATGACCGCCACGATGCCGATGATGCCGCCCAGGGCGAGGGAGCCGGTGTCCCCCATGAAGACCGTGGCCGGGTTGCTGTTAAACCAGAGAAAGCCGATGGCGGCGCCCATGAGGGCCGCCAGGAACACGGTGAGCTCCGCGGCATCGGGGACGTAGGGGATCCGGAGGTATGCCGCAATCTTGGCGTGTCCGGCGAGATATGCCATGATGCCGAGGCTCACGCCCACGGTCATGACCGACCCGATGGCGAGGCCGTCAAGGCCGTCGGTCAGGTTCACGGCGTTGGTGGCCGCCACGATCACCACGATGGCAAAGACGACCCAGACAAAACCCAGGTCGGCGACCGGCGCGTTGATGAAGGGAACGTACAGCGTTGTCGCCTCGGCCTTGCTCGATGGAAGATAATACACGACCAGGGCCACCGCCAGTCCGATAAGGACCTGGACGAGCAGCTTGACCCGGGCGGGAATCCCCTCTTTTCTTTTAAGGATAGACTTGATGTAATCATCGGCGAAGCCGAGGCCGCCCAGGAGCAGCGTCGCGGCGATCAGGGTGACCAGGTAGACGCTGGCAAAATTTCCCCACAGCATGATCGATATGAGCACCGCGCCGATGATGATGATGCCGCCCATGGTGGGAGTGCCCGCCTTTTTCCGGTGGCTCTCGGGGCCCAGGGCCCGGATCTCTTCGCCGAACTTGAGGACCCGCAGCCAGCGGATCACCAGGTTCCCGAAGATCAGCACCAGCAGGAGCGCCGTGAGGGCGGCGTAGGCGGACCTGAAGGTTATATACTGGAACAGCCTCAGGAATCCCAGGTATTCTTTCAGCGGCAGTATGAAATGATAAAACATCTTACTCCTCTCTTCCGGTAAGGGCGCGCACCACGTCTTCCATCTTCATCGACCGCGACCCCTTGATTAAAATCACGTCGTTTTCATCGGCAACGGTATTCAGATAGCGGGACATCTCATCCTTGGTTTCAAACCGCCTGATCCTGTCTTGGTCGAACCCGGCCTGCCGGGCGCCTTCGGCGTAATATTCCGCCATATCGCCCCAGACCAGGAGCATGTCAAATTTATTTTCGTGGACCGCCCTGCCGCACTCGGCATGGTACCGCTCGGCGCTGTCGCCCAGCTCTTTCATGTCGGAAAGGACCGCGATCTTTCTCCGGTCCGGGAAGATCTCCCCCGTTGACCGGAGGGCGTACCGCAGAGACAGGGGGTTGGCGTTGTAGCTGTCATTGATCACGACAAAGCCCCGGTCTATGATCTGGCTGCGGCCGTCGACGTTGACGAAGCCTGACAGCGCGCCGGCGATCGCCCCGGGCTCCACCCCGTATTCGGCGGCCACGGCGACCGCGGCCATGACGTTGTACACGTTATGGATGCCGTACAGAGGAACCGTTATCTCCGTTCCGCGGAACATGACGGAGAGGCTGTCGCGGTAGAGGCGGTACGAATCGGGACGGATATCGGCCTTTTCGGACAGACCGAAGCTTTTCACGACCAGGTCCGACTTCCGGGCCCGTTCCATGACGATGTCAAGGCAGCCCATGTCGCGGTTCACGATAAGCGTCGATCCGGGCCTCATGCCGTGCATGATCTCCGACTTCGCCGACGCCACGTTCTCGACAGAGCCGAGGAATTCCAGGTGGCCCTCGCCCACGTTGGTGATCAGGGCAAGGTCGGGCTTCGCTATCTTCGAGAGGCGGTCCAGCTCGCCGGCGTGGTTCATCCCCATCTCGATTACCGCCATCCGGTGGCCGGCAGCGAGGCCCAGGAGGGTCATGGGGACGCCGATTTCATTGTTGTAGTTCTTCACGTTTTTCAGACAGCTCCACCGCGAGCTGAGGATCGCGTAGACCAGTTCCTTGGTGGTGGTCTTGCCGTTGGTTCCGGTGATGCCGATAACCGTCGGGTCGATCTCGTCGCGGTGCCGCCCGGCGATCGATCCCAGGGACCGCAGGGTGTCCTCGCACAGAATCTCCGCTAAGCCGAGCCGCGCCGCCGTCTCGGTGAACCCCGGCTTCATGGTCAGGTATGAGCGGATGCTGTTGCTTTCGGACAGGGGCCGGATAAAGTCATGGCCGTCATACTTCTCCCCGACCAGGGGGACAAAGAGGGCCTTCGCGCCGATCTCGCGCGAATCGGTGGTTATGGTCTCGATCGTCGCGGCAGGGTCGCCGCTGGTGATGCGGCCCCCGGCCGCTTCGGCGATCCTGCCCACCGTTGTCGTGCATTCCACTATCACCTGACCGTCTCCTGCAGGCAGCGCGCCGCCACTTCCTTGTCGTCGAAGTGGCGTTTCTCGGTGCCGATAATCTGGTAATCCTCGTGTCCCTTGCCCGCGATGACCACGATGTCGCCGTCGCCGGCCACGCTCATGGCCCTGGCGATCGCCTCTTCCCGGTCCGGGATGATTTCATGGTTGTTCCCCGTCATGCCGGCGGCGATCTCCCTGATGATCAGCGCCGGGTCCTCGGTGCGGGGATTGTCGCTGGTGACGAAGACCAGGTCCGAGTTCTCCTCGGCGGCCCTGCCCATCAGGGGACGCTTGGTCCGGTCGCGGTCGCCGCCGCAGCCGAAGACGGTGATCACCCTGCGGTGCTCCAGCTCGTTCACCGACTTGAGGAGCTTCTGGAGGGCGTCCACGGTGTGGGCGTAATCAACGATGGCGATAAAGCCCCTGCCGGTCTTGAGCACGTCGAAGCGGCCGGGCACATTTTCGAGGTCCCCCAGGCCGCCGGTGATATCCTCGTAGGGGATGCCCATCTGGTGGGCGACGGCCAGGGCCGCCAGTGAATTATAGAGCTGGAAGGTGCCCAGCACGTTGAGGTTAACCGCGACGCCCGTGTCGGGAAGGCCGAGGCGGTAGGAGAGGCCATGCATCGTATTGTTGATGCTCCCCGCGAGGGGCATGTAGTCCGACGCAGTCTCTTTGCCGAAACTCTTGACCGGATACGAGTAGTGGTTCCTCATCATGTAGATCTCGCGGCCGTAGGAGTCGTCGGCGTTCACCACGCCGCAGCGTCCCTTTTTATAGCTGTTTTCAAGGAGCTGGAAGAGCCGCTTCTTGGCGTTGAAATAATGTTCAAAATCATGGTGAAAATCGAGGTGGTCCCGCGTCAGGTTGGTGAACACGGCGGCGTCGAAATCGATGTCATCGGCCCGCCGCAGTTCCAGGGCGTGGGACGAAACCTCCATGATGACGGTGTCGACACCGTCCTTCATCATACGGTACAGGATCTCCTGGAGGTCCCTCGATTCCGGGGTCGTGTTCGCCGCCGGCATCTCCCTTCCGCCCCACCGGTAATTGATGGTGCCGATAACGCCGGGATTACGGCCGTGGCGCTTCATGATGGCTTCGAGCATGTAGGTGATCGACGTCTTGCCGTTGGTGCCGGTAATGCCGATGGCCAGCATGGAGCGGGACGGAAACCCGAAGAAGGCCGCCGACAGGCGGGACAGGGCCGTCCGGGTGTCGCCGGTGGCCAGCAGGCCGACACCCCGGTCCTTCAGCCAGCCAAAGTCGGCAAGCCGATCCCGGGCGATACAGACCGCCGAAGCGCCGTTATCGACCGCTGTATCAACGAAGCGGTGCCCGTCGCTGGTAAAACCCTCGACGGCGATAAAAAGGCTACCCTTCCTGACCTTACGGGAGTCGTATTCAACGGAGGAGACAACGGTGCTACCGCCGCTCACAGCCTCGGCCGCGCCGTCTGCACGTTCCGCCAGCTCCGCGAGGGAGATTTTTATCGATCCATTGCTATTGAGCATCCGCTTTATCCATCACGAGTACGCTGACATCGCCCGGAAGCAATGCACGGTAGCCGTTCTTCCGCGCGTGGTCCTCGACCGCCTCCATGCGGCGATATCTTTCTATTTCGTAAAGCCGGCGGTCATTGTCCTTCGCCAGCTCCGCAGCCGTGCGCGACAGCGCGCGGTTTCTCATCTTTATCTGCACGACCTCGATGTTCTGCCAGACATACATTATGACAAACAGGCTCATCGAGAATATTATGACAATGTGCTTGATGGCCGTTCCTCCGATATCTTTTCGCATACCCTGAGACGCGCGCTCCGGGCCCGGCTGTTGCCTTCAATTTCGTCTACTTCAGGGCGAAGAGGTTTTTTCGTCAATAGTTTTACATCGGGCTTTCCAGTGCAGCGGCAGTACCGCGGCTCTTCCGAACAGGAGCAGCCCCGGGACATGCGCCGGAATTTTTCCTTCACGATGCGGTCCTCAAGGGAATGAAAGGATATCGCCATGATCCTTCCGCCGGGGGCAAGGAGACGGTGCGCCTGTCCGAGGCTCTCCTCAATGGCGGAAAGCTCGTCATTCGCCGCTATCCTCAGGGCCTGGAAGACCCTTGTCGCGGGGTGTATGTTCTTCACGTGAAATTTTTTCGGGATGGCCCTGAGGACCAGCTCCGCGAGTTCCGCGGTGCTCTCCACCGGTTTCACGCTCCGCGCCCTGACAATGGCAGAGGCGATCTTCCGCGACCAGCGCTCCTCGCCGTAGCGGAAAATGATATCGGCCAGCGTTTTCTCGTCGGCGGTATTGACGATGCGGTACGCGCTCTCGGCGCTCTCGTCCAGCCTCATGTCAAGCCTTTCATCCCTGGCAAATCCAAACCCCCTGCCGCTGCCCTCGTAGTGGTACGAGGATATGCCTAAATCATACAAAAAATAATTCACCCGGCCCTTCAGATGGTCCAGATGCTGATGGATATGAGCAAAATTATCGTTAATGAAATTAATTCTGTTTCCATAACGCCCCAGCCTCTCCTGTGCCCGCTCCATGATCTCGCTGTCCCTGTCAAAGGCCGTGATGGTGAGGTCCGCGAACCGCTCCAGGAACAACTCCGAGTGCCCACCCTCTCCGGAGGTGCAGTCAACCAACATTCCCGTTCCCCGGTGCGCCGAATCCTCCACGAAGCGGATCAATTCCCTCGGCATTACCGGTATATGGAAATACTGCACACTCGCCTCTCATGTATTATGTCGCATTAGAAAAAGCTTTTTTCTCTATACCTGACCGGCATCCCACATGCCGGTTCTGCATCACTCACACGCCAAGGTCCACGGCAAGGGCGTTCAGCGAATCCTGGTCGGGCCGGTACTGGTTGTAGATTTCGGTGGCCCATATCTCGATCTTGTCATTCAGCCCCAGGATGGTGACATCGCTCTTAATCTGCGCATACTCAAGGTGGCTTGACGGTATGATGATCCTTCCCTGCTTGTCCAGCTCCTGGTCGCGCGCGCCGCCCATGAGGTGGCGGACCCAGTTCCTGTTGGTGGGGTTTGACTGCGGCAGCGGCACCAGCTTCTCCCGCACAAACCGCTCCCAATCCTCTTCCCTGAAAGCCATGATGCACCGGTCAAAACCATAGGTGAGCACGAGCTTGTTGATAACGGCGTCCTCCCCGAAAGCCTTACGGAGTTTCACCGGAATCGCGACCCTGCCTTTTTCATCCAGGGTGGGGTTGTATTCTCCCATGAACATTTTCTTGTTCACCACCAACAGGATATATTCAACATTAATCCCCACATTTCCCCACTATATGACATATACGACATAATTTGTCAACAATAAAATAAAAAATATACACTTCCTGGATTTGTGTTGGAAGTTACGGTGTCAGAGTAATGTTTGATTCGAACCGATAGCTATCGGTAAACCAAGGTGAGAGTAAAGACGGCTTATGAAAAGAATGTATACAAGTTAAAGACAAAACCCTGGCAGATTTGGTTAATATCATACTTTTAAAGGACCGATAACAATCAGATATAATATTGATATTTACCGGGGTCAGAGTAAAATCTTAATTGTATTTTACCCGTATTTTGTCTATAAATAATATCTTAGTAAATTTTCCTTGACACTTCCATAGTAAAATATTTTTTGTTAAAAACATTATTTCAATAATGTATGATTACCATTGCGGAAAATGGGGCTCCGGAGGTACACTAAGTCCCCATATAAAATATAAGACGTTGCAAAACCGCGGGTGTAGTTCAGTGGTAGAACTCCAGCCTTCCAAGCTGGTCACGTGGGTTCGATTCCCATCACCCGCTAAAAAAAGCGAACTTTCACCGGTTCGCTTTTTTTTGGAACAACGTAACAATCTATTTTTTCCCAGAATATGAATAATACATCATCAATCGATTAATATTAGTTTGCATACCATGAAATCCTGCGGCCGCGGCCCTGTTTATGTATGGCAGATAATGCTGAATTCAATATAATCAGCGACAACTGCTCGGCCAAGTCTCTTGACATCAGGGCAAGCTGCACCTTTGTTGTCCGGTTTGCCCCATCATCACAGGGAGAACACACGGGCACTATCTCCGTGTCGTCCAGCGATCCGCCGGTAATGAAAATTACCCTGTCAGGAGTAGGTTATGGCCTCAATGTATGGATAAATCAGGCTTATTTTACCGACTGTTCCGATGTCCATGTGGGTGTAACGGTGAATGAAAACGACAGCCCGGTTATTTCCCTGAATAACGGCAATCATTTCAAGCTGTGGCAGGACAGCAGCGAGAAAACAACAACATCCATATCCACGATGTATAATAATAACCCGGTTTCCCTGGTTTTCGCGCTGGATGTAAGTTCCCGCCTGACCGCGGCGCTGCCAACAATAGGGGCCCAGGCAAATACCTTTATCGGGAAACTGAAAGATAATGACGAGGCTGAGGTTTGCACGTTTGAAGCCGGAATACTCTTTCATCCTTCTTCATCATTTCTTGCAACCGTTGCCGGCGGGATAGATGACCTGCAGGATTTCATTAATGACGTCGATCACGATCCTGTTGTTACCGGGGTAACGGCATTGTTCGACGCGGTATACGACGCCATAACCAGGGCCGCGATGGGAGCCAACAACAAAAAGGGGGTGGTGTTTTTTTCCGATGGCGCCCGCAACAACGCTGACGGGAAGACGCTGGAAGAAGTGGTCGCCTATGCAAAGAAACAGAACGTCCCGGTGTTCACCATTTGCTATATTTACCCGGAAAACCTGATCCGGGCCCAGCCGCAGGTAATGCGCCAGATGGCGGAGGAAACCGGCGGCCAGGACTATTATGCGGATGAAACGACGATAGAAGCGGTATACACCAAGATCAGAAACATGCTCGGCAGCAAGTATGTCCTTCACTACAACGCGTCACCTTACTGTTCGGGATCGATCCCCCTCCGGATCAGGGCAGAATGGAACGACGGGACAAATGATCTCTATGGATTTGATTCCAGAACATTCATTACAGACTGATCCCGTTGTCCTGCCCGGACAGAGACCCGGATAGCCGCCTATTCCCTGGCAGAGAAAACCGAAATTTTCCCGCACCCCCTTTTTTATCCTTGATTATTAACCGGGAGAGACTAAAAAGTATAACAATTCCACTCATCCCGGATCAATACTATGGAAATAGATATCACAACGCTTGCACCCGACTCGCGCTGGTCCGTCATATTCAGGGACAGCGGCTCATGGCGCGCGGGCCTGTACCGGCCGGAGGCATCCGGGCCGGAAGAGGTGTCCATGCTGGAAAAGCACACCTGCCCCGAGCTTTTCCTCTGTCTCCAGGGAAGGGCAGGTCTGGTCCTGAAAAACGGCTCTGAAGAAAGAATCGTTGAAATGGCACCGCACCAGGCCCTCCTGGTGACGGACTATCACAACGGCTTTGCCATCGATCCGGAGGGATATTTCCTGGTGATCGAGCGGACCGCCTTTACCACCGAATACATTGACCGCACATCCGGCGCCTTCTTGAAAAAAGTCGAAGTCAGGGAGGATCCCCGGTCATGAAAAACATATGCGTGTACTGTTCCTCGAGCTCCGCGGTATCCCAGGAATATTACCGGGAGGCCTATAACCTGGGGCAATGCCTCGGCGAAAACAACTACACCCTTGTCTACGGCGGCGTATCCGTCGGCCTCATGGGCGAGGTGGCCCATTCCGTATACATCAATGGAGGAAAGATCATATCGGTCATCCCCGAAGCGATAAAAAACAGGGGAATCACCTACGACAAGGCGGATTACATCATCTATACCAAGAACCTGCGGGAAAGAAAGGCGGTCATGGAATACCAGTCGGAAGCCTTCATAGCCCTCCCCGGCGGATTCGGGACCCTGGAAGAGGTCATGGAAATATTGACCCTCAAGCAGCTCCAGGTTCACAACAAGCCGGTTATCTTCATCAACACCAACGGTTTCTATGACCGCCTCCTCGGCTTTTTCGATACGATATACCGGGAAAGTTTTGCGAAAAGCATTTTTCAAAACCTGTACAGCATTGTCCCCGACTCGGATAGCGCCATCAAGGTACTGCAGAGCTACGAACCCATCGAGCTTGAGACCAAGTGGTATTGATGCCTTGTAGGCGAGGTCACGTGACCTCGCCTACAACAATAAAAATGAAATACACTTATCCTTGAGGAAGGTGCCATGAATTACAAAATCATCACGCCAAAGGAAGAAACCGCGGTCATCACGCTGAAAAGGACCCGCACGCTGGAGAGAGTGCTCGGGGCCATATGCTTGATAATAGGCATAATCTTCCTGCCCATCGGCCTGATCCTTTTTCTTACACCCGATTATGACATCCATTACCCCTTTTTCTGGACCGGCTTCGGCCTCCTCTTTCTCATGGGAGGCATCATGGTGACCACCCAGATTAAGATTCCGGAATTCATAGAATTCAACAACAGCGAGGGTGCGTGCATCGTCAGGGACACGAAAAAAGATAATTCGGACAGGGCGGTCATTCCCTACGGGGAAATCGAGGGATTTCACGTGCGCTCCCACATGAACGACCGATCCACATCCCACGCGGTAGAGATGGAAAAGAAAGACGGGGCCTTCTGGACGCTGTATTCGGTGCAGAGCAGGGAAAAAGCCGGGGCTTTCCACGAACGCCTGGTTAAAAGCGTAAACCTTGCCGCCGCTTCGTCAAAAACCGGGCAGGACAAAAAGCCGGATCATATCGAGGTCGCAAAAAGCGCCGGCACAACGACCTTTGCCTGGAAAAACAGGCATACCCTTAAATCCTACGTCTTTCTCATCCTGGCTCTGTCATCAATGGGAATGCTTATTTACGGGTCAAAGCCTTACGCGGAAGAACCGGTCCAGTATTACATCGCCGTGGGGTTTATCTGTCTCATCACCGCAATCGCTGTTTTCTCCCTCCTGAACAACATCGGCAGGAAGCACCGCATCGACATTACCGGGAATACCTTCACCTACCGGAAGCTTGGCGGTATTATTAAAACGGGACAGTTCTCCATCCCGATAGGGGAAATCGACTCCATACTTTTCAATTCCGGCCTTTCCACAATGGAAACGGTGATATACGTGCTTAAAAAAGAAGAAAAGACAATGCTCCAGGAAATCAAGCGGGGGACCTTTCAGAATAGCGATATCTTCAAGGCCATCGCCCTGATGAAGAGCATCAGGAAAATCGAGGTGGGCGACCTTTCCATAGCCGGAAAAGTCGCCCTCGAGGAACTGCTGCAGAAAGCCGTGTATGACCTGAGCGGAAAACAGGGACTGTGAGAAGCCTGACGACATCCATTATCTCGCTCCTGCAGGCCGACACCGTCTTCATTACACTTATTGCAGAAGGGGTTCTTCTGTTCCAATCAAGGCGACGTGGTCTGCACTATCTGCCGTATCGACACCCCCGACGCGTTCTGGGACACCACGATGATGCGGTATGTCGTGTCCGGCGTCAGGCCCGCAAAGGTGTGCGGGGCGCTGTCAACATCATAGGGACCGTCCGTCTCATTGGTCACCGCGCCCAGGGGACTCACCGCTATGACCCCGTCAAGGCCGATGTAGGCGTTCGCCGCCGCCGGAACCGGAAAGCCCGCCGTCGCATAGCTCACCGCCGCCAGCTGGATGTTCTGGTCATCAACGGAATTTATCGCCAGCGGGTCCAGCACCGGCGCCGAGGGGCCCGTCGTCTGCGTTATCTGACGTATCGACACCCCCGACGCGTTCTGGGACACCACGATGATGCGGTACGTCGTGTTCGGCGTCAGGCCCGCAAAGGTGTGCGGGGCGCTGTCAACATCATAGGGACCGTCC
>DAONAJ010000016.1:52645-63695 GCA_035400945.1 Spirochaetota bacterium
CCGTCAAGGCCGATGTAGGCGTTCGCCGCCGCCGGAACCGGAAAGCCCGCCGTCGTGTAGGTCGCCACATTCAGCGTTATGTTCTGGTCGTCGACAGCGCCTATGACCAGCGGATCCAGGACCGGCGCAGACGGCCCCGTGGTCTGCGTTATCTGGCGGATCGACACGCCCGAGGCGTTCGTGCTCACCACGATGATCCGGTACGGCGTGTTCGGCGTCAGGCCTCCGAATGTATGAGGAAGGGTGTCGACATCGAAGGGTCCGAACAGGGAGCCGCCCACGGCCCCCAGGGGCGTCACCGTTATGGTCCCGTCCAGCCCGATCCAGGCATTCGCGGCAGCGGGTATCGGAAAGCCCGGCGTCGTGTAGGTCGCCACATTCAGAGTTATGTTCTGGTCATCGACAGCGCCTATGACCAGCGGATCCAGGACCGGCGCAGACGGCCCCGTGGTCTGCGTTATCTGGCGGATCGACACGCCAGATGTATTCGAGCTCACCACAATGATCCGGTATGGCGTATTCGGCGTCAGGCCCGGAAAAGTATAGTTTCCCGCAATGACATCATGGGGACCATCAGTAGAACCACTTACCACGCCCAGGGGTGTCACCGCTATGGTCCCGTCAAGACCTATGTAGGCATCGGCCGTCGCCGGCAACGGATTCCCAGCGGTAATATAATTTACCATTGCCACTTCAATATTCTGATCATCAACTGAATTGATAACGAGATTGTCCAGTACCGGCGCAATGCCCCCCGTGCTATCGGTGATCGTCGCGACAGAATAGCCCGAACTGTTCTGCGCCACAACATAAATGCGGTATACGGTATTCCCCGCAAGACCATTGAATGTATATGGCCCCGCTGATACGTCCACCGGTCCTTCCGTGATCGCGCCGCCCACCGTCGAACCGGTAATCGTAATTAAACCGTCAGGACCGATATAGGCCTGTATCGTCGGGAACGGATTCCCCGACGTGAAGAGTGTCGGCTGCGCCAGGGTTATCGAAGTTGAACTGACGGCGGTTATGCCCAGGGGATTCAGGGCCGGCGTTGTGGTGAAAAAGAGCCCGTATACCAGCTGCGACAGGCTGTTTGATTTCATGTAGCCGCTGCAGCCGGTTGCGGTCACCGCAAAGGCTGTTATCACGGCAATGATATAGTTTTTTATATTCACGTTAATTGTTTTCATCTCCGTGAACCCCCTTCCCATTGTTCGTCTTTTCCAGCTTCTCTTCCTTTTCCTGCTGGATATTTTTCTTTATGACCTTCTGAAGCTCTTCAAGCTCTTTGACCTTTTTGCCGACATCCTTGTAATAAATATTATACCTGCGCGCCGACCTGAATTCTTCAACGGCGGAATCAATATCATTCGAAAGGAATTGCGACATCCCCTTCCAGTAATGCTCTTCCGCTTTTTTTCTCATGGCCGCCGCGACCGGATAGAACGAGAACGTGACGCCGACTGATACGGACCATTCGTCCCTCGACAATGTCTGACTCCAGCCATGGGCGTAAACAAACGGGCTCCCCAGAAGGATCGATTCAAGCACATCTGTTCTGCTTTGATGGAGCCTGTTGAAGATCGAGTAGGAACCACCCACCGAAACAGTCAGAAAATCCCACGGCCTCAGGGAACATCCCGCCCCGACCGTATGACTCGAGAGAAGATCGTCATATTCCGTCAGCTTATCTTTGCGCAGACCGAAATCGTTGTATGAATAACCCGCGCTGATCGAAGCCCATGTGGCGACGCTCCACTCGATGCCCTGGCCCAGCCGGTATCCCACAGCGTTCCAGTTGCGCTCCCGCCCGTCCAGGTCCCTTGCCCGGGGAAAGGTGAGGTCGGCGGATGTATCGATCTTCAGCACCGGAATGATACGCCATGACAGCCCCAGTGACAATGATATCGGATAGGTGGCCTTGACCTTGTTGCCGATGTTCTTGACGGTCCGTGGATCCATCAGGGCCATGTTGAATATATTGCCTACGCCGCCGGCGTTGAGGCGGTCATTCATGACCAGGGGCCAGATTCCATCGCAGAATTCATTTAACTGTCCCGATTGGGCCAGGACCGGGTTGGCCATGAATTTATTGGTTTTCTTGTTCAGCACCATTGGCGGATAATATTCAAGTCGGCTCGAGAGGTTCAGGTTGTCCAGCGGTTTATAATCTATTCCCAGGATGAGACCCATGCCGTTCCCGGACAGATCGGTATCAATGTTCATCGGAACCTGGTACTGGTTAAGGGTTCCGCCGCCGGTAACCTGGACGTAATACGGATTCTGCGTAATTCTGGTATTTGCCTTCACGTTGATATAACGCACAGATAACGAGCCTGAAAGCTGATCAAGGAAGGCATATGATCCTCCGACTATAGCGCCGATATGGAACTCCTGCCGCTTCATGGAGCTTGTGCTGTACACGCTCACCAGCTCCTGGGAAAAGCGGGAGGCAAGAAGGGTGTTGTACGCGACTAAAAGCCGCTCCAGCGATGAAGCTCCCTGCATATAAGTCACCCCGGGCTGCCCCCGTAGCGCCGACACATCGGCGAACACAGCCCAGTTCTCCCGCTTGAAGATAAAGCTCAAGTTTGTCGGTGCGGCAGTCGCTATCGATGAAAGGTATTTGTTATTTGACTGATATGTACTCGGCAGTGGGGAAATCAGCCTGCTGAATGCGTCATTTCCCTGGGTGCCCCACATGCGGATAGAATCTCCTTTCCGGGTATAGAGATTAACTGAGTTTATCATCAGGTAGATACCCCCAGCCTGGAGAAAAGAGAGGCCCGCGGGATTATAGTTCACCGCGTCAGCCTCGGTGGAAGCGTTCCTGCTCTGGGTGCGGACATACTCAGCGCTGCGGGTCGGTGATATGCCTTCCTCTGAAAGTATCATGGATGCGGAAGCGCCTGCGGCAAAGGACATCAGCAAGATCAGGACATGCGTTAATTGGATAAGGAAACCCCGTACCTTATTCCGCATAACATCCTGCATGATATTATTAAAATGTGATTTCAACATATTCCCGAATCCACCGGCAATTTCGGATTAATAGTCAGTCGCCGGAACCATATCGAACAATAATAATATATCGTTATTATTCAGCCCCCTTATACTCTGAACAACCGATTAAATATAATCATCGGCAACAGGAATAGCAAAATTTTTTCAGCCCGGTTGGGTTTTTTTCATTGAACATTTATATTTTTATGAATAATTATTTATCTTATAGATAAATAATCGAGTTATTAATATTAATTATCGACCACCCCGATAAGCATGATCCGATTTATTGCCATAACAAACAAATAAAAAAATGAAACAGAAAGAGGATTAATAAGCATTAGATATATACTTATTATAATCTATTATGTGTAACTTTATTATTAAACAAGTTACTTCTAATTGGACATATATTGAAAATTGTCTAGTTATATAAATATATTACTACTTTATTGACAAACATGATTATTTGCTGTTATGGTTAATCAATTATCAACCAAGGAGATACCGATGAGCGCACTGGCAGATCTTACGATATTCCCACTGGACAAGGGAGAGAGCGTCAGCTCTTATGTGGCGGAAGCCGTGAAAGTGATCAAAACAAGCGGACTGGACTACCAGATGGGCCCCATGGGCACCTGTTTTGAGGGTGACTGGGACGAGGTAATACGCGTCGCGAAGGAAAGCATGGACGCGATGAAGAACCACAGCAGCCGGGTCTACATGGTGCTCAAGGTCGATTACCGCGAAGGAATGGACAACCGGATGAAGAGCAAGGTCGATTCGCTGAAAAAGATAATGGGAGCCGAATAGAAACGACCGGGCCGCCTAACATGGCGGCCTTCATTTTCATTATAATAAATATTTGGGGTAAGGGGTCAGAGCTACTCGATTCAATTGCTTTAAACGGGGGCCAGAGTAAGCTACTAAGCCTGTATAGCTGCCGATAACTATCGGTTATAGTTGAAGAAACAGGTGTCAGAGTAAAATTCTTTACTGCGGTATCGAAATATTTAAAAACATGAACAATAAATCCTACTTGTTTATCCTAACCGCATCAATCAATGCCCGCGCCTTCTCTCTCAGCTCCAGGGCAACAGCATCTCCTGCCTGAATCCCTGCTTCAACCGCATCCAGCAGATCATAGTACAGGTCCCAGCCGCTCTTTTCCCGTTCATAGATTCCCTTCAGCGGATTCTCTCCCTCCTTGTAATATTCCACAAGGGGAGAAAGCCTCATTACGCCGTCGTTAAAAAAGCGCAACGCCTCAGGATCACCGACGGCAAGCATGCGCGCAGCTTTCAAGGCGAAGCGAAGATACACGATAGTTATCGGCAGGGCTGACACGAAGCACCCGGTAAAGGGATCCACCGCGTCCTTTATGCGGTCAAAGCCCCAGGGCAGGGCCCGGGCATAGCCGGAAAAGAGCAGGATGCGCACGTAGTCGCCGAGGGTCTTGCCGGTCCGCGCGGCATCGGCCGTGTCCGCAAAAAGGTCCGCGTCGTGGCGCATCACCAGGCCCGGCTCGTGGACATAGCGGAGAAAGCCGCGCTCACCGGGCCGGTACAGCGCGGAGAGTATATAGGCCTGGTCCTCGGCCCTCCCGACGCAGGACGGCGTGAAGGGGCGGTAACGCTTCAGGGCTTCCACCAGAATGCCGGTAGTGCCGCCGGTTACATGGACCCGCTGTATGCACGAAGTCCTGCCGTCATGGCCCAGCCCTTCCCCGTACCGCGTCATCATCTCCGCCTCGGTCGAAAGGGCCTGGGGCACGGCGCTCCGGAACACGACCTCGTCCCCGCCGGGAGCCGAAGGGGGAAACGGAACATCGGGGGTGAAGATCGAAGCGCCGATATCCTTCCGGTTCACCAGGGCCCCGGCTATCGCGCCGAGGTATACGGCCTCGCCCCCGCTGTCGGTGCCCCGGGCGCCCCAGAGGGGGGTGCACAGGTGACCGAAGGCGGAGGTCCCTGTCCCGGCGACAAGCTCCTCCTGGGGAAAGGCCTGGTCCAGGTCTATCTTGAAGGTCGCCCTGATCTCCGGGGAAATGAAAACGTTCCAGAACCGCGCAATGGCCTTTAAGAAATTATAATGCCGCCCGTACTCGCCGTCAACGCCGAAGACTTCCCGAAGGGACATGTCGTTTGATCCGCGGGCATAATGCCGCGCCGCCGGGATAAGAATATCATCGAGAAGTTGCGCCGTGTCCTCTTCCGTGAAAGCATGGAGCCTGATGCCGCGCGCAGCCTCACCGCCTTGAAGCAGCGATTCCAGCCATGGCCTGGCGATACCCCGCAGACCGCGATGCGTAACCGAAACCGATATCACGCACTCGATATCCCGGTCCGGGTCCTTGTTTCCGGCCAATTCCTCGAAGCGCGCGGCCTCGGAAAGGCAGCGCAGGCCGTGGACCAGCTCGTTACGCCCGGCCGGCGTCCCCACCGGCACCGGATGATCGAACCAGTGGAGCTGTTCCTCCTTCAGCGCGGCTTCAGCGGCCGCGCGCATGCTCCCCTCAAGGGCGTCCAAACAGGACTTCGACGCAGGCACCGTGAGGAGCGCATTGGCCGTGAACAGGACCTCCCTGCCGGGGGCGCGGACCGGCTCCGGGTTCAGCCCGGTGATACGGATAGTCCGCTTCTCCCTCAGGGACGATACTGCCGCCAACCGGTCGTCGCCGACAACACCCTCGGGGAAAAAAACGCCCCAGACCAGATCGGTGATGCTGCGGTTCTGCCTTCCGCCGCTGACAGCGTCATGGAGGGCGTCAAAATGGCCGCGGAAACGCTCATCATTTATATAACGTGATTCGATTTCGCCCACTGCCAGGGAAGCGCCATCAAGGAGAAACCTCGAAGCCCCATCCCATGCCGTTCCCTTCATTCCCTCCAGGAAGCGCAGTCCCTGATCATGACCCGTGCCGTCCGGACCGGACAGCACCGCGAGAAATGACGCGATCAGGTTCCCCGCCATGGACAGATCATCGGCTTCGCCGGGCCTCAGGAGCCCGGCCGCGTCTATGCCCGAAACGGCCATTTCACCGTCCCCCGGCCATGCCAGGAATCTGACGATATCCCCGAATTTTTTTTTAATGGACAAATCCCGCGTTACCCCTGTACTATCAGCAGCAAGAATTCTAACCTGGCCCGTGATGGACCGGCGCCAGCGGCCGGCCCCTGACGCGACCAATACTATCGGGCGCGATAAATGTTTTTGTCAAATCATAATCATGTCCGATATTAATAGAGCCGGCCATCAGACACAGATCAAACAGAAAATCCGGGTGTACGCCATGAAAACAATGACCTATTTCCTGCTGATACCGATCCTGGCAGCCTTCGCGGTCCGCCCCGCTCTGCGCGCCGCCGAAATCAAAACAGCCGTAACGACCAAAACCACGGCGACGCGCTCGGTTGAAAAAAAGACCGTTGCCGAAAAACCCTCAGCCAGGGATTCGAAGAAAACGCCTGACAGCAAGGCGGCAGATAAGGACCCCAAACAGAGCGATGAAAAAAAGGCCGAGTGGATAGAGCAGACCCTGGACTACGGCATCCAGGAAGAGCGCCTTTCCGCGGTCAGCAAGATACAACAGATAAAAGACCAGGCCATCCGGGGCAGGCTCGTCAAAAAGCTCCTCGACATGACGAAGGACGAGGATGACCCGGAGCTGCTGATCAAGTCCATCGCCGTCCTGGGCGAGATGAAAGAGACCTCCGCAATCCCGATGATAACGGAAAAGATCGACCACCGCTCCGAAGACGTGGGCACCGCGGCGGTGTACGCCCTCAAGAACATGAAGGCCGCGGTTGCGAAGGAAAAGCTGATCCAGAAGCTGAAATCGCGGGACCTGGAAAACAACTCCAACTTTACCGCCGCACTCATCCAGACCCTGGGCGAATTCAAGGCGGTGGAACTGCTGCCCTTTGTCAGGGAATCGCTGGAAAGCCCCAAGACAACCAAGGGAATCAAGGAGGAGATGGTCATATTCATGGGAAGCGCACCGGCGGCGGAGTCAAAGGACATCCTTCTTAAAATATTCAAGGACGAGGAGGAAGACGTCGCCCTGAGGTCCTACGCGGTCAATTCCCTCTCCAAGCTCGGGGCCAGAGAGGTGACGGCCGACATCAAGGAAACCATCAAGATGATTGATTCCTACGACGTCAAGAAGAGGAAAAAATACTACAACCTGTACCTTTATTCCATCGCATCCCTGGCGAAGCTGGGGGACCAGGAGGCCATTCCGAAACTCATGAACGCCCTCAGGAGCAACAGCTCGCAGGTACGTTTGAAGGCCATCAGCCTCATAAAAGACTTCAAGGATAAAAGAACAATTGACATTTTAAAATACAAAATGAATTATGATCAGAATCAAAAGGTACAGTCCGCGGCGCGGAAGGCCCTGAAGGAAATGGGCGTCGACGTGGGCGAAGAAAAAAAAGAAGAAAAGAAAGCGGTAAAAAAGAAGGAAGAAAACAAGCCGGGCACGAAAAAGTCGAAGTGACCGGCGCGTCACCGCGGCGGACCGACAGGAAGCCTCATGATACGGCCGCCTGATTATAGAAACCGGCAGGGACTATTGATGTACAACGGCAACCTCTATGAAAAAATGAAGCTCCGCGACCGGTTCAGGGAAATCACCACCCTTGCACTGTTCACCCTGACCGTTGCCGTCATTTCGGTGATCGTCATGAACATCCTGATTTACCCGGTGACCATATTCGCGGTGAAGCATAAAAACGCCTTCAACTTCATCGTGAAGGACCTGTCCATATTCGGACTGGCGGCCATCTTCGCGGCCTTCCTGGGCGTGCGGATCCACCGCCTCAGGAAGGAGGGCCTCGCGACGCGGGACATCATCATCTACCTCGCCCGCAAGCCCCTCTATTATATATCGATCTTCTTCTTTTTTGTAATCACCTCGGCGGTGCTCATATTCCTGCTCTACGTGCTCCTCAGCAATAACTATTATCTATTATACAAACTGACCAACAATTAAACAAGATGCCTCTAAGCAATTTCGACAAATATTTCCTGAACCTTCCGCCGCAGGACAAAAAAAATGACTTTGACCAGTTCTGGGAAAAAGCCATCGCGGAGATAAAGAAGATACCCCTCGAAACCGAGCTGGTTAAAAACGGGAAGAGGACGACACACCGTTTCGCCTCCTATGACGTATCATACAAGGGCTTCACAAGAACAACCGTGACGGGAGAGCTCCTGATACCCCGGGGAACGCCGAAGCCGAAAGTCATCATTTATGTCCATGACTACAACAGCGAAGTCCAATTCTCGCAGCAGACTCTCGACGATTCGGTCTCATATTTCTTCATAAACCTCCGGGGACATACCGAGATCGTGAGGCATGCTGATACCGAGAAAGAGCCCGCGTCCCCCGGCTACATGGTGGAGAATATCCTCGACCGCGACACCTACTACGTCAAGGCGGTGTATCTCGATCTTTACCGCTCCATTGACATGCTGCGCCTCATCCCGGACATCAACTGCAGCGCCATCGGCATTATCGGCAAGGGCTTCGGGGCCGCGGCGGCGGTCTTCACCACCGCCTTTTCAGACCGGGTCGCGGCGCTGGTCATGGAAACGCCGGCCTTCTGCCATCTGTCCCTGAGCCAGAACATCTCCGAAAGCGACGCGTCAAACGAGATAAATGAATTCGTGTCCACGGTCAAGGCCAAGAAAAAGCAGATCAAGGAAAACCTGACCTACTTCGACGCCCTTAACTTCGCCGACAGGATCGGCTGCCCGGTCCTCGCCACGGTAGGATTCAAGGACACCCTGTCCCCGCCGGAATGCGTCTTCAGCCTTTTTAACCATATCCGGAGCGAAAAGGTGATCGAGGTTTACCCCGAGGAGGGCAATACCGCGGGGGGGAACGCGCAGTTCAAGAAATCGATCCAGTGGCTGGTGAAGCAGATCAACCAGTGACAGGGCCTAGTACTGCAGTAGAAACTTCAATTTCCCCCTGAAGAGTTCCATCAATTTATCCCTGCCGGGGAAATCCCTTATCAGCAAAACGATGAAGATGACATAGGATAAGGCATTTGCCCAGTAATAAGGGTTCTGATACATCACGCGGTTCACAACCGCGATGAAGCACGTGACAAGCCCGAAGAATACCGCAGCTTCAATGATCGCCGCCTCTATTATTTTCGCGGTACGGATAACCGCCAGGTACCCGCAGGCGGCGCCGGGGCCGTCGCCAGGCTTGATCCTGCCCATCATTGAGCCGATCCTGTCTTCCCGGAGGAACCTGTTATACACGACATTGGAAAGGATCAATGCCCCGGCAAAAAGAGCGCCATGGATAAGGCTGAACCTGTTCACCGCTTCCATGGCTTCTTCGCTCGCCGCCCCGGTCCCGGGGCCCTGCATATACATGAAAATAATGATCAGGAAGAAAGCGGAAACTCCCATGATGATGCTGAAATAAATTATCTGCAATACCCTGATATAATTCGGCGTCAGCGCGTTTTCAATATCCGTCAAGGAAACTTTTATTACCATATCCCCCCTCCAGCCGATACCCGGTTTATTGATGCCGGATGATTATCAACCTGATGTACGGATTATAATGCAGCGGCCATGCAGAAAAAGTCAAGAAGTTAAGCCCCCTGGCAGCAGGGAGGGGTTTGCCACCCACTCCCGCAGCAGGCGCTTATCTCAAATCAAATGTCAGGTCCCGTCCTGTTACCGTGCTCCCGGTCGTGAGTCCCGCAAGGGACAGGGCCGTTGCGCCCAGGTCTGATATCCTGACCGCGCGGCCGTTAACGGCCGGCCTTCCTCCCGGCACTGAAATGGCCGCCATGATGGGCAGGGTGTCCACGGACCCATGCCCGCCGTTGTACACGCGCCAGGGCGGCGCCCACGTGGGCACGTTGATGCCCACGTTCGGTATGTGCCCGTTATAGACCGGTATCTGCCACCCGTTCCTGGCAAGCACGACCAGATCGGGCCAGATCATGTTCCGCTCTCGGTCCACATCAACGTAATAGCTATGATAGAGCTCGCCGGGAAGGCTGATGCCGGGGACCCCGCTCCGCATATCCCTGCGGTCCAGGACCCACCAGGGACACTCGATCGCGCCGGTCTGAGGATTCTTTGCGCGGTGCGCGAGGAGCGCCGCCCGGGCCTTCGATATCTCCCTCTTGCGCCCGTGCCAGTATACCACCCCGTAACTGCTGACGCTGAAGGCGTACACGCCCCGGGTATCTATGCCGCGCGACTCCAGTATTCCCATGACATCCGTATCGATGAATGCTTCCGTCGAGAGATGGTTTATCGCCGAATGGTCGCTGAGAAGAATGATACGGGCATCGCCGGCGATACCCTGCTCTGCCAGACCCCGCATGAGACGGCCGAACTGGCGGTCCACGTCGCGTATGCAGTCCAGTACCGCTTCCCTGACGATCATGCGGTTGCGCGCGCTCACCAGGTTGTAATCCTTTTTCCCCGCGCACCTGTTGCCGACGATTTCCGGATCGCCGGGAATGAATTCCGAGGGATCATGGGCGGTACCGATGCAGTGCCCGCCGTCATCGCACTGGGCAAGAAGTATGTAGGCGAGGCCGGGATCATGGCGGCGAAACAGCTCCAGCGCCGAATCCGCCACCCATGAGTCGTGGGGGAACCGCTCCGGGAACCCTTCCATCTGGGCTGTCAGGAGGCTCCGCTGTCCCGTGTAGAGACGCGTCATCACATTTGACGGGCTCATGTGCTTCCGCATGTTCCCCCACCGCATATGCTTGAAATCGAAAAAGCCCATCCTCCCCGATTCCGGGTCGCAGGCGGCATCGGAATCCCCGGAGGGATCCGCGAAGCCTTCTTTCCGCGGCGGATTCAGGTATGAGGGACGGTCCTTGCCGGTCACCAGGAGGTCCACCGCCGGCGCACCGCCATTCCGGAACATCTCCGCCACCCATTCCTTGCCGCTGATCAGCATGGTTTTTGAATCGGGCCAGCGCCTCTTCCAAGCGTGAAATATCGTGTCCACCGGCCGCCCCCTGTCGTCCCTGGCAAAGGAAAGATGGGA
>DAONAJ010000017.1:0-62625 GCA_035400945.1 Spirochaetota bacterium
TGGCGATACATCCATGTATCGCTTAGCAGTTTGCTGTTTTTCAGCAAACTGCTAATTTTTCTTTCATTGCTTGCCGAAAATAAAGTGGATATTTACGGTCTGGTTAACCGGGCAGTCTCATGTATCACAAACTGGAGTCTGGCACTGAGCATTACAGCATGAAAAGCGGTACAAATCAATCATCTATATTCGAAAAGGTTATCCGGAGCGATAAAGATGAGGCCAAAAATCTTATCGGGGAAGCGCTCGCCTATTTCAAGGAGCTGCAAAAATCTGGCCTTGCCCGCGAAATATCCGAATTCAACTTCAGGCTGGCCCTTGACGAAGCAATAGAAAACGCCATAAGCCACGGCAACAAATTTGATGCCTCGAAAAAGATCCACCTGACCATACAGGGGTTCAAGAACAAGATCGACATGACCATTGAAGACGAGGGTAACGGCTTTAAACCGGAGGCCGACCCGCAGACAGCCCTTCAGCGTAATTTATTCGCTTCCCATGGCAGGGGGCTCTGCCTCCTGAAAACCCTGGGCACCATACAGTGGAACAGGAAGGGCAACAGCATCAACGTTGTGCTGAAAGACTGACACACCGCATTCCGACGTATTATCCTTCCATAGCCTCCAGTTCCTTCACCGCGGTTATCGCGGCTATGGTCCCGTCCGCCACGGCGGTCGTTATCTGACGGTAAGGCTTGCTTCGCACGTCCCCGGCCGCAAACACGCCCGGCACATTGGTGTGAAGGAGTTCGTCTGCCGCCACGTAACCCCACTGGTCCAGCTTCAGGACGCCGTTAAAAAGGCTTATATTCGGTTTCAGTCCGGCAAAGATGAAAACGCCGTCGGTTGCCATTGTCCTTCTCTTGCCTGTTTTCAGATCCTCTATGGTCACATCCATGCCGCCGTCGGGCCGCTTTTCAAAAGCGCGCGGCTCATGCTCGAAGACGAATTCAATCTTCGGGTTGGCAAAGGCCTTTTCCTGGGCCTCCTTGTTCGCCTGGAGCTTGTCGAACTGGTGGACAATGGTGACCTTCCTGGCGAACCTGGTGATAAACAGTGACTCCTCGACCGCTGAATTGCCGCCGCCGATGACAACAACTTCCTTGTCATCGTAGTATTTCGCGTCGCAGGTCGCGCAGTAGGAGATGCCTTTCCCCTTGTACTCGACTTCCCCCGGCACATTCAGCTCACGGTATGACGATCCGGTGGCGATAATTATCCGCTTCGCCCGGATCGTCTCGAAACCGTCAACCAGGATCGTTTTTGCAGAGAGATCCACGTCTGTCACTTCAACTGCCTGGCGGAAATCGACCCCGGCTTTCTTGGCCTGCTCCGTCATGAAATGGGTGAGCATGAAGCCCTCAACGGGCTTTTCAAAGCCGGGATAGTTCGACACGAGGTGGGTCGTGGTCACCTGGCCCCCGGGCAGGGCCTGGTCGACAAGGATCGTCTTCACCTTTGCCTGGGCCGCGTAAATGCCCGCGGTGAGGCCCGTCGGGCCGCCTCCCATGATGAGGATGTCACAATCGGTCACGACCGGCTTAACCCTGGCCCTCAATTCATCGGCTTTTTTCCGGTCAATGAGGAGCTCCAGGTTCTTGACGATATCGGACCGCTTTATGCCGCCGCTCAGGCGCTGTCCGACCTCTTTCCCGTCCTTGTAGAAAATCACGGTGGGCGACGACATGACGCCGAGCTTTTCAGCCAGGGGCCGGTTCTCCTGCCGGAATATCTTGATGAACCTGATGTCCCTGCCGTATATTTCGCTCAGCGGTTCGTATTTCGCCGCCAGGGCCTCGCAGGGCGGGCATTCCGTGGAATAGAAGTCAACAACGACGCTTCCTCCGCCAAGCACTTCGCTTTCGTATTGTGACGCATTGATGTATGATATAAGATCCGACATGGCGCTTCTCCTGTGATATATATCGACCGCGCCCCTGCGCGGCCGCGCTATTCGTTACCCTTGTTAAAATAAAGTGATATGCCCATTTCCAGCAGCGGCTGCACCGGCCGGCAGTCCGGGGCGTGGAGCCTACCGGTCCTGTTCCGGGCAACGGATCCGCACCCTCCCCCGCAGGCAAGCTGGAGGCTGCACCCGGCGCATTCCGGTATCGTGGTGACATCGCGCGACTCCCACTCCTCTATGATATCCTCGCGCTTTGTCTCCTCAGGGTAAAAGGTGCCGACCTCTTCGCCGTCCTTGCCGACCGTTGCCGTGCAGGGATAGATTTTCCCGGTGCAGTCAAAGGCCCATTCGCTTTTACACCCGGGGCAGGAATCATAGAGCGGCACGGGCAGTTCACCGTTATCCGATAGGAACCGAGAGACCGAGTAAGCTGGCCGGTGAAACTCAAGAACGCGGGGGTGTTGCCGGATGATCTCGTACAGCTTCTCATACAGCCCCGCCCGTTCAAAGAGCCGTGCGCTGTCGGCCTGACAGCGGTGGAGTTCATAGTTGCGGCCTATCTGGGTCTTGAAGAGCGGATTCTTCGTCCAGCCTTTTTCTATGGCGAATTCGGCCAGTTCCGGAAGGTCGTCTATGTTGTCCCGGTCGATGACCATGCGCAGGTTCACCGGGAATCCCCTCACGAGGGCACCGTCGATCCCCTCCACGATGCGGTCAAAGGTGACCCCGCCGCCTTTCAGCGGACGCCGGGCGTCATGGACGCCGCGCACGCCGTCCAGGGTCACCTGGACCTCGCGGATCGAACCCTTTGCCAGGATGTCAAGGTAATCGGCCAGATAATAGCCGTTGGTCACCACCGCTACCGGTATTCCCCGTTCCGCCGCCTTTGTGATGATCCGCTCAATACTCGCACGGGCACCGGCTCCGGCAAGGAGCGGCTCGCCGCCGAAGATAGTGATGTATTTCTTTTTATCAGAGAATTCACGAGTGATATAATTAAAGAAAGCATTGATGACCTCCTCTGTTAACGGCGCATTCTCCTTCGCGTATCCTTCCTGGTAGCAGTAGGAGCATGAGAAGTTGCATGCGTACCAGGGAACGAAGAATATCTGCACCTCGTTTGATTCGCGCTCGTCTAGAAAATCGAGGTATTTGAGCTTGTAGAGGCGATCCTCCTCGGTTTCATCGACTAGATAACCTTTAGCGCTGTATTCTTCCACGTCAGTATACGTTTTTTCGCGGATCTCCCGCGCCTTTTCCGGCGTCAGGATATCAGCGTTTCCCGACAGGGGGTTCAGTATGAAATAGTTTTCCGAATCCCTGATCCTGCCGAATATATTGTGTTTTGAAAATGTTTTCATCTGACTATTCACGTTCCTGTCGTAGTATCCGTAACGCCCGCCATGCCGGGCTCCCGGCATGGCGGGCCCGATCCCTTAATCGTGGCACCCGGCCACGATGGAAGAGATCTTCGCGCAGCACTGGGCTGTCGCGCAGCATTGTTCGGCACTCTTCTTCTTAATGAGTGTCTTCATTTAAACCATCTCCTTATTATATAAATTGCTTCATCATTTAATGGCCGATATGGTCCAGCTTGCCACCTCGATGGCGCCTTTAACATAGGGCGCGCTTTCTTCAAGGATCATGACTTCCGAAAAACCGGCCGCCTTTACGCCGGCAAGGTATTCGTCCCGGGTGACCGATCCTGCCCAGCATTCGGCGACAGCCTGCGGGTCCTGCCGGTATTGGTCGGGAACTGGGGCCATTGAATAGATATCGCTCACGACAAACCGGCCGCCCTTTTTCATGACGCGATAAATCTCCCTCCACACTTGTCTCTTGTCCGAAGCATGGTTGATCGTGCAGTTGGAGATGACCACGTCCGCGACATCATCATCCAGGCCGAGCTCTTCCAGTTCCGACTTGATAAATACGATATTTGTTACGCCGAATTTTTTTGCCGCTGCCCTCGCCCTGGAAATCATCCCGTCTGACACGTCGATTCCGTAAACGAAACCGTTCGGGCCTGCGAGGTCGGCCATGCGCAGGGCGTCTGAGCCCCTGCCGCTTCCCAGGTCCACGCAGGTTTCGCCGGGCTTCACCGCCGCTCGCTCCAGGGCGCCGCCGCAGGAAAGACAGCAGTTTGAGTCCGCGAGGCCGCTGTACCTCGCATTAATTGTTTCGAGTTGTATCTGCGTCGACGCGCTCATTGTTATCCTCCATGGCGAATATCAGAAGGCTTAGGGCCTTCTGTATGACGGCAAATTCAGCATCTGACATTCTTGCCCGTATTTTGTTTTCGCATTGCTTCCTGAATTCAGCGGTATCATGGTTCACCGCCTGCCCCGCTTCCGTCAGGGAAACCCGGCTGTAACGCCTGTCATGCTCATCGGCTTCCCTGCTCAATAATCCCCTGGAATAAAGTTTGTCTATTATCCTGCTCATCCTCGACGGCGACAGGTTGTTTCTCTTTGCCAGGTCAACGCTCGGCACCGACTCACCCGGTTTGAGGGTAATAAGCACCTGAAGCTCCTTTGCGGTTAGATTGTTATCCTCACCGTTGGTGTTGTTCAGGTGGCAGCATTGCTCATTAAGCATCATTATTGTATCTACAATGTTATAGTGCATAATTCATTGCCACTGTCAACTGTTGCTATTGGCAAATATATATAAGCTTGCTGTCAATGTCAATATATTTTTTTAGTATTTTATAAATAACTTAACTTTTCACCATTTTAAGTCTTTTCTATATAATAATCCGGCAAAAATCAATAAGGCATATGAGGAAATAAATCTTTGTTATTTCGCGAATATCATCTTCAGGGATATCAGCAGCAGCGCCACGCCGAAAATCTTTTCAAGAATGACATTGGAAACCGAACCGGCCAGCTTTGCCCCAAGGAATCCCCCCGCAAGGAAGCCGATGGCGATAAAGATCGCCGCCTGGAAATCAACATACCCCTGCCGGTAATAGGCCCATGCCGCGAGGATCCCTATCGGGGGCACCATCAGGGCCAGCGTCGTTCCCTGGGCCTGGTGCTGGGAAAACCCGAAGAAATACAGGAGCACTGGAATAATAATAACACCTCCTCCGATGCCGATCAACCCGCTCAATGTACCGGCAACAATGCCCAGAAGGATAAATAGAAGTATAGTTACCATGCGATTACACCCAATCCTCGAATTCCCTTCAGATTAATAAATAATATTATTATCGGAAATGTTGCACTATGAATTTACCAGATCAACCTGACCATCTCTTAGGACAGCATGACAATTCCGACACCCTCTTCCGGCCTGAGAGCATTCCATGGCATACGGTTCCCGGTTTTATTTATTTATATAATTAATACTTATTATTTATTTTATTTATTGACATAAGCGCCTGCCTTCCCAAAAAATGATGAACGTAAATCATCCGCGAGGTGTTCCATGAAAAACATCCTTTCATCCCGAATCGGCATCATTATAACCGGTTCTATCATAGGCGCCATTGCCGTAATTCTCCAGGCGGCCGGCAATCCGCCCAATATGGGGATCTGTGTCGCATGCTTCGAGCGTGACATCGCCGGCGCCCTGGGTCTCCACCGGGCCGACGTGGTACAATATCTGAGACCGGAAATCCCCGCCATTGTGCTCGGGGCATTCATAATCTCGATCATCATGAAGGAATACAAGCCAAGGGCCGGGTCATCAACGCTGATCCGCTTTTTTCTCGGTATGTTCGACATGATCGGCGCTCTTGTTTTCCTCGGGTGCCCCTGGCGCGCCCTTCTCCGCCTTGCCGGCGGCGATCTCAACTCCCTGCTTGGCCTTCTCGGCCTTATCTGCGGCATCGCCGTTGGGGTACTTTTTCTCAACAAGGGATACAACCTCGGCCGCACCTACAGTAATAACAAGGCCAGCGGCTGGATATTCCCTGCCTTCATGCTGGCCCTCGTCCTGCTTAATGTTTTCGAGGTGTCTTTTTCAGAAAGCGGGCCAATATTCTTCAGCGCAAAGGGACCCGGCTCAATGCATGCCAATGTCCTGATCAGCCTCGCGGCAGGCCTTGCCTTCGGCGTTATCGCCCAGCGGAGCAGGTTCTGCACCATGGGATCGATCAGGGACATCATACTTGCCAGGGACTTCCACCTCATGAGCGGTGTTGCCGCCCTTCTGGTGACCGCATTTATCGGCAACCTTATACTGGGGAAGTTCAATCCCGGTTTCACGGCCCAGCCCGTGGCTCACAGCAACCATCTCTGGAACTTTCTCGGCATGACCCTAGCGGGCCTTGCCTTTGCCCTGGCCGGCGGGTGCCCCGGAAGGCAGCTTATTCTATCAGGAGAAGGGGATGCTGACGCCGGGGTCTTTGTCATGGGCATGATCACCGGCGCGGCCTTTGCGCATAACCTGTCCCTCGCAGGCAAACCCGACAGCATGGCAGAGGAAGTCGTCACCCTCGGAGGCCCGGGAATTTACGGACAGGCGGCCGTTATTATCGGCATACTATTCTGCCTTGTCATCGGCTTCACCATGCGAGAAAAGCTTACAGTGAAATCCTGATTCTTATAATAACCAGGGTGGTATTGAACCCGAAAACACTACTTCAAGGAGTTTATCATGTCGGACCATATAATTGACGCACGGGGTCTTTCCTGTCCCCAACCCGTTGTACTGACCCGCAAGACAATCAACGAGGGCATCGCCGCTTTTGATATAATTGTCAACAGCGATGTTGCGAGGGAAAACGTGCTGCGGACCCTGAAAAACAGCGGCATGAAGTCTGATATACGCAGCGAAGGCGATGACTTCATTATTAAAGCTTCAAAATAATATAATAATTCGATTAAAATGGAGGAACCATGAGCAGCGAATACGTAAACATGTGGAAGGAGCTGGGACTCGACCTCGAATCCCACGACCAGCTTTTATCAGTACTGGGACAGGCTTACGGCGATATATTTCTTTCCCAGAAAAACAGGCCTGATGGGATGAAATACTTTGATTTCGTCGTGTCCGAGGTCCACGGCCTCAGGATTCGGGAGATCCTCGAGGAAAAGGCCAAGGGCAACATAGTCGTCGGAACCTTCTGCGTATACGTACCTGAAGAACTGGTCCTGGCCGTCGGGGGCGTGCAGATAGGTCTCTGCGCCGGCGCCGAAATCGCCTTTGAAAAAGTCGAGGAATACCTGCCCCGGAACACCTGCGCCCTCATCAAGTCCTCCCTGGGTTTCAGGCTGGGACGCCTCTGTCCCTATACGGAGGCTGCGGACTTCATTGTCGGTGAAACCACCTGCGACGGCAAGAAGAAGGCCTATGAAACTTTCAGCGGCATGAAAGACATATATGTCATGGAAATACCCCAGATGAAAAACGCATCGGACAGGGCGCTCTGGAAAGGAGAAATAGAGCGTTTCAGAGTGGAGCTTGAAAAACGCTCGGGAAGAAAAATTACCCCGGATTCGCTGAAGAAGGGGATCCGGATCGTTAACAACAAGCGGGCTGCACTCCAGCGGCTGGCGGGGATCCGTTACAAGTACCCGCAGGTCATATCCGGACGGGACGCCCTGCTCATTAACCAGGTCTCATTTTACGATAACCCCGAGCGCTTCACCGAGTCCGTCTCCAAGCTCTGCGACGAGCTTGAAGAACGCGGCAAGAACAACATCTCCATCGGAAACGCCGGCACAAAAAAAATCCTCGTTTCCGGCTGTCCCATGGCCGTCCCTAACTGGAAAGTCCCCTTCGTGATCGAAACCGGCGGAGCCGTTATTGTGGCCGAAGAATCCTGTATCGGCGAGCGCAATACGAGGCATGCCGTAAAAGAAACGGGCGACGCCGTCGATGGTCTCCTCGACAACATAGTCGAGCGGTACATGAAGATCAACTGCGCCTGTTTCACGCCCAACAGTGAGCGCATCGAGGACATCGGCTCGATTTACCAATCATCCGGCGCCGACGGCGTCATACACTATTCGCTCCAGTTCTGCACCCCCTACCTCATGGAATCAAAAAAAGTGAAGGACATGTGCGGCGAACGGAAGATCCCCTACCTGTCCGTTGAAACTGATTACTCCTCCGGAGACATGGAGCAGATAAGGACCAGGGTTGAAGCTTTTATTGAGAGAATATGATTATTAAAAATAAATGAGCATTGATCGTGTCTTCCCTGCCGCTTCGGGGGAAGATACGATATTTTTCATAAATTAACTTGCTTGTAGAAGGCGGGGAAGTCATCACCGTTGCATTCAGTCATACTTTTTCACACAACCAACCATGCGATCTGGACGGCAAACCTTCTTAAAAAATCACGGATACCTCACGCCATGATCCCCGTACCGCGTCACCTCAGCTCGGATTGTGGATACTGCGTGAGGGTTAATAATGAAAACGTCCGGGAAATCGAAGAAATCCTGAAGAGCTCAGGTATTGAATATGAAGGGATCAAACTACTCTGACGCCGGGATGTCCGGGAAGCAAAGGGAACGTGTTACTTCTTGGGTATCACCAGCACGGGCACATGGATCGTGTCAATAATATTGACGTCGGGACTGTCGAAGAGCATGGAATAAAGCCTGTTCCTGCGCTTGTGCCCCGTCACGATAAGATCGATTGAATTTTTTTTGCAGTAATCCAGTATTTCCTGTTCGAGCTTCCCCTTTGACACGGCATAGATTATTGTTAAACTGCTCAATAATTCCGCCGGCGCCACTTCCTTAACCTTTAGCGACACAGCGTCTTCCCTGTCAGCGGGATACCGATACCCTGCGCCCTCGTCATTGACGTAAAGAATGTGAACCTTACTGTTAAGGATGCCGGCTAGCTCCAGGACCTTGACAACGGTTATTAAGTTCTTTGAATTCAAATTAATAGGGTACAGAATATTCTTGAACTCCAGCATAGGCCCCTCCTGACGTAGTGACATATCTAATAGCGGCATTATAAAATATGTCAATTCATATTTCATCATTTCGCGGCTTACGACACCCGGCATGCCATCAGCATGAGATATCAGGGATGAACGAGTTCCAGAATAATATTCTGCATGTATTCGAATATAATTCTCCATATAGCGTCAATTATTGGATTATATTCCCGCAAGAATTATAATAATAACCGTGATATCTTATATCGAACATATACAGACAGTGTTATGGAGGCGTGAAATCATGAAAAAAGTATTGTTTATCAATCCGACCATAAACAACACGGTATTCGGGAAGATGAAGATGCTGGCCCTTCCTCCCATGGGGCTGGGGGTGCTGGCAAGCAGGACTCCGGAGCGTTATGCCGTTAGAGTGATTGATGAAAATGTTGATTCGCTGGACACCGGCGCGGATGCCGATCTGGTGGCTGTTACCGCCACCACCGGCCAGGCCCCGCGAGCCTACCAGATCCTCCATGATTTCAGAAAGCGTGGAATCCCAACGATCATGGGGGGCATCCATGCCTCGGTGCTGCCCGATGAAGCGGCCCGTCATGCCGACACGGTCGTCACCGGTGAAGCTGACGAACTCTGGCCCGGCATAATTGAGGATTACGAAAAAAATAAACTTAAAAAAATGTACACCGCCGAAACGCGGCCGGGCCTCGAGAACATCCCGAAGATAGACCGGACCATATATTCCCGGAAATACATGGTCCATTCCGTGCAGACGTCCCGGGGGTGCCCCTGCAACTGCAGCTTCTGTTCCGTGACGAAATTCAACGGCAGCAGGTACCGGTTCAGGAACCTGGATCATGTCGTTGAAGAAATCGAGGAGCTTGAAGACCGGCGGTTTTTCATTGCCGACGACAGCATCGTGGGCCTGGGCAGCGACGGTATTGCCCACGCCAAAAACCTCTTCGCAAGGCTGAAAGGCCTCCGCAGGTCTTGGGGGTCCCAGGTCTGCATAACCATTGCGGAACATGACGACCTGCTCCGTGACGCGGCAGAGGCGGGGGCCAACACGTTTTATATCGGATTCGAATCGATTGATGCGGAAGCCCTCAAGTCCGTGGACAAGAAGATCAACCTGCGGCCCATTATCCGGAACTACAAAAAAACGATTAGAAAGTTCCACGACCACGGGATAGGAGTCATTGGAGGTTTTATACTCGGGACCGACGCGGACACGAAGGACGTATTCGACAAGACCATAGAGTTCATTCACGAGACCGGAATAGACGGAAGCCAGTTTACCATCATGACGCCCTTCCCCGGCACCCGCCTCTATGACCAGATGAAAAAAGAAGACCGCCTCCTCTACACCGACTATCCCAATGACTGGGTGCGGTACAACGCCTACGAGGCGGTCATACGGCCCCGCAACATGTCCGTAGACGAGCTGATCATGGGATGGCGCCGGGTCTATAATGAAACGTCATCGCCGGTGAATTCGGTCAAGAGGGGCTTCAAGACCCTGGTGAACACGGGTAGTTTCGTTAACGCTTCGATCAACCTTTTCTGGAATTACTATAACTATCGGGCTATACAGGATGCCAATCAACCGGAATCGGGCCGGATTCCCGATGCCGGCGACCAGCCCTGGGTCAAAGCTGCTCCTGTTCAATAGTGCGGCGATAATCGGCCGGGGTGACGCCGGTCATTTTCTTGAAGGTGGAATGGAACGCCGAATAGGAATTAAACCCCACGGCAAAGGCTATCGATATGATCTGCCGGTCAGGCTGCTCCAGGAGCATCTTCTTCGCCTCCTCGATGCGGTAGCCGTTGACGAAATTGTTGAAGTTTTTTTCGTGATAGGTGTTGAGAAACTGCGAGAGCTGGGTTTTCGTCAGTTCCAGCGCCTCGCTGAGCCTTCCCAGGGACAGGTCCTCGTCGCAGAAAAGCTTTTCCTCCTCCATGATTATCTTCAGCTGGCGGTTAATGCTCTTGCGGTCAACATTGTCAAGGTATGATTTCGCATATTTCTTTTTTTTAGGCGGTATCGTGCCGAACTGCATCAGGTAGGGGTACCTGATCGATATCAGGTAAAATCCTATGACTATGAGGCTTATGATGATATTATCCAGGGCCAGGAGCGTCTCTGAAAGGGTGACGGAACCGGCTATGCCGACTATGCCCAGGAAAAGCCAGATGATGAGGAGTGTGATGAGGAAGATCAGGGGCTGATACGCCAGGTTTTCGCTCGGCTTGCGGAACCAAATTTGCCAGATCGAGAGCGATATGTAGAAGATCGGCAGAACCACGGCGGCAATGGCGGAAATCAGGATCTGGATAAACTTGTATTCCTCCTGGAGGAGAAACATTCTGACCAGCTCACGCTTTTCGTCGACGGAAACGAACCCGAAGGGTATCATGATGATCACGACAATCATCATAGGGATGAAGTTCAGTATGTCATAGTAATAGAGCTTCTGCTTGTTCTTGATAAAGCTCAGCACGTAAAGGTACAGGAGGGGCCCGATGCTCAACTCTATGGGGAGCAGGATTAGGAAATACCCGGGATATTGTAGAATTAGCTTTGTGTGGAGCATGTATATGAAAAGCGTGAGATAGCCCAGTTCGGCTATGAAGATCGCGAGGACCACATTCCTGAAGCGCCATGGCCTAATGAGGAGACCAATGGCCATAAGAAAGCTCAAAAAAATGGTCGGATGGATAATCAGAGAAAGATCCATGGTATTCAAATCACCGTGACAGATTAGTATGGCGTTGTGCAATTATTCCAGCAGCAGGATCTAATAAAGGCACAGGACATCGATGATGTCAAGAGGATTATTGCGGGGCCTGCGCCCACGCGGACCTCAATATTCCCTTGACAATTATCAGGTCCATATCTTCATTGCGATACAGATTGCGCGAGTAAGTAGTAACATGAACGAATCCCTTGATGACAACAGATCGTATTGCCGCATGCTGGGACACTATGTGCCCTTCAGGTACTGCCGCACCGTCAATGAGACCCTTCCCTGCCGGAAGATAAAGGACTGCTGGTTCGAACGCATGGATATTGAGAACTTCATCGGAGAAAACTATACCGATGTCGAGATAGAACGGATCTTCACCGTTCCGTCCCAGAAAATTACAACCCTTGTTGATCTTATCAACAAAGCCAGGAACAACTCATAAGGCTCCTTTCTTGATGTAACATACCGCTGCATTTCCCAACACTCTCCTATATCCATGCGGTTGAATTAATTCCCAATTAAATTTCAAGCTGATAATCCCGGCTTATAAAGAAATTCCTCATTTAAAATGAATAATAGAAAAAAATTCTTGAAAATTATCTGTATTTTAGTATTTTATTAATTTATTATATTCATATGGCTCAGAAGAGGAGGATTCATGAAGAAAGTAGTAATCGCGGGGGGCGGTTTTGCCGGGGTCGAAGCTGCCATTTTTTTAAAAAAACACGGCTTCGATGTAACCCTCGTGTCCAACAGGGATTATCTCTACCTTTACCCTATCTCCATCTGGATACCCACGGGGGCGTTGAAAGCGGAAAAGGCCATGGTATCCCTTGAAGAATTGAGCAGGATACATAAATTCACTCTGATTATTAACGAAGTGACCAGGATTGAAGCAAAAAAACGGACCGTGCACCTGCGGGGAGCATCTGTTGGTTATGATTACCTGGTGGTAGCCATCGGATCCCATAAATTGAAACCCAGGGGCCGGGAGCATTTTCTCTCAATATGCGGAGACCCAGAGGAAGCCCTGGCAATTAAGGCAAAAATCGATTCCCTGCTGGAAAAAAAGGGCGGTAAAATTGCCGTAGGATTCGCGGGAAATCCCCATGACGTTTCCGCGGTACGGGGAGGCCCCGCCTTTGAAGTCTTGTTCAACATCCATCACCTGTTAAAGAGAAAAGGATTGCTGAAAAATTTTGAAATAACTTTCTTTGCCCCCATGAATGAACCGGGGGCCCGGATGGGTAAGAAAGCCGTGAAGATGATGGATGTCTATCTGGATAAACTCGGCATAAAAAAGCACTATGGCAAAAAGATAAAGGAATTCACGGCTGACGGAATAGTGTTTGAAGATAACTCCAAACTTGAAAGCGATTTCACCATGTTCATTCCGGCAGGCGACGGACATGCGGTCATCAAGGAATCCGACCTGCACCTCAATGAAGCGGGATTTGTCCGGATAAACGACTACTGCCAGGCTGAAGGTTTTCCGGAGGTGTTCGCCATCGGGGATGTCGCCGAGATTACCGGCCCGGACTGGAGGGCAAAACAGGGCCATATTGCCGAACTAATGGCAAGAACAGCCGCCTTCAACATCGCTGCCATTGAGAGGGGGAGCGTTGAAAGGCAAGGATACCGCGGTCACCTGAATATCCTCTGCGTCATGGACAGCGGAGACGGGGCAAATTTCGTTTACCGGGACGCGAAAAGGGAATTCATCATTCCCCTCCCCATAATCGGGCACTGGCTGAAAAAGGCATGGGGCATCTACTATAGCCTTTCAAAGAGGAAAAAAATATTCAGGCTGCCCGGGCTCTGAGGTTGATGTTGCCGCGCCCGTGCGGCAGAGGCCGAATGGGATGAAAGGATCCGATTACTGCGCCAGTTTCGTTTGTTGCCCTCATGTTAACCCTGTTCGGCGCCGTCACGCACGAGATGTTCTCCGACATCGTTTTTATAGCGCGAAAAACCGCCGGAGAGGTTATGGACCTTCCTGAATCCGCGGGTATAGAGATACGCTATGGCATAGGCCGACTGCACGCTGCCGTTGCAGAGGCATATGACGTCCCTGTCCTTGAAATTCTCGAGCCTCTGATACTGCGACGGCAGGTCCCTGAGCTGGATATTGACGCTCCCTTCGATATGCTCCGCTTCAAAAGCACCCGGAGCCCTGAGGTCAATTATGACAATGCCTGAATTCGCATCGATCCGTTCCTTCAGCCATGCCGGCGACCGCATGTTGAATGATGAATCGAGGGATTCAATGAATAGTTCAGGGGTATCGCGGTAACCCGGCAGGGCCCGGGCCGGATTATGATTATGAACGCGGTCCTTCACGATGAACACGGTGTGGGGATCTCCAGCGATTCATGAAAAATGACATCGTGTCCCAGGCATAGTCCCATTTCAACGACAAATTCAACACCGTCATTTTTCAACGCGATAGCCTGGCCGGCCGGGTTGCAGTTAACCGACGGACCAAGGCTGCCGTCAATCATATCTTCGCTGATCCCGCCGAGGGTGCATCTATACGAAAACACTTTTATGCCACGTGCCGACATGTATCCGGCGGTATCCCGGGCAAGGTTTTCTATGCCATAGCAGTAGGCGATGCCTATATTTTTATAGTTCTGCAGCTCGCAGAACCGCACCAGTTCTTCAAGACGGGACAGCGTCCCGGCCCTGCCGCCGCTGACAAGGCTGTCTGCGTTCAGATAGATGCGCCTGGCATCTTCGCCCCTGTAGACATCGAGGGTTTCATCCTTGATGCCGGCGCAATCCTTCCCCTCTGTTTTACACGCCTTCGTCGTACACCCGATACAGTTCATCTGTCCCCTTCCGGTACATTGCAATTTTCTCTAAAGGCGTACCCTGTCATACCGCAGAAGCAGGTTCACTCTTCTGACGTTACAGTGACCCAGGAGATGGCCTCGTGGGGGCACGCGGCCAGGCATTTACCGCAGGCGTCACAGCGTTCGTAGTCGAACACTATGTATTCCGGGCTGCAGGGCACTTCCATGGAAATGCAGTACTTGATGCATTTCGCGCAGCAGTTATTGGTGGACTCAAGGATCGCATTGACGGGGCACGCGTTAATGCAGAGGTTGCACTTCTTGCATTTTTTCGCGTCAACAGCCGGCAGTATTCTTTCAGCCTTCATGGCACCCGTGCTCATGGGCATGGCAGGAAACACCTGAATCTCGAAGCGTGCCGGCGAGCCACTGCTCCGCAACCGTTTTCACGTCACCGGCGCATCCGCGGAGAACCCTGATGCCGTGGCTGTTGAGAACGTTTACCGCCCCCTCGCCCATGTTCCCGGCGAGCATCATGGTCACTCCCATCTGCGACAGGGTATGCACAATATTGGACTTGCATCCGCAGCCTGCCGGGGACATGACCTTTTCTTCTTTTACAATCTCATTTTTTTCATTGGTGGTGAACACGGTGAAATATTCACAGTGCCCGAAATGGGCATCCACGTTGTTCCGGTTTGACGGTAATGCTATCTTCATCAAAAACTCCTTCAATCCATTTTTATTTTATCACGGCGTTTTACATTGTGAGCATATGCCCATAATCTGTCAAGAGGAAAAAATCTTGTTGAATTTCAAAGAGATTGACATATTATATATCAAAATTTATTAGTGTATACAAAATATATTAGATAAAACTAATTAAATGCAGGGCCTTGGAACTAAACAGCATAAGAATTTATTATGGATAATTCAGTAATTTTTGCCTTTGTACTGACAATAATTGCCGGATTATCCACAGGGATCGGCAGTATCTTCGCATTCTTCACCAGGCGGACCAACACAAAATTTCTCGCCGTGGCCCTCGGTTTTTCCGCCGGCGTGATGATTTACGTTTCTTTCATCGATATCTTCATGGAAGCAAAAGATCTTCTGGCAACAGAGTTGGGCAAACAAGGCGGCATGTGGGCCACCATGGGCGCCTTTTTCGGCGGCATATTTATCATCGCCCTGATCGACTACCTCGTACCCTCCTACGAGAACCCCCATGAATCCCACATGGTCGAGGAGATCGGCACCTGCGAAACCATCCCGGTCAACAAAAAGCTTTTCAGGTCCGGCCTGCTGGTGGCTGCGGCGATCACCATCCACAACTTCCCGGAAGGTATTGCCACCTTCACCATGGCCCTGAAAAACCAGTCCGTGGGCATTGCCATAGCTTTTGCCATTGCCATTCACAATATCCCGGAGGGAATAGCCGTCTCGATTCCGGTTTTCTGCGCAACGGGAGAGCGAAAAAGGGCTTTTCTCCTCTCTCTCCTGTCAGGTTTCGCTGAACCACTGGGCGCCCTCCTGGCATACATCATACTGCTGCCATTTTTAAACAACTTAATCCTGGGTATCGTATTCGCGTCAGTGGCCGGAATCATGATCTACATATCCTTCGATGAACTGCTGCCGTCAGCGCGGGAATACGGCGAGCACCACCTTTCCATGTACGGCCTGATAGCGGGCATGATCATCATGTCTGTCAGCCTGATACTGTTAGGATAGGATCTCGCATGCACGGTTTGCACGTACAGGATGTTACCGGTGCAGGGAGTTTAGCGGCCTTTCATCCGATTTCCCGTTGCATCTCATTGCCGATCCATGGCCATGCCCCGGGTCGGCAGATACCGATGAAATACGATTTATACAATGAATAGAAACGAAGAAAAAAATATCATTCTCAACAGCATCGCTGACGGAGTCTTCACAGTGGACATGGATTTCCGAATCACCTCAATGAACAGCGCTGCCGAGAAAATCCTGGGTATTGCAGAAAAAGACGCCGTCGGCAGGCTCTGCTATGAGGTATTTCACGCGAACATCTGCGAGCATTCCTGCGCCTTGAAAGAGACGTTGAATACCGGCAATAATATCATCAATAAAACCATCTATATCGTCAATTCAAGCGGAGAGAAGGTCCCTATCAGCGTGAGCACGGCCCTGCTTAAAAATACCAAGGGCGCAGTCATCGGCGGCGTCGAGACCTTCCGCGACATGACGGCCATTGAAACGCTCCGCAAGGAAATCGAATCAAGTTACACCTTTGAAGACATTGTAAGCAAGAACAAGATTATGCGCGATCTCTTCGGGATTCTCCCCGACATAGCCGCAAGCGACAGTTCAGTCCTCATCGAGGGGCCAAGCGGCACCGGCAAGGAGCTTATCGCCCGGGCGGTTCATTCCCTCAGCAAAAGAAAGGAAAAGTCCCTGGTCGTCATCAACTGTGCCGCGGTCCCCGACAACCTTCTCGAATCGGAGCTTTTCGGCTACAAGGCCGGGGCCTTTACCGACGCGAAGAAGGACAAGCCGGGCAAAATAGCCCTTGCCGAGGGAGGGACCCTGTTCCTCGACGAGATCGGCGAAATATCACCGGCCATCCAGGTCAAACTGCTCCGCTTTTTACAGGAGCGTGAATACGAACCGCTGGGCGGCGTCGCAACGGTCAGGGCGGACGTGCGCATAATTGCGGCAACGAACAAAAATCTCGCGGAAGAGATCCGGGGGGGCGGCTTCAGGGAAGATCTTTATTATCGGATTAACGTCATAAATATAAGGCTCCCGGCCTTAAGCGAGCGAAAAGAGGACATCCCCTTCCTGATAAAACACTTTATCCACAAGTTTAATATTCTCAAGGGCAAAAATATAGAGGGCGTCAGCGATGAGGTCATGAACGTTCTCATGAACCATGACTACCCCGGCAATATCCGCGAACTGGAGAATATCATCGAGCATGCCTTTGTTCTCTGCCGGGAGCCGTATATACAAAAAATCCACCTGCCCAATCATTTTAAAAATAGCGAAGTGACGATCCATGATTCCATGAGTCTTGAGGAAATGGAGAGAATCTATATAATTAAGGCTCTTGATAAAAATTCCTGGAACAGAAAAAATACGGCAAAAGACCTTGGTATTGATACGACCACTCTCTGGAGAAAAATCAAAAATCATAACATTGTTAAAGAATAAACAAATATTGCATAATGCAATTCAAGGAATAAAAAATATTGCATTTTGCATTATTTGATATTAATGATTCCTTAAATAACCATTGATTTATAAATTCACTCCCGCGAATATCTCATATTTATTACTAATAAACTCCAAAATACGTCCCATTGTCACTTGAATTACATTGATAACGTCTATTCCGTAAAAATTAAAATTTGGCACGATAGTTGCTGATATATAATAATATGAAAAGCGAATTGATAGCACTCCCCGTGTTTCAGAACCGCATATCTCCCCTGATGGATGTTTCCAGCAAATACGTTATTTATGAAACTGAAAACGGGCAAATCAAGCAGAGAATGGATATCTCTCTCAACACGGACGGTGAATCCAGTCGCGTGGAAAAGCTCAAAGAAATCGGCGTTGACACCATAATATGCGGAGCGGTGAGCGGATATGTGTCCCATATGATCAACGAGAAAGGCATGCGTCTCCTTCCGATGATCTATGGGCCCGTTGAAGAGATAATTGAACATTATTTACAAAACACGCTGGGTTCATACTGTTCCACTGCGGGCTCATGCAAGGGGCGTAAAAGACAGCGGCGCGGTGAATGCGGGAGGGGCCCCGCCGGCAGGCGGCAGAAAATTATCAGAGAGGAAGGCCAATGAAAATAGCCATATCAGCGTCGGGTAAAAACCTGGACGAGTCGATGGATGAGCGTTTCGGACGCGCCTCGGGATTCATCATCTACGACACGCAAACCGGCACTCATGAGTATATCAACAATGAAAAGAACCTGGACGCTGCTCAGGGCGCGGGGATACAGTCAGCCAAAACGGTCATAGACGCGGGAGCCCGGGTACTCATAACCGGCAATGTAGGTCCCAAGGCGCATGCGGCTCTCACTGCTGCGGGTATCGAGATATTTCTTAATAACGGAGGCACGGTGGGCGAAGCGATTAAGGCGTATTGCTCCGGCTCACTGGTAAAAACAGCGGCTGCTAACGTAGAGGGCCACTGGTGAGTATCGTCTTTAACTCGTGTGTTCATACAAGGAGGCGTATATGGATAAATCGACGGTATATGATCAGTTCAAAGGGTATAACTGCTATCCTATCGGAATGGGCGAAGAGATGATCCGGGCAAAGATGGTCGAGCTGTTTGACAGGATTATCAGGAAGAATGAAACCTGTCTTGCCAGGGCGCGGGACAAGGGAATGGAAAAGTTGATGTCCAGAATACTGGCAGTGAAGACGCGGATGGAGCGCATGCGGAAAGAAATGACCCACGTTGAGCCGAATGTTGAATACAAGTTTGAGCCCATGTCTCCAGCTGACGAATCGGCCCTGAAAGAGATTGACGGTAAAATGGAAAGCATAATCCAGCAAACCATCGACGCAATTGAGCCATTGACCTGTATGGAAACAGACATGCATATAAGTGAACGGTTCGCCATGATGGATTCATCGCTGAGGGAAATCGAAAATCTCTGTCACAAGCGCATGGCAATATTCAAAAAGCTTCGAGTGTATGGATGACGATTTGAAATTAAATTATTGGAAAAAATTAACTGGAGGCAGCAGTAATGCCGCGAGGAGATAGAACGGGTCCCCGGGGAATGGGACCGATGACCGGCCGGGGTTCCGGACTGTGCAGGGGCAATGACCCGCCGGGATATACGGGCGCCGTCGGAGGACGTTTTGCCGGTCCACGAGGGATGGATGGCGGATTCGGCGGCGGGCGCCATGGATTCTGCAATTTCTTCAGGGCTGCCGGTCTTTTTCCCGGCCGGATGCGGTTAGGTGGAAATGCCGTCTGGTCCCGGGAAGATGAAGAACAGTTATTAAAATCGCAGGCTGACCGTTTGAACAGGTCCCTTGATGCGGTCAATAAGAGATTGAACAAGATCGGCATCGACAAAGACGCTTCACGATAGTCATTCTTGCATAGAGACCGGCGCTTCCCGGCGGAGAGTATTTCGAGTCGTGGAGCGCCCATTTTATTAATAACACATTTAAGGATAATTTATGAAAACAAAGATCACCGTCTTATGTGAAAACAGCGTTGCGGTCCCCGCCCCGCCCCTCATCGGTGAGCATGGGTTTTCCTGCCTCATTGAATCGCAGGATGCGACACTTTTTGATACCGGCCAGGGATTCGGGATTGTAAACAATATGCAGAAAATGGGGAAGCAATTCGACGCGATACGGCGGATCGTGCTGAGCCACGGGCATTATGATCACACCGGCGGTCTTCTCGCCGTCCTCCAGAACAGAAAAGAAAAAACCCCTGTGTACGTGCATCCCGACGCCTTCAACGACAAGAAGGCCGTGGTCGTCCTTCCCCAGAACACCATTGAGCTACCCATCGGCATGCGGGCCCAGAAAGAGGAATATGAAAAAGCGGGGGCCGAGTTCAATCTCATCAGGGGCTTTACGAAAATAACAGATTCCATATCGGCTCTTTCGGACGTGAAGCGCCCGGAAGGCTGGAAAACATGGGACGTACGCCTCAAGCAGAAGATCAACGGCGAGATAGTCGACGATCCCTTCACCGATGATCTCTCCCTCCTGATTAACACGGAATCAGGTCCGGTGGTGCTCCTCGGGTGCGCCCACGCAGGCATTGTTGAGATACTGAACGACTTCTCAGAAAAAACCGGCCACAGGGAATTCCACGCGGTCATAGGCGGCACCCACCTGGAAAGCGCCCCGGAAGACTATGTCGTCAAGGCCATGGACACGCTGAAGGGCTACCGCGTGAAAAAAATAGCGGTATCGCACTGCACGGGCCTGAAAATGGCCGGCAGGTTTGCCGCTGAATTCAAAAACGAATTTGCCAATGCATCCGTCGGCAACTCCTTCGAGTTCTAAGGAGTTACTTTATCATGAATATTGCCATAGCAAGCGGGAAAGGCGGGACCGGGAAAACGACAATTGCAATGACCCTCGCTCATTGTTATGCCGGGAACGGTGCGGATGTCGCCCTTCTCGACTGCGATGTAGAGGAGCCGAACGTCAACCTTTTCCTGAAGGCCGGGATCGACACGACCAAGACCGCGACGGTCCTGATACCCCGGGTGGACGAAACGCGCTGCAACGGCTGCGGCGAATGCGAGCGCATCTGCGCCTTCAGCGCCATTGTCCTGGTTAAAGGCAAACCGCTCCTGTTCGCGGACATGTGCCATTCCTGCGGAGGGTGCTATCATGTCTGCGCCCCGGGGGCAATAAGCGAGGTTGAAAAGCCAATCGGGACCGTTGAATACGGTTCACGCGACGGCATAGCCTATGCCGGAGGAAAATTAAATATCGGCGAGGCCATGTCCCCTCCCCTTATCAGGAAAGTGAAAGAAAGCCTTCCTGAAAAGGGCTTGAGGATACTCGATTCACCTCCGGGGACGTCATGCCCTGCTGTGGAAGCCATGAGAGATGCCGACTTTGTGGTCCTTGTGACTGAACCGACTCCCTTTGGCCTGAATGATCTCATCCTCGCTGTCGGCGCGGTGCGCGCGTTGGGAATTCCCTTCGGCGTGATCGTTAACAGGTCCGGCATGGGAGACGGTCGCGTGGACGACTATTGCAAAACCGAGGGAATAGAGGTTTTATCACGCATCCCGCATATCCGGAAAGTTGCCGAAGATTATTCCCGGGGAGATTGCGCATCATACCTTATGGCGAATCACGCGGATGATTTCAAGCTTATCATAGATCATATAGCACAGAGGGCCAAGCCTTGCATTCCTGTACCATGATAAAAAACACGATAATGGAAATACGCGACGGATGCAGAGAGAACCTTGTCAAGTATACGGCAAAGGCTTTTTTTCTCCTGCCTGCCATTGAAAGACCGAATATCCTGGAGATTGGATGCGGCACCGGTGTTCCCACTATGGAACTGGCACGGATTACCGATGGTACGATTTTCGCCCTCGAACCGGACTCAGAAAGCTGCGACATCCTCAGGGATAAAGTCAGAAAGGCAGGAAGTCAAGAACGCATTAAGGTAATTCATTGCACCCTGGAGGCCGCCGATCTTCCGGTAAATTTTTTCGACATCGTATGGGCCGAAGGCCTTCTTAACATTATCGGTTTCGAAAAAGGACTTTTATTGGGCACAAGATTCCTGAAAGACAAGGGCTATTTTGTCATACACGACGAAATCAAGAATGGCGGGGAAAAACGCCGAATTATCGCCAGGCACGGTTATTCATTAATCGACTCATTCATGTTGGACCGAAATACATGGCTGCAGGGATACTACCGGTGCATGGAAAAGCGCCTCCTGGATCGCATGAGCACGCAACCTGTTTCCGAGTATGACGCGAAGACCTTTGACAACGAACTCCGCGACATATCCGCGTACCGTGAAAGACCTGAAAATCAAAGATCCATTTTTTATATTCTGAAGCGCAAGGGAAAGGCATGATACGTGAACTGGTTATCATAAGCGGAAAGGGCGGCACCGGAAAAACGAGTGTAGCGGCAGCGCTTGCCTGCCTTGCTGAAAACAAGGTGATCGCCGATTGCGATGTGGATGCCGCTGACATGCACCTGGTGCTCGGGCTGGACATCAGGCAATCGACCGAATTCGAGGGAGGATTGAAGGCTTTCATAGACAATAACGCCTGCACATCATGCGGCGTGTGCCTCGATTACTGCCGCTTCGACGCGATACGCGACGGCTTCATTGTGGACCCGATCGCCTGCGAAGGGTGCGGGGTGTGCGCCCCGTTCTGCCCGGCGCGGGCCATTGAAATGAAGCCGCATATCTCAGGAAAATGGTTCATATCCGATACGCGCCACGGCCCCCTTGTGCACGCGCGCCTTGGCATAGCCGAAGGAAATTCAGGCAAGCTGGTGACGCTCATCAAGAAAAAGGCCAGGGAGATCGCCGCGGAAAAAGGCTTCGGACTGGTGATCGTCGACGGCTCGCCGGGCACCGGATGCCCGGTCATCGCCACGATGTCGGGCGCCGCCGTCGCGCTTATTGTAACCGAACCGACCGTATCGGGCATTCATGACCTGAAGAGGATCCACGAGCTGGCCCGTCATTTCAACATAAAGACCGCGGTGTGCGTGAACAAGGCGGATATAAATCCCGCAAACGTTGCCGCGATCAAAGCCTTCTGCTCGGAGAACGGCATATCGATAGCGGGCGAGATACCCTATGACGCGGACGTCACCCGCGCCCAGATAGCCGGAAAAAGCGTGGTGGAGCATTCAAACGGTCCGGCCGCGGCCGGGATCCGCATGCTCTGGAAGGAGATGGAACATGCGCTCCGATGATATCATCATGTCGCCGATCGGCATTATACACACACCGTTCAAAACCGTTTCCGACAACATCCCGATCCAGGGCCGCCTGCATCCCGGTACGGAAGGTTTTGTAGAGCTCTTCGATGAATTTCGTGACGCGTCCCGCGACCTTGAAGGTTTTTCACATTTATTCCTTCTTTACTATATGCATTTAAGCAGTGAAGAAAGAACCATTACGAAACCCTTCATGGACACGGAGCCCCGCGGCGTTTTTTCGACCCGTTCGCCGCATCGTCCCAACCATATCGGGATGTCCCTCGTCAGGCTTGTCAGCATCGAGTCTGGAAGGTTGAACATATACGATGTGGACATGATTGACGGGACCCCGCTCCTTGACATCAAGCCGTATAATCCCCGTTTTGACGCTCCCGATAAAGGCGAAGTGGTGCGGACCGGCTGGATGAAAGCTGTACCGAATGGTGATTCCGGCAATACAATGACAAGAACAAGAAGCGTTGAAAAATGGCTGCAGAAGAGCGAATAACTGATTTTTTATTAAATCAACAAGAATATAACAGGAGCGCAAGTCATCATGAGCATAGCTAGAGAAGATGAAAAAACGAAAACTTCCTGCGCGCAGGGTGCGAGCAAAGACATGCAGGACAAGGAGTCAATCAATGAGAACATGTCCCGGATATCGCATAAATTAATCGTAATGTCCGGGAAAGGCGGCGTCGGCAAAAGTACGGTCGCCGTCAATCTTGCCGTCTCGCTCGCGAAGAAAAAATTCAGGACCGGTCTGCTCGATATCGACATTCACGGTCCCAGCGTGCCAAAACTGCTCGGCATGGAGCTCGGCCAGGTGACCGGAGGACGCGACGGGAAAATGTCGCCGGTCCCGTTCAATGAATACCTCAAGGTCATCTCCATTGGATTCTTGCTGCAGGATCCAGACATGGCGGTGATCTGGCGGGGACCGATGAAATATACCGTTATCAAGCAATTCCTGTCCGATGTTGAGTGGGGCGATCTGGACTATCTCATAGTCGATTCGCCTCCGGGTACCGGCGATGAGCCCCTGTCGGTATGCCAGCTTATCGAAAACGCCGACGGCGCTGTCGTGGTCACCACGCCCCAGGACGTGGCCCTCCTCGACGTGCGCAAATCAATCAACTTTTGCAAGCAGCTCAACATGCCGGTCATCGGCGTCGTCGAGAACATGAGCGGCTTCACCTGCCCCCACTGCGGTAAAGTCACCGACATATTTAAAAACGGGGGCGGGGAAAAAATGGCGGCCGACATGGGAGTCCCCTTTCTCGGGAGCATCCCGATAGAGCACCAGATCGCCGCGAGCGGCGACAGCGGAACGCCCTTCCATAACGCGGCGGACCATAACGCCACCGCGGCGCAGAAAGAATTCTCGTCAATTGTCGAAAACATCATTCAAGGAGTAAAAAAATGAAAATAGCGATTCCGGTATCAGACAAAAAACTCTGCCTTCACTTCGGTCATTGCGAACAATTCGAGATCTTCGACGTGGATGATCATACAAAAAATATCACCGGACGGGCGACATTCAATGCTCCGCCCCATGAGCCTGGCCTTCTGCCCCGTTGGCTTGCTGATAAAGGCGTCAAGTGCGTTATAGCCGGGGGCATGGGTTCACGCGCCGTGGCCATATTCAAGGAGAACGGCGTCAATGTCATTACCGGCGCCCATGCGGGAGAGCCGACGGCCATTGTGAAGGACTACCTTGACGGCCGCCTTATCACGGGATCAAACGTCTGCGATCACTAGGCGGGTCCATGGATGGAATCAGCGTTGAGCTGCGACTCGGCAACGGGTGCTGCATTGAATGCGCGGCCAAACATGCCTATAACAAAATGGTGCTGGATATCATGACGTCTGAAAACGCGCCTGAACCCGGCACGGAAGAGAAGCTTGATCTTTTGGTGGAGTTTCTCCAGGGCGCTGATTTCGCGCAGCTCCGCGGTTCCAGCGAATGCCTTGCCGGAGTTAAAGAAGCACTATGCAGCCTGCATAGAGATGATAAGGGACATCCAAGCGTGTCAGTAATTTTTCCATAAGCCGATGTACTCTTTTTTAAAGGAGGAGCTATGCCCACATACGAATACCTTTGTTCCACATGCGGAAACCGGTTTGAATGTTTCCAGAACATGAGCGACCGGCCCCATGATACGTGCCCTGCCTGCGGCGGGCCGGTAAAAAGGTTGATTTCCGGCGGATCCGGTTTTATTATGAAAAAAAGCAGCAATATGAAGACGGCCTGCGGGAACGATGTCCCCTGCTGCGGCAGGGGTGTTCCCTGCGGGAAAGCGGATGAATGCGGATAACATTAAAAAAGGAGGTGCCTATGCCTGAAGAATTCAAACCTGGCTGTGCGCGTCCCACAGGCGGTCCCGTGGGGGAAGAACCGCCCAAAGAGGGGCCGAAAGAACATACAATTCAGAAGGAGGAGCAAAAAGCCATGATCCAGGTAGGGAAAAAAGCGCCCGATTTTACAGCACCTGCATATTTTCAGGGTAAATTCGTCAACATCAAGCTCTCGGAATACCTGGGGAAGTGGGTCCTTCTCTGCTTCTACCCCGGAGATTTCACCTTTGTCTGAGCTACCGAAATTTCGGCGGTCGCCGAAAAATATCCCGAGTTCCAGAAGCTCGGCGTGCAGATCCTTTCAATGAGCATCGACAGCGTATTCGTGCATAAAATGTGGAACGAGCATGAGCTTTCCAAAATGGTGAAGGGAGGCGTTCCCTACCCCATGCTCTCGGACGCGGGTGGACGCGTCGGAACGGCGTACGGCATCTACGACGCCGACGCGGGAGTGGAAACCAGGGGCAGGTTCATCATAGATCCCGACGGCAATGTCCAGGGCTTCGAGGTGCTTACCCCGCCGGTGGGCCGCAACGTTATGGAATCATTCCGCCAGGTCCAGGCCTTCCAGCTCGTGCGCGAGAGCAAGGGGTCCCAGGCCACGCCGTCCGGATGGAAGCCGGGGAAAATGACCCTTAAACCGGGCCCGGACCTCGTGGGCAAGGTCTGGGAAGTGTGGAAAACCAGCATGGCCTTTGATGATTGATACACCGGGTGGTATCCGCAAGGACGCCACCTGTTTTTTATTTGATAAATTGCGTATCCCGTCGATAATGTCATTCGTCGCACAACACATCATGAATGCGTGGGAAATAGTTAATGAATAAAATCCTTTTAGTTCTGTCATGTATTTCGGCAATCCTGACGGTCTCTGTCTGCGCGCAGGCGAAAGAAGGAAAGGCCTACATCGACTCGCGCGAATTCGCCCGGGCAAAGGTCGAAAAAATCGAGCGTATCCGCGCGCGAGAAGACAACGCGTCTCTGGTTGAAGTGCGCGTCCACCTGAAAATAATCGACGGGACGAAGAAAGGCCAGACCCATGTTTCCATCTACCGGGGCGAGGACGACATGCCGAAAGACATGTTCTATCGTGAAGGCAACACCGTCTTCATAGGCATTTCCACCATGGGCGATGCCGATGCGGTGGAACAGATTTCGATTTATGACGTTGATAATACCATCGGGATCATCATCCTGGGAGTTCTTCTGGTCGCTTCAATTATATTCGTGGGGAGACTGCGGGGCGCCCTGTCGATGCTGTCCCTGATCGCTACGATCATATTGATATTCTATGTGCTGATCCCGATGACGCTCAAGGGATATTCGCCCCTTCCCATGGCGGTGGGCACCGCGCTTTTCGCCATTGTCATTACCATCCCCATCATCCTTGGATTCAAGACAAAGACGCTGGCGGCCATTCTTGGCGCCACGTCGGGGGTGCTTTGTGCGACACTCCTGGCCCTTTTTTCCGGATGGATCATGCACCTGTCGGGGATCGTTACCGGCGAGATGATGACCGTCTTTTACGCTTCCAATGTGGATGTTAACCTGCGGGGCCTCGCCCTCTCCGGCATTGTTATCGCCGCCCTGGGCGCGATCATGGACGTCTGCATATCGATAGCGTCCGCCACGGAGGAGATATTCAGGGTACACCCGGAGATCTCGGTCAAGGAAGCATTTAAGTCAGTTATGACTGTCAGTTCCGACATGCTTGGCGCTACGGTCAACACCCTCATGTTCGCCTACGTCGGGAGCTCCCTGCCCCTGGTCCTTCTCATCGCCATGCGTTTCGATCCGCAAACCCCGCTGATGTTGGTGTTCAACTACAACCCTGTGCTGTCGGAGCTGGTCAAGTCGGCCGTGGGCTGCATCGGGATGTTTCTGAGCATGCCGCTGACGGCGATTATCTGCATAGAACTGAACAAGAGAAAGCAAACGGCGAGGAAAACGGCGTGACCGTCGTGAGAAATCTTTCTTGAAAATGATTATCAATTCCATCTGATGTACCACGAATCATGATGGGGCCGGACAGGCGTCATACATGTATTCAATGGCGATACTAGAATCATGGAACATTTCAAAGGAAAAATATACACGTTCAGGCAGTACCGGGAGGACCTTGTTTTTTTAATTAAAAACATACCGCGGTTTATCAGGGCCTTCAGGAATGATACCATTCCCAGATCCTTCGCTGAAAAGATCATGCTGGTGGTTACCGCCGTCAACGGCTGCCGGTATTGCTCATGGTTCCACGCGAAACAGGCCCTTTCGTCCGGCATGACCGAACACGAGATCAGGGAGATACTGGATTTACAATTTCACGCTAACGCCTCCGATCATGAAATACCGGCCCTGCTCTATGCTCAGAACTACGCTGAAACCGACCGTAAACCGGACCGGGAGGTATCGGACAGGCTTTTCGATTACTATGATGCCAGGACCGCGGAAGATATCACGCTTTACATCCGCGCCATTTTCTTCGGCAATCTGACCGGCAACACCTTTGACGCCTTCCTGTCAAGGATCCGCGGCATCAAAGCGGAAAACAGCGCCGTGGCATTTGAATTATTTTTCTTCCTGCTGAATTTTCCCATCCTTTTCCCGCTTTCCTTACTCCTGAAAAACAAGAGCGGTGCGGCCCAATCATGAAAGAAGAACACGACGATAAAACCGCCTATTGCCGCGCCCTGGGACACTACGTGCCGTTCAAATACTGCCGCACCGTGAGCGAAGGGGACCCCTGCAGGAGGATCAAGGACTGCTGGTTCGAGAAGATAGACATTGAAAAATACATCAGCGGCAACTTTTCCGAAGAGGAAATTGCGCGGATCTTCACCCCCCCTCCCGATAAGCTATCAAGCCTCGTCGACCTGATACAAAAAGCCAAGGGCAAGGCCGACTGACATATATAAGTGCAATTACTACATACGCTAGGGAGTAAATTAATGCCAATCTATCAGATAAAAGACCGGAAACCCGTAATAGGCGAAGGGGCCTGGATCGCCCCGACCGCTGAAATCATCGGCGACGTCCGCATCGGGAAAAATTGCTATATCGGGTGGGGCGCCATCCTCAGGGGCGATTACGGCACCATTATAATAAACGATGAGACCGCCATCGAGGAAGGTGTCATCATCCATGCCCGCCCACTGGATAAGACGGAAATCGGCATGCGCGTTACCGTGGGGCACGGCGCCATGATCCACAATGCGGTGATAAAAGACTTCGCCACCATAGGGATGAGAGCTACGATAAGCGACTTCTCAGAAGTGGGAGAATGGTCGCTGGTTGCCGAACAGGCCTTGGTGACAAGGAAACAGATCATTCCACCGGAAAAAATTTACGCCGGTGTTCCGTCAAAGGAACTGGGCAATCTCCAGGAAAAGAATAAAGTCGAATGGACATGGGCCAAACAGCTCTATGTGGACCTTGCAAAGCAGTATATTACTGATTGTTCGATCATAAAATAATGTAAAAAACCGGAAAATAACATATCAACAGGGTTGTTATATGGATGCAAATGAATTTAAACATTTCGGCAGGCTGAACGACCCGGATGCCTCGGCTCATATCAAAGGTGTCTGCGGCGACGAAATGGAGTTCTATCTTGTTTTCAACAATGAAGTCATAACCGATGTGAGGTTCTATACTGAGGGATGCGGGTATACCGGCATATGCGGGGAAACCGCCGCCCGACTATCAGCAGGGAAACATATCGACGATGCCATGGGACTTTCTCCCGCAATGGTTATAAAAGAAATCAATGATTTGCCTGAAGATCATGTCCATTGTTCAATACTGGCGACCATGACTCTTCTCAAGGCGCTGGCTGACTATTTATATAGAAAAAGCATCACCTGACATCTTTCAGCGAATGCTGTTCCGGCGGCATCTGGTTTTTTTTATACCGACGCGGCCGGTCCGGGGTCCGGATTGACGATTGTGGTCAAGTTCTTATCCATGTTTTTCAAGCATCTCCATAACCGTTGCGAAATGCCGGTCGATTTCTTCCGAAAGCTCAACGATCCGCGTGAGCTCCTCCGCTATATCATTGAAGCCCGATTGAACCGTCTGGGCGCGCCATTTTTTTAAATCCCCGATATGATCCAGGTTATGATTTTTAAGATACGGGATAAGCCTCTCCAGCTGTTCCGGATTCAGATCGGCGTTATGCTTTTCATGGTTATGCCGGTGATCATGGTCATGCCCGTGAACTTCATTCATCTATTATCTCCATTTTCACTGATTGTTTTTTATGACAGTGCCGGGCTCCGTGATGCAGGTTCATGTCATCTCACCCTGCAACAGCGGCGGCCCCCATGACTCCATGCATGGGTCGCCGGCCATTATCAAAATCCTTTCTTTAATATGACCCGGGAATTCATAAAATCTATTTTTTCAATTACCGCCCTGACAACCTTCTGTTCCCCGAAGAGGGTTGATAAAACCACGGTGCCGTCCTCAACCCTCAATATCGCGGTATCCGCGAAGATCTGTTCTTCCCCGGCATTATCTTTTATCCATACGGTTGGCATACACATAGCGCCCCCCTTGTGTTGAATACTTAACCACTCTGCATTATTTCCTTTTTAATCGACACTGGCAATTATTTTTTAATTGAATTGTTACACCATACACCTGACGCTCCCCTCATATATGAGGAATCACAGTCAGCGCAAGATGAATATTGAAAAAATCGCACTCATTTATTTTTCACCCACCGGCACCACCCGCAGGATACAGGTCATAGGCAGTTCGTTTCGACGAATCCGCCAGCACATCATAGGCCGAGGCGATCTCCTTGAACCTCCGTTCGGCCTCGGGATTGCCGGGGTTTTTATCCGGGTGATACCTGAGGGCGAGTTTACGGAAAGCCTTCTTTATATCATTCTCTGAAGCTCCCATCTCAACGCCCAGGATAGCATAATAATTATACTCATGCATTTGATTCATTCGCTGCTTTCCTTGTTACCGACTCTATTTCCGCTTTACATGTTTTCGTTTCCAGCAATCATCTTCTCTGCATGACAGAACCGCATTTCGGGCACTTCCGCTGCATGCAGGGAATACCTTGCTGGTGCGGCAGCGTTGCGCCGCAGGAGGGGCAGACGCATTCGCCGCCGGGACCGGAACCGCTTCCCCCGGGGCCCATGCCGCGGCCTCCGCCGCCCTGCCCGCGACCTCCGCCGCTGCCGGAACCTCCGCCTCTACCCTGTCCGCCTCGCATAATAGAACCTCCTTAGCTGTCGCATCCCTTCTATTTCATCGAAATCGCTTCAAGGGGACACACTTCGACGCATACTCCGCAGCCGGTGCAGAGATTTTCATCGATCTCGGCATATTCACCCACTGTTATGGCCCCGGCGCCGCATTGCGCCTCACATGCCCCGCAGCCGCTGCAAATATTTTTATCAACCTTCGCCTTCAAATTAATTCTCCATTTTCAAAATAATCAAAACCGCCGGATCTCAATTATCGCCAGATTCCGGCGGCACCGCTGCATCAGGCATTCTAATCACGCTTCTTTGCAGCGAGTTCTTCCAATTCCTTGATGCGCCCATTTAACACATCAACCTGTTTCTGAAAGGCATCGGCCTGGGCCTTGAGCCCCTCCATCTCGCGTTCCGGGGTCAACTCTCCCTGGTACCATGGCGCTCCATAACCTGCCGGCATAGTCCCCGCCGGATATCCGCGGGCCCAGAAAGGGAGCCCTGTGGCGTAAAACATGTTACGCCATCCCCGGCCGCCGCCGCCAAACCCGCGGCCGCCGCCGCCGAAACCCCGCCCCCGGCCATTTGCGGGATTCATGTATCCGGGGACTCCGTTGCCGGTGCAATAACCGGCTCCTCTTCCCGTCATCGGCCCGTAACCGGAAGGACCTGTCCTGTCTCCTCGTGGCATTTCATACCTCCTTGAAATAAATAATAATGATAACCATTTTCAATAAGTGACGAAAAAAAATTACACCCGTTTGCACTGATCGCAAAAACCGTAAAAGCTGATCGCGTGATCGGTTATATCGAAATTATACTTCTTCGACAGCCGGTTCTGGGTCTTCCCGATGAACTCCAGCTCGTCATCAAGGAACTCCGAATAATCGATGATCGCCTTGCAGCGCAGGCATATCAGGTGATGATGGTGCTTCTTCCCGTCGGGATTATTCACCAGCTCGTACCGGGCCTTGCCGTCTCCGAAATCGAACTTCTGGACAATGCCCATCTGCGTGAGCATGTCCAGGGTGCGGTATACCGTGGTAAGGCCTATGGACGGGTTCATCGCATGCGCCTTGACATACACGTCGGTCGCGCTCACGTGATCGTCGGTCTCATGGAGTATATCGATAACCACCTCCCGCGGCGCCGTCACGCGCGCCCCGATATCATGAAACCGGTTTTGCCACCACGCTCCACCCCTGTGTCCCTTGCCTCTCACGTTGTCCTCGCCTTTCTTAATGAAAATGATTTTCATTATCAATATAATAAAAACTTCCTTTGCCGTCAACTATTTAATGAATAATTGAATAAAAAATTTGTATCAGGAATAATTGTATGTATAAATATACCATTATACTGTTACTGATGTCATCAAGGGGCACAGTAATTGCCATATTGTCAATTAAGAAATATGCTTCCCGAAAAGGTTATTGCTTGAAAAAAAATCGCCCCTGCTTATCCTTCACCGGTGAAATGTCAGCCAAGTCCAATCATATTCATCATCAACGCGCGTCAGGCTGACGCCGAAAGACTGGAACAGCCCGCACGCTGCCGCCGTCCATCATGATGGTCTATCGTCGGAATGGCCCCGGGCATAAGCCATAAGGAGAAACAATGAAACAGACATTCGCGTTTTATTACTCGATGAAGTTTGAGCCCCTCAAGCTGAAGACGGCGATTCCCGCGCATATCGCCTACTGGGAAAAGATGGCGCCGGAAGCCTTTTCCGACGGGCCCTTCAGGGACAGGACAGGGGGACTGATCATCTTCCCCGCTGAGGGCAGAGAGATGGCTGAAAATATATGCAAAAAAGACCCCTATATTAAGGAAGGTCTTATTACGGAATACTGGGTGAAAGAGTGGCTTGTCAGCCACCAGCGCTGACCATACCGCCAGGAACCCAGGGCATAAAACTATTGACATTCATAGAATTGGCGTTTAATCCTTCCAAAGGGCCCGTTTTTCGAGCTCCTGTTTCAACGATGAACGCCAGGAATTTGCAATGAACAAGGATTACAACACGCCCCTTTTCCGTCTCTGGAACGTGACTCGGGAACCCGCCAGCACTTCCTGTTCTGTTTCCATTCATGGCAACCGGCATGGTGATACCGACAGCCAGCGGCTTGTATACCATGAACGCGATTCCACTATAAACTTTGAAACTCCGGAAGCGGCATTCACTTCCGTTTTGAGAGAGCATGAAGGCATGCTGAAAAAAATACTCTCAATTTGCGTTAAGACCTCCTGTCCCGGTGACATAGACCTCCCCTTTGTTTTCCCCGAAAGATTTAGAAAAGACCCCGTGCCGGAAAACGCTATACAGGTTTTCACGGATGGAAGCCTCGCGAAATCGGGTATCGGGGGATGGGCGGGCATCATTCAATATCCCATGGGAGCTATCGTCGAAAAAACCGGACGTGAACCTCACAGCACCAGCAACAGGACTGAGCTCCTGGCAGTCGTGAAGACCCTCGCCTCCATCGAGTCAGACGGCCCGGTTATCGTGCACACTGACAGCCGGTATGTCATACGAGGCGCCGATGTTTGGCTCGTCAACTGGGAGCGGAACGGATTCTTCACCGCGCAAAACCGCCCCGTCAAAAACAGGGATCTGTGGGAATCATTTTCCGAAATCATGAAAAAGAGGGAGATTCATTTTCAATGGCTCCCTTCCTCCTGCGAGGAAGCCCTCCATCGGCGGTGCGACCTCCTCGCGCGGGCGATGACGCTATCCCCCGCGTGATGCGGTGCGGTGACTTACATCAAATTGAATTGATTATCAATCCCTGTAAGAATCAGCTTTATACCACCCATCCAGGGGAAGCGAATGGAAGCATACCGGCTTCGGATTAATCCATTTACCTTCAGCAGAAATCTGCCATTGGGTATAATAATCCATCGGTGATGAGGCTGTTTTATCTATGCGATACCCGCCCGGATGGGATCCTTTTGCCACATCTGACCCGCTGAATGATTCTTTCATACCTTCACACTCCTCTGATTCGAATAGAGCCAAATCCTGTCATCGATACCACGTGCCGGTCGGGAAATAAATTATCCACATCATGGCCTGGCTTTTCTCAGGGTAACCCTTTTCACGCCCATTATCTGCCTGAAGTTAGCGCCCTGGCCCACGCATTTCAGGGCGAGGTCAGAATCGACTACCCGCGTGCCGCAGAGCGCGTCAATGCCGTAATCGAACAAAACGTCAGACAGCAGCACCGAATCTCCCAGCATGATAATATACGACCCGCTCCGGCACAGGCCAAGAATATGCCCCAGGGTATGGTTCGTTATCGATGTCCCGGTTATCGCAACAACATCGGCCCGGGGGATGACATGTTCAGCTTCCGCTTCCGTGACATCCCCCTCTCGGGGATTTTTTTCAATTACCCAGATCTCTCTGCAATACTCGCGGACCCGTGGAATAAAAGGGAAGTGGCCCACGATCGCCACCCTTTTATCCGTCCCCTTTTCCAGAATCAAATCCGAGGCGTTGAGCTCAACGCACCTGCTTTCATCAAGCTCGATAAGCGAATTAATCGTCGCCATGCCTATTGCGGCCTCGAGTATCCTGCCGGAGTAAGCCATATCCGCTAGCTCCCGGGCGCTCTTATCCAACAACAACCCAGGCTCCCTGACCATGGGCGGTTCCTGGCGAAGCGCGTCCCGCGGAAGTGTCGCCGCGAGCCCGCAATATCGGGTCAGTACGCCCGTATGGAATATTCCCTGCCTGATGTCCTGCACGGCAGCATCAAAGTTCAGGACTGATAGAAGATCATCGAGTATATTCATAAGCCGCCCCATCGTGCATCACGATATAATCCTTCACCGCGAGGGAAATTGTCTTGACAGATACTATTGATAATGAAAATTGTTTTCAATGTCAATAAGTATTTGTGGACCATGCGGCCGGCAATCAGCTCCGCGGGGACTGCAGAGGGATTATGGTGGTAAATCATAGAGCAACATCAATGAGTGAACCATGAGCAACGTATTCGGTCCCGTTCCTTCGAGGCGTTTAGGCCGTTCACTGGGCATCGACCTTGTCCCTTTCAAGACCTGCACCTATGATTGCCTGTATTGCCAGCTTGGCAGAACGACACACAGGACGATGGAGCGCAAGGAATGGTTTCCCCTCGGCGATATCCTTTCCGAGGTGAAAGAGAGGATGTCTTCAAAACCGGATTACATCACACTGAGCGGCTCCGGCGAGCCTACCCTGTACTCAAGGCTGGGAGACCTCATTGAAGGGATACGCGCCATGACTGACATCCCGGTGGCGGTCCTGACCAACGGCTCCCTCCTGTGGGACAGGGATATAAGGCTGGAGCTGGCCGGAGCGCACCTTGTGGTACCTTCCCTTGACGCCGGCGACGACGTTATATTCCAGAAGGTCAACAGGCCATATCCGGATATTTCCTTCGTACGCATGGTCCAGGGTCATGTCGATTTCCGGAAGGAGTATCACGGCAACCTCTGGCTTGAGGTCTTCATCCTTGACGGGATCACTTCAACCCGGGAAGAGGTACTGAAGATAGCCGCCCTGGCAAAAAAAATCGCCCCGGACCGGGTCCAGCTTAATACCGTGACAAGGCCGCCGGCGGAGGACACCGCGGTCAAGGTCAAGGAAACGGCTCTGCCGGATATAGCCCGGTTATTTGATCCTCCCGCTGAAATCATAGCAGACTTCCGGAAGGATACCGCCGGGGAAGATTTCACCACGACGAGGGAATCGGTTCTGGATACGATACGAAGAAGGCCCTGTTCCGTCGAAGACATCGCCGGCGGACTCGGGATACACCGCCATGAGGCCCTTAAGCATATCGAGGAGCTTCTCGCGCGGGGACAGATTGAAAAAACATCATCCGGCGGAACGGTGTATTACCGTAGAACCGGAAAAAACAATGTAGAGGAGTAAGTAAATGTCAGAAAATAAACGAATAATCATTATAGGCGGCTCAGCCGCCGGCCCCAAGTCTGCGGCAAAGGCCCGCCGTCTTGATGAAAACGCGGAGATTATAATCATACAGAAGGCGCCTGACCTCTCTATGGCCTCCTGCGGTTATCCCTACTACGTGGGGGGCTTTTTCAACGATCGCAACCAGTTGCTCTGTACGCCCACCGGGGTGGTGCGTGATCCGAAGTTTTATTTAAACGCAAAAGGCATCGTCGCCAGGACCGAGACAGAGGCCCTGAAAATCGACAGGCAGAAAAAGACGGTGCTGGTAAAAGACCTGAAAAGCGGAAAAGACGAGTCGCTTCCCTACGACAAGCTCGTCATATGCACCGGGGCGGTGCCGAAGAGGCCTCCCATACCGGGCGCCGACCTCGCCGGCATCACCACCCTGCAGTCCATGCAGGACGCTGACTTCCTGAGAAAGGTGCGCGATGAAAAAATTATAAAGAAGGCGGTCATTGTAGGCGGGGGCCTTATCGGCATCGAGACCTGTGAGGCGCTGCAGCTCGCCGGAATCGAGATCACGGTCATCGAAATGCTCCCGCAGCTCCTGACCTTCCTTGACTGGGAGCTGGCGAAGCTGGTGGAAAATCATGTCAGGAGCAAAAACGCGAATGTCATAACCGATAACGGAATAGCTGAATTCATGGGAGAAAACGGCAGGCTGACCGGGGTCAAGCTCCAGAACGGCATTGAGCTACCCTGCGAGCTGGCCGTCGTCGCCATAGGGGTAACCCCCAACACGAAACTCGCCAGAGAGGCGGGCCTTGAAATAGGCGCGACGGGCGGGATCGTCGTAAATGACAGCATGCAGACCTCTGATCCCGACATTTACGCCGCGGGAGACTGCGTCGAGTCGGTCAATCTCATTACCGGCAAAAAGGTCCATGCGCCTTACGGCGACCTGGCCAACCTCCAGGGCCGCGTGGCGGGCGAGAATGCGGCAATGGGCAACAGCGCAACCTTCCCGGGGACCATACAGACAGGCATATGCAAGGTCTTCGATTTTGCCGCCGGTTCAACAGGCCTATCGGAAAAAGCCGCGCGCGCAGCGGGATTTACGAATATAGAAACGGTCATTAACGCCAGTCCCGACAAGCCCGGATTCATGGATGGCCTCCTTCTGGTGACCAAGATCGTCGTTGACAGGAAGGGAGGGAGGATACTGGGGGCCCAGTGCGTGGGCCCCGGGGACGTGAGCAAGCAGCTCGCCATCTGGGCCATGGCCATCAAGGGAGGTCTGTCCGTGGAAAACATGGTGAACGCCGATCTTCCCTACGCCCCGCCCTTCTCCCTGGCTATCGACCATTCCATCGCCACAGCCCACATCATGCAGAACAAGCTCAAGGGCCGCATGAAAGGCATCTCAAGCGTAGAGGTAAAGAAAAAGATCGACGCTGGGGAAAAGCCTTTTCTACTCGATACCCGCGGGCCCGACGAATACGAGCAGATGCGTCTGGGTATCGGGGAACGGCTTATACCGCTGGGAGCGCTCAGGGGACGCCTCGCAGAATTACCGGAAGACACAGATGCCGAGATCATCTGCTATTGCAAGATCTCGCTACGAGGGTACGAGGCCGCCAGGGTGCTCGAAGGCAGGGGCTGGAAAAACGTAAAGGTCATGGAGGGAGGTATTGCGGCCTGGCCATTTCCGAGGGAAAAATAGCAAGGAAATAACATGAAAGCAAATACTATGCGCAGCACGGAAGGCGTGGCGCCAGGCCTTCCGTCGCCGAAAACGCCTTTTCTCACAAGGCTATTATCATCAACCATAATTCGCTTCGCCGGGTGGTGGTCAATTTTCGCAGGCGCACTGGCCTTAAACAGCATTTGTCCCGTATGCGGAAGTTCAGCCTGCCCGGTCGGCATGGGAACGACCGGCATTATCGCCGGTTTCATTGCCGCCGCAAAATTATGGGGAGGAAGATTTATCAGATTTGTCATCGATCATTTCCGACAGCCGCATCAGGAAGATACGGGAAACGTAGAAACGGACTGCTCCTGCGGATCGTTCCATGACCATTATCATCATCCGTCTGTCGGCATAAAAAGAGGGAATTAAATGGTTCCAAACAAGCTGTTTCTTACCAAGGGTGTCGGCGTTCATAAAAACAAATTATCATCCTTCGAACTATCCCTGCGGAATGCCGGCATAGAAAAATGCAATCTCGTGTATGTTTCAAGCATCATGCCGCCCCAGTGTAAAATCATATCAAAACAGGAAGGTATCAGGCTTCTCAGGCCGGGGCAGATCACCCACTGCGTTATGGCCCGCAATGAGACCAGCGAGCCCAACAGGCTCATTTCCGCGGCAATCGGGATCGCCATGCCCAGTGACCGTGATAATTACGGGTATCTTTCCGAACACCATGCCTTCGGGGAAATAGCGAAGGTATCAGGCGATTATGCCGAGGACCTCGCGGCCACCATGCTGGCGTCCACCCTCGGCCTATCCTTTGATTCTGATCAGGCTTGGGATGAGCGTAAACAGGTCTACCGGACCAGCGGCCATATATTTAAAACAAGGAATATATGCCAGTCAGCCGAGGGAAACAAGAACGGGCTCTGGACCACGGTAATAGCAGCAGCCGTTTTATTGATTGACCTGTAAGGCGTTAAACGGCTCCAGCCTTTCCCGGACGAGAAACAAGGCTCCCCTGAAAAATAACGCAGCGGATCCAATGTCATATCAACCAAATACAGGCACGAACATGTTGGAATACAACAAACTGATAAAAACCTTCGCGCGGGACATCCTGTCATGCGGCTGCGACGATGAGGTCTTCAATCATATTGCCCATCAAAGCCGGATCCCCGTCACGCCTGACATTGAAGCTTACAAGCGGATTAATATCGGCAACAGACTCCTCGTGTATATCATCAAAGTCGAAGACCCGGAGTCCATAAAAGGCAATCTTGTAAAAATCCTGTCCGCCGGGAAAAAAGACAGGGACACCACCGGTTTTAACAGGTTCAGGCTTGCCCTTATCGCTCCGGAGGGCGCTATAAACAAAAAAATATTATCTGAGATTTTCGATGAGTTCAGGAACGGCGATGAAAAAATCCATCTCCACATTCTAGACCAGGATAATGAAATCATAAAAAAATTAATGCTATACTGAGATAACACCCGTCGTCCCTATGGCCCATGACCTTCCAGCGGCGGTCCGGTTAAAAGAGTCATTCACGCCGATACCGGGATTAACATTCCAAATAACGGGGCAACGCAAAAAGCATGGGGAAACGACACCCCTGCTGCGCCAGGGGAGGTTTATCATCGTTCCTGTACGCCAGACCCGAACCTCGCAGGCAGAGTCCCGGGCAGCGTGGAAGACGGCCATGCCATAAGTGAAGCCTGAGTCTCCCAGTGATTATATCCCCCGAATAAGTAATAACCCAATCCAGTAGCCCGTTATTAAATGAATCCGCCCGCACGGTGGCTATACACAGGAACCAGATGGCCTATTTCTATTTTATATACTAAAACATTAAAATAGTTCAATTAATACTTGATTTCACAGGCTATTTCTCATATTAATGGAAAAAAATTTCAAAAAGCATGCAGATGATGGTATTTGTCAATCTTCAAAGCCGCGCCAGTTGTCCGGCCGCATGCCTTTGATTAGTACACCGTGCAATTTGTTAAATACTGATTGCTATTATTTAAACACCGATCACGCAGGTATCATATGAAAGTACAGGAAAAATTTTTCGACGAGGCGACACATGCCTCCATCAAAGAAAAAATCCAGCCCCTTCTTGCCAGGGTCACCAACGAAAAAGAAAAACGCCTTGTTTCGGAATTCTGGGACAAGGCCTCGACCTATTTCGGCCAGCTCTTCGGCATAGACAAGGCCATAGACCAAGGTCTCATTGGCGAAGACCCGGCCAGTGATATTGTCATTGAAGAAACCGATGCCATCCTCGAGGAAGGCAAGAAATTTGAGGAATCGATCAACAACCTGGAACTTATAAAAAAAGTTAAGAAGCTGTTCCGTGAATGCGGAATCCCTGTCGGCATAAAATCAGAGATCGTCAAACACGCCTTTACCAAGCCGAGCGGATATGCGGGCGATTACGGGATCATAGAGATGGTCTACAACGAAAAAATCATCTCAAAAGGGTTCGGCTATTGCGCCGACAAACGCTTCCTGAGGGACGACTATGCCCGGGCCGTCCGGAGCAGAAAGTCAAAAATGCGGGAGATACTGACCGACTATCTGTGTACGATCAAATCTTCCAGCGTCGAGGTCCTCAATATCGCCTGCGGCTCCTCACGGGAACTGCAGGAAATGTTCGACATGGCAACCTTTGATCCTTCAAAAAAAATAAAAATCACCCTCGTAGACCAGGACCAGGAAGCGCTGGATTTCTCCCGGGATGTCCTTAAAAATGCCCCGGCCCATGTTGAGCTTGCGTTCCTTAAACATAGCGTGTACGACTACGTAAAGAATCCCGATCCTTATAGGAAAATTCTATCCGGGAAGGATATTGTTTATACTATCGGGCTGGCCGATTATATTCCCGACCAGCCCCTTAAAAGCCTCATCGCCTTTTTCTTCAGCCTGCTGAATCCCGGCGGCAGGCTTATCATAGCCCATAAAGACTCGAAGAATTACAGCCCCCTGGCGCCGGACTGGTGGTGCGACTGGACATTCCATCTGCGCAACGAGGCCGAGGTAGTCGACATCGTGAAGTCCAGCGGCATGGATAAATTCAATCTGTCAATTGTGCGGGAAACGACAACAAACATTATTTTCTTCATTATGATAGAAAAAGTATAGAATGAATTTTCTTGCCGTAACAGGACTGCTTAATTTCCTGAGCTCTACGTTTATCGGGGTATTCGTGCTTATCAAGAACCCCCGGGCCCCCCTCAACCGCTACTTTTTCAACATAAATGCCAGTATAGCGGTATACAGCATCGGATACCTGCTGTGGCAGTTAAACGGCAACCCCGATACCGGGCTTATCTGGTTCAAGGTCCTCTTCTGCGGCATCATCCTTATCAATGTCACCTTTCTCCACTATGTTTTTGCCATCCTGGGCAAGCTGCCCCGGAAAAAGCTCGAGCTCATCGGCTATTACTGCGTCAATGCTGTTTTTATTATCCTGAACCTGCTGTCCATGCTTTACACCGGCCTTGAGCCCAGGCATGGACTCGGTTCCTGGCCAGTGCCCACTGTCCTCTTTAGCGTGTATCTCGCTTTCTGGATATGGCAGCTCCTGTACGGATTTATCCTCCTGCTCCTGAGCCTGAGAACCGTAACCGGCAGGCTCCGGGAGCAGATCAAGTATACCATTGTGTCCGGTCTTATCGGATTCATAGGAGGCGCTTCCAACTGGCCGATGTGGTACGGCATAGATGTTGCGCCCTACGCGAACATTCTCATAACAGGGTATATCGGACTCATGGGATTCGCGATCATTCGCTACCGTCTCATGGACATCAAGGTCGTCCTCACCCGTACCGGCATTTTCGTGGGGATCTACACGCTGGTGCTGGGCGGCCCCCTGCTGATCGGGGTCCGGACCAATTTCGGCTTTCTGTCCTTCCTGGCCCTGTTTATACTCGCCACCATCGGGCCTATTCTGTACCGGTACCTCATGGGAAAGGCGGAAGATGTACTGCTGGCGAAACAGAGGGAATACCAGAGGATACTAAACGAATCAGTCGTTTTCATGCTCCGCGAGCACAGCCTTGACCGTCTCCTCAAGCTCATCATATACGGCATGAAGACTATTATCAAAGTGGATTACGCGGCTATTTTTCTCGAGGACAAGGAGAATGAATGCTACACCTTGAAGGTGGCGAATTCCTTCCAGGTGCTGCCGGAAGGCTTCTGCATACCCTACGACAACCCGACCATCGACCTCCTCAAGGAACACAAACGCCCGCTGGTCCTGGAGGAGATGTCTCACCTCTTTCACAGCGACACGGACCGCAAGATAAAGATGATCGTGCCGTCGTTCTTCGACAACAGGCTCCTGGGGTTCCTGCTGCTGGGAGAAAAGGAGAGCAAGACATTTTACACCATGGACGATCTGCAGACCTTCGAGCTGCTGTCCCACCAGACAGCCATGGCCATAGAAAACTGCCTTTACATGGACGAACGCAAGAAGACGCAGGAGCGTCTCTTCCAGGCCGAAAAGCTTGCCTTCATCGGCGGCATGGCTGAAGGCGTCGCCCACCAGATACGGAACCGTCTCAACCACTTTTCACTCGGCTCGCGGCAGATACAGAATGAAATAGCCGAATTCCAGAAGGATCACGCGGACCTGATCAAACAGAACCCGGCCATACAGGAGGCCTTCGACTCGCTCAATGAAACCAGCGAATCGATTGTCGAAAACGTGATACGGACCAATGCCGTGATCCAGGGAATTCTGAACTATACCCTCGCGGACGACAGGCGGAACACCTTTTCTGAACTCCCCTTCAAGGATGTGGCCGAAGGCGCCATAGACCTGGCCAAGATCAAGCACGGCATAGAGGAACTGCCCATCAAGTGCGAGATCGACCCGGACGCGATGATCTACGGCATCATGACCCAGCTCATGGAATCGCTGTACAATCTCATCGACAACAGCTACGAGGCCATCGAGGAAAAGAGAAACACCTTCAAAAACGCGGAGGAGAGAAAAAACTACGAGCCGATCATCATGATCAGGTTCACGCAGCAGCCGGACGGGTCCCTGATAGAGATAACCGATAACGGCATCGGCATAGCCAGCGAGGATGCCCGCAAGATATTTGCGCCCTATTTCACCACCAAGTCATCCTTCAAGTCGCAGTCTGAACCGGGCATCGGCCTTTACGTGGTCCACCGGATCATCGAGGAGAACCACAAGGGCAAGATATGGTTTGATTCCAAATACATGCAGGGGACATCGTTTTTCATTAAACTGCCGTTGCAAAATAGCGCGCTCTGACAATACAGTTACACAGGAGAAATAGGCATGATAAAAATCGCGAAAATCTGCTTTATCATTTCCGGCATCCTGCTGATCATCGACTCGGCCCTGATGATCCTCAACAAGGCGAACCCGCTGGGCCTCCCCCTGCCCTGTCCGGTTACGCTGATCATCCTGGGCATCGGGCTTATACTGTTTTCACTTTCGAAAAAATAATTTCCCGGGGATGTGCCCGGGCCTCTCCCCTTCCCGGTAACGGCGTGTGAAAATCCGATTACTGTCAATTGCGGAAGGCCGCGGCTGAATCTCCTGCACGCAGCGTTACCGTCTCCATCTTTCCTCCCCTGCGGCAGGCAAGAACCGCCGCGCCCAGGGCGCCCATGAGCTGCGGGTCGACCGCCAGCGGCGCGATCTCTATCCTGAGGAGCTCCCCGAGGGCCTTCATGAGGCCTGCATTCTTGGCGCATCCCCCGGTTACGGTCAATTTTTCCCTGATGCCGATGCGCTTCAGGAGGGTGAAGCACCGCTTCGCCACCGCGGCCTGTATCCCGGCAGCGACGTCCGACGGCGGCTGTTTCTTCGCCAGGAGGCTGATGACCTCGCTCTCGGCGAAAACGCTGCACTGCGCGGTCACGGGTATCACCTTCCTGGCGTTCAACGACAACCGGGAAAAATCATCAAGGTTCATCCGAAACACCCTGCTCATCGCCTCAAAAAACCGGCCCGTCCCGGCTGCGCACTTGTCGTTCATGGCGAATTCCAGCACGGAGCCGTCACCGGCGACGGAAATTCCCTTAAGGTCCTGCCCGCCGATGTCCACGATCGTTTTTATTCCCGGGTCGCAGGAAAAAACGCCCATGGCATGGCAGCTTATTTCAGATATGTTCTCGTTGGCGAAGGGCACCTCGTTCCTTCCGTAGCCGGTGCCCACGAGATAGGCCAGATCGCCGCTCGCTCCCAGTCCTTCGACCATGGCGCATGCGCGGTCCATGACCAGACGCGAAGTTTCCTCCGGGTCGATCTCCGAGGGCATAATGACAGAGGCCGCGACAGCCCCGCTCTCATCAAGGATGACCGCCTTGCCGGTTGTTGAGCCGATATCGCATCCGCCGTAATATTTTTTTCCCATGGAAACCCCTCCTGCTCACTGGTTACATGTATCCACCTGCCCTCCGAAGAGGCATGGATAAACAGGCATCAATGTATATAATTGTAATTCAGGATTTTTTTGCATTTCTCTACTTTTCACTAACTATCCCTGCAATAATTATTCTTCGGAACGATAAGCATAATGTATCGTTGTAAAATCTTTTCCCTCGCGCCCCCTTCGGGGGTCGGGGGGGTCCTCTCCGTTCCTGTTTACCTTCATTACATTCTGCATGAAGTGGTCGATCTGCCGTATTATTCCTTCGTGAGAACAGATGCGCTGGTCTGAAAGGTCGTACTCGATGATAAGAAGGGGCACTCCCTTCTCCCTGCAAGCCTCCCTGAGCATCTGGTTGAGCGCCATGGTGTTTTTGCAGCCGATATGTCCCGCCACCCATACCATGTCAAGGTTGAAGCGGTGATATATCCTGAATATATCATCGATATAATTCTCGGCAGGTCCCCTGGTATGCCGCGCCATGGGCCCCTGCATGATGATCTTCCCGAGGTCCCGGAGCATCGTGTCAGGGGTTGACGTGTCGATCAGCGGCTGGGAATTATAGGTCATGCTGTCAATGACCAGGGTGATGCCGTAAGCCTCCTCGGCCCACCTGAAGAGTTCCGAGAAATGCAGGAGCGGCGGGTTCCAGAGCACGGCGCGGAAACGCTCATTGGGAACAGCCCGGACTCCCGATTCCAGGTTGCGACGCGTCATATCGGCAATGCGATGGAAAAACCGCGTCGCAGCCGGGTTCCCGGGGTCGGCGTTGAAGGCCCAGAGGTGGCCGAGGTACACCGGCTCGGCCGCCATGGGCGCGGGCCGCGCGCTGATCATCTCCCATAGCTCAATCTCCTTTTCGGCCATGCGGTTCCGCTCCTCACATATCTGTCGCAGGCGTTCCCAGTCCATCCTGCCCGGCGTGTTTTCCTCGAGCCACGCGATCATTCTCTTGAGCTCACCAGCAAAGTACTCGACGGCCCGATTGTTATAGAAATTGAAGGGAATATCAAGCCGGAAAATCTTTGCGTTGTTCTTTCTCCGCGTAATTTCATAACCTGTCATGTTCCCGTCGCAGGGCAGGTTGGAGCTCACGATGACCGATGCCGGAGGCATCTCACCGCTCAGCACGATCCCCAGGGTCATCTTGACGTGGCTGCATATATCGGGCGGGATACCCTCGTTTTCACTGCGGTCGATATATGCCTCTGCCGCATGGCTGTCCAGGAGGGGGAGCAGTATAGACAGGAGCTCGGCCGGCCACACGGAAAGGCCCATGGCGGTAGAGATCTCCGGAGGCACCATTTCCTGGTGCAATATGAACGTATCATCCCGTTTGAGGGTTCGAACAAGAACATCGATCATTTGTTTCACGATAAACGATATGAGCAGCTCATTGGCTTCACGATACAGGCCGGTCCGCCCCGCGGCAAGGCGCCCCATCAGCAAAGGCGCCCGCAGCAGGATGAACAGCCATGGGTACCGCCTCATGTCGCGCAGCAGCGAAATCGGCCCGCGGCGCGCGGCCAGCATAGTAAAACTGAATAGTATATGGATAAAATATTTTGCGTGTTTAAGATAATCGGCTGCTGAGGGCCGTATGTTGTTCATAGTAGGCATACCCCCGGTTATTTTCCCATGCTTTCGATAAAGGCCTGCACCCGCGTCCTGAGCTGTCCCTCGCTGCCGTGCCGGTATTCCCGCTCCAGGCGGAGCACCGGCACGCCTGCCGAGCGGAGCGCCGATGTGAGCGTGCTCCCTTCGACGCCCCACGTATCGCAGAATTTTATCGCCTGGACAATGACGCCGTCGGCGCTGTATTCATGGGCCGTTTTCCGAATAGCCTCTTCGCGCTCATCGAATTCCTCCATCATGCGCGGGCAGAGCACCTTGCCGAGCGTGTGCTGCGCAATGGCCCGGAGCGGGTCGCCTGTCTCGGATACCGGATCGAGCGCCGGGAGCGAACCGGTGCAGAAGCGGTCCGCCACGACAAGGCCGCCCTGTGACTCGATGACATCGATGAAGGACAGGTCATCCAGCTCTCCGCCGGCGACCATGATCCGCGCCCGATAGGGCCCCACTCCGCCTCGCTCCACCGCCTTGCGGTGAAAATCCTCAACGAGCGGCAGAAGGAGGTCCTTCGGCGAAACCAGTGACGCGATCATGACCCTGTGGAACTCCCCGCCCGTAATGAGGGGCGGGTCCTGTTTCCGGAGGTCGCCGATGGCGCGGATCGCGTCCGCGAAGGCGTTGCGGCTGCGGATGGCTGCCGCCAGGTCGGCGCCGGAGGCGCTGACCCCGAAGTGGCCCGACATTTTATCGGCCAGCATTTTCAGCTCTTCCGTGAACCATTCCAGGGCCGGACCGCCACGCTTGTGGGGCACGTCCAGGGTATGGCTGAAGGCCGGTTTGCGCAGATACTCAAGGTTGTCCATCAGGCGGCGCATGTGGTCGCAGTTGGCGGTGAACACGACCCCGCCCAGGCGGTCATAAGCCCCGCCCAGGGCGAATTCCAGAAGGCTTTTGGTGTAGGAACAGATGACATTGGACATGTAGGTGTCAGCCAGCTCGGTGCCGGCAATGCCGGGCGCCCGGAGCCGCACGGGAAAAAGCTTCCCTGCGGACAGGAGGGTTTCCGGCACATAGCTGCAGGTATATCCCACCGGCACCCGCCCCTCATCCATGGCCTGTTCCACCAGGCGGTTCAGCGGCTCGGCCAGGAGGTCATCAAAAAGCGATATACCGGCATACTTGTTCATGCCCTCACCCCTTCAGTGTTTCTTTTTTTCGCAGCCGGGTACAGTCCGAAGGCCGACAGGCACCGCCGCATCCCTGCACGGACAGGGCATTCCGGAAGATCCAGGAAACACTTCCCTTCCATGTCAAAGGTGCGGACGTTATCGTCCTCCGGCAGACTCCCCAGAAGGTGCAGCCCCGGCGGGGCGCCTATGCCCCTGTCCTCACCGGCGCGTACCCGGTTGATGACCAGGCCGCACCTGTCGAACCCGACCGCCCTGCCGGCCACGTCCAGTATGCTTGACGCAACGGCAAGGCCCTTGGCCGACTGGTCCGATACGAGAAGGAGGTGGCTCACCCGCTCCATCACCCGGCGGTTCACCTGTTCTATGCCCGCCTCGCCGTCGATCACCACGTAATCAAAACTGGCTGATATCGTTTCTATGACGTCTTTCAAAAAATCGTTCACCTGGCAGTAACATCCTTCCTGCTCCGGCCTGCCAATGGCGAGAAAAGCAAGGTTGTTCTTTTCCTCAAGGGCGGCCAGAACCTCGTAGTCGAGGGCCTTTGCCATCTGACCCATGTCCCCGCGGACTCCCTCCTTCACCTTCGCGATCAGGTCGTTCCGTATGTCGTCAACGGTCCTCCGGGCCCGGAAGCCGAGGGCCAGGGCGAGGCCCACCGCCGGGTCCGCGTCAATGGCCAGCACCCTGTTCGCAGGGTCTTCGGCAAGCATGGCGGACGTGATGGCGCTTATGGAGGTCTTGCCCACGCCCCCCTTGCCGCACACGGCAATGATAGTGGTTTTCCCGCCTTCAGTTTCTTTCATACAGCGCATTCTCCTTTCCGCGCAGCGAATCACGCATCGTCCTGAGCTCCGATACCTCGCTGCAGACATCGGTAAAATCGCAGGTGCCGCAATCGAAGGACATCTCCTGCGCCATCTTGTTCATGGCGCTGATGAGCCGCACGGCCCGCTCCCCTACGTGCTGGAGCGAGCGGACATCATCCGGCGACGACGTCACGATGAGGATCTCCACGCCCCGAACGTAGTCCAGCCTGCGGTACCGTTCCATAAGGGATGCCGCGAGCAGGTCCAGGGAAAATCCTTCGGCAATGGCCTGCCTGCTGATCCTGCTCCATTCCCGCATGTACTGGGAGACCGCCCGCATCATGTAGCCTTTAAGGTTAACGTCATACCGCGCCAGTTCGATTTCGCGGTGCCGGTCGTAGCAGTTTTCCTCGGTGAAGCCTTCGACATCGAGGATGACCGCCTTGCCCAGGGGCAGTCTCGCGCCGTCCCTGCCCGCCACGTCGGGACCGATGCGGGTGATCATACCGTCCCGCACCAGTTCCGGGTTCCCGGTCCAGACCAGGAACGATGCCGATTCGTCCCGGGGATTGCCCAGCTCGACTGCCGTATCGCACTGCAGCACGATGTTGCCTTTCTCGCCCGCGGGCCAGGGACGGTTGACGGCCGTGAACTCCGCAAAACCATGGGTCGACGACCTCATTCCGTCCATCCAGGACCTCAGATCATGTATTATTTCCTCAAAAAGTTTCATAGACCATCACTCGACAAGGGCGCTCTCTTTCTGACGCGCCGGCTTGCCGTTGGCACCCCGGGCATAATCGAGGGCCATGAGGGACGCCCCGATTGCCCCGTTTATCTGCGGATTTTCAACGCGCAGAAGCTCGCATCCCAGGGCATTTTTAAGCGCCTCGAACATTCCTGCGTTCCGGGCAACCCCGCCGGTCATGACGGCATCCTTTTCGACGGTTATGCTTTTCGCAAGGGCGGCCGCCCTGTTGGCCACCGCGTTATGGAGGGCGCGGACGATATCGGGTATCTCGGCCCCGTCATTAACCAGCGATATGATCTCGGTCTCGGCAAAGACAACGCACTGGTTGGACAGGGTTATTTTCTTCGTCGACTTCATCGAGATGTCGCCCAGGTCCTCCAGCTTTATCTCCAGCGCATCGGCTATTATCTCAAGGAACCTGCCGGTGCCGGAAGCGCACTTGTCGTTGTAGAGGAACCGCACGACCCTTCCCGAAGGGTCGATCCTGATGGCCTTGCAGTCCTGTCCGCCGATATCTATGACGGTCCTGGCAGACGGGGCCTGCCACACAGCCCCCCGGGCATGGCAGGCGATTTCCGATTCAACGCCGTTAACGAAGGAAATGTTTTTCCTCCCGTAGCCCGTGCCGACGCACCAGGCTATATCCGCCATTGCAAGGCCTGCGTCTTTCAGCGCCAGGTCCATCACGGTTCTGGCCGATTCCTCCGGCGACCTTTTCGCCAGGTCCATGGCCGACGCCACTATGCCGTTTTCATCCATGATGACCGCCTTGGCGGTCAGGGAACCAACATCGCATCCGGCTGCAATCATGACTTTCCTCCTTGCGCCTTTTCCCTCGCGATAAGCGCGGCGCCGATTGCCCCGGCAAGCTGCGGGTCTGCCCTGGTTACGCGCTTGATCCTGAGCCCCAGCAGCTTCTCCAGGGCCGCCACCACGCCGGCGTTCTTGGCCACCCCGCCGGTCATTACCACGTCGCGCTCGAAGCCGATATTGTTCACGATAATGGACATACGGCTGGCCATGGCGCTGTTGATGCCTGCCGCGATATCGGCCACGGGCACGCCGTTGTTCAGGTGCTGGATCACGTCCGCCTGGGCCCATACCGTGCAGGCCGATGCGAGGGTTATGGGGTTTCTTGACGAGGACGACAGGGTCCCGAGGTCGTCCAGCTCAACGTGGAGCACCCGGGCCATGACCTCGAGGAAGCGCCCGGTGCCGGAGGCGCACTTGTCATTGGCAGTGAACTTCACCATGTTCCCCTGCGCATCAAGGCGCATCGCCTTGCAGTCCTGGCCGCCGATGTCTATGACGGTCCGCGCCGAAGGCACCAGCCACTGGGCCCCCCTGCCGTGGCACGCGATCTCCGTTACCGCTTCCCTGACAAAGGATATCCTGTCGCGGCCGTACCCGGTCCCGACGCAGAAGGCAAGGTCTTTCATTGAAAGCCCGGCCCTGGAAAGCGCCTGGCCCATGGCCGCGTCAGCGGAATCCCCCGGTTTTGCCTTCGATTTCATTATTACCGACTCGACGATCTTTCCGTCGTTCATGATCACCGCCTTTGACGTGAGGGATCCCACGTCGCATCCCGCTACCATCATACCAGCAGCCTCCTAACCCGTAAAAATTCTTCAAGGCGGTCCTGCGACGCCTCCCATGATTCAACCCGGTCGTCAAAGGCGTCGCCGTACATGATGAAAGTGGGGATTCCCGCCTTTTCCGTGTCCCGGGCCAGGAGCTTCACCATGCCCCAGGTGTTGCGGCATCCCGGCGTGCCGTTGTAGATTATGCAGTCGGCGCTGTACATTTTCGCCAGCGAAAGCGTGTCCTGCAGCCACATGTCCGGCGCGTCGTAGGGCCCGCGGATAGACTTGATCATGGGCATGCGCGAGTTATGGTTCGCCATGGTCCTTATCATCGAATCCAGGTCATCATAATCGAAGGAATACGCGGCCGCCTCGGTGCGGTATTCCTTCACGTGGGGAGCGGTATGTGCCCAGGAACGGCTGAGAATATTTCCCTGGTAGCAAATACCGTTCCGGTCAAGAAAGTCCCAGAGCCGCAGGCCGTTGGTGTAATGGTCTATATAACAGAAAAAGGCGCGCATCTTCTCGACGCCGCCGGACAGGCCCGATGCCCCCCGCGAGGCATTGTCCGACGCCACTCGGATCATCGACTCCAGCGCGGCAGTGCATTCCTTCATGCCCGAGAAGAGGAACCGCGTCGCGTACACCATCAGGTTGAAGGAAACCGGAAGGGGATTGGGAACTATGCGGGCCAGGTCCTCCAGCTCCGCCACGAGCTCTTCCTGCTTCTCGATCTCCTTCAGGACCAGGCGGAGACGGTCGATGTCCAGCTTTCTCCCTGTGTGCTTTTCCAGAAACGCTATAAGGGCCTTGAAATCGGAATTATGGTACTCGTCAGTCCTCTGGTCCACCAGCACCGGCGGCATATCGAGGGAAAAGAAGGGGACCTTGAGATACGCCGCAGCGAAGGCGAAGGCGTTGGCGTTGGTGTCGCACACGCCGGGGGTGTCGGTGAGGACCATGTCAACCTCCGCGCCGACTCCGGCGAGAAAGGCCCCCAGGGTGCCCCGCTGCGAAGAGCATGACGTCTCCGTGTACCCCACCTCGTTGCAGTAGTCGAGGAATTCCGCCGTTCCGCGGCGGTACGCAAAGGTCTGGGCCACGGACAGGACCTCGAGACAGATCGGGTACACGTCCATGGCGTAGAGTATGCCCGGTGAAAAACAGAAGGTCGTTATGGCGTTGTGGAACCCCTTCTCCCGCGCGGTTATGTAATTCTCGAAATATTTGGCTATGCACTCGATGAAAAGCCGGCCCGGCTCCCCCGTGTCCAGCACCGCTGCGACAGTCCCGTTGAAATAAGGAATATACTTCAGCATGGTCCGGTACTCCTTGTCGGAGCCGTTTTTAAGCTTCGCCGCCGAAGTGAACGTGTTCCAGAGCATCGAATCAAACTTATATTCTTTCAGTTCAGGTCTCATGCCGATTGCCTCCTCTGTTCGATCCGCTCCAAAAACGCGTCCACCCGCATCTTCAACCGCCCCGTTTCGACCAGCGGCCCGTATTCGCGCTCGATCTTCAGGCAGGGGATGCCCGCATCCTCCAGGTCGCGCTCAAAGAGCCCGTTTTCCGAGCCGTGCAGGTCGCAGAAGCGGATATTCTGCAAAATTACGCCGTCTACCTTGGCCTTGCCAGCCTTGTCGGTAAGCATTTTCAGCCGTCCCGCGTATTCGCCGTACATGCGCGGGCACTCGTTCTTGGCAAGGTACCGTTTCGCCAGGGCCTCTATCGGATCAGCCGTCTCATCGACCCGGTCGACATGGAACCGTGAACCGAAGCAGAGATTGTCCGCCACCACGACAGCCCGGTCTCCCTCTATCAGCCGCACCAGGTTCACGTCATCGCTGGCGCTTCCCACAAGCATCAGCCGCGTCCGGCCCTGCATCGTCCCCCTGCTCTTCTCCAGGGCGCCGAGGAGTCCCTCCAGCAATTCGACGTAGATGTCCCGTGGCATCGTGGTCCCGGAAAGAATGACCGCCAGGGCCTCGGTCCCGGTTATGGCCGGATTGTCGGCGATACGCAACCCGTCAAAACGGTCCAGGAGATCCCGGCTCTTATTGAAAAGAATGATTGCGTCCCGCAGCCTGTCATCGGTAATAGAAGTGCCGAAATGCCTTTCAATTTCGTTTTTCAGACGGTTAATCTCTTCTACGAACCACTTCACCGTGTAATCCGCAAATTTATGGGGCACGCCGAAATGAAAGAAAAACTTCGGAAGGATCCCGGCAATATCTTCCCCCGCCTTGCGCCAGCATTCGTCAAGGCGCCGCATCGAATCGCATCCCGGCGTTATGATGGCCCCATCAAGAAAGTCGAACCTGCCCTCGCCGGCCAGCTGCAGCATCGCCTTGGGGAGGCTGCATATAAACGGTCCGAAATAGGTGTCGCCGATTGTTGCTTCTGTCGCGCCGAAACCGCGCACGCGGTACGGGAGGATGCCCGCAGCGAAGAGGAGCTCGTCTGGGACATAGGAACAGGTATACCCCACCACTTTTTTCCCCGCCTCTTTCCACTCGCGGATATAGTCGTTGTTCAACGATATCGCCGCTTCCATGAATGCACTGTTCATTCCGTTCCCTCCATCCGGCTAAAAGCATTTTTAAGTTTTCCGCAGGCATCGCGCATTTCATCGGACATCACGCCGTCGGGAGCGATCAGTTCAGCTATCCCGCTTATGACCGGCGGCATGATCTCCTGGGCCATCGGTTTCATCGACTGGACAATATCGTCAACGAGCCAGCGGGCCGTGCCGCCGACCACTTGCTCGTCAAGGGCGCTGAAAAACTGGGATAGGAAGTTCCTGATCGTGCCCGGCGACAGCCGGCGCACCTGGTTGAAGAGATTGCAGATGCCGCTCAGTGCCGTTGCCATCACCTGGGGATCAAGCTCGCTCATGCCCCGGGCGAATTCCCGGGCCACATCCTCGTCGGAAAAAATACGCTCGAAGGTGTCTGCCTTCCGGCTCCAGGCCCGCACCCATGAAGCCAGGGACCTGAAGTGACTCTGGAAGAAATCCGCCGCGATTGCGGGGTCCCCCTCCAGGACTTCTATGACGGAAATCCTCAGCAAGTCCCGCAATTCCCGGAGCATTCCCTGTGATTTAAGAAGAAGCAGGACATCTACTTCCTTCAGGGTCTCCGCCGCGAGGCTCGACACCGCGGCGGGAACGGCATGGCCCCCGCGGTCGCCGATAAGGGCGCTTCCGGTGTGTATCTTTCTTACTATTTCGCTTACCTGGTTCACGAGGCTCCCGATGCTTTTGCCGTCTACGTCGCGGACCAGTGATAATATCACGTCTGAGAGCAGGTCCGGCGGCATTTCATTGATCGGGCCGACTGTCTTCACCACTGACCGGACAGCGATGTTAACCAGTGCCGGCAGCAGGGAAAGAAGGCATACCATTTTCGCCGGATACTGCCACATCTCCTCGTTTATCATGCCCGCCAGTGCGGGAATGAATTCAGCAGATGCGTCCACCGCTTCCTTGATCTCGCCGAAATCGACTTCTGACAGCAGGGACCGCACCTTCGGCCGGAGCGCTTCAACGATAAATCCCGGCTCGTTGTTTCGTTGATTTGCGCTCCTGGCCAGGTTGGTGATGATTTCTCCAACCCCCCCCAGGTCCGTATCATCAATGATCGATTTTAGGTAAAAGCGCCGTTCCTCCGGCGGCATGGCGGAGATTTCTCTCGTGAAGGCCCCCAGGCCTGCGATCACGGCATTGATGATGCCGGGCATCTGCGCAGAGGCCTGGCGCACGAATTCAGGGTCGCCGCAGGTTTCAATTACCGGGCTCCCGGCGACCCCATCCCGGGGAACGAAGCCTTTCGCAAGGGCCCTGCCGACAAGGCCCGCAATGGCCTTCTTGATCCGGCTCTTCCCGGCCCAAACACCCAGGACCTCGGGTATTGCGGCGCGGACAATCTCCCGCATTTCATCAGTCCGGGCAAAGGACTTCGCGAAGCTTCCGATAAAGCTGCCGTCGTCACGCCGGGGTCCGGTATCCCGGGCGACAGTTGTATCTTTTCTGTTCATTTTCAACATCCTCCTCCACCCCCCGGATCCGCCGGAATGGGACTAATCAGCATTATCACAGAGCCCCCCTCCGGGGCTAACGCCGCCGGCAGATCCCGTGCCTGCGTTGGCATCAACCTCCTCCTGAGAACGCTGGTCGGGGGGCTCATAACCGTATGGCCGTTCTTCACTAAGACTAATTTTCTACAGCGTATGCCGGCTGTTTCGCTTTTGCGCTGCCCTGTTTCTCTGCCTGCAGGTGCTTGGCAAGGCGCTTGCCCAGGCACACAAGGGTGAGCACCGGCGGGAGCCCGAAAGGCTCCGGTATCACCGAGCAGTCGCACACGTAAAGGTTTTCATATCCCTTCAGTTTCAGATTCGAATCAAGCATGTGCCCGATCCGGATCGTCCCGCCCGGATGCGCCGCAAGCTTCCAGGTCTTGTATATCCCCTTCGCGCCGGCGTTCAGGAGTATGTTCTTCGCCATGTCATAGCCCTTCCGGAGCTTTTCCCTGTCCGCAGGCGTAAGACGTTTTCGCACGCCGCCCCGGTCGGTGAGGCTCCCGGCCAGATCGTCCCTGATCTTGATCATGATGCGGAGCGTTTTTCTCGATTCAAAAAGCCTCCAGATGCGGAAGGATGAAGCGGTAAAGGCCTGGTCGAGCAGGAACGGAACCGCCATGTCGGTCATGACTATCCCCTCGTTGCGCATGACGCACCCGGCCGTCATGGGGATTTCATCCTTGCGTTTCCTGACATCCTTCACCTTTCCGCACACCGTGATGAGGGGATCAAAAAAGTAATTATAACCGGCATTCCTGATGCCGGATCTGCGGAGCACCACCGGCGAACCGATACCGCCCGCCGCGACGATCACCGTTTTTGCCAGCACCTGCATTGTCCGTCCCTTGTATTTCATCTCTACGCCTTTCGCGGTTTTACCGTCGAAAAGGACTTTCTTCACCTTGGCCCTGTTCAGGAGCACGGCGCCGCGCCTGACGGCTTCATCAATATACATTTTGGCGCTCCATTTCACCTCGTGGCGGTCGCCATAATATCCAAAGCCGTACCCGGGACGCCAGCGGTCCTGGTACATGAACTTGTCGAGCTTCTTCCAGTCATATCCGAGGGCGCGGGCGCTTTCCATCATGCGCCGCGCCATGGGGGTCACCATTTCATCTTTGAGGGGACCGATGGGCAGTTCCTTGCGGGCCTCCTTTTCAGACTCGGTCAGGTCAATGCCATATTTCTTAAAAGCGTCGTGGGCAACCGGGAACGCCGTCCCGTAATAGAAAACTGAGCTGCCGCCGGTCGTAAGCCCGCGCACCATGCCGAGCAACTCCGGCGTCAGGAGCAGACTTTTAAAAGGCAACATCATATAGGGCAGCGCCCAGAGAAAGCTCCCCTTTATCCTGTTGCCGCCGCTCCCTTCGAGAATCAGAACTTTTTTACCTTTAGCGGCAAGGTCCTTGGCAACGCTGGCTCCCCCCGCCCCGGAGCCGACAACAATGACATCAAACTTTTCTTTCATTATCTCCATGTTTCTCCTCCAAAAAATGAATGGTGACTATTTCACAGCAGCCCTGCATCAGTAATTATACAACCCTGTCCCCGGCATCATCATTACGATTTTGATTCTTGTCCAATAATCTGCATGAGCTCATATATCACACATTATGTGATATTACACACTTGTCATGGCATAGAATCTTCATCGATTCACCCCGGTTTAATACTATTTCCTTGAATTTAATTACCGCGCTTCAGCTAACCTGTTATGACAATAATACATTCGTAAAAAAAAGTCGTCCGGACGGATAATTCCAGAAAATTAAATCCTTCCAGATTTATAAATCCAGAATTTTTATGATTTATTATGTAAAGATGAATGACCGGAGGGCGTTCTAATGCTAATAGATATGACTCAATTATTTATCTGTAATCAGCGGCCAGGGGCTGGCTTCCTCTATTTCGAAGGCAAATTCGAGAAGTTCACGCTCCCGGCCGAAGGCGGAACCGAACTGCACCCCGAGGGGAACACCGTTTTTACTCAAACCCAGGGGGAGTGATATGGCCGGCGCGCCGCTCACATTCTGCATCGGTGTGAATGAAACGTATTTCATGAGCCGGTCAAAGACTTCCTCAAAAGGAACATCCGGCCCGAGATAACCGATTTTCGGCACGGGGTGAGCCAGGGTCGGGTTGAGAAGGATATCGCAGGAATTGAAAATTTCGTTATACGCGCCGATGTACCGCCGCAGGCCCCGTATCGCGGAGACAGTCTTCCGGAAACTTTTCTGGTATATGCGGCTCATGTCTACGGTGAAATCCTCCAGTTTGCTCCGGTCAAAGCCAGGGGCGACGAGTAACCTCCCGAAGAACCTCAAGGAAAAGGCCATCATGCCCCAGTAAATAATGAAATCATCGGTCATTTGCGGAGTACAGGGACAGGGTATATCTTCTACGGTGTGACCGAGCTCCTCGCAGAGCCTGGCGGTCCTGCTGACGAGGGCTGCCACCTCGGGATGGCATGGTGTGCCGAAGGGAGTGTCTGTGAACATGGCGATGCGGAGCCGCTTTTTCCCCGGATGCCTCACCTGGCCGATATCCGGCAATTTCGGATTGCGGTAATACTTCTCTGCGCCGGCGTAAAATGCCGCGGTATCCCGCACTGTCCGGGTGAGCACGCCCTGGTGGATTATATTGACAGGCATCTTATCCGAACCGTGCACCGGGTGGAGCCTCCCCCGGGTTGGCTTGAGACCCACAAGGCCGCAGCAGGCCGCGGGAATCCGTATCGAGCCGCCCCCGTCATTGCCGTGGGCAAGGGGCACAACTCCGGCCGCCACCAGGGCCGCCGAGCCTCCGGAAGATCCCCCGGTGGAATACTCCGGGTTCCACGGGTTCCGGGTAACGCCCGACAGGAGCGGTTCGGTGGTCGCCGTCAATCCGAATTCTGGCAGCGTGGTTTTCCCCAGGCATATGAAGCCGAGGGAAAGGAACTGCTTCACGAACCGGTCTGTCCTGCGGGCCGGTTTTGCCGGCACGCCCCGGGAGCCGAACAATTTAGGCATACCTTTCAGAGATTCGGTGTCTTTCAGGAAGGACGGGACCCCGGAAAAAGGGCCGGGGACCCTGTTGAGGGCCTCTTCCAGAGCGCCGTCGAAGTTCTCGGCGACAATGGCGTTGAGCCCGGGATTGACCTTCCTCGCCCGTTTGATCGCCGACTCAACCGCCTCCGTGGCGCTGATCTTTCCGGAAGATATCTTTTCGGCTACCCCGATGCCATCGAGACTGCCCAGCGCGTCATTGCAAAAGGCGTGGATCCTGATTTTCTTTGTTCCTTTCATAAGGCTCCTGCATTGAAGTTGTTGATATGAGCGGGCAAGGCCCGACGGCCGCCATATTAAAACGGGAGGATGGATATTATACAAGTCATTTTTGTCCGTCAGCACTTTTCAGGTCGGAGGGGATACGACCCGGGGAGCAGCAAGGATGGAGCGCTATCTTCCGGTCTTGCGATATCTGGCGGGAGATTTGCCGATGAACTTGGTGAAGGCCTCATAAAAAGCCGATTTACTGTTGAATCCGACCGAATAGCAGATGGAGGAGATGGAACGTTCCGGCTGGGTCTGCATGAGGTTCACCGCCTCGTCAACACGGTAGCGGTTGATGTAATAATTGAAGCTTATATTCATGTTCTTATTGAGAAACTCCGACAGCTGGTGGGGCGTAATGGAAAGCATTTCAGACAGGCGCTTCAGGTTCAGGTCCTCGTCGCAGTAGACCTTGTCGTAGATCATGAGATCGTCAAGGCGGGTTTTAAGGGCATCCACGTCTAGGCCCTTGATCATGGAGCGCTCGTAAATATTCTTCTTGACCACGCTGGTGATCAACGATATGAGCTCGGGGATGAGATTCCCCACTATAAATATGAAGAGAAAAGGAAGTATCATCAGGGTCATAACAATGCGGCCCATGGTGATATTCCGCATTATGAAGGCGAACAGCAGCATGATTGCGATCATAAGTACCATGACGATGTAGACAAGGGCGACCTGGTTGACTTTCACGCTGAACTTCTTTGTTTTAATAAGGGATATGAAATCCTCTTTTATCAAAATATAAACATTGTAGATGATGAATATGACGGCCGCGGATATCAGGTAATAATAATTGCCGGCGATTATTATTGAACGCGCTTCAAAGAGCGCCCCGGCCTTGACCGTTTCCGTCTTCAGCATAAAAATATCGATGCAGAGAGACAGGAAAGGGGGCACGAAGTGGAAAATATGTTTGAAAGTAAAAGTGAAATCATTGTAAAAAAGCCTTTTGTAAAAGAAGAAAATCGATGGGCCCAGCATAAAAGCCACAGCCTGTCCGCGCCAGAGTGAGATCTCATGGTCCGGAACGGCATATACGCCGTAATAGTACTGCTGGAACCCTATAGCGGAGATACTGGTAAAAAATATGCAGAGCCAGAGGTGCTTGCTGTCGCGGAATATCTGCGCGAACTGCATGATGGCCATGGTGAGGGCCAGGCTCCCCCCGTAGAACAGCAGGTGATTTAAAACGGCATCCAGCATCAGGCATGTCCCTCCGTGACATGATCAGGAAAAATACAGCTTACTGATCAATGAAACTGCATGGTAAATTATCTACTTTTTATAAATTGAATTATTCAGTTAATGTACTCCCAGCTGACCTGTCAATAGTAATTTAACCGAGGTTGATGATGTCATACATCATTATACCGCCATGGTACAATGCGCCCATAAACAAAACCGGGGATTTGGACATAATTCAATATAACTATTCAAATAATTATTATTGACTTTATCTTATTTTTTGCTATTCTGTCATAATTTATTATATCGTCAGGTGATAGAATATTATCATATTGTATCAGTTAACAAACAATAATGACCGTTCCCGCCTATTCCGGATACAGGCAAGCGGTACACAGGATAATACCAATCATGAAAAACCGTGCATTGAATTTCACCATGATCCTCCCGCTCATAATGCCGTTATGCCTTTCCTGTTCCATGAACACGACGGCAATGAGGATGGTGGCCGATGCCATGTCTTCGACAACATCGGGCACGACCTTCACCGGCGAGGACGATCCCGAGCTGGTGGGGGACGCCCTCCCCTTCGCCCTTAAACTGTACGAAAGCCTTCTTGATGAAGTGAAGGATAACCCGCGCCTCTGGCTGGCCACGGGGAGCGGCTTCATCATGTATGCCAATGCCTACGTGCAGACGCCGGCGGACATGCTTCCCGACACTGAAGTCGACAGGAGGAGCCAGATGACGTCCCGGGCCCGGAAGCTCTACCTGCGGGGCCGCGATTACGTCCTCCAGGGCCTCGAGGTACTGCATCCAGGATTCACCGCTTCACTGGAGAGCGACGCGTTCAAGGGCAGACTCATCGCCATGAAACCGGAGGACGTGCCGTACCTTTACTGGGCAGCCGCCGGCTGGATGGCCGCCTTCGCCTCGGACCCCTTTGACGTGAACATCGGAGTGGGCTTGAAAAATGCCGCCGCAATGATGGAAACCGCCCTGCGGCTGAACGAGTCATACAATGACGGAGCCATCCACGACTTTTTCATCCTTTACTACGGCTCCCTGCCCCAGTCAATGGGCGGAAGCGAGGAAAAGGCGCGGTATCATTTCAAAAAAGCCGTTGAAATATCCAGGGGCCTTACCGCGTCACCCTACGTCGCCCTGGCCTCTACCGTATCGGTCGGCAACCAGAACGTAAAGGAATTCATGGAGCTGCTCAACAAGGCCCTGGCCATCGACGTATCGAAAAAAACAGGGAACCGCCTCGCCAATATCATTTCACAGAGAAAGGCCCGGTGGCTCCTTGACCATAAAGACGACAAGTTCTTAACAGACACTAACGAAGGAGATAAATAAATGAAGCACATCAGAACAAGCATGCTTGCCTTTGCGATGGCGGCGGTGATGGCCGCGCCCCTCTTTTCAATGACCATCAAGGTGGGCAGCATCGCCCCGAGCGGGTCCCCCTGGGACAAGGCCCTTAAAAAGATCGCGGTGGAATGGAAAACCATATCGGGCGGCAAAATCGAAATGAAAATTTATCCGGGCGGCATCGTCGGCAACGAGCCCGACATGATCCGGAAAATGCGCATCGGCCAGCTACAGGCGGCCATATTCACCGGCATGGGCATGAGCTACATAGCCCCGGAAGTCTTTTCGCTGAGCCTGCCCTTCCTGGTGCGCAACGACAAGGAGCTCGATTACCTGATGAAAAGATCGACCCCCTATTTCGAAAAGCTCATCGCGAAGAAAGGGTTTTCAGTCGTGGTATGGTCCAAGGCCGGGTGGATCAATTTCTTTTCCACCAAGCCGGTGGTATACCCGCGGGACCTGAAGCCGCTCAAGCTGTCGGTGGCCGAGGGCGACGCGGAGCTGCTCCAGGCCTGGCGTGTCATGGGATACAACGCGATACCCCTGGCCACCAACGACCTGATGACGGCCCTGCAGAACGGCATGGTGGAGGCCTTCTATGCGCCGCCCCTGGTGGCCGCGTCCTTCCAGTGGTTCGGCATAGCCAAGCACATGTGCGGCATCCAGGTCGCACCGCTCATCGGCGGCATCGTGATAAGCAAGAAGACCTGGGACGAAATTCCCGCAGACATCAGGCCGAAGCTCGTCAAATCGGCCAGGCAGATCGTTGACGGCCTCTTCGCAGAGACCACTACCCTCGAAAAGAGCGCCATCGACACGATGCTGAAGCACGGCCTCAAGATCCACCCCGTGCCCGGAGACGGCGCCAAGCTCTGGGAAAAGGAGGCGCACAAAGGATGGGACGCCTATGTCGGTAAAACCTTTCCCGAGGAATTGCTGGAAAGATTGAAGGGATACCTCAAGGAATACCGCGAAAAATAATCAGCATGGGGGGTTATAAACACCATGCGAACCACTGATGATGATTTCCCAAAGGCACGGGTTTAAACTCGCGCCTTTTTTATTCCACCAAACTGGTCAGGATCGTTGACATGTGCGGCACATAGGTAATGACCAGCACCGTGAACAACAGCACGAAGAGAAACGGCAGTACCTGCCAGTAGATCCGTGTCAGGGGCTGCTTGAACCGGTACGACGCCATAAAGAGGTTCAGACCGATGGGAGGATGGCTGAAACCCAGCTCCAGGTTGGCCAGGAAAATTATACCCATGTGGACCGGATCAATTCCAAAGAGAGCCCCCAACGGGATAATGAGAGGCACAACCACCATGATCGCCGAGTATATATCCATGAAAAAGCCCACAATTAAAAGCCCCACGTTGAGCATCAAGAGGAAAAAATATTTATTATGCACATGGCTGCTGAACCATGCCGTGAGCTGCATGGGAATCTCGGCATCGACAATGTAATATGAAAGCCCCCGGGCATGGGCAAGGATTATCAGGATCCCCCCTATGATCGGCACGCAGTTGATGACGACCCTGCCCAGTTCCTTGAGCTTGTAGTCCCGGTGCACAACAAGGGTTATAAACAGGGAATACAGGACTGTAAGCGCAGCTGTTTCGACATGGGTGGCTAAACCGCTGAAATAGACGGCGATTATCATAACGGGAAGCATGAGCTCCCATATCCCTTCACGAATGGAGGATAGCGCCTCCTTGAAATCAAAGGGGTGCCGTTCGAGCTTGCCCCGCACCGCCACAAACACGCCCATGAGTGAAAGACAGACGACCATGAATAATCCGGGAATGATTCCTGCCAGAAAGAGCTTCTTAATGCTGACCTGCGCCACGACCCCGTATAGTATGATGGGAAGACTTGGCGGGAATAAAAGGCCGATGCTGCCCGAGACTATTAAAAGTCCGTAGGTGAAATTTTCGGAATACTTGCCGCTGTTTATGAGAAGGTATGAAAGAATCCCCCCCAGGGCAAGGATCGTTACGCCGGACGCCCCGGTAAAGGTGGTGAAAAACGCGCAGACCAGGACCACGGCTATGGCCATGCCGCCCGGCATCCAGCTGAAAAAAGCGCGGAAAAGCCGTATAAGACGTTCCCCCGCCTTGCTTTCGGAAAGGATGAAACCGGCCAGGGCAAAGAGGGGAATGGTCGGGATGGACTGATCGGTGAGCATGGTATAGGCTTCACTCGGAATGATTTCAAGCGAACCTCCTGAGCGCATAAAAAACAGGTAGGCAATCCCGCCCAGGACTATAAATATAGGCGTGTCGAGAAAGGCGAAGACCACCAGGATGATGATCAGGGGCAGCGACAGGGCCTGGATGATCCCGACCGTGGCGGTGATCACCGGCTGGAACGACTCAAGCACCGAAGTCGAAAAGGCACCGATAATGGTGCCGATCTGCGAAAGCGACAGGAACGTGCCCACCAGGACGCCAGCGCCCGCGATGACCTTCTGCACCCTGCTCCCCGGAAGGGTCGTTATAAACCTGACCGCGATGATGGCGTAACCGATCGGCATTATAATAGTGGCCAGCTGAATCGGAAAGAACCCGACTTTTTTCGCCGAATCGAAGCCGATGAGCACCAACGACAGGGCGTTCCACGCAAAGGCGATGCAGATCGTCGCCGAGATGAAGGAGCTCAGCGTTTTAAACCATATTTTCACCGAATCCTTCATGAGCTCGACGCCGGCAGCCAGGGAAAGGTGCTTTCTCTCCCGCGATGTAATCATGCCCCCGACGAAGGTAATCCAGAGTACCATGTGCTGAAGGTAATTGCTTGAATCGGGAATCCCTGTTTTGAAAAATATCCTGACCACCGCTTCAGAAGTAGGGATGAGTGCCAGCAGAAAGAGGAATATATACGTTGCGTAATCTTCGAGAAACAGTATAACCCGCGAAATGGCCTTCGCAATCATTGTCATGTCCTTGTCACAAAAATGGTATCCTCACCAAACAATAGATGAAGGTGAATCTGAAAAATCAAGAAATTAATTTCAAGACACAATCCGATTTTTGGGCCCGGCCTTTTTCTCCGACCCGGATTCACCGCGCCGGATCAGCCAGCAGGAGTGGATCCTCCTGTTTCTCTCAAAATCCCGGGGGATCGTATCCTCTGTTATGTCTTCCGCCGTCAGCCCGTTAAGGGCACCTGCATCCATCCTGAATTTAGTCCTGTTGGTGCTGAAAATGAGGGTACCCTCCGGCGCGAGGAGCCTCGCCGTGTCCCTGATGAGGTCCGCGTGCCCGTGGATGAAGGTCCCCCGATAGTCCATGGAGCGGGCCGTCTGGAGGAACCGGTCCCGGTTGTGGCGGTCGATCACGTCGATGCCCAGGATGCCGGCCCCCTCGTGCAGCCTCCCCCCGAGCCT